>NTJQ01000001.1 GCA_002457555.1 Marine Group II euryarchaeote MED-G37
AAGTGGCGCGGTAAAACAATTTTTGACATTCTCGAAATGCCCGTAGAAGAAGCATCAAAATTCTTTGCGAATCAAAAGAAAATTCACAGGATACTTTCGACTCTTGAGGATGTAGGTCTGGGTTACATACGTCTCGGACAACCAGCAACTACTCTATCTGGCGGTGAAGCCCAGAGAGTGAAACTTGCAACAGAACTTCATCGTCCAGCAAGAAAACATACAGTGTATATTCTTGATGAGCCTACAACAGGTTTGGCTATGTCAGACGTTCATCAATTAATCGAAGTACTCCTAAGATTACGAAGGAATGGACACACTGTTATCGTAATCGAGCACCATCTAGATGTCGTAAAGTGCGCAGACTGGGTGCTTGATCTCGGCCCTGAAGGCGGAGAGCATGGCGGCGACATTGTCGCAGAGGGCACTCCCAAGGAAGTCGCAAGCAACAAGCACAGTTACACCGGTAAGCATCTGAAACCACTACTCTAGTCATTCGTTTAACGACTCTAGAGCAAATGAGACGTGTAGCGCAGTTCCAAGCGGTAAAGCATCTTCATCTACCTTGAATTGGGGTGTGTGCACATTGTGTATGCAACCCTTGTCGGGGTTATTCACCCCAAGCACCACAAAGCAACCATTAGTTTTCTGAGTATAGAACGCAAAGTCCTCACCACCCATGACCGGAGGTAATTCGTTCACATTTTCCGCTCCAATCAGCGTTTTCGCGACCCCCTTGGCAAAATCCCAAGTGGCGGGGTCATTGTATGTTGGAGGGTAATCGTTACCCGGAAATGCAACATCCACTTCACAACCATTAGCCTGTCCAACCAGATTGCAAATTTCTGAAACTCTTGTTTGCAAACGCCTCAAACCCTCCATTGTCAGTGATCGAACCGTCCCTTTTATTGCAACAGATTCCGGAATGACGTTGTGAGCATCCCCGCCATTCACTGCAGTCACACTTACAACTGCAGATTCCAAGGGGTCAGTTTCTCGAGAAACGATGCTTTGGAGTGAATCGATGATTCTAGAAGAGGCGAGCACCGGATCCACGCAAAAGTGAGGAGAAGCAGCGTGACCGCCAACACCTCTGACTTCAATATCCATGAAACTGGCAGCGGCCAAAAACGAACCCGCCCTAGAACCGACTTGGCCGGTAGGCATTCTAGGCCAGACATGTAAACCGAAAATACGCTCGACTTCAGGATCGTCTAATGCCCCTTCATTGGTCATTTTTTGACCCCCAGCGCCGCCTTCTTCGGCAGGCTGGAAAAGGAACTTCACAGTCCCTTGAATTTCTTTGTCACTGAGAATTTTTGCTGCGCCTAGCAGCATAGCAGTATGACAGTCATGCCCACAAGCATGCATTTTACCATCTATTTCACTCTTGAAATCAACATCTGCGGTTTCATGGATTGGCAGAGCATCCATATCAGCCCTTAACGCAATACAGGGACCTTTTCCGTTACCAATTGAAGCGAGAACACCGGTTTCAGCAATAGGAAACTCGTAGCCAATTCCTAACTCATCCAATTTTTCTCGAACCAAGGCGTTGGTACGATGCTCCTCATACATTAACTCCGGAAATCTATGCAACTCCCTTCTTATGCCTATAATCCAGTCTTTTATGCTCTCCGACTCGTTCATAATCGCTGCCAATTCCATGAACTGAGGTCACGGAAGTTTGCTAAAAAGCCTACACACGACAAAACAGCCCAATTTCCGGCATTGACCTTTTGAAGGACCAAACATTCGCGATTAATATGATGCGTTCTGGCAATCCAGCATTGAGTGATGAAACATTTTCTTCATCTAGTTACCAAGACAAACCTTGGTGGGATGGTTTTGACATAGCTGATGAATCAACCACCATGTCCATTGAAGGAACGGCGGAAAAAACAGGCATTTTACTTACAATTACGATTCTAACCGCTCTGTTTACGGCCTTTTCGATGCCAGAATCTGCTCCTTTGATGATGTTAGGGTTCCTTGGTGGATTTATTACAGCAATGATTGTTATTTTCAGCCGTTCAACAAATCCTGTCCTCATATGCCTTTATGCTGCGTTTGAAGGCATGGGTTTAGGGGGTTTAACTTGGTTTTACGAGTCAATTCCAGGATTGGAAGGAATCGGAATCGTTGCAGCGTTTATCACATTCGCGATCCTTGGAGCAATGCTAACAATATACAGAATGGGATTAATTCATTGGGACGAAAACACTCGTATTGCAATTACTTCGGCGGTGCTTGGAATATTCGTAATATACATAGTATCAATCATCGCCTCATTTGTAGGGTATTCATTACCCATAATGGAGCCGGGACCATGGGGTATTGCATTCAGTTTATTCGTGGTAGGCATCGCCTCTTTCTGCCTCGCCGCGGATTTTGATTTCATCGAGAGAGGTGTGCTTTCCGGCTCTCCAAAAGAACTTGAATGGCGAGCTGCGTTTGGCTTGATGGTAACTCTAATTTGGCTATATGTTGAGATACTACGCCTACTGGCAATAATTGCAGCTAGTAGGTAGCGGTGAGTTTCTTGGAAACGGATCTAATTCTAGGTTTGGCAATTGCTGGTGCCACTTTAGGGATAGTAGAGGGCATCAAACCAGGACCACTCCTAACAATGGTGATCCGTGAAACCCTTTCTGGAGGACTTCGAGCGGGTTTGTGGACTGCAGCCGCCCCTATTTTCACGGATGGGCCATTAGTAATCTTCAGCCTTTTTGCTGCTGCTTGGATAGCAACAAATCCCTCGGTTTTACTGGCGATTACACTGGCAGGAGCGATATTTCTCGCTCAAATGGGGTACGAATGCTTCGGTTTAGATCCGCCCAATATGGATGAAGACGCCCCCCCTCCAACAGGCTCATTTCTCAGAGGCGTAATCACGAATTTATTGAACCCAAATGTGTATGTTTTCTGGTTTCTAATCGGAGGCCCATTGATGGCCTCAGCAGCTGATGAAGAGATTCTAGCTCCAATAGCCTATGCGATAACATTCCTAGTGACAATAATGCTGACAAAAGCAACAATCGCCTATGCTATTCATCGAGCAAGCGGAAATATATCAGCAACCGTTTATCGAAGATTGCTAGCCATTTGTGGCTTGGTGATGATAGGATTCTCACTCTATTACGCGATGGAAGGGTATGGGCTTCTACAAGAAATGGGAATCCTCTGAACGACTAACCGGTGGAGTTTCCACCAGTAGGATTGCTAAGCAGCGTAGTAGGTCCGCCCATTGGCATCTCAGCGAGTGGTGCGAGTGGCCCACGGAGACTCGGGCCGATTGTGATTGTACCAAATATCCCCTCATCGACGATATTGTGCGAAAGCCCGAACCAAGGCCTTCCATGTTGATCGACTAGAATATCGATGAAATCTCCGAAGCCACCACATCGGTTGTAACCACAGTCCGCGGAGATATCCAACGGATCTCCAAATTCATTCACTTGAACTGTGGTAATTAGTGGATTATCCGAGAAAGCATCGGTAATTATCGAAATATAACCATTCCAAGTATCGTTACCCGAGTCACCGAGATAAGCCAAGGCAACCCTACCTTCTCCACCAGCAGCAATTGCCGGGAAACCGGTGCCCTCTAGCCTAGTTGGCGGGGCTATCATTAGAGGCTCAGACCAAGTGTCGCCTTCGTCTCTTGAGTAGGAATAGTAGGGCATATTATCGAACCCCATCCACATTGCATGGAGATTATTTTCCTCATCAGGATGAACCTGTGCTTCTTCAAAATTCCAAGTATCGGCCGTACCAGTCGTCTCTGTGGGGAGAGGGTGCTCAGTCCAAGTTAAACCTCCATCTGTAGTTCGATAAATCGAATACCCTTCTCCATTACACCCAGGATTTCCACGATACAAATTCCCATCGTTTGCACCAATCATATGACCAGTCAAGCCTCCACTATTGCAGCTTAGAGGAGAACCCGGGACCTGCTGTGTCCATGTTAAACCACCATCAAAACTCGACGAGCAAAGAGGCGATTGCCAATTTCCATTGATACAGAAGACCCAAGTCGTTGGATGTAGTGCTGCAGGATACGGCGAAGAAGCAATTGTCTGATGGTCTTGGATCGATGTTCCAGTAGCCACGGTCGGCGGACTCCAACTCTGTCCTTCGTTATCTGACCATTCAACAGTCATCCCCAATAAAGCGTGCATATCGAATTTCATAATTCGATCAGTCCAAGGATCAACGTAGACATAAGGATCATTTGAATTTGCGACCGGAATAGTGGGGGGGTCGTAAACATCAACGCAACTATACTCAACAGAACCAATCATTCCGATTAAACTAGAGCATTGGACAATAGCCGTAGAACCAGAATCTCCATTACCCCAACTTGTGATGTAGAGATTATCTTCGGACGTTATTCCAATCGTTGGCTCAAAGGTAGACATTCCTATTCCGTAGTAACTTCCTGTGGTGCACAGAGGGATATTATCACCGACCAAAGCATCACTTCCGTTGAAGATGCTTGAGGAATTTACAGCGTCGGTGCCATTAGCAAAATGATACCAAACATTTCGGGCAATCCCGTCCGGGCAAAGAGTATCAAACACACTATCTGGCTCCTCAGGAGCCGCATCATCTCCTCCAAAGCAGCCCGAAAGAATCGATGCGAGCAACAACATAACCAAGGCTACTGCTATGGTTCGCATGGTATGTGGTAATCTAATCCATACTTGATTTGAACGGTGCATATGTTCGCGGTCGAATTGGGGGTTTGTTGAAATCCAATCACCCTCCCGATAGAAATATGCGATTCAATGCACTGTTCATGGTGGTGCTCATTGCATCAATGTCAGGCTCAATAGCCTACACCAGCAATAACACACACCCTGATATGTCCAAAATGAGCAATGAATTGATTTCAAAATTAGATTCCTCAGAAGAAATAGAAGTGATAATCCAGTTTACTGGAAAGCAGGATAGTACTGTTTGGAGATCGCTAGAATCTATGGGAATAGAAATGATTTCAGAAATGTCTGTCCTTAACGGCGGCCTTATTGTAGGAACGGCCACAGAAATATCTCGACTATCCACATTCTCAATAGTAGAACACATGGAGCTCAACGTCCCGATAGAACACTTCTATCTCCCAGGAGATCAGAATAATACAGAGTCAATGATGCATGAAACTGTAAGGTGGGTAAATGCTAGTCTGGCGTGGCATCGCGCCATTATTGGAACCGACGGGGTTCTCAAAACCGAACCGGATCTTTCCTTGAAAGAGTATGACGGTGAAGGCGCAACAGCTGTCGATCTTGATACAGGAATTGACGGAGAACATCCCGATTTTGATTGTGGAGAACCATGGACGGGAGAGAAATTAATCTGGTCCGCAAAATGGACAGGGCTGGCTTGGGTAGACGCCCCAAATTGCAACTCAGACACATCCAGCGGACACGGGACTCACGTTGGAGGTACAATAGCAGGAAATGGCGACGCCTCGGGAGGCAGAAGGCTAGGAACCGCAAAAGGTGCCACAATTGTTGCCCTCGGGACGGGAGATGGTGCATCTATCTTCGCAGCGGTAGAAGGCCTAGAATGGACCTACCAACATAGCAGACCAGGGTTGAACGAATACAACATCCGAGTCGTATCTAATTCATGGGGCACCAACGGTGATTACAACCCTTCCAATACTGTTACAATCCTGACAGATATGCTGACTTATGAAAACGATGTTGCAGTCATCTTCGCGGCTTCAAATAGCGGAGGGAGTGGGGACGAATCGGAAAGCGATCTGAGGACGAACGTATACGCAAATACACCCTCTGCAATATCCGTAGCCGCGCTCACACACGACGGCAATTCTGTGACTTCCTTCTCGAGCAGAGGTTGGAAAACCCAACAACACACTTGGCCGGATATAGGAGCCCCGGGAAGAGATATTTGGGCCACTGCCCCTAGGGCAACAGCCATCGACGCGTCTACACGGACCCAAGGTGACCTATACTACATGGCGATCTCCGGCACTAGTATGGCTACCCCCCACATTGGAGGTATTGCTACTCTTCTACTAGCAGCCGCCCCTTCATTGGGAACTGCTGACTATCAAATGGAAGATCACGACGAAGGCACTAGCTTGTATTTCGATGAGCCTGCTAAAGGCCTACAATTCGAAGACTGGGAAATTAGGAACGAGTCTAGAGTTCACGAAATCGAACTGATTTTGGAACTTACATCGCACTACAACATACTAAGGAATTCGTGTGAGGAAGGAAACGATGACGATACTTGTGACGACATTCCAGAGGATTGCTACATCTCCCAGAATACAAACAGATGTCATGATTGGAGGGTCGGGCATGGGCTCGTTGACACAGACAGGGCATTGGCACTTGCCAGAACTCTTCAGGTGATGAGAGACCCGGATGAAGATGGATTTCTAGACTACCCAGAAGCAACTGTTTGGGATGCCTATGAACATTATGAAGGCATTATGGATACTAGGGGCTTGAATCTTAGCACAGACCAACTTAGACATGCTTGGAAAGGAGAATGGAGTCATTTCAATAACGGACCTACGAGCACTTTTGGGACATATGCTACCGACGATCGCCATTATGTTTGGGTCCCTAACGGGACATACGAGATGCAAGTTGCATTCAGCTCCCTCGATTGGGACACTGATACAGCACAAATAGCCCAAATCAGACCAAACGTAGACCTTGGTTCCGATGGAAATGATGATGCCCAAGGCCAAGGTACAATAGTTGGAGACACCATTTACATTGTGTTGGACATACAACCCGAGCATTGGAATGCTTGGACAGAATTCGATGTTACAGGCACTGCAATATCTCTGCCAATTACAGGGGTTTTAACCGGTTCAGAATTTATGGAACCAAGGGTCCCGTACACTTTTGACGTTCTATTAACACTTGACGTTAGCGAAGAAATAACATTCGAAGTTCCGTTGAGATTCGACGGCTATTCAGATTTGGACCCCGCACCACCCTCAGACTTCTTCGATGAGGAATCCTCATTTGATTTGGTTATGGTAAGGCCAGTTTATGATGAAAGTAAGATACCACGATTTAACAGTGAAATGCCAGTAACATCGGAAGAATCATCCTTGTCAATTCTTCTCGTCGGATTATCATTTTCCTCTATTTTGATTGCAGTCATAGCAACAACCCTGTGGCTTCGGAATAAATCGGAAGATGTTTTTGAAGCAGAACTTGAAGAAGAACCAAGGGATTAATCCCAGTTATTCTCAAGGATAGGCGGAGTAGTATCTAGAATGGAATCTAGAGGTTCTCGCCACTCCATTCGCAATTCCTCCTCAGCCGAACTCGCATCCCAGTAGAGCTTCTTTCGGAGATGCCTTCTAGCCCAAGAAACATCGATTTTTGGATGGAAAAACGAGGCGATAATCGCTAACCAGTAAGGGGCCTCCCAAGTAGCCCACTTTCGTTCTGGATGAGCGACTTTCAGGGATTTTGCAATATCGTTCATCATCATATCTCCGGAAACGGTTAGGTAACGCCCCATGTCTTCTCCTTCGGTCAAAGCCCTCACGTGAGCTTCTGCAACATCCCTAACATCAACGATGTTGATTTGCATTGGGAGATTAAGAGGTATTTCCCTCCGAACAATCGCCATTAGAATTGCAAGGGAGCCTCGAAGGTGACGTGGAGACATGGGCGGACCAAACACCATACAGGGATGGATAGTAACCAACCGAGGCCGACTTTCTTCATCCATAGAGGAATGCCAATCACGAATTAAGCGCTCAGCGCTAACCTTTGCTAGGCCGTAGGGATTCCCTTCAAGCGTAGCGTCATCAGCCCAAGTTTCAGTGGTCAGTACAGTTCCGTCTTTCCAATCCATGGGCCGGATCGCTGCGGTAGATGAGGTGTGCACTATTCGCTTAATTGTCCCCGATTTTTCAACGGCTGAAATTACATTTTGAGTACCAATAACACTTGGGTCAACGATTTTTCTCTGGGGTTCACGAGACCGAACTACCACTGTTGCTGCGGTGTGGATTAAGTCACTACATCCTGCAATTGCAGAATTGACGGATTCCATCTTGAATAAGTCCATCTCAACCAATTCCAAACTCCCTCCTTCTGCAATCTGAAGATTCTGAAGGTGGGCTATCCGTTCTGGGTCAGACAAGTCCCGAACAGTAGCCCTGACCTTCTCACCCCTAGCGAGTAAATTGGCCACCACATGGCTACCGATATATCCAGAAGCGCCGGTGACTACAGTTACCATTGAACCGGGATAAGCCCCCTGTCTTCAATACTAACTCAGGCCAAACCATCAGTTAATTGCTCGAGCAATTCATCCAATTCATCTTCATCAGGCATCAAAGCGGCCGCCTCTTGAGCCGCGAATAATGCCGAGGTAGTTCTCCCCATTTCCAGATGCGCTCGGGCCAGATTTGCCCAAGCCGCGCCCCTTTCACAATAATTGACAGAATTAATTGCCCCCCGGAACCATTTGATTGCCATCTCGGCCTGCCCTCTTTGTAGCAAAGCCTCTCCAATCTCATTCCAGGAACCGCCATAATTCGGGTTAGTCTCAATCGCTAAACGCTGCCAAGCCAAACCATCTTCTTCATCTTCAGAGAAAGTCATTCCAAGATAACAAGCGGCCTCTGGAGAAGGGCTTAGTTGGAACGAGCTACCATGGTGTTCTGCGGCTACGCGAAGAATGCCTAACCGTTGCAATACATTACCCATTCTAAACAAATCTTGAGCCAGAACTTCGCGCAGGTCTACCGCAATTCCTTCACTTTCGGTGGTTGCCTCAACCTCACACCAGACTTCTTCGATCATGTCCAACAAGGCCGCGGGCCCCAATCTATCTCTTGTAGGCTCATCATTGGCATGCAACCAAGCAGCCTTGATTGAAGTGGTCCGCGACTCCTCTTGACCCGACATTTCGATTAATGGCGCTAAATCGCAAAGATACTGAGCGACCTCATCTTGAATCATATCTACATTCCATATAGCCAACCATTGAGCTTGAAATTCTCCTTCGGCCTGCCGTGTTATTGTCTGTAAAACAGTACCCGTGCTTTCTCCGATAGCCGCTACAGCAACACCATCGGAAGAAAGGCGCATCAATAAGCCAACAGGAGCTCTCGGCAATCCTCCTGTGACCAATATCTTACCCCACCCCTCTTCTGGAGTTTCTTTGTAAAGGTCTTCAGCACCACACCATTCAATCCGACAACCACAGGCATCGGCGACGATATCAAGACGTAAGTCAGACCACCGTCTTTGCAATTCTGCTCGTCGACTATCATCAACTTCTACGATTCTCAATCTTGATACTCCCAATTGCATCAAAATCTCGGTCCACCAATTTCCGCGCGGAGCGACCAACATCACTGAGTCCCCACGCTCAATCTCTAGCATCTGAATAACTTGTGCAGTTTCATAAATTCCAGGAAGTAGTGAGTTAGGCGCATCTCCATCAGACCACCAAGGCATGCGTAAAGCACTCCCTTCGATGTTATCGCCATCATATCCTATTGGCAATGGTAGCGCGTGTACTCCACGCGGTGAGCGTAAGAGCACATCACGCAACTCATCATCTTCTATCGCCCCCATGAGAACTAGACGTTCAACAGCCTCAGCATGAGGTGCTAAACTAGGCCATGTTCTAACAAGTGGAAGCGCATTCAAATCGCAGTCCGAACCGTCCTGGACACTCCAATCCCTCTCCACGCTATGTAGTTCTGCAACTTACTCTATTGAAACTCACGCCTCAACGATACTCAATAGCATCATTTTTCACCCTTTTGAGATTGCGGATTAAACTAACAAGTCCGTAAGCAAAGTTCTGCAACAGAACCGACTACTAAACTAGGGTTCTGAGGTGCAACCCCCAAGTCCTCACGAGTGGCTTCACCAGAGAGAACCAGTACTCCATGAACCCCGGCTCTATCGGCCATTTCCATATCTGTGTACAATCGATCTCCTACCATTGCACACTCTTCAGGCGAGAGACCAAGTTCCTCCACTTTGTGAAGAATCATTCCAGCATTTGGTTTACCAGCAATATGGCAAGGCTTCTTTCCAGTCGTTGCTTCAAACAATGCCATGTATGCTCCAGTATCTGGCAATCCTCCTTCAGGCGATGGACAAACCATATCGGGGTGACTAACGACCATAGGGACTCCACGATGCATTAGGATACTAGCTGTGCTTAATTTATCGTAAGTAATTTCAGTATCATATCCAAGAACGACGTACTGCGGGTCGGTAGACCTAGTTTCTATTCCCACATCTTCCAACATTTCTCGCATACCATCTGTTCCAACAAGGTAGGTTTGGTTTACTCCTTCATTAGTCAACCAGGAGAGCAAATCGTGAGTTGATAATAGCACATCATCTTCTGTTGCAGGAATATCCATTCCGTGTAATTTTGTGACGTATTGCTTCACAGAACGGCTTGAATTATTTGACAGAAAAAACCTCTTGATTCCAGCATCATCAAGCCGCGAGAGAAATTCCAACGAACCATCAATCAAATCATCTCCGAGATATATTGTCCCGTCCAAATCTAGGAATACCACTTTGATTCCAGCTAGAGTGTTGTCTAGAGTCATGATATCACATCAGGGAAGGATGATAGTCTTGAACAGGAACCAAGGATTCCAAAGTTCCGTCTGAGCCTCTTTACTGGCAATCATTTCCGACATTATCGTACCAATTTCTTTCTTACGATTCGCCTTTTTTATGAACCAATTGGTAAGTCTTTTCCACTTCATCATTTTCTGAAGAGTTTTTGAGTTAGTCAACTCTTTACCTAAAATTGCCCATAACTCATCCATGTATGCTTCTGCGGCTTCCGAGGTAAAACCGCTTGAATGCAAATCCTTATCGAAATATTTGCTGGTTAATTTGGCAGAAAGCAGGGCATTTCCAATACCTTCTCCACTAAACGGATCAACTAGGCTGGCGGCATCTCCAACAGTCATTGCACCCGCCATAGCACCTCTCCTTGGTTGGTATGAAGGCGGATTTTTCCTAGGGGAGCCAAATGGCAGCTGCCAGCCTTTACCAGAACCGGAGACCATTTTTGAATTAGCAAATCTTTCTTTGAACCGCGGGTGCTCCCGAATTAACCATTCTTGGGTTTTCTTTAGCCCTCTCCAACTTCCTCTCTTCTTTGCTTCTCTTTCCTCAGAGATTAGCATACCAATTCCTACATTGACTACTCCTTCACCAACAGGGAATAACCAAAAATATCCAGGTATTACTTCATCGACAAAGTGGATTTCAATTTGCCCTTCGTTCCCCTCGAGCCCTTCCACATTATCCCAATATTCACGATAGCCGCCACAAAAATGATCATCATCTCGATGAGGTTCATCAAAAACGTCGAGAGTTATTGTTCGAGACACAGGACAATTGTAACCTCCCGCTCCAATGGTAAGAGCCGAGTTAAATTCTAATTCCTCGGGAGAGTTTCTTCCAAAATTCCCTTTCACTCCTGTTACAGATACCTCCTCTCCCTTTCCTTCAACATTAATCTCCGTTACCGTGAAGCCTTGAATTACGGAACCACCATTCTCCCTAACAATCTCTTGACACTTGTGGAACATGAGATAGTCAAATTCCTCTCTAGGCAACGCATAACCAGATTGCAAACCCTGCTTTTCGTAAGCCTCTTTTGGTAACATTACCCGAACTTCAGAACCGTTTGCACTTCCAAAAACGATCGAGTCCACCACGTAGTGCGGCGCTTCATCTATCAATTCAAGTACGCCTAATTCTTTGGCATGAGAGAGAGATTTACCACCAACAGCATCGCCACAAGGTTTGTCTCGCGGCCAAGTGCCTTTTTCGATTAGAAGCACCTTACAACCGTTCATCGCATTGTAGGCAGCAGCAGCCGAACCACCTGGCCCTCCGCCTACTACGATGACATCGAAATTGGCTCCATTTTCAGGGATAGACCCCGTATCGATAGGCTGTTTGTAGTCCAGCACACAGTCCCCTCAGTAGCGCCTAACGTCGTCAGGCATTCAAACTTCACCATCTAATTGATTGCCTTGGCCCATTGCCGAGACACATGGAACCCTCCGTCTGGGTCGTTCAAACCACACTACCAGGGGATTGGCTCGAGGCGATGGTTGGAGAATGGTGCTTCAACTTAGTAGATGCGGGCCTTATGGCATGTGCACACCACTCGAAAATAACATCTACTTATCGTTGGGAGGGGTCTATTCAGAGCGACCCAGAATGGCATATTCAGTGCAAAACAAGTGAAACAAAGAAGAAATCTCTCATCGATGAGATACACTCCAAACACCCATACGATTTACCAATGGTAGTTTCGTTCAAAGCAGAAACCTCCTCTGATTTCGCTGAATGGATAAATCAAAAGTAGCCGAATATTTTTCTTTGAACCCTTAGGGTTCAATTGATTTGCCCCTCCTATGTCCGAGGGCCATGAACGAGAAACACTCCGACAAGGAGTTCGCTACCCGAGCAGTATGGTCCGGCACACAAAATATCGAGGGAGCAGCAGTCACCCCGATTTTCAATACAGCCACATATCAACTGACAGACGAGCGCTATGCTGGATGGGCCGCAGGAGCTCAGCACACTGCACTTTACTCCCGACTTTCTAGCATCAACTCGGAAGGAGTTGCAATGAAAGTAGCGCAACTAGAAGGCGCAGAGGACGGAGAGACCTTTGCAAGTGGCATGTCTGCAATATCAACGACTCTGATGTCACTCCTGTCTAGCGGAGACCACATGGTAGCAAGCGCAGACTGCTACGGAGGGTCTTATGGTTTGATGACAGAGGATTTGCCTAGATTTGGAATTGAAGTCACAATGGCAGATATGAGAGATCCAGCATCTTATGAGGCTGCAATTCAAGAGAACACTAAGATTCTCTACGTTGAAACTATTACTAATCCAGTAATCAAAGTCTGTGACTTAGAAGCGATGGCTTCCTTGGCAAAGAAGCACGATTTGATATGCATAGTAGACAACACATTCGCAACACCATGGGCCTGCAATCCAATCGATTACGGCTTCGATTTGGTCATTCATTCGGGGACCAAATATCTCGGAGGCCATTCAGATCTAATTGCTGGAATAGTAGTTGGTCGAAAAGACCTCATCGCAGAGATATTCCCTCGAAAGGTCCACTTCGGCGGAGCCGCAGACCCACACATGTGCTATTTGCTTGAAAGAGGAATGAGAACCCTTCATGCAAGAATGCCAATTCACACCTCAAACTCTGCAGAATTAGCCAGACGACTCGATGCGCATGATATGATAGAACAGGTCAATCACCCTAGCCTTCCAAGTAGCCCAGATTACGAAGTAGCTCAACGAACCGTTCCAAAGGGAACCGGCATGATTTCATTTGTCGTAAAAGGCGGGGATGAAGCGGCTTTGAAATTCATGAGAAGCTTGGAGATAATTTTCGAAGCAACCAGTCTAGGAGGCGTCGAGAGCTTGGTCGAGTGCCCATTCAATTCTAGTCACATGTTCGTTCCTGAAGACGTTAGAAATGATGCGGGAATTGTGCCTGGATTCGTGAGGATGAGCGTCGGAATTGAGGACATTGAAGACCTTTGGAACGACATCTCATCTGCACTGGCGGAAACAGAACAACACCTAGCAACACTGGCTTGAGGTGTGGCCTTGAACGAAGCAGATTTCGTTGCGCTGCTAGTATTTACTGTACCAATGTGCTTTAGTCCTGGGCCCAATAACCTACTTTGTGCGGCTCACGGTTCTCAACATGGGTTCCGTGCATCTATTCCAATGACTCTTGGAATGTTGGTCGGCTGGTCTAGTCTAGGGATTGCTGTCGGTGTTGGCACCGTATTCATCGAAGAAAATCAAGACATGTTTCAAGCCCTTACTTGGGTCGGGGCAACCTATATCGCTTACCTAGGGTGGAAAGTAGCCATATCTGATCCGACTCAAAAAGAATCCCAAGAAACAGAACGTATTGGTTTTCGTACCGGTTTAGTTCTTCAAGTCGTCAATGGCAAGGCATGGATTCATTTCCTCGTTTTGATGACTGGTTGGGGTATGTTATTCGGTAGCGGAATTTCCGGAAAAATCCTACTTGTTGCAATTAATGCATCCATAGGCTATCCTGCAGTACTTACTTGGGCGGCATTTGGTATGGGCCTCAGCAAAATTTTCTCTTCTCCAGAAAAGGCTAGAATACTGAATGGCGTTCTAGGAACATCGCTTATTCTAGTCGCAATATGGGTTGCTTTGCCACACTAATCACATACTTTGGTTACTTGGCAAGGTTTGTGATTAATACCCCATTCTCCGAAGAACCACCTCAAGATGTACCGATTCCTCCAACAGTTAAATCGGGTATTTCAGAGATTCAAACTATGATTTTAGGTTTTTTTGTAACTCCAATCTTGTTGGCACTAATCTCAGTATATACCCAAACCCTATGCCTGTGGTGGATAATCTCAGGCATTCTAATTTTTACGACCACATTGATTGCCACAGCGCTTGACAGAAGATTCCTGTTTTTCGCTTGCGGCTCGATGTTGGGGATGATGGTTTTCCTGATTCCATGGGTTGAATTTGTTAACGCTACAAAAATTGTATGTTGGGAATACAATGGAGTTTGGAGCTCAAATTCTAATTGCTAGACATTTACGGATTTATTGGTCCAGCACCAGATACTTCTGCTAACCAATTCATAGAATTGACGTAGTCTTCTTTTGCATCTAGATCGTCTTTGTTTAGTAAGGAATCAGCCGCATCCCAAAGAGCCGTCATTGCTGGAACCCAGTCTCCTCCTTTGTCTCGACTCGCTTCATCGAATCTCCAAGCATCTGACTCGGTTCGATCGTGGACAACAAGCCAGGCCCATCCCATTGCCGCATCCAGTCCCTTTGCCTTCCGACACATCGCAACCGTTGAAGCAACACCGTCCTCAGCTCCCTTTCTAATCAGGGATTCTGCAAAGTCAAGAGGTGAAGGCAAGACACCCGCTTCCCAAGGCAAACGCTCAAGTTTTCTTGCCGAAGAAACTGATTCATTGATTTCTCGGAGGAATGCACCGAATCCTTGTTTCCTTTTGGACTGTTTATCGTGAATAGCCCCAGCCTCTTCCCCTACGAGATCAAACATAGATTGCAGTATGGCCATTCCATTGTCCTCCCAAAGAGCAACCAATACGGGGTGGCAAGAACTATCCTCAAATCGAATAACATCATTTTCTGCTTCCAAGACAACTCCATCTGAGCGAACTAAAACACCTCCTTGCAAACCATCCAAAACAATCCCAATTGCTTGTTTTTCATCTTCGGTCCCTTGCATATGGGAGAGGAAATCCGCCCGCGAATCAATATCAAACCAATGATTGCCGGTGATGTAACCCTCTTCGATCGAACCCAAAATGGCATTTCTACAAGAGCGTGCGAGTTTATCATCAACTAGCGCTAGATTCATCCAAGCGAGTAGAACTTCATCGAGACTTTCTCTCGCTTGAGTAGGCAATTCCCTATCACTAGGCCATCCTGCCGGCCTCCACATCCAATCCGCCTCAGCCACTGCAGACATCTTTGGCGGCATCATTCCAAGGGCAATCGAGGGGACGAATGGATTTTCACCAGTCTTTGCCAACGCAGCACCGGCTATCCCTGCCTTAATTCCGTCAAATTCTAGTTTCAACCAACCGGACTCTGTGAACTCATCATTCTCGACTACACCCAACTCCAAACCTTTCGAGAATCTTACATCGGCCCCACTCAAATCAATGCTCGATTTCCTCAAGCTATCTTCTATCCATTCAGCAGGAGCGTGCGGCTCCTGCCCCGAACATACAAACCCACCGTCCCAGGAGAAGAACCACCAGCCAGCCTTAGCATGGTCATCCCAAACCAATAACCGGAGACGTGGGTTAGTAAAATTCTGAATCCCAACCATGTGGGATTGTTTCCCATTTCCTCTTCGAATAAAACTCGAAGCCCCATAGATGGGGCTATTGTATACAGAAACCGTCGAAGTATCTGCTTCTCCAGCGGCGAGTAAACTACCCGCCAAGGCTCTCCCTACAACATCGCCTCTTCTCTTTCCCATTCTCTTTCCTAACCATCGGCGGTCATGTCGCTTCTTAGAAATTGTATCGACATCTCTCAAAGTAGCCGCCAACATATCTCTACGAGGCTTGCCTAACTCACATTCAATGTCTGGAACGAAAACCTCCGGATTATCCAACAAAGTCTCGAGATTTCTGTCAATTCTCTGCTGAATCTGCTTAGAGGCCTTTTTTATTCCGCGAACACGAACCTTCCTCTTGCGATTTTTATCACCGGGAAAACTCACCTCGGCAGGTGGTCGCGCCATATTGCTCCCTCCATGTTCTCCGCTTCATGCTTGGCGTCGCCTGCGCTCGTAGGCCTCTCGTTCCAAACCAGTAAATTTAGCAGGTAAAATCAAGCAATGTATTCGCCCACCTGTTAATTTCGCTATATCTTCTAAATCCCCAGACGCTACTCTTTGGTCAGAAGTTCCGAGATCACTGAGCAGAACCGCATCCCAATTTGTAATTGCAGTAGTCATACTCTCCCTCACTCCCCCCTCGTGTTCAACGAGTTTCTCAAACATCGCTTGTAGGGTTTCAACCGCTTGTTTTGGTTGCATAGGTTGGGGGGTTTCAACACCCATCCCTGTCGGGTCCAAATCTAACAAAACCAAGGTATGCAGATTGTTTGTGTAATTTGAATCAATCATCTCCAAAGGAGAGGTAGGAAGGTATTCGCCATAAGCGAAAGGAAGTGTTACTTGTCGCCCAAATCGATATGATTGCAGACCGGATAATGAAATTGCCATAGAAGTCGCTGACAGACCTGGGATTACAGAGAAATCGATGCCTTGCTCGGCACAATGCGATTCTAAATCGACATGGGTCGTCGCTTGCATAGGGTCACCGACAACTAACAAAGCAACCGAATTCTCATTCGCTAGGGATAAAATCTCGGCGGGGTCTTCGACCATGGGTCGCATTGCCTTTTTCCATTTCCCAACCAAACCCTCTAACCGGTCTTCTTGATCGCCTGGTAAGGTTGCAGTATACCCTTCTAGAAATCGGAAGTCACAAGCTCTAGCATGCTCTATGGCATCGGCCGTCATCAACCCAAGGTCACCTGGTCCAAGGCCGATTAGCCAGAGACCCGGAGGGAGCCCGCCGTCCGTCATGGTGAAGCGGGGGGTGTGCCTGCCCGTCATCAACATGATGCGCCACTTGGTCGTTCCAAATCGCGAAGTCGAGGCTGTTTTAGGCCACGTTCGGGCCCGAGGATGGAGTTCTCTGAGCCATCGAGTATTCTCTAGCGAAGATGGGCACTCTCGCCTAATTCCCTTGGATACCGGCGCCCCTCTAGAACTACCAGCAGCCTTAGAATATCCAATTGAGATGCATGAAGGAGTGCCCGATGAAAAAATAGAGACAGATTGGCTTTCTCTTCTCGCTTCCGAAGTAAGCCAACAGACAATACAAGAATTGGGGGAATCTTGGCCATCAAATCACGAGTTTGTAGGCGATATGATGATTGTCAGAATAGACGATAAAGTCGCTCAATTTACGGATTCTATTGCAAGAGCAAAACTCGGAGCACACCCTCACATTCGCTTACTATTAGCCGATTATGGAGTAGAAGGCGAATTCAGAATCAGACAACTGAAGCCCATAGGTGCTAGGTTAGCGGACAGGGTTCTAGCCGGCCCCAGCCTAGAATTTGCTCCCCCAGAACTCCTTACCACAGAGGTTGCAGTGAAGGAAAGTGGACGCATTATTCGATGCGATCCTACGAAAGCATACTTCTCCACCAAATTACAAACAGAAAGACTCGAAACTCTCGCCCTAGCCAAGGAATTACGAGAAGAAATAGGTGGTCCCTTGAGAGTTGCAGACCCCTTTTGTGGAGTCGGCCCCGCTCTCGCAACCTTACTCGCCGAGGCCGATTTAGTCTCCGATTTACTCGCCACCGACCTCAACCCTGATGCGGTTAAACTACTCATGTCAAACCTCTCGAAGTGGGATAGAAGAACATATCCAGAAGGCGCAATCGAACTTCAGCGTATTCACGAAAATAGACTAGTTGGAATGGCCAATGCACTAACCTTAGGCAATGATTCGGAGTTCGCCGGTAAATGGGATTTAGTATTAGTCAACTTACCTCATCGTACGATAGAATTCCTGCCTGCAATTATTCCACTACTAGACCGAACATCTCCTTCAATGATTAGAGGCAGAGTAATTGTAGAGGAATCAGAAATTGAGCAGGTAAATCAAACCATACACGCGATTCTTCCCGATTTGATGCCGGCCAAACCGCAACCCTCTCTCAAAATCAAGCGCGATTACAGCGCATCTCTGCGCCTATGCTCATTTCAGGCTTGGATAGCATCGGAATAAATCAAATTCCGATACCGTACCCGCGAGCCATGAAAATCGACCCAAAGAGCCGTCCATTACAAATTGCAGTCGCTCTGATGCTTTTCCTCCCTACACTCTATCTCGGTCTAGGGTATGTTATCGCATCACAAGCAATAGCCGCAAAGCCAGGATGTTACGTTTGGGAGGACAATCACCCAGATTCCTGGACGTCTTTCGATGATTGGGAGTCTTTTGGAACCGGAGAGGTTGCAGAAGAGAGAGTAGCCATTAGGCAAAACTTCGATGCTAGCCCGTACCAAATGGAATCCTATGAAAATGCAAGCTTCCCGCCCAGAGGAGACGACCAATCGATTACCCTCAGGGGATGGTATGTCGAAGTCGACCCGGAAGCACCAGTAGTTATCTTGACCCACGGAATGCCTTCTAATGGAAATTGCAAACCAGAAATGCTACTGATGCAAGCCTTCCTTGCCGAGGGAGGCATCAATTCACTTTCCTTTAGTTTGAGGAATTACGGTTACAGCGACCAAGTCAGCGACTACATTGCGGTCGGACAGGTTGAGTATATCGACATCCTTGGCGCATATGATTGGCTAATTGACTCCAAAGGCTACCAAGCCGGAGAAGTTGGATTGGTAGGAATCTCTCTTGGAGGAACGGCAGCATTTGCCTTTGAGGACGAGCCAGGCATTGCTGCGATGTGGCTCGATAGCGCAGTTCTTGACTTTCCGCTCGTTGTTCGAAACGAACTGGGTAGAATGGGCTTCCCTGCCTTCCTTGGAGGAGCAGCAATCACAGTTGGAGGTTGGATGGCCGGCGCCGATCTCGATGGACGAAACCCAATCCATGCAGCCGATGCCGCAGGAGATCGTCCAGTTTTCCTCACTCACGGACTCGAGGATACCAGAGTGTCTGTTGAACACTCAGAACGATTTGAGGAGAGAATGATTGAGAATGGCGGCAATGTCGAAACTTGGTATGTCGAAGACAGGGCACACGTCGATGCGATGTGGAGCGATTCGGAAGAATACGAAAACCATCTCACTTCATTTTTCCACGATGCATTTGGTATGAATAGTAGTTAATGACGGCACTATGTTTTTGCCTTCCTATATATCCAGGGAATCGTGCCAATTGACTCCATTCTGAAGTGTTTGGCTGGGGAAGCAGTGAAATCCACAGTTCGAGGAACCTTTCGAGAACACAAGAACTACGCCGATTATGAAAAGGAAATAGCGGCTAAAATGGCGTTGATAGAATGGTAGTTTTTGAAATAATTGCTGAAGCATGTTGCTCGTTTTTGTTCGTTCCCGCGGTGGAAGCAGTGAGAGAGGATTTGAAAGTGAAATCCCAAGAAACCAAATTCGTTTCAATCAACAATAATTGTTCTATTGATGGCTGTAATGCTATGAGGTATGAAGACTCGATATATTGTTTGAGGCACAAACCAAGCAAGGAATCCAAAGAAGAAACTCAGCCGGAAGAAAACTGGTGGGAAGACCAAAAGGAGTGATATTTTGCCCTTACCTGGAATAATTGCAGAAATTTTCTGTAACATACTATTCTATGGTGCTATAGCTGCAGCCAGTGACGGAACCGGAAAGAAAACAAAAATCGATACATCATCAATTTCTATTGATTCAATCAAAGAAAAACAGCGACAAGGAAACTCATTATCTCCATCGGATCGCCAAGCCCTTATGTCACGAACGTGTTTGCTACCTGGATGTAACATAGGTAATTTTCGAATGACAGATTATTGTCATAAACACCAAGATCACAAACCAAGCAAGGAATCCAAAGAAGAAACTCAGCCAGAAGAAAACTGGTGGGAAGACGAGAATTAGTGGCGCCCCGACCGGGATTTGAACCCGGGTCGAAGCCTCGACAGGGCTTCATGATAGGCCACTACACCATCGGGGCAGGAATCGGCACGACTACCGTTGTCTATTTCAATCGCTCGCGTGGGGCGGGTGTTGATATTTTCACAATTCGGCATTATTTTATGAGGCAAAAACAGGGTATTATTCATCACCCTTCTTCTGCCGCAATTCTGTATGAGCGAGCCCCGCATTGTCATCGACGTAATCGACAACGGCGGCCAATGGACACATCGAGAATGGCGTATGCTACGTTACATGGGGGTCGACACCCAGATTCTTTCTAACAACACACCGATTACTGAACTTCGCGAATTAGACGGACTGATTCTTTCAGGCGGCGCCGCCCGTGTTGGATTAACAGGAGAATTAGGTAATTGTGCAGCCTATCTTGGACTAGACATTCCAATTTTAGGAATCTGCGCCGGCCATCAATTCATGGCCGGTCATTATGGCGGCCGAGCGGCTGAAGCGCCCGCACCTGAGTTTGGTGCTGCGACAATCAATCTCATCGATGGCGGCGGGCCATTATTCGACGGAACTCCGGAATCTCAGACTGTATGGGAGAGCCATAACGACGAGGTCACGGAATTGCCCGAGGGGTTCAGAATTACTGCTAGTAGTGAATCATGTGAAATTCAGGCTATGGAGAACTCAACATTAGACCGATTTGGATTACAATTTCACCCAGAAGTGAATGACTCCGAGTACGGTTCAAATATTTTTCAGAACTTTGTAGATATCTGCCGCAGGGCCCTTTAGGGCCCACTTTTCCGATGAGCAGATTGAAGAAGGGCTGGTAAGTCGGCGGCCCGATGGCGAACAGGCTTACACTCTACAAGTGCCGCTCCTGCAACCGCACAGACAGAAAAGAGTACGATCCAGATGGCAACGTGTCTTGCAATCACTGCAACTCCCCAATGGACTCTCTAGAACCGCGATACAAGTGCGTCCGCTGTGGGCACATTGAATGGATAGAAGTTGGAACTGTCGGCAAGTCCTGCCACAAGTGCGGCTACCGAATTTTCGTCAAGCCGCGAAAGGAAGGAACCGACCGTGGTTACAAGATTCTCAAAGCGCGATGAAATCCCATACTTCCTGTGGAAGTAATGGCGCGGAGTTCAAGACCCGCCTAATTCACGCTGATACGTGGCGAGCTGGCTGAGTACACATGCTCCGCGTACCTTCGACGAATTGGCAGCACCGAAAAGTGTCCGAGAAGCGCTCAAGAGCGCGAGTCTAGCTTCAGAACCCCCACATCTGCTAATCACTGGCCCGTCTGGTGTTGGAAAGACGGCCTCTTGGCGATTGGTAGCGCGTCAGATGCTTGGCCCAGGGTGGGAATCTACCACACATGTTTTGCAAGCGCGTGATTTGATGCGAACCCGTGGTGCAATGAACAAGTTCGAGGAATTCCTTAGGCCAGGAGGTTCGGGCTCATCAGATACATTAGCCGGCCGTATGAGCCTAGACGCCTATGACCGAGGAATAATTTCAGCGTCGGAAGGAGATGTAGCGCCTGCGGGTACTGAATTAGAAATCGAATCAGGTAGAATTCCAGTCAGCCGATTATTGGTGATTGAAGATGCCGATCATCTTGGAGGTATTAGACAAGCATATCTTCGTCGAATGATGGAAACAGTCGGCGTTGCTAGCAGATTCGTCCTAGTCGCTAGAGCACCTTCGCGCCTTATCGATGCAATCCGATCTAGGACCCAAATGATTCGAATTCCCTCCACAAGCCGCGAGACTGTAATCGATACAATGCAATCAATCGCCAAATCCGAATCAATCTCAGTTGATGAAGGCGTACTAGGTGATTTGGCCTATGTTGCCGAGGGCAATTTACGAAAAGCAATTTTCACATTAGAGATGTTACATGGACGAAAACTCACCGAGGACCGCTCTGCAGTACACCGCTTGGTTCAGGCCACAACGTTGCAAGCGGGAAGACATCTTCTGGAACTCGCACTTCGTGGCCGAGTTGTTGAATGGCGGTGGGAGAACGTTAGAGGTCGTCGTTCCAAGGTATTAGGGGGCGCAATAGCAGAGATTGATCGCCTAATGAATGACCATGGGTTAGATGCCGATGATATTATTTCACAACTCCATGATGTCCTCGTCGGCCGTCGTCTTTCACTACCCGATGAACTACGCTCAGAGTTAATCTCCGCATTGGCGATTTGTGACACTCAAATTCGCAGTACAATGCACGCCAGAATCCCCTTTGAGAACTTTCTCCACAAGGCTGCAACCTCTGGTCGAAAGCATGGCCTTGCCTTTGGTTAATGGCGGGCGCGGCAGGATTCGAACCCGCGGTCCCTGGCTTAGGAGGCCAGTGCATTATCCAGGCTATGCTACACGCCCACTCCGGCGACCGCATCCTCCTCAAGAACTCTAAGGGTGCCCAAATTGATACTTTGACCTCTAATTTGAGCCGAGAGAATCAAGCCATGTTCGATGTCGGACAGGCATGGCGAGTGAGCGCAGCCTCCCAACTCCTTACGCCAAGGAGAGCGACCGGCAGGCGCAACAAGAGCAGGCATTGAGCCTGCGAGTAAAGGCCAGAGACGCAGGTAGGAGATTTTGGGTCAGAGTGGCTACAAGCAGACCTCAACCACAGTTGCGTACCTTGTTATCATTGGTAGCTCCGATAACAACAGCCATTCTGCTTATTGGGTGGGAATATTCATCATTTCCAGTAGCGATTACAGTACATGTTGGACTAAGCCTTAGCCTAATGCCTGCCTTTTTCGCCGCTTCCTTCGCTCGGATGTCTGCTAGGGACAGACTTCGCTTACGAGCAGTAGGCTTCCGCTCTATGAATTCGTACCCCGGTGTGGAACGTATTCTCAACTCGCTCGATGAGAGAAGAATTAGAGAGAGAGTTAGAATTTCATGCAGCCTTCTTGCAACAGCCGCTCTCGCTTCCCTCTGGAATCTGGATGCGGGAGAAACTCTTACCTCGTTAGTTCTGGGGGCCTGTATCGCATTGTCGACTATTTGTGCTTTCAACACGCAACAATTGGAAGCCTCAATTCCCATGCGGTCAAATTCCTTCCCGCTGTTGTCTCTGCACGCTCCGACACTACATGATAGCACACTGGATCGAGTCTTGTCAGATCTCTTGGTCGCTCATTTAGATCCGGAAACAGCCAGTCATTGGGATATTTGGACAAACTCACTAGTTCACGACGTTCGAAGCGACCAAACTCCAGAATCGGCAGTCGAGCATCTGCTTGAGGCAATCCATTTGGAACACCTAGGGTTACTCGACGAAGATGGCCTACTAAGCGAAACCCGCCGGGTTTTCAAGGTCTCAGCAATCGACGGGCTTTTCTCATCAAATTCTAAGTTCAACATGAGAACTCTAAGGCGACTACTCGCTCATACTAGGGCTTGGCAACCCGGCCTATTCCGTCTCACAGACAGATTACAGGATTCAGTCATCAGGGGAGACCCTACTCTTACCGAGGAGGCTTGGAGACTAGATCTCGACCTACCTCCTAGGTGTGGTCAGGGCCAAGGAAATCTATTCGTGATGATACACAACCATTCTGGCAAGAACCAATCGGTTGAAGTCGACATATTGGCTGCTGAAGGAGAACCCGAAATCCAAACTCTTCGAGTATTTGCAAACGCCTCCCCTCAGCCCAAATCACCGTCTCCTTTAGGCGTGCAGGGAGGCGTATTGACCGAATCATTTGGACGCCTTCTAGCAGACTCAACAGTTCTCTGGATCGGCTTGGCATGGCCCGATTCCATATCTGGGCCGCACCCTGTACAGGTCACTCTAAGAAATGAGGAAGGAGAGACGATTGAATCAACAGTAGTAACCACCCTACTTTCCTCAGGAGTCCAGGCGGAAAGTATGGGCCATAGAATGGCCGATGCTGCATCCGAAGTCCGAAGAATCGCCCTCGCACTTGCAGATTGAGACTGATTATCGGAGCGAAGCCCCGAGCGTCATCTTCATGTCGCAAACACGGCTCGCCCGAGACGAGAACCATGGAATCTTGGAATCTAGTCATCGTCGGCTCGGGCCCTGCCGCCCTAAGAGCCGCTATTGCCGCAGCGGATGCTGGAACCACACCCCTGATTCTAGAATCCTCAGGAATAGGCACAGGGACCTCGGGCGCAGATCTCGCCGGCCTTGCAGCATCTATCGACGAAGTAAGCTCCTCCGGACATCGTGACGACACCATTTCTGCCGGCGGCGAAACCACAGACAAGGTAGCAGCTGCAAGGGTTTGCGGAGAAGCGCTCAGCGTCCTTGCAGAATTGGAAAGATGGGGCCTTGTTCTCCGTCGCCGAGAAGGAGGACTTCCTCACGCGGCTAAAATTACCGGACACAGTATGCCGAGAATGACAGGCTGCGGAGATGCGACCGGACGAAACATCGCCCGTATTCTCGAAGAGCAAGCGATGAAGAGAGGCGTTGTTCGCCGTTCAGACATCCAAGTAATGTCGTTGGTTATGGATGGTAAGCAAGTAAGAGGTCTTACTGCATACGATACCAACACGGGAGAAGTCATTGGGATCCAAGCCAAGGCGGTAGTCCTCGCTACCACCGGCCATCAAGGACTTTGGTCGAACCCATCAGATGGAGCTGGATTGGGCTCAGCACTGATTGCCTCAGCCAGCCTCGCACTCACCGGAATGGAAAACAACCCTACTCACCCACTTACTGTAAGAGGAACAGACCTCAACATAACACTCGACGTATTAGGCTCAGGCGGCAGGGTTAGAAAATCCAGTGGAGAGGATGTTGAACCCAGCGAAGTTGGTGATGATGATTGCATTCTAGATTTGAGAAGCTTAGAATCTGATGCTAAGGCTTGGTTCTCCAACACACATACCAGAATCAAGGACAGAACAGGCCTAGATATGTCTAGAGACGTGATTCCAATCACACCAAGCATTGCTACAACGACAGGAGGCGCCCCCGTAGATGAGCATGGTCGAGTAACCCTCTCAAAAGGTAAAAAGTGGGCCACTGGTATCTATGCAGCCGGGCGATCTGCAAACAATGGAATGCATGGAGAGGGGATGTTGGCAGGTAACCTAATCCTCGACGATTTAGTAGGCGGAGGAAATGCTGGAAACCATGCAGCCACTTGGGCTAAAGAAGCATCTTTTGGGGGCTCAAATTTAGTTGAAAAAGCGGTTACAAACTCCTCAAAGAGACTCGAATCTTTGAAGTCAGGAGAGGGAGTATCTGTCGGTCAAGCATCAGCAACTTTGGCTTCTGTAATGTCCTCTTGCATTAATGGCTCTAGAGATAAATCCTCACTAAAAGCCGCCGCAGATGCTATTGCTGAGATGAAGAAAAACGGAATCAAAGTAACAGATCAATCAAGCGTGATGAACACAGAGATGTGTTCGGCCCTGAAACTTCAGGGAATGATTGCAATCGCAGAACAGATTACAAAATCGTGAGGAATATCAATGAGCGAAGAGCCAACAATCTTCACTCGTATCATCAATGGCGAGTTACCTTGTCACAAGGTGTATGAGGACGACCTCATTATTGGATTCCTGGACATTCAACCTCTAACAAGAGGGCATACATTGGTTGTTCCAAAAGAGCCGGCCCCTTCAATTGACCAATTGAGCTTAGATTCCGCGGCAGCTCTTGGTAAGGCTCTACCAGTGGTAAGCCGTGCGATTCTCAAGGCGACCGGGGCGACCGCATACAACCTCATCCAAAACAACGGGCACGAGGCAGGCATGTCTATCGCTCACGTCCACTTTCACATCATTCCACGATATCCTGACTCAACTCATTCTTTCCTCTGGAAATATGGAAAGATAGACCAAGAAGACGGGAAAACCCTTGCTGAAAGCATTTCAGCGGCCACAGAGTAGAATCGGTGTATTCTCAACCCCTTGCATCCTCGGAGCCCCGTGTCGGACTCAGAAGGCGCGCCCGAGATACTACCAGAGTTGTCCGAAAGTGCGACTAGATTGAAGAGAGATAAACTGGCTCGTGTTCCATACAATCACGAAGGCAAACATCCAGGAAAGCGATGGGCTCAACTAGCACTTGATTTGATGTTTGAATTGGGGAATAAAGCAATTTTCAGAAGATATGAAGCTGACCCAACCCCCTCTGCAGAAGGGGGAGTTATCTATGTTGCAACCCACATCAATGGGCTAATCGACCCTATGGTGATTACGCGAGCCCAAAATAAGCGAGTGATTTCACTCGGACGGCATGATTTGACCACTCGCCCCGTAATCGGCTGGTGGGCTAGACGTTTTGGGACCCAACCCGTTCTCCGTCGAGCAGAGGTAGAAGCAGGCGTTGTAGATTCAGATTTTGCCAGACATATCAATGACAGAGGTATGTTGACTGTCGCATCGTGTTTAGCAACTGGGCATTCGGCAGTTGTGATGCCAGAGGGTAAATCACATCAAGACTGCAAACTACACGCGTTGCGAACAGGATCTTCTCGCTCGGCTCTCGCTTCTGCTGCTATCGCAGACAAGAGGGGTTTACCTGCACCAGTAATCCAAACCGTTGGTCTGCATTGGAGAACTCATCATTGGCTTCGTACCGACAATTATGTTGAGTTTGGGGAATCGATTGAGATTCCATCGATATACTCAGCAGAAGACCGTGCCCGTCTAGTTACAGGGGAATGGGTTGAACCTAATCATGACGCTACCAGAGAATTACGCGATCGCATATTCGATACCCTCTCACCAATGACTCCCGATGCTCCCGATTGGGAAACTTATCGGGCATGGCAACTACTGGCCCACATTGGTGCTAACAAAGCCAATACTCCTCTGACAACACTGGCCGAGGAAGTCCGAGCTACCAGACAAGTAAGGGAAAACATAGGTAGAGATGAAAATAATCCAATGATTGAACAAGCTAAAGAAGCTGCAGAAATCCTTCACAAGAACGATTTGTATGCTACCGCATTAGAATCATCAAATCGTTTGCAAGGTAAATCAATTTCTGAACATCTGCTCGGCCTTCTTGGTTTACTCCTGATTATCTCCACCTTGCCAATTACACTTCCCTCATCTGGGCTACAATGGGGGCTTGCAAAATTCATGGCCGAAGGTAGCGATGAGGGATTGGACTCACGCACGACTTACTTCATGCTTGCAGGAATGTTTTCACCGATATTTTTCTGGCCCCCCGCGGCATTATTGGGCACCTATCTATACGCAGGTATATCGATGCAATTAGTTACTTTACACACATTCATCTTACTGATGCTAGCTTTCTATTTAGCAGCCTCAATCGCATTATCTGGCTATGATTTGTGGTCCGACTCCGCAAGCGCATCCCGACGTGTGAAATTGAGTAAGAGTATGGAGGGAGAGAGATTTCACGAACTCATTGAAAAAATCTCTTCTAGACTCGGCGCTCTCAAATAGGACAGCCAATAGCCGACATTCATGGACGGCAAGTCGGCGGCTAGTGCAGTTACGGATTGGCTAGCACGTGAGAAACTTGAGTCTAGGGAAGTTACAGACGCTCAAGCGCTTATTCACCTCCACGTCAAATATCCTCCCACCAAACAAGGACACGTCTTCAATATTGTAATCCCAAAGAACCGAGATCTAGTGTTGATTTACTCGATTACTAGGGTGGATGAGGGTCAACAAAACGAGATGCGCGACCACGGCAAAGAAGACCCTGATGCTTGGGAGAAATGGCTTCATGATACCAGAATTCAATTGACTCGTTCGAACCTCGATTGGGTACTCCACGTAGGCAAGTCAAAGGACGATTTACCCGGTCCTTTGCAAGCATTCAATCTCTCAAGGCCAATATGGTTCGACGGACTAACTCAAAACGAATTTATGCAGACAATGAGAAGTGTGTGGCTTTCGAAATTAGAATTAATTCATCAGGTGAAGTATGCTTATGGTAAGGGAATTGGTAAACCCGGTAAGGTAGACGATTGGGAAGCAAAGAAAGCCAAACAACGCACAACAAAAGCCCCAAAGAAGGAACCGAAGAGCCATTCAATAGACACCGATGAGACCGGGGGTTTCGGTAGCGATTTTGACCCCGCGGAATGGGTCTGAATTTTCAATGAAATTAGACAATCTTCCATCTCTGTCTTCGCGCGGGCGCATGACGCGTGGGCGTGCAGGTTAAGTATCCAAAGAAACCAACAAGGGATATTGTAGCAGCAATGCTGGAGGGAACGAGATGGAGACAAAGAAGGTAAGGAGTAGCATGACGTTGGTTCTCATCATGGTGATGAGTCTGTTTGCTACGTTGGAATTTTCAGATAGGGCAGAAGGAAGCGAGATTGTAGTGACAGATGCGATACAAGTAGTCACAAGTGGAACGCATAATGACAGAATGGTTACTATGGAGGCTGACTCTATGGGCAACACTCACTTTGTTTGGAGTAGAAATACCCAGCATTTGTACTACAAAATGCTCGACCCTAGAGGCGAAGTTCTAATCGACGAAACCCAAATTTCTAACCCAGGAACTCACCGTGCTAATCATCCAGATGTTGCTGTAGATCATGCTGACAAAGTCCACATTGTTTGGACTGATAAATCAGGACAGTGGACAATAGTCTACACCCTCTTAGACCCGTCCCAAGATGATCAAGATGGCAGCTCAGGTTTGGATGCCGTTCTTTCAATAATCGACGATGAAGAAATAGCTAGTCACCAACAGAATCGTGACTGGCCTGCTGTAGCCGTAGACTCTCAGAATAACCCACACATAGTTTGGGAAGATTCCTACGAGCAACTGGACAAATTTTACCAACAGCCTCAGATATACTACTCAATGCTAGAAATCGATCTTCCTGGTCGCGAAGCGATTGTCGCAATAGGCAACACACTCCTGACTCCAATTATTGGACACAAAGGACACCCCGACGTTGCGATTGACGCAGATGATTTCGTGCAAGTTGTATGGGATGATACCCGAGGCGGTAAAGTAGAGATGGTCGCGCCTATCGATACATCCGGCTCAATGAATACTGAATGGGCCGATATGTGCGTTGTTTTCTATGGAGGAAACTTCGCCAGTGGAGGAAACTTTGAAGGCCTCAAACCGATGCTACAAAATGGAAACATCACAGTATTCGAAACTCTTTATGCACTAAGTGGAAATTGGCCTTCTGCCGCTACTTCAGGTAACTGTGCAAACGCATACCAGACAGGCGGCTCTGGGAGCCAAGGACCTCGCAACACTCATCTCGGCCAAACCCCAACCGACGACTCCGGCGGTATCCGCTATCTGACCGAAGTAGTTTACGACAACCAAGCAACTAACCTTCCTCAAGATGGAGGATATTTCTCTGAATTTTGGGGCCCTGGTACAACTTGGGCCTGCCTATCTTGGAGAGATATTCAGGGCCGAATGGGCAACGCCGCAAATCCACCTACACAGTTGGATCACAGATGGAACCCGAATGCAACCAAGATTGTAATTCCAATTTCAGACGAAGGCCCATACGGAGGAGATCCAGCACAGGCCTCTGATGATATTCAAAGTATCAATGAGGCACACGATGCTTGCGTAGAGGCGGGTATTGTTCCTGTGCCTCTATTGGCCGCAGGTTGGGGCCAAGGCTCGACAGATGTAGGGTCTCATATGCAGGATCTCGCTCAATGTCCAAATGGATTTGTTTCACTAACCACTAGAACTTGCCCTGGTACTACTCTTAGAAACACAGACGCCGGTGGAAAAACATACAGCTTCCCTACCTCAGCTAGTAGTGCCACTGAACTTCAACAAATGGTTGAAGCCTTAGTATATCTAGCAACCAATAATTCCCGTGAGATATTTTTGACTATTCTAGATCCTTATTCAGTATTGGATAATCCACCTCCGGGCTGGACAAAGGGAACTGCAGGTACAACCATATCGAATAATCGATATGTCGAAGATATCGGCCCATCAACAGACCAGTTGGGATATGGCCACTTAGTAGTTGTAAACGACACACGAATTACCCTTCAAGACGCATTCAGCCTTCATCCATCGATTGCAATTGATACGTCCGGAAACACACATATTGCATGGATGGACGGTCGCGCCTATGGCTTCGATATTGATGTCAATTACGAAATCTACTATGCTAGACTCAGACTTCGTGGCTCAGCTGCTTGGGATGGAGCACCCTCCGGGCTCCCGTCCTATGGAATCAAGCAAATCACAGACTCTGCGATATCCACAGTAGAAGGACTCAACAATATCGATGCTCAGAGGCCATTTGGTGCGAATTCACACATGCCAGAAATTCTAACTGATTCTTTTGACAACGTGCACATTGCATGGCTCGACAATAGCAACGAGACTCAGGGCGAGACAATCATGTACACACGGCTAAACCATACCAATGATGCTCACCCGAATGGCTTCCCACTAAACTCGTTGGCTTCGGGAATAATCGAGGAATGGGAACTTCATGAAATCTCGCATTGGGATTCGGACAAGTTAGGCCCTAACTCTCCTTATGCGCCTGACCTAGGCCAACCGCCTGCTTTCGCCAACGACCTAGGCAGTGGTGTACATATCGCTTGGGCAGATACCAACCGGTGTAATGAAAACAATAACCAAGGAAAATACACCCTGTGTTATGTTCACGTGCTAACAGGTCTAGTTGCAGTAGATTTAGCAGAAGATGAGACCTTCTATCACACCATTGAGCCGGGCCAGCAGACCACTTACAACATGACTATCTCAAACCCAACTCCAGGGCCTGCAGAACTTGTCGCTGACTCATACATAGTAAGTTTGCTAGGCGTCCCAAATAATTGGACTGTGACCTTATTCTTCTCTACAAATCACACACCAATCTTCGACTCGACACCAGTATTCCTGCGCGGCGGAGAGGTAGTGCCAGTATACATGCGCGTGCGCGCACCCACTATCTATCAAGCTCAAGAAGACGAACTAGCTGCAATCACTGTAAGCGCCGTATCTCAGAAAGATCCAGCGATTAATGATGAGAGACTTACCTTGACTTTGATGGACGTGGTCCATGGAATCAATCTGGACACCAGTCACTATCAGGTAGACGTTGAACAGGGACAATCGGCAATATTCTCGATTACCGTAACGAATACAGGAAATGTCTACGATACATTTGCTTTCTACGATCCAACCACTCATGAAGGCCAAACCGAATGGGGCTTACCTTTCGGTTGGGGAGTATCTTTCCCAACCTCGCTTTCTTTGGACCCAACCCAATCGGTAACGCGTAACTTGCAAGTCAGCGTTCCAACCTCTCAGGAACCCGGAACATTCGTGATTTATCTGAAGGGGTGGTCTACTGGAGAACCGGTATTATCGATAGACAGAGGAACTTTTGATGTACTCGAATTATGGGTCAATGTATCGATAAGGAGCTCTGGCAATATTATCTTCAATCTAGGCGATACAAACGAGCACGTTCTACCAGGTGAATGTGCCGAGTTTGACATAGAAGTCACCAAGCACTACACGCCTGGCTTCCTTGTCTTTACAACTCCAGGCGGCCCCGATGAAAGGCCGCCTGAGATTTCAGAATCAACCTGGCGTTATGATAACTGGGTGGTTGACCTAGATTTCGCTGATGCTCCAGGGGGTAATGGAATTGGAGATAACGACCCAAGATATTGGGGAATAATCGAAACACCCTATACTGTTACTGCAATAATGTGTGCTCCATACAATGCCACGGCCGGGCTAGGCGAATCAGTCACCGTCAAAGCCAACCTAGAAGGAGCGCCTAAAGTTAGAGACTCTGTTGTATTGGTGACTAATGTAATCCAAGTCTACGACTTAGAAGCATCAGTCCCACAAACTACCTTGGAATTGCACCCAGGCGAGTCCTTCCAACTGGACACTATCATAGAGAACACAGGTAATGGCGCGGACAGGTACGATATTGCGGTCAATTCGATAATCGATTCAAACGGAGCCTCTGATGTTTGGGATATTGAAATCCCACGAGTAATTTTCGAGGAACTCCCTCGAGATGAATCTCAAGAAGTAGCCATCCATATTAATGTCCCAGAGAAGACTTACGCAGGTGAATACACCGTACGCCTAGACGTCTTGAGCGAGGAACCATATGACGGAACCAAATTGAGAGATACAATTGTTCTGAACATCGAAATCGTAGAATTCCATGACATGCGAATAGAACTAGACCCGGCTATCGAATCTCGAATCAAAACCACCGCGCCAGGCAGAACGGTTCGCTTCACAATGAATGTCAGTAATTTTGGAAACGTCGATGATCATCCATCGATACACAATCACACCCAGAACACTGCTGGCTGGGATCCTATTCCAGGCATGAACACTCTGAGTGGATGGACAGTCAATTATGCACTGATTGAAGGCTTCGATACCGAATTCCCAATCGAACGCCCATGTGTTCAATTGACCGTTGGACAAGACCCTCCAGCAAATGACTGCTATACGACTGCAGTTGGAACATCGGCAGGGACGGTGATGCTCCCCGTCATGCCTGCGTATACTACGTTACAACTTGTAGCGATAATCGACATAGATTCAGGTGCTACACTACAAGACCGTGAGATCGGAATCAAGATCCAATCCGCCTTCGGCTCATCCGAAATAGACGGGGATCACGACGAGACTCCAATTTGGGAGGACTCCTGCACCATTGATCAAAACGAAGACGGCTTACCAGATTTTGTTCGTCCATTCTGTGATACAAACGAACAAATCCTTGAGCTCCGATTGAGAGCGCCTGATTTGGAAATTATGAACGTCGAGGTCGACTCTACTAAAGCTAAGGTTGGAGAGATGCTACCAGTAACTGTAGAAATCAGAAATGTTGGAAATATACACGCGACCGATGTCAATATCATTCTCTGTGTTGATCAATCAAAGAGGTCGATTGAGAAGAATGGCTGTCTAGAGGAAAATGTAGCCTACAGGCAACTAATTGAGGCGGTCATGCCGGTTGGAAATAATGGGGACGATTCCCCACCAAAGATTACCCTTCTGTACCTAGTAAAGGCCGGGACTCACGACGTGGTTGTAGTAGTTGATCCAGACAACAATATCGTTGAATCTGACGAAGACAACAACATAATGGCAGTTCCCGGTGGAGAAATGGGATCCAATTGGGGAGTAATCGATACTGGTGTAGAGATAGTCGCCCAATATTCAGTTCCTGCAATTATTCTGGGCGCTACAATAGCTCTGATGTGGGTTGCCGGAGTCGTCATGTACGGACGCAGAATGGACGCATTAGCCCGCTTCGCAGAAAAGAGCAGCCTAATCGCTAACCTAAGCGACGACGACCAAGTCTTCTGATTGTAATTTAGCGGGCCAGCCACCATGGGAGCGGCGTCCCCTCGCGAGCAGCCACTAGGCTGCCTGTGTTGGAGGCGAAGTCACGGAGTAACCTTTCACGAAGACCATCCATCATAACTTCTGCATCCATTGATTGAATGCGTAGTCCTTGAGAAAACAAGTCCAGATCCAGAGGCCTTCTTGGATGATTCAGCATAGCATGAGCAAGTTGCCTTTCTTCGTAGGTTTCGGACGATTCGTCGATAGTAGGGGCAACTTTCTGCATTACCTGCTGGTGTAGGGCGATTATCGCATCTCTCTGCTCATCAATTCTCTCAAGCGCCTTGTCCATATCGGAAAGCATCGACATGGCTTCAACTAAGGGTAGCCGCCTTCGAGTACCAATATTATCTACTACAGAATCTAAATCTCCCGGTAGATTAGATGACAGACGAATAGGCCCTCCTTTAGGCATAGTTCTGTGTTCAGCACGGAACAGGTTAGGTCCTAAATCGAGTCTTAGCGAAAATGATTGATTGACAGTGTACATCTTCTTAGGCGGCCCTCCTTTGACCGAAGGCACCTTTTCAGATTCAACGAATCCAGCCTCTTCTAGAACCCTCAGATGCTTTACCACGGCTTGTTGACTAATTTCAAGCAATTCAGACAACTGCAAAGGATAGTGCGGCTCCTTAGCTAGACGCTTCAAAATGGCTCGACGTGCCCTGTTTTCAAGGATGTTGAGAGCCTCATCAAAGTTCATCACTACTTACCAACCCAAGGTTGTGTAGTTGAAGGGGGAATAAAAACCCGAGTGTGCAATGAAAATGGCTAATTTCGTTCAGCCTTCGTCCCAGCCCTTCCAATCATCCTCGTCTTCTTCTTCTCCTATCCGCAAATCATTTTCATCAGATATTGCCTCAATGGTTTGACTATTAGTCGAATTCCTAACGAATGGATCTGGCACGTCTGAACCGTTTTTATTCTGTTCCTGATATGCACGATAGAGATCATCGGTGGTCATTACTCGTCCATCGATAATTAACCCACTAACTTGTTTCCCTTCTTGACTTGTTTTATTTCGGAACATCAATATTGCAAAAACCAATGCGATAATTCCACTCATCACTCCTAAGCAACAAGTACCAAAGGCCGCTAAAACCAATGGCTCCATCAAAAACTCAATGTCTGATGCGGAATCATCGACCAACCATAGTACCGATTCACCTTCATTATGTAGGATGTATGTGCCACTATCGCATCCATTTGGAAAGCAAAAAACCCTCACTGGAGCATATGAGGTCCCGTTTACCAATCTTTCAACATGTAATCTAGTGGGGTTATCTCCTGAGAATTCCTGACCCCCTTCATCCACCAAACGAAATTTAGCAGCAGGATCATCTCCATCTTCATTCACCCTTAGTGCAACGTAGACATGTCCATCAACAAAATCTATTGAGGAACTTTCTCCTGCTTCGAGACGTGCTACATTTTGTTGTTCTGGATCAAGCATCGGTTCCATTTTATCAACCGTACCGGGTAGGATTGCCATGAATGTGATTAGCAACAATACAGAGATTGCAGAAGACCATTGCGCAACCCGCCGGAAGTTCACAGCCACACCTTACTCAGTGAGCGCTCACATTTGATGCTTGGTCTCATTACCGCCCTAGGATTTCCGCGAGTTTCTCTGGAAGATAAGTATCAGTAACGAAATCCAAACCATACTTTGCGAGTGACTGCTGCTCAGCTTTCTTTCCTAATTCAAGCATCAGTTTGATTTCTTCTTGCCATTCAGCATCAGCAAATCGTGGGTCGCTTAATTCTGCATTCAGTGCTTGAATATCTTTACTCGACAGGTCATCAGCAGGTAAGTCATACGACTCAATATCTCCTGCGCGAATCCCAAGATAAACAGCGCTTGGTGTTGCAAGATATTCGGAAATATGCGCGGTTTTGATAGCACCATAAGCGATTGACGCGTAGATTCTGTAAGACCAAGGATCACCGTCGAGGAAGACTAGAACAGGCAAATTCCATTCTTCATTCATTCTCTTAATGATTCTACGAGTGGAACGAGCCGGCTGGCCCTTGAGATGAACCAGAGCACATCGAGACGATTCATCAAATCCATTTTCGACCAGCCTGTCAAACATTCCACCAGTCTCTATTGCCATTATAAAATCGACATCATGGTCGACTAAGCGTAATTTCTCAAGTTCGACATTGTAAGGGACGCCGTAACCCGAATCCCCAACGTCGTCACGGCAATTTATCCGCATCCATTGGCCTCGTCGATTCCTTTCTTCGAATGTAATGTTCCCAATGATTCTAGCACCGTCTTCCTCAGGTCTTAGTTTGAAGTCCTCTCTCATACATTTGGTTATGATTTCTAAATCTTCAGCCAGATTATTACTTTCGTTTTGAGAACCAAATTTTCCATGCCCCCATCCCTCCGAGATATAGTACATTTCTCTTAATGTGGAAGATTTTCCTGCCTCAATCATCTCCTCGATAAATTCTGTAACGTGCAGAGCACGCAACAATTGTCTTGCACTTCCGAGAGAGGTAGCATCTCTAGTGGACTTCTTCTTCCCGTATTTGTAAACACCAAGTTTCGGGTCAAAGGAAATGTTCTGTTTTGTCCTCACGGGTAGTGTCATGGTAGGGGGGTCGCCCTTGAGCATCTTGTTATGCATCTCACCAGCGATATCATGTAGAGCTTCGATTACCTGCTCCTTTGTGTATCCATTTGCACTCATTCAACATCATCCTCCATAGCCAACGAGCCCCAGTTCTCAGTCTCGGCAGGGGTTCCTTCTGTTTCTGCAGGAGTGGTTTCAGAATCAGATTCTTCCTTACCTGCATTGAGGCCTTCAACTGGTTCGGCTCTGTCCAATACCCTTTCCAAGGATCCAATATCCTCGTACTTTGGATTTGCTTCGGCTTCGGCCACGGCCAACGCCTCAACTTTACGCATTTCATCGAGTAATTTTTCATCTATTTTGTTAGCACCAATAATATCGCCATTACCACGGAAGAAAATATCTGTTTCATTCCAATCACCCTTTGTTAATCCTTCAACTGTAAACCGAATTTCAGCAGATTCTCCGGGATTGAGAGTATCCAGCCTCCAAGCCCACAAACCGTTGGTTTCCTTCCTACCTCCTCGGGGGTTTTCGGCCATACTCACGCCTTCTCCTTCTGGCCACTTTGCTAGGATGGTATATGCTCGAGCTCTTGCGGTGTAATTGTAAATTGAAACCGAACAAATATTCTGCTTAGCGTCGTTATCCCAAGAGACATCGTCTTCGAGAAAAACCGCATTCATTATTCGAGTTATGACCGGAGATAGATCAGGCTCCTCTCTCCCCAACATTTCACTTGATTTTCTTGATATCTCTGGTAAAATAATGTTGATTAAGTCGAATTTTTCTTGAGCTTTCTTTTTCTGTTTACTCTTTTTCAGATGATTCTTCAAACCGCGCCCCACTTCAAGCATAGCCCTTCGAATTTCTTCGAAGACCTCTTCATTATCAGAAACAGCTTCCTTCGCTTCACTGGTAAATTGTACGTTTGTGGAGGCAAGATGAATCAGTACTGCGGCGGGCCCCTTCGGGAGGCCTTTCCCACCTGGGTGGTCGAGGCCATATTGTTTCCAATTTACGGATTCAAGCGCCTTTGTCATGAGGCAGCCACCTTGCTGGTACATCAGAGGGACCCGATTTGCAAATCGGAGTACTTCAATCGGTCCATCAGCCGCCAAATCACCTCCGAAAACAAGTCCAACTTCAATTTGGAAAGGATTTCCTTGACTTACTGTGGGCTTCCTTGTAACTGTTGAAGCAAATCTAGAATCGATTGCTTTTGACAAGCCTTTCTTGATGAGGATTTCCTCTATTGGAGAAAGGCAATCAGTTGGAGGCGCTAGTAATTTAACTTCTTGAAAAGAGTCTAACAGTGCCTGTGCTTCATCGGCCTTAATTCTAACCGGAGTTCGACCTTCCTCTAATTCTGACCTTCTAAGAATTTCTTTGGCGGCCCTCATACTAACTCCTGAGAAATTGTGCCTGAGGAAGGAAGTGAGCCTCCTTTCAGGCGCCTCTTTGAGCATTCTCTGGAGTTGACCAAGATGTATTCCATGGGGATGAGGCTTGATTTCCTCAACCACTCTTGGCAATTTTTCTGTTGTTCTTATCCAATGACCTTGGTCAATTACATCATCTCCATCGCGCACGATTAGTTGAATCGTAGCGTGAGGATTTACAATACTGGTCATCCTAAGGTACTGGTGAACTGATTGCCTTCCTCGTTGATATTTTGCCTTCATCACGGTTTTTATTTTCAGGCCGTTTACAACCTCCTCACCATCTTCAAACCAAACATCTCTAATTTCATTCGATTTGGTAGCTTTATTTTTCCTAGTGTCTAGACCTAGATCTACGTGTACGGCTGAGCTATCGGATTTGATTTTAGAAATCACATGAGTTTTCGAACCTGTTGTTAATTGACTGTACATCACAACTCCTGTTATTCCAATTCCTTGTTGACCGCGTGTTTGCCTAATTGCATGAAATCGAGATCCTAACAGAAATTTTCCAAACACATTCTCGACGGAATCTCGCGGAATACCAGGCCCATTATCTCGGCAAATTAACTCTAGCTTGTCACCTTTGAGTTTGTTTATCTCTACCTTTAGTTCTGGAAGAATTCGCGCTTCTTCACAAGCGTCAAGTGAGTTATCAACCGCTTCTTTGACTGCTGTAATCACGGCTCTCTGAAGGGTATCGAAGCCTAGGAAATGCTTGTTTTTCTCAAAAAACTCACTTATCGAAATCTGCTTCTGTTTACTTGCAATTTTCTCTGCATCTGCCATCGCGAATACCCCCTCCAGGTCCTCCCATAATCCGAATGACAAGGGGCCTGCTCGTGGTCGAAGTCGCCCCAGTGCTTAGGGCCTTTAACTCTGTGCAAATAAATCCGGCCGCCAAGCAGTAATTTTCCCAGTAAATGCACTCGCCATTACAGTCAGAGGGCTTGCAAGGTACAATTTTCCAGGTCCAGATCGTCCTTGGAAATTACGATTTATCGCCGAGACAGTAACTTGTTCTTCGAGATCAGAAACCCCAGGTCCAGCGCCAATACAAGCGCCACATCCAGGGTCGATTAGTTTGACACCAGCACGCTCAAACAATTCACTCCATCCGTTGTGCTCTGACAAATCCTTAACAGCCTTAGAACCAAATTGGATGTAACAATCCACATCTTTTGCTATCGTTAATCCTGCATCTAGAGCCGCCTGTGTCACCATTGCGTAGTATGCGAAGTCATCATCTTTACCGGCTGTACAGGAACCAGCGTATGCGATATCAATTTCTACATCTCCTAAGTCCTCGATGTATGCTCCGTTTGTTGGGTCGGATGGAATCCCCGCATCGGGGTCTCCGGGGTGTGCTACCATCGGTCTAATTGCAGACAAGTCAATCGTATGCACACCACCGTGGTAAACAGCATTCTCATCAGGAAGAACGAAGGCAGAACGAACTTCTTCTTCAGTCAAATTATCGCGTCTCGCCATTAACCACTCAACAGTCAAATCATCCGGCTCACAGATGCCAGTTTTTGCTGAACACTCTGTGGCCATATTGCAAAGAGTTGCTCTTTCATCCATAGATAGCGATACCAACCCGGGGCCGCCGAATTCCATTGATCGGTCTAGAGTGTCGGATTGTGCTGCATACTTCCAAAGGATATGCAGAATTACATCCTTTGCAGTGCAACCAGGGTCTAGACTTCCAATTAATTCGAAGCGAATACTCTCCGGCACTTTCACGAAAGCGAATTGATTGTGTACCAAGTTCGCGTACTCAGTTGAACCAACTCCGTATGTCAGAGCATTACTTGCACCACCCATACAGGTATGACTATCAGTAGCCTGGATAAAGTCGCCAACATCGATGAATTCCTCCCGGGCAACTTGGTGACAGATACCGGGACTAACTCCATTCACTGCCGAATAATCCCTTACTCCTGTGTGTTTCTGGAAAGAGGCCTGCAAATCGCGCAAGGTCTGAATTTTATCCTCAAATTGAGCGAATCTTGCGACCCCTGTCGCATACAAGAGATGGTCTTCAAAGACCGCGAACTTTGGCGGATTTGGTAATGAATAATCATCCCCATATTCAGCAGTTAGAAAATTGTGAACCTGAGCGGTGGTGAATTCATGGGAATATCCTCCATCAACTTGTGCTAGTACCGCATCTCCAGGCTTGACATACCCACGGATACTTTCCTGTCCGAGTAATTTGTTGGAAATCATTTTCTCGGCCATGGTCATTGGAACGGGCTCATTACTCACTTCAGGTAACTCAACATCGCCAACCTTCATCCTCTTTGCAAATGGAAAGATTCCACCATTCTCCAAAATTAGCTTAGTCACAGGATCGTATTTTCCTGTGAACTCGTCTAGTTCGATACGCTCTCCGTTCTGTAGACGCTCGAGCATTGCATGGTCGCCCATTAATTGGCCTAAGTTGATGTTATTTCTCTCATGAATAGGAGCGAAGGACGCGGCGATAACGATCCGAATTCCGGACCATCTCTCACATTGAGCAGCAGTTTCTCTACTACTTCCAGTGCCCTTACGATGACCACTAACAATTACCTCAAATCCACCATCAATCAATGCTCGCGGCTCAAAGACACGCCGGCCTTCATGCAGAAGTCCTGCGTAGGCATTCTCTGCTAATATTGCGGGGTCATAATCAAAACATACCCAGGCGGGAGTCATAACATCGGTGTTGATATCATCGAGTAAGTCATCGACGGACAAATCTTCCATTCGAAGATTAACACCTTCATACAACTGCTTGCGAATCAACTCCAAATCTTTCGTCAAAAATAGTACCCTTTTGTTAGGGCTAAGGTTGACTTTGGAAGGTGGCCAAGACTGCATATCAACGCCTCTCGCTTAATCTACGCCAAGGTCTGTTGCTATTTCACCATTCGCGCAAGAATGTTCAGGCTTGCAGACCTTCATTTAGAACCAAATTACTGTACCTCTAAGGTTTAAATAACAAGTCTGTCGCGAATATTTTACCTTTCGGGTCGAAAGGGGTGATTAAGAAATGTCGGAATATCTCGTAGAAGACACTGTCAAGTGTGATGAATGTGGTTCAAGAAATTTAGACCGCGACGAAACTCGCGGTGAAATTGTGTGCCAAGATTGCGGACTTGTCCTCGAGGACAAGGTTATCGATCAAGGTGCTGAATGGCGTGTGTTTAGCCCTGAGCAAGGCGACCAGCGTGCACGTACAGGTGCTCCAATGACAGTAATGCTTCACGACAAGGGTCTTTCCACCGATATTGATTGGCAGAACAAGGACTACTCAGGAAAGACCATCTCTTCCAGATACCGCTCCCAATTCTACCGAATGAGAAAGTGGCAGAAGCGCTCTAGAGTAAGCAATGCAACCGAGCGAAACCTCGCCATGGCTCTTGCCGAATTGGATAGAATGGCCAGTCGCCTAGATCTTCCAAAGAGTATTCGAGAAACTGCAGCCGTCAATTACAAGAAAGCGGTCGAGAAGAGACTCATTCGTGGCCGCTCGATTGAAGGTGTAGCTGCGGCGTCCCTGTATGCTGCCTGCCGCCAGTGTAACAATCCACGAACCCTCGACGAAATCGGTGATGCTAGCAGAACCGGTCGAAAGGAAATTGGTCGTACCTACCGATTCATGGTTCGTGAATTGAAGATGAAGATTCCACCAACCAAGCCCGAGGATTACATACCTCGATTCTGCTCTGGTCTTGATTTGGACGCTGAAGTTCAAGCCAAGGCATACGAGTTGATTCAGAAGGCCCAGGAAAAGGAGCTCACCAGTGGCCGAGGGCCAACCGGCATTGCAGCCTCAATTATCTACATCGCATCGGTTCTTTGCGGTAAGCGCAGAACTCAGCGAGAGGTTGCTGAAGTCGCCGGAGTCACCGAAGTTACAATCCGAAACAGGTACAAGGAACTCATCCAGAACCTAAACATCGAACTAGAGATTTGAGTCGGTCCAAATGGCCAGACGCGAAGGCAGCGCCTTAGTCTGGCAGAAAACTGATGAAAGACTCAAGAAGGCAGTGCGTGAAGCATTTGAGATTGCTCCACTGCCTAATCCTCCTCTTGAATTACCAGATTTCCCCGCCATCCCTCCCGCTGATTCGGAATCATTAATCAGGCAGGCCGCGGGAATCTTTGCAATTGACCGTCAAGGGTTCAACATGCGATTAGCAGAAGTCTGCGATGTACATTTGCCGGATTATGTTCGACGCTCAATAGATTCAGAGGAAGCCGAATCTGAATGGCTAGCATCCAACTCGGAAACAATTGCAGAGAGAGTACTCGCGCTTCAGGTTAGAGACTGGTTAGCAGCTGCATTAGATGAGGATGTGCCAGATACAGATAGGTGGTATCTTGGATCGGGTTTGCTTGTAGGTCTTGCATTGGGTGGTACAGAAGTTGCCAGGGATGATTGCTACTATTTGCTTGAATCAATCGCCTATGCGGTTACTCCAGGGAATTTACCCTATTCGAATGTGGTAGGCCATCATCAAATTGCGTGGTCTCCTGAGATGTCGACCAACAATTCACTCCCTCCTCATCCTACGGGTGTAATGGCCGCGACCACAATTCTCGATACGTTATCAATGAAACCAGAATCTTCAGCCAAGATTCTGCCAAAATGGTTGGAAAATCTTTCTGTCTCGCTACATCTCTGCCCGACATTAGCAATCCCTTCTCGCGTTATTGACTCTCTCGGGCAGACCGATGAAGACAGCAGCCCATATGTGCGAGCAGGATTGCAAATGCTATCACATTCATCAGAAGAAGCAACAGACATTCTCGTCGCATCTGCAGATCATCGCTCGTTAGGTACTAGAAGAACGGTAGCAGAAAATCTCTCTCGAATCCATACTCAGGAAGCAACACTTGCTCTTACATTGGCCGACCGCCTATCCTCTGAGACGGATGAATCAATACAGACACTTTGCGCCTCATTTGTAGGAGTATTAGCTCGCCTTTCCGAAGAAGAATTCGTTGGAAGGGCACAAACCATTCTTGCTAAAGGAAACCAGAAAGCAATCCAAAGACTAGTCGAATCTGGACTTCGCGACTATCTCTCAACTAACCCAACAGATCCAGCCCAATTTCTTTCCACGACCTGGCTTTCATCTTCCGAAATTGGTCGCTCTAGAGTAGGAAATCTGATTGTCGAGCAGGCAAGTGTTTCTCCCGAAGCATTCCAAACAACTTGTGAAACTATCAAGCAAGCCAACCCACAATCTTTCGAGAAGTTAGCCAACTGGGTTGAGATGAGGAGTCCTGAGGCCTATCAATTACTGTAGGAAAAGGAATTCTTGGGTCCAATTCAGGAGCAACCGGTAGTGGCACCGCAGGCATTGCACTTCAGGCAAGTTCCATTACGCACCATCTGACTACTTCCGCAATCGTCGCAGATGTCTCCAGTAAAGCCGCGCTCACGAGCCATACGTCGGATTCGAGAATCCTCATCCTCAGATGGAGCAACTGCATTCAGAGTCAACTGTACATCTCTCTTTTCTCCTTGTGTTCTCGCTAATCCTTCTTCTGTTTGCTCGGGTCTGCTGATTGATGTTGATACCATATCTTCAGCAGAGACGTGAGCCAGGTCGTCACGGTCTAGATATTGAATTGCCAGCTCACGGAATATGTAATCGACAATTGAAGTTGACATCTTAACCCGGCCACTACCGCCAGTTACCATTCCACTTGGGTCGAACTTCTGGAAAGTGAACGACTTGACGAATGCATCTAGAGGTACACCATATTGTAATCCAATCGATACCGCAATAGCGAATTGATTCAGTAGAGATCTCCATGCCGCACCTTCTTTCGAGGTTGTAATCATAATCTCACCCAAACGGCCGTCATCATAGTTGCTAGAAGACAGATAAACAGTGTGTCCACCAACTCTAGATTTCATAGTGCTAGAAGACCTGACATCAGGAAGAGGTCTTCGTGTTGCGATGTAATTGTGCACGAACTGTTCGGCTACAACTGTAGCAGCCGGTGCTGGTATTGGAAGAGCCTCTGCAGTTTGTTCTACCATCTTGTGGACAACGGTCACAGCCTCATCTTCATCCCCCTCATCTAGAGATGTGGCATCAACTAATTGATTCATCAGTGGCTGACTGAGTTTACTTCCATCTCGATAAATTGCACACGCCTTAATCATAGTATCATAACTTAGGTCATAGGCCTCTCTAATATCCTCAATAGAGGCATCAGCCGGCATGTTGATTGTTTTCGAAATTGCTCCGGAAATGAATGGTTGAGCGGCTGCCATCATCAATACGTGAGCCTTCCAATCGATAGATCTCTTTCCATACTTGCCACAAGGAGTTGCACAATCGAACACAGCCAAGTGCTCATCCTTTAGTCCAGGAGCACCTTCAATTGTACCATATCCAAAGACGTGATCATTGGCTTGGTCGATTTCATCATTAGAGAATCCAAGATGTCCAAGGGTGTCGAAGAATGGGTCCTCAAATTGTTCTTTTGAAATTCCGAGAGTATCTGTGCAGAACCCCTCTCCCAAAATCGAAGGCGCAAAGGCGGAGCGAATATCGAAAACATCAGGAAAGCTCCCTTCCACTTTCTTAATCATCTTAGTATCGAACCCAGCCGCTTTCAAGACCTTGGAGGATACTGTAGGACTGTTTCTTAGTGAAGCGGTTCCCATAATGTACTCTTGAATTGCTTGCGTTTCTTTTTCTGAGTACCCCAATCGTCGTAGAGCGTTTGGTACTCCATGGTTGATGATTCTTAGAGAGCCTCCGCCAGCTAGTTGTTTGTACTGAACTAGTGAGAATTGGGGTTCTACTCCGGTGGTGTCAGCATTCATCACTAATCCAATAGTTCCTGTAGGGGCGATAACGGTAGTCTGTGCATTTCTGTAACCGTGCTCTTCACCTTCTCTTATCGCACGGTCCCATGATTCTCTAGCAGCCCCAAGAAGATCCTTTGGACACTTCTTTGCATTAATTCCCATTGGTAATACAGACAAACCATCGTATTCCTCTGCCGGAGCATTATATGCTGCAAGGCGGTGATTCTTCATTACACGCAACATATGTTCTGCATTCTCTGAATAGTTCGGGAATGGCCCTAGGACTGAAGCCATCTCGGCACTGGTTGCATAGGATTCGCCACACATAATTGATGTAACAGCGCCACAAATAGCGTAGCCTCTTTCATCATCGTAGGGTATCCCCATGTGCATCAGAAGTGAACCGATGTTGCAGTAGCCGAGACCAAGAGTTCGGTATTCGTAGGACTGACGGGCGATTTCAGCCGAAGGGAATTGTGCCATCAGTACGCTAATTTCTAACGTAGCAGTCCACAATCTAACGGAATGCCGGAAGTCTTCAACATCAAAGGTTTGAGTCGCCTTGTCATAGTAATGTAGCAGATTTATGCTAGCGAGATTACAAGCGGTATCGTCAAGGAACATGTATTCACTGCAAGGATTTGAGCCGTTAATTCGGCCGCCCTCAGGGCAGGTATGCCATTCGTTGATTGTGGTGTCGAATTGAACTCCAGGGTCTGCACAAGCCCAAGCGGTGTAGGCAACTTTGTCCCATAATTCCGCTGCCGGCATTGTCTTGCAAGGTTCAGGCTCCCTCCCCTCTTGACCAGCTTTCTTTAGTTCGGTTCGATGGTAAAGATTCCAATCACCATCATTTCGAAGGGATTCCATGAATGAATTAGGGACCCGAACCGAATTGTTGGAGTTTTGACCGGATACAGTTCCATAACCTTCTCCTTGCCAATCAGTATCCATTTCTTCGAATGTTAAACTCTTCCATCCTTGATTTGCAAGGTCAAGAATTCTCTTGATATGTGGTTGAGGGACGCTATCACGCACCGCTTTTATCATTGCCATTTTGAGAGCGCCATTAACTGCTGGATCAGTCTTAGACCCCTCTTCATCATGACTCCATATAGCCGATAAAATAGCATCTGAATGTTTCTGCAAAAGACTCGAACCGATTACTAGAGCCGATACCTTCTCCTCTTCCGTGAGCTTCCAATCAATGTATTCTTCGATATCTGGATGATCAAGGTCTAGAGTAACCATCTTTGCTGCCCGACGAGTTGTACCTCCAGACTTGATAGCCCCAGCTGCCCTATCGCCAATCTTTAGGAAGGACAGAAGGCCACTAGAGGTGCCTCCTCCGGATAGTGGTTCGCCAGCTCCTCTTATTTGAGAGAAGTTCGAACCAGTTCCCGATCCATACTTGAATAACAGAGCCTCTCGGTTCCATAGGCCCATAATCGATTCAGTTCCTCCAACTAAGGAGTCACCTACTGATTGAATGAAGCAAGCATGAGGTTGAGGGTGTGTGTAGGCATCTTCTGAAAGATTCAATTCACCAGTGACTGCATCTACATAGTGGTGCCCTTGAGCGGGACCCGTTATTCCATAAGCCCAGTTCAAACCAGTATTGAACCACTGCGGGCTATTTGGCGCAGATCTCTGGCTTGCAATTAGGTAAGCCATCTCATCGTAGAAGGCACGAGCATCAGCTTCGCTGGCAAAGTAGCCGTGGGTCCAACCCCAGTAGGCCCAGGTGCCTGCAAGCCGGCGGAATAATTCCCGACCATCTGTTTCGCCGACAAACCTATCCTCTGGAGCGAGGGTCTGAAGTTTCTCATGATCAGGCTCGCTACGTTGTAGCCACCCCGGAACTCCCTCCTCTGCCACCTTGCGCAGAGCAGCAGGAACGCCAGCCTTCCTCAGATATTTCTGAGCACAGACTTTTCCTGGTACACCAGAAAAACCAGAAGGCAGTTGAACTCCATGAATTTCATGGGCGAGGCTTCCGTCGGGATTTCGAATCTCTACACTCATCTCAATCCAATCAAAGGCATCAAAGGGATCAGCACCTGCTGTAGTAAAACGGCGTTCAATCACTAATCCTTTCTCAGCCACGCCATCTTCGGCCACGACCTCCTCATCTGTTCGCGTCTGCATTACAATCACTTCCGAATTAATTCCCCGGCTCAATTCTGTCCTTCGCACGCGCGAAGGATTTGGCTGTGCCCGAAGACGGACTTTAATGCGTTCGGAAAATAAGACTTCTTCGCTGGTAAATTATACTCAATATTACTCTTATCCAAAAAACGCAGACCCTTGTAAAATTACAAGTTACGGACGTAAATCAAGTGTCCAATCTACACTGGCTCCGGACCTTGAAATCATAATTCCAACGGAACAATCCTTCTCATGTGAAAGTGAGAGTATTCTTCGTACCAATTTCTCTGGTACGTCCCCCTCAACCACATAGTGCATCTTCACAGAAGTAAATACTCGCGGCGGCTCATCAGCTCTCACTCCTTCTACATCTACCCACATTGCCCGAACGTTTTCCATTCTGTCTTTGAGTCCAACTCTCAAGTCAACTAGTGAACAGGCGGCATGGGCCTGTAGTGCCATCTCCATCGGGCTTGGTGCGGTATCGGAATAGATTGGTGTGACCTTACCGGATTCGGTTTCACCTTCCATGGTTCGCCCACCAGTCCATCGAACTACGCTCTTCATACCCCCCCCTCTATCGTGTCAGTCTTGAGGGTTGGCTTCTTGAGGCGAAGGCGGGTGGCGCGGCTGAGAGACATGACTGAGGGCAGTACGATTACAATGGAAAAAGGCCGTTTGAGTGTGCCCGACGAACCTATAATCCATTACATCGAAGGAGATGGAATTGGAGTCGACATTACTCCAGTCATGATTGATGTAGTCGATGCAGCAGTCCACAGGGCATACTCAGGATATCGCCGAATTCACTGGTCTGAAGTATTGGCTGGAGAAAAGGCATTCAACGCTACAGGAGAATGGTTACCAGATGAGACGCTTGCCTCAATGAAGAACGGCCTAGTGTCAATCAAAGGCCCTCTTACAACCCCGGTAGGAGGAGGGATTCGAAGCCTCAACGTTGCATTGCGACAACAACTGGATTTGTTCGCCTGTGTCCGTCCGGTTCGCTGGTACGCAGGTACCCCCAGCCCCGTCCGAGACCCCGGCGCGGTAGACATGATTATTTTCAGGGAAAATAGCGAAGACGTCTATGCTGGAATAGAGTGGGAATCTGGTAGCGAGGAGGTCGCGAAAGTAATTCAATTCCTACAAAATGAGATGGGAGTCGAAAAGATCCGGTTCCCTAACACATCCGGAATTGGAATCAAACCGATTAGCGTAGAAGGCACAGCTAGAATAGTACGTGCTGCAATCACATATGCAATCGATAATGACGAGAATTCAGTTACTCTTGTGCACAAAGGCAACATCATGAAATTCACAGAAGGCGGATTCAGAGATTGGGGCTACCAACTCGCCAAAGATGAGTTTGGAGCAGTAGAATTAGACGGCGGCCCTTGGTGCACATTGACTAATCCCAAAACAGGAAATACGATTGTCATCAAGGACGTAATTGCCGACGCAATGCTACAGCAGGTCCTCACGCGCCCACGCGAGTACGGTGTACTTGCTACAATGAATCTGAATGGCGATTACATCTCGGACGCGCTAGCAGCACAGGTCGGGGGAATCGGTATTGCACCGGGTGCGAACATCAACTACGACACTGGAATCTCTATCTTCGAAGCAACCCATGGAACGGCACCAAAGTATGCTGGGGAAGACAAAGTCAATCCAGGAAGTCTAATCCTTTCGGCTGAGATGATGCTCCGGCATATGGGCTGGGTTGAAGCAGCGGATCTAATTGTCAAGGGAATGGAAAGCGCGATTTCAGCTGGAACTGTAACCTACGATTTTGAACGATTAATGGATGACGCTACACTACTGAAATGTAGCGAATTCGGTCAAGCGATAATATCTCACATGTGAGTGATTTTGTTGAATTTCGATTCCCTCAACTTGTGCGAGCCTTTGCTCGGGGCTCTCAATAACATCGGCTACGAAACTCCGACGCCGATTCAGGCGGAAGCTATTCCTTACTTGCTCGAGGGCAGAGATGTGTTGGGTTGTGCCCAAACCGGAACCGGAAAAACTGCGGCTTTCTCTCTACCAATCCTTCACCTACTGGCCGAAACACCTCGCAATGGCCCTCGAAAAATTCGTACATTGATGCTCTGCCCGACAAGAGAATTAGCAGCACAAATTCACGAGAATATCGAATTGTACGCTGCCAAACTCGATATTCGCAGCATGGTCATGTTCGGTGGAGTCAGTCAGAAACCACAGGAGAGGAATTTGCGCAGAGGAGTCGACATTTTGGTGGCGACACCAGGAAGGCTCCTCGACTTAATGAGCCAACGCTTGCTCGATCTCTCGAAGGTGGAGTTCCTCGTTTTCGACGAGGCCGACCGAATGCTCGATATGGGTTTCATTCGCGACATTCAGAAGATTTTGGCCCATGTTCCCAAAAAGCGCCAAAGTCTGCTATTCAGCGCAACAATGCCACACTCAATCATATCATTATCCAAGGATATGCTATTCGATCCAATAAGAATTGATATCACTCCAGAATCGACAACCGTCGAGGCAATTAAACAATCTCTCATGTTCGTCAGGAAAGCCGATAAGCGCCCACTTCTGACTCATATTCTACTCGAAGAAAGCCCCGAAAAGATGCTTGTCTTCGGCCGTACCAAACACGGATGCAACAAGATAGTCCGGCTCCTTGAGAGAGACGGCTTCGAAGCTCTCGCCATCCATGGAAACAAGAGTCAGGGCGCACGTGAGCGCGCACTGAGTCGATTCCGCGAAGGCTCCCTCCAAATTCTCGTTGCCACAGATGTCGCCAGTCGCGGCATCGATGTCTCCGACATTAGTCATGTAATCAATTACGATCTACCCAATGTGCCCGAGGTCTATGTTCATCGTATTGGCAGAACAGGTCGAGCAGGTCAAGGAGGCATCGCAATTGCATTCTGTGATGAGAATGAGGGCGAGTATCTTCGAGACATAGAGAAAACAATTCGCCAAAGCATTCCAGTGAACGAGGAGCATCCATTCCATTCTTCAAAAGCTCAATCGAAGAAGGGCGATAAGGCACCTAAAAAGAAGCAAAACCGAGGTCGTCCACGCCGCATTGGCGTAGAAGACAGAAGCAGCCGAAAATCATCTAATAGGGGAGGAAATAAATCTCCAGGAAGAGGCCGTCACAAGCGCTCTAGGGGGGGCAATCGTACTGGCAATCGCAGCGGTGGTGGCAACCGAACCCGAAATCGCTCAGGCGGATCTAATCGTAAGAGATAGTCCCCTAAGAATTACCAACTGACGAGTCAGAGTTTCGCCTAACAAATCGAAATTTCTACGATTCGGCGCAATTCGATTTATTGCACCGGTCAATTTCGAAGAATGTGACTGTTCAACTGCTGAGCAGTTGAAATAGCATCAAATCCGAAGTTGTCATGTAACGCTCTTGAAATTAGAGTAAAGTCAGAATCTCTTGTGGCAACTAGCACACAACCGACGTCAGGAATTGTCGACGCTGCGTGAATGGTTGAATCTCTCATTATGTCAAGGTCGCCAGACTCGGGGAAGATATCTCTGCCATCGATTACACTTCTTGGAGGGGGGTCATCTCTAGCCAACTGCTTGGCTTCCGTGACTTTCTCGAAAATTTCTGAGTGCCGAATTAGGAAGGAGTCTAGTTCAACCTCTCGCTTGGCGTCCATATCGACCTCTGCTCTAAATTTACCAAAGGTTCGCAGAATATACTCAACCCTTTGTTGTAGAAGTTTTGAGGTGACATTGGATTTCCAAACCTTGTTTTCAATGTGCACATTACTGAACAGAGCACGCGCAATCTTTGGAGATCTTGTTCGATTTAGGAACTCGGCTTCAGCAGACATCGGTATACACAAATGAACCCGGCCTTCTTCACTACGTCTCCTGAGCATCCATACGAAGGCCCTCTCCACAGTCCAATCGAATGTCCCATAGTTGTCTTGAGAAATTTGGCCCAACAAGTCATCCTTCAGAGCATCGATTAGGATATTAGTATCGACCAATACCAATGGTCTTAGAGAAAGATGGCTCAATGACCGCCGCTGACGAACTGGAATATTCTTACTATATCGGCGGAATAATGCCTTTTGTGACCGGACTAAAGTCTGAATCTGCCGCGAGTCAAAATTCTCTGATTGAATCGCAGTTTCGAACATTCTAAGCCCTCTAATTGGCGAGATATCAGCAACCTCTTGAGCGATTAGCGTAATCGCCAGGACATCCTTCCTTTCATTCAATTCCATCAAGAATCTACCTTCAAGTTCATTTCTTCTGCCGGGTTGCTTACGACGCATCATCATCTGTGCAGCTAAAACACGGCCACGGAATGGGTCCTCAGGTAATCTATGCTCAGAAGCGTATCTTAGAGCCCTATCGAGTACCTCCAATCTGCGCTTAACAACATCTCTATCTTCGGCATCCTCACTAGGCTCTCTTTGTGAGACATATTCCATTATTCGTTGTGTAGCAATTTCATTGCGACCAGCGATAGCGTCTGCACATACTCTTAGATATAGTTGGAATCTTGATGTAACAGATGCAAGCAATTCTGGATGCTTGTCGATCAAATCAATTGCTTCTTTCCATCCTCCTGCAAGAGCAAATTCAATCAATGATTTTCGAAGTAACATAGCCGATTGTTCGAAATCTCCTCTAATTCTCATCGCCGCATCTCGGTATGAACGAGCTGCATTGATACGATCTCCCTTCTCTACGGCAATTGTGGCTCTGATAATTTGGTGATTTGACGAGCCATTGTCCTGCTGTCTATACCACATCTCCAAATCAGGAATCGCAGCATTGTGTTCCAATACTAGGTCTGTAGCAAATCGGATTGTGCGCAGCTTTACACCTCCAGTTGAACATAAGGTACCCAATGCTGAAAGGGCGGAATCAGCTCTTTCTTCGACTCCACTTTGTAAGTCCATAGTCGCTCTATTCAATCTCAAGGCGCTGATTAGGACGCCGAATAGACTTCTCTCAAGATAGGTCAAATTAGCATCTTCAACCGATTGCTCTAATCGTTCAATTCGGTTTTCCTCCACCAATCCGTCGCCATCTGCACGAAGCGCGGCCCTAACTTGGTTGAGAGCCTCAAGCCCTTTCGAATCCAATTTTTCGTGAACAGCATCCATTGATGAGGGGTTTCCACTCAAAAGCGCAATCAACGAAGATGAGGACGCGGTCATGACCTCATCATTTCCAGTTTCTGCGAGTCCAATGATGGCCCGTTTCCTCATCACTTCAAGCTCCTCCATAATTGAAACTCCTTGCTCTGCAGGAATCAGATGCCAAACCAATAACGCACGGTGAGGATATTTCGATACTAATTCAGGATGAGTTAGGAACTCACTACTGAGCCCCTCCACATCTGCGGATAATGTGTAAATATCGAGTACTTCTTCCTCTATACCTAGGCCTTTTTCCGAGAGTTTTTTCGCCGCGTTCTTCCTGATATCTAGAGGCGCAGAAGTATTTCGCATTACACTCAGAGTTAACTCATCTGATGACTTTGTAAGGCCCTTCAATATCGAATCCTGAATAGTTGAGTCCCCAGTTTTAGAAATTAGGTTGATTGCAATATTCATTTGTTCTTCATTATTGATTTCTAGGTCCCTGAGTATCGCGACGGTTTCAGACCCACGATTTGCCGACACGAGTCCTGAAATTACTGCCCAACAAAGTGAGTCTGCAGGATCAATGCCAGCATTATTGAGTATTTCGATACCACTTAACAGCGAGTCCGCATCAGTTGTGTTTCCAGTTTGGAAATTCTTCCACGCCTCAATCTGTATTGCCTTAGAGAGCCTATCTTCTCCAACATTAGAAACGGCCTCTTGCCAATTTTCAGTCGAACCGGTCCTTAACGATAGGAGAATCGATTGTGACTTCACTAAGTCTTGCAAATTTTCAGTATCTATGTTTTCAAATATCGAACCCGATTGTTCATTGCTTCCAGCCGCCAATAACATGGATTCTAAGAGGGCATAATCTCCGGCTGCATCTATGAGAGAAGGACTCATCCACAACTTCCATTTCTGCGGACGAGGTTTTCCAGAACGCAAGTCACGAGTTATTTTCTGAAGGGCTGATGCCTGATGAACATCTAATTTTAGAGCGCAGGATTCCAGCCAACTGAGTAATGCGAACGAATCTCGAGGATCGAAATCAGCCCGACTCAACCAGTCCCCAGCATCAATATTTTGCTCTTTTTCGGATATCGGAAATCTACCTAGTTCCGCTATCAAAGGCGCTTCCCTAGCCATACGCTCCCAAACGGGATGGACACCAGTTTCGCACACTTTCCTTAAGGATTGAAAATTCTCATCCCATTCCTCTTTCCACGAAACCCCCATCTTGTGCTTCTGGGCGATTAAAACCGCCAATCTGTATGCCGCCGGCTCCTTTGAACGGATTACAGATTGTGGCGACTCCAAACGGTCTTGCAATCCAGATAGGCCGCCTCTTCCACCTCTTCGACCTATACGCCGATTTGGTTTGGCGGATTTCCCATTCGATGAATCTGGGTCGATAGACTCCGGCGCCGCCTGATTGACCGCCAAGAAGGCCAAAGCTTTCCATTCTTTATTGAGTAAATCCCATGCCTTTGGCCGCTGGATTTCCGATTTTCTCCTCCCAGAATCGTCACCTGCTCTCTGCAGTTGTTCGACGCAATCAAGAAGATAATCCTCCAAATCGAATCACTCCGGTAGGCACATCGCCCCGTCCCTGCCTACATCAACACATCGCCTTGCTATACAAAGCGTGAGAAGGAGAACTCAAGACCTCTAGAGTGTGGCGAAGTAATGTGGAAATCATCCAGGTGCTAATCCTCTTGGTGCATCCAATCGCGGCATTGGTTGTCATTCGAGAATTCGCAAGGCAACGAAATTGGCGAAAGTTGAGCATTTCACTAAAGGGGTCCACGAGGGCTGCAGAACTCAATAATCATGAGACTCAGGGCGAGCGTTTATTTCGCTGGGTACTGATTGTTATCGCTTTAGCATTCGCCGCCAAAGTAGCATCTGCCGTAATCTCGGGAGAAGAGTTCGCAGCCGACTTACTAATGCCGGGGCATTTCCATGGATGGGGGGGATTACTCGGGCTAGCGCTGATGACTTACCTCTGGATTTCAGGAAGAAAGACAAGCGCCAAAAAAAGAGCAGGAGAATCATTCGCGAAATTCAAAGAATTACACGGTAGACTTAGTGATGTAATGGTGGGATTAATTACCATTCATGCCTTCCTTGGATTCCTCTATCTTTTACAATTAATCGGCTAACGATTCGCCCACATTTCCAACCATTCTCGAATATTCTTGTCGATATCTTCGTGGACAACTTTTCTCTCAACCCTTTGGTCATTTTCTAACGGTTGGATTCTACAACCACATGCATTGGCATGACCGCCACCATCCGGGTCGAATCTTGTTGCCAACTGAGTTAGGTCGAATACCCCGCCTTCGGTATGTAGGAAAGAATTAGTGTAAAAGGAAGCCGAAACTGGATAGCAATCACCCTCTCCAAATCCAGCACCAACATCTCCATGAATTACCATACAAGCATCGCAATCATCGCCTGCCAAGGCTGTTACAAGATAACCGTTGGAGCGCACACTCATATCTTCTAATCGGACCACTGCTAACCTATCAACTACTTCTAATCGCTCCGCAATTATTGTATTTGCACGAGCAAGATATTCTTTCTTTTCAGCAACGACAGATGATATTTTTTCAGAGAAAAGAATCTCCTCGACAGAGTCACCACGGCTCAAAGCCTCTAAAATTTCTTGAGAGATTCCGTCATCACCCCCGATGATTCTTCCAAGCCATACCACGGGATGGTCTGAGAGAAATTCCTCTTTGCTAACAGAACCTCCATCTAGTTTGTCGACCCATTTCATAAGGTCGGTCAAATCGGAAACGTCGACAACGCCACCAACTAAATCAAAGGCAATTCTTGCCGCTGATGGAGTAGGTTTCCAAACCACTACCATCTCAGAATCTTCTTCAGCATCAATTGGTGCATTTGATTGATGGTGATCAATACTTAATCCGCATTGAGAATGTCTAGGTAAATCACAAACCGCAGTATGTCTGTCAATTACTTCATCCAGCATTCCAGCTCGAAGTGCGCCCGGATGACCAAATACAACATCCGCCTCTTTCCACCATCTTCTCAAAATAGCACCAGTTACTACTCCGTCAAGATCTGAATCCGTCACAATCCGACGAATATCAAGCGATAGGGCGGGGTGAGTCATCATTTGACTACGCCACAACTTACCTATCATTTGTTTGGCTCGATAGTTTTCCTCTATCGGCCTAAATCACTAGGTTTACACTTGACGGGAACAGGAGAATGGACAAATGTATGATGCCTATCCCAGCACCTATGGAGACGTCCTGCGGCTTCATCCTGGTCAATTATGACAGCGTTCTCCTACTACAATACCCGCAAGGACATTGGTCGTATCCCAAGGGACACGTCGAGGGAGATGAGGACCATTACCAAACCGCTAGAAGAGAATTGCAAGAAGAAACCGGAATTAGAGACATAGAAATTGATTCTGTTTGGAGCCACAGAACAGAATATACGTTCCAAAGCAAGGGGCGACCGATCGTTAAGCAGGTATTTTGGTACATTGCTTCAACTGATCAACTTGAGGTTAAATTATCTCATGAACATACTAACTATCTCTGGCTTAGTTTAGATGAAGCCGAGGAACACCTCACTTTCGTTCAGGAAAAGGAAGTGCTACGCTCCGCAAGAGAACATATGCAGAAGACGGGTTGGGCGATCTGATTTCTAACTCATCAGCCCGACCAACCAATTCGATGCGACCAAAAGAATAAAAACGGTAAAAACCAAATCAAATATTACTTTGAGAGTGACGAAAAATTTACCAATTCCTTTCACAATCGGAATACGTTCTGAATCATCAATGCTCTTCATTATCTCTCTATGACCCTCAAAGTATTTTGTAAAGAAAAACACCACTGATCAATCCTCACGCTTACCCAATGGGGTCCACAAGGTTTCTTCTTCCCCAGTATTTGCAGTAATCCAACGGCCGAGTACAAAACAGTGGTCTGAGAGCCTATTCAGATAGCTAATTACCTCTGGTCTCACTTCTTCACGGAGGGCACAGGCCTCTCTCTCCGCCCTTCGAACAATGGTCCGAGCCATGTGTAAATTTGCTACCACCGGGCTTCCTGTTGGAAGAATGAATGAAGACAGAGGTTCCAAATCTTCTAGCATAGAATCCATTTCAGAAACTAATCGTTCTCCAGCATCCGATCCGATAATCGACATCTGTTCTGGAACGCCGCCGGGAGGGCAAGCACACTCGGCTCCAACATCGAACAATTCCTGTTGGATTCTCCCAAGCAATTTATCTACATAATCGCAAGTCTCAACCATTTGAAAAGACGCTCTGCCAAGCTCCATTCTAACGACCCCAATCGCTGAATTAGCCTCATCAATGGTGCCATAAATCGCAACCCTCGGGTGCTCCTTCCCAACACGAGTACCATCAACAAGAGAGGTCTCACCTCCATCTCCACCGCCGGTGTGAACCTTGGTTATCCGAACCATGTTATTCACTTCCGAGTAGGTTCATCGCTTTGAATCGTGCTGGCGTCATTCACTCTTCTTCAATTCCTTTTGGAATCCTCAATTTTCCTAATTCTCCCTCGATTGTTTGAATCCAATTTTTGTCTACTGCGCCCCATCCGCCGATGGCTTGTAACTCCTCTATATGCTCTTTTTCAGCGAGCTCATCGCCAAGGTGCTTGTGGATTAAAGCGAGAGCAGCATGACTCATCGCATTGAGCCATTGATCATCCATGTCCCAAGATCGTTCAAAGTGCGAAATTGCTCCTCTCGGACCTAGTAATAGTCCTCTACTTACTTGTCTAAGACCAGATTTTGACCAGGTTATTCCTTGAATACCTACAACCAGACCTCTGAATGCAAGATAGATTTCTAGCATAATCACGACCGATACTGTAACGAATGAAATTAGGTGATAAGTCGTATTCATTTCGTCCCATGAATCGGCCATCAAAGTTACAGTTCCTATACACAGTAAAATTCCTCCAAAGGGTGCTACTAACACGTCTTGTTGCGTCACCACCATGTGTCTAACACCGTACATAACAGCTAGTCCGCCAAAAACGGCTGCAGTAACTGTGGGCGCCAATATCGCAGTATCTCTCGGTGCATTTCTGCTAATTAGGAAGATTAAGCTCAAAGCTATACTGCACCATCCGAATCTATTTCCAAACTCGGGGAAAGGTTGTAACCGTGCGTAATATAATGAAACTGCGCCAAGAGCAAAAAATAGCACTATCCAGTAATCTAATTCGGTTGTGCTCATTCAATTTCACCCCGCGGCTCATCACGCCATCCAGGTTTCCAAAAGTCATCATCATCCAGCCACTTTAACCATTCATCATCAGAGGCTCGTAAAAGGCGTATTGCGCGCCTATCCAAGCCATCAAGAAGAGCATCATCTACCTCCCCTTCTGAGTGTGCATCGATCCACTCTATTTGCATCTGGCGTACCAACCTTCTACCTTCTTCTGGGTTGTCGAAATTTCTTTCACAGGACTCTCTAAGGTCTTGTAACCAAATTCTTGTTCCACGAATATGTAGGTCATCTTGCAAGGGCTTTTCCTTGCGTTTGAATGGCCACCAACTCATGTCTCTCAATCGATGGGCGCAAGCCGTGACCCTTGATGCTTACGAATTAATCAAAGAACGCCGATGCCCCCATCGGCCTATGGGACGCATCGTCGTACACCTACATGGCAGGGCAAAGGACGCCGCATTCAGCATGGCCATCTCAGATTACGCAAATCGCCTTTCAGGAGAAGGGGTTTCGCTTTCTGAGCATAGAAACCGTACAGATCCTGAAACCTACCTTTCCTCAATTGTATCCAAAGCAGGTAAGGACAATGTAATCGTGCTTGAGGAAAACGGAGAAAATCTTGACTCGATGGGTTACGCAGACAAAATGAAACAATGGCGCCTATCCAGCCATGATATCCACCTAGTTATTGGCCCACCCGGTGGTTTTGGAGACTATAGCAATGGAATGTCTTCCCTATCACTTGGATTGATAACGCTACCACACGAATTGGCCGCAGTTGTTTTGTTAGAGCAATTATACCGGGCCTCAACAATCATCAAAGGATTGCCCTATCATAGGGCTTAGATTAATATCAATAGAAATAAAATATCGAGAAATTGTAATCCCATAAAAATCGTAACAAGTCCATCGAGGACTGCGAGAAATCTCTGTTTTGAAGTAGCATTTTTTAACCAAACTGAAAAGCTCTCTTCCTGATTGAGAAAAAAAACTAGATTTAAGACAATCAGAACTACAAAGCCACAAGCGCCGAGTAATGTCAAGGTTGCGACCGAACCTGCATCTGCCATGATACTCAGAAGTGGGTCGAAACCATCAAACTATCTCGGGCAATAACTATTGTATCGAAGTATGATACTCGGAGGCTTCCGTGATACTCGCGCGCGCATACGAGGGGTTCTGTTGATAAGCAGGCCGATTTTGCAAGACTACTTCGGTGGTCGGAATGAACGAATTGAAACAGACTTGGTACAGTCGAGAGAACAGAAAGAAGAGCGGCTCAGCGCTAATGATGGTAATACTGATGTTAATGAGTACACAGATGTATAATTTCATCGGAGTTGAGGAAGAAAGAACCAACCTCGAAACGGTCGAGGACACCCCCGCGAGGACGGCATATCAGCAATTCTACCAAGCCGAGGGTCAAACAACAGGAGCCACACAAGGGCAACCTGCTGTAATGGGTCATTTCGACCATGACGCCTTTACCGATCCAAGTTGGGTAGATCCAGCCTCGTACCAAGGCAAGATAACCGACCCATCAATTCTGCTCACCAACCCAGGGTATGGCTTTTTCCTTGAACAAACAAACACCGAAGATCACGACAATGATGGTATCAACGACCTAGATGATTTGGATGACGATAACGATGGAATTAGCGATCTTATCGAGCGTTTCGACGGATGCTATGGAACCGACCCATTTGATCACGATAACGATGGAATTTCCGACGAGGACGATTGGGATGACGATAACGACGGAATTCTAGAAGGCCCAATAGACTACACCCAAGGAGCCGATCCATGGAATGTTAGTGCAGACCGATATGTTGAGCCAAACACAGTGCACCCTTGGACCGGCACTCCGGTTGGCACCGGGTACAGAATAGATCAGAACCTAATGGATCACGATAATGATGGCGTAACTGATGAGGACATAGACGGTAGCGGTAGAGGTTCGTATGACGAGGATGATGATAACGATGGCAGAATAGACCAGTTCACATGGCCTTGCGATTTCGATGGCGATGGTGCGCAGGATTATTTTGATGACGACGATGATAATGACGGAGTAATCGACCTCTGGGACTCACACCCTTGGGATTCTACAGTCACAACGAACATAACTGATACTGCCTCAATGTGGAATTTCCCGCTTGCTTGGGATGCAAAAGAGACCATTACAATATCACTGTCAACCAGTGGGATTAATCCACAATTTTACATCATTGAAATTGGAGACACTGTGGTATGGGTCAATGACGACACTAGATCTCACAATGTCACTGCTGACGATGGTTCTTTCGATAGTGGAGCAATAGCCCCAGGCGACTCGTTTTCATTTACATTTAACGAGGAAGGTAATTGGGTGTTTTCAGATCCATCTTCGGCGTCCCCATTGTGGTCAGGTAGTGTACAGGTAGGTCCGGAGACAAGTCAATCACTGCCAGCCGCATTTGACCTCAATCCAGACATCTACGGCGGAAACGTCAAACTCAACTTCGCAACCAAAGAACAAACAATCTGGCATCCAAGAAATCCAACATTTACTCAAATGATTGACGGAGATCTTGACGGCGATGGTATTCCAAATTTCATAGACCCAGACAACGATAATGATGGCTCTCCTGATTCATCAGATACGGACGACGATAATGATGGATTGCTAGATATGTATGATGTCGATGATGACAACGATGGAATACCTGACTCTTGCCTGCAGTTAGACACTAACCTAGATGGTATTGGAGATTATCCAAATGATCATCCAATTCAAATTCCCGGCATAGACTGCGAACTCGATTACGATAGAGACGCTGATGATGATCTTTACAGAGCAATTGATTCTGATTACGATTTAATCTGGGATTGGATGGACACAGATGTTGGAGCCGCTTGGCCTGCCGATAATTTACTGGGAGAGCCTGGTATGAATGAAAATGATATTCCCTACGATTTAGATAATGACGGTATATTGAACGAAGATGACCCATACATGATGGCAACTATAGCTCAGGTAGAGGATTGGAATTGTGCCAGCTTAACAAATCCAAATCCACAAAACTCCGATATGAATTGTACTGTAACTCGAAAGTCTTACACAGGCAATAACGATTGGGATAACGACGGAATCAATAATTGGGAAGACGTGGATGATGATAATGACGGTGTTTTAGATTGGCTAGATATAGATCCAAATTGCGATCTCGATGATGATAACGACCTTCACCTACTGAATGGTTCAAGATTCCGAGACGACGGCCCTAATGATATCGATACGGATATTGATGGTGACGGCCTACCAAATGATGAGGATTGGGATGACGATAACGACGGTATACCAGATCTCTATGACCCTGATGATGGAAATTGTGGAATAGTCGATAACGACAACTCAGATCAATTTTCCACATCAAATGGCTATTCTCACGGAGATGGCGACATAATCGATGGTAGTGATGACAGTCAAATTTACACTGCTGTTGGGACATCTCAGGCTCCAATCTTGTGGTCACAATATTGGCACTTCAGTCCATTCACCGCCGAAGAACATGGATTTATTCTTCCGTACAATGGGTACGAGGAAACAACAGATACTGAAGTCCCAGAAATGGTCTCGAACGGAGAAGTTCCGGAGATGTACTACTACGTTATGATGCGATGGAGTCCATGGAATGGAAACAATTACTTCGATATCGACATGGATGGTGACTCACTGATTAATGGCATAGATGTGGATATGGATGCAGATGGAATGCCTGATTGGTGGGATCAAGATGAGGGATCAGATGGAAGATTGGATGTAAACAATCCACAATTTGGTGGTTCAACAGACGATGGTGAGTGTGATATTTCTTTAGTTAATTTCCTCATGCCTACAGGAGCTCCACCTACAGAAATAGCCTGTGGTTTTCCTTTAGCATGGCTGTATGCGTGGCCTCTACTAAGTGCATCTCAAACAGGTCAAATTATCTTCACCTTACCATACTCAACTCGACCGGACCCTGAGTATGATGATGGCCCATACGATGGAACAGACGCCCCTGATAATAGCCCAGCACCGAGCTGTGACGAGAACTGTTTCCACTTTGATTTCACAACCGACACTCCTGACCCTACTGCCGCGGTAACCTATGAACAGATGAAAAACAATCGTGATTTATTCACGGCTTGGATTGGGATAAATTTCGGATTCTTCCAATGGACTTCCGATCAAAACGCGAATATGTTTCCCGATGAAGTTGCGGATTTACTGAATAACGACGTAGACCCAGATGACGACTGCGGGGCCCCAATTCCTGGCAACATGAATCCGTCGTGTATGGTCAATGATACCGCTGATTTAGATGACGACTTCGATGGTGTATACGACCATTGGGATATAGACGATGATAACGATGGTATCTGGGATTATTTTGAACTCGACAGTAATGATGACTTAGATGACGATAGTGGAACAGAACCAGGAAATTTCTTTATCGGTCCAAATTGCGTCGACCAAGACGATGATGGAACCGATACAGATCCAGACAATGATGGCTGGTATCAATCTGTTTGGGATCAAGGTACATTGGGTCAAGGATTACTATTCCCTATCTACTACGACGTCGACAACGATAACGACGGGGTGCCAGACGGTGAAGACCCCGACGATGACAATAACGGCGTACTTGATGAAGTGCAAGAAACTCTATGTTTCACCGGCGAGGAACAGAGCATCTGGGACCACGATAACGATGGAATCCTAGATTGGGCTGATGACGATTGGGACGCTGATGGAATAGTCAATACTCTGGAATTAAATTCAGCCACTCCATTCATCTCCCCTTGGGATCACGATAATGATGGTCTTCGAGATGATGTTGACCTCGATGACGACTCGGATGGAATGTTAGACAAGGACGAGATCATGCTATGGCCATCCCGATTTGATCAACCATCAACAAACCCTTGGGATCACGATGATTATGGTAATGGAACAGGAATTGCCAATCCAACTGATCCATTCACCGGTCCGGATGCAATCGACGAGGACGATGACACCGACGAGCGGCCAGACAGAGATTGGGACCAATTAGAAGAGGATCACTCCGGTACATCAGATTGGGACCATGATAACGATGGAATCCTAGACGAGGACGACAAGATCCCAACACGAATCAATATGACATCCAGTAACGTACTTTGGTTAGATGCGGTTAATCCAGCGATATTCAAAGGTACAGTGAATTGGTTAGACCCTGATACAGGAGTTTTCGAACCAGCCCCCGACCTACCAGTCCAGATAACAATTGAATGGGCGCGAAACGGAACTCTCGCCCTTGAAACAGTAGACGTATTGACAGACGCTGCTGGGGCCTTCGTGGTTGGACAATTCCTATTGCCTGAGGACCTAATTGTAGGCCCAAATACAACCTACAATGTCTATGCAGAGGTCACTGAGATGTTCTATCACGATAGCTCTCAAACCGAACCTATACCTATAGAAATCAGAGCAAACACTACCATTGATTATGTCTCTTGGACATATTTCCGAAGTGACGAACAACCTCTATTCGTGGATTACAAGGTCCACTATGAAGCAGATTGGGATCGTGGTATATTCGACAACAGAATTACTCATGCACCAATTTCCTTCCGTGTCCACGGTGGTCCATTTGGGAACTATACACACCCAACTATCTTCGATGGATATGGATATGGATATCGCGCAGATTCAGCCGGGTGGGCATCATTGACTTTCGTACAAACCGCCGGTTCTCAAGGACAATGGAAGCAAGTACAATGGAATTCAACAATGGATAATGGCGTTGGAATGTTACCAGGGGGATACGAGGAAATTATCTGGGATGATAACGCAAAGAATCACTATGTTTTGGGACGTTATGATTACACCAATACCAGCTTGCCAATTGGCGACTACTCATTCATTGGCTATGCTAGAACGGATTTAGGCGATGAATGGCCATTCCCTTATCTTGAGGGCGCAGAGACAGAGGCATTCACCATTCGTTCCATGCACCGGATGTACATTGAAGCCGATATGTACGTCTCTTCTGTTAGACCAGTATTCTTCTGGGATGCAACCCAGTTTACCGGTTCTTCATTCGGGGCGTGGAGAGCTCTTTTCCACCAACCAAGCCTTGATGATGCTGGATTAGATTATGCCGATGTCAGTCTTGGTAAGCCATATGCGATGTCTTGGGACGGAACTCCAGAAGGCCTAACCGGTGAGAGTGCTAGACTACGGCCATTCGTTTCCTCCAATGATACGCATTGGAGAATTGCGATGCAAAATGGTGGTGACTTCAACGCACCTCCTTGTGGCCCTGTTGAGCCAACAGACCCAGATAGTGCAATTCGCTGTGAAGTCATTCCAGAAATGTTCACTGGCGAGGAGTTACGAGTCATTGGTAGTGTATGGAATAGAACCATGGTTCCATGGCCACATGACCCTATGACTCTACAAGTCGACCTAGATAGGAATGGGATTTTTGCTGGTTCACAAGAAACAGGATTCGCCAGAGCACCTCAGATGATCAATGGTGTTGCAACCTTCGATTACAATTGGACATGGTACTCTCAATATGCTGCCGGATTCTATGGTATTCGAGCCGACTTCACTAACTCAAATTTCTACTTCACTGGTAATCAGAGTAACGTGCTTGCTCCAACTGGAGCATACCTCAATGTCTCCGTTATTGGTACCAGTGAATTCAAGGAATTAATCCAGCCACGCCTATACCGTGGTCAGAATCGTAGTATAGAGGTTCAGTTGCTGGATAATTCTCTCCAACCACTGAAGAACTCTCAAATAAATTACGTATGGGAGGCCGATGGCACCAACGGAATCGCAGAGACGGATAGTACCGGTTGGTTCAGTGTTAACTTGACAATAGAGGAAGATCACGAATTAGGGAACTTCACCTTGGACTACACATACCCGGGAGATCCTCGGCACCAAGGAACATCGGGTTCGATGGACCTTTGGGTAGTTTCTAGAACTTACATTACACTGCAAGACACCACGCCAAATATCCGCTCTGCCGGTGATATTTGGGAATTTACTGCACAGGTGACTGATGACAACCGTACTGCAGTCATCAAGGATTCAGGTCAAGCATTGGATGGTTGTGGAGCAAACGGCGGCGAGGTTCTGATAATTTTGGAAGGTACGGACTTTGAAGACCGCACCCACCGCCAGATTGTAGAAATCCAATGCCCGAACGCTGGCACCATCCATCATGAGATGGTCTTAGACCCACAATTACTCCGCGACGACCCACAATCCTTCCTTCCAGATGGATTCGGGCCAGTTAACGTAATTCTGCGATTTGAGGAGAACTTACCTCACGAGGGATGTGGGCCGCTAGACGCTGAGGCACTCAGTACATCTGGAGCATGGGATCCATGCGTACAAGTAGTGAATAGCGACCACTATCGAAGAGTTATGCAGTTTCAAGTCGATGGATTTAGTTTGATAGGGTACACAACTCTCAACGTTGACGATCAGATTGTTTACACCTCCGAGATTGACCCGACTACTGGTCAACCAATAGAGAAGCCGATGGTGGTAACTGGACAGTTGATTGACGAATTAGGAACCAATCTATCGAATAGGGCAATCAGAGTCACCTACGAAATGGTAGGTTCAGAAACTGGAGTAGTTGGCTGTCTACCTGGCACAAGCGATGCTAATGGATTCTACGAGATAACCTGCCCACTTACCGACGTACAGGCAGGACAAGCTCGTGTCAAGGTCGAATTCAATTCTTACGAGAACAACGATCGCTATCGATACCACAACGCTAGCACAACGCGCTTGTTCCCGGTCTTCTCAAATTCCACCCTGGATGTGCAAGAGATCGGACCATTCCGAAATGATGTTGATTCATACACCTTCCAGAATGGTTCAGTATTCCCTGTTCTTTACCTAAAGGAATCCTTCCACTTGGATGCAAGGCTGACTCAAACAAATGGCAACCCGATTGGAGGCAAGTGTCTGAATATTTACTTGGATCCAGAGGTGAATACTCGACCTATTGCTACATCCGTAACAATGGATGGAACTGGCGAAATTGAGTGGTTTAGTGGCGACCCAGATGACAATCCGAGTCGACGTGGTGTTGAACCTACTTCAGACAAGATGGAAGGTTTCAGAATCGTAAGAATAGCCTATGAACCAAATAAGGAATTACCAGGTGGTTGTAGGGCTGAGACAACACCGGTGGTGAATGGTTCATTTATCGATATAGAAGTGCTTGTTAGAAGTCGTGTAGACATCTTGCTGAAGGACCACTGGTCAAATCCAGATGGTTACCAAGAGGGAGATTACATCAATGGTTCAGTGGCGATTCTGCGAGACCGATTAGACCTCTCTGTAGAATCTCAAACAGTGATTTTCACCTATCAATTTTGGAATGCAGAAGAAGGCGAGTGGATTCCTCACAACGTAGTCTACGCGACTACTAACGAGTTGGGAGTTGCTTCGTTTAGCTTCCCTTACTCAGGCGTCAACGTTCCTGGAGAATTGGACTGTGATCAAGGAGGATATTGTATATCTGAAGGAGAATGGCAAGTCACAATTCACTTCAAGGGATCTCATGAATTTGAAGAAGAATTCCTCAATAATACTCCAGCGATTTACCTAGGCGAGCCCGTAACCAAGGGAGAAGCGAACTTCTTCACATTGCAAGTGCTTACGATTATTGGAATTGCATTAGCCTTTGCAGTCTTGGTTGGAGCAATCATGTATCGAAACTACGTAGAGCGCCGCAGAATCGAGATTCTGCGTGGTATACTAACAGACTCCCTGATGTCTCTAAAGGCATCCAATGAGTACATTGATACGATTTTCAATTGTTACAAGGAATTGGTGAGATACTTCCGTAGTAGAGGCGCGATGAAGAAGGTCTACGAAACAACAAGAGAATTCGAGGATGCGGTAACAGGAATGTTAGCAGGAATCGCGCCTCCTGAGGATTTGGATGTCTTCTTCTCGCTCTTTGAAGAAGCCAGATATTCCGACCATGAGATAGGCGCGGATCAGAGAGACAGAGCAATCAATGCATTGCAGTCGATTATCAACCACATCAGTGCCTCTCTTGGTGATGGAATGCTTAACCGAACCGCAGTCAATGAATCCGGCCTATACGGCTCGGTTGTGAAAGCGGGCTCATTCGTAGACTCAGAAGGCCAAGAGAGAATCGCAGGAACCGATGATGGTTCAGAGGACGATAAAGGATTCCGAATATGATTACGTAGAGTCGAGGAAAAGGGGCGAGCAAAGCCCGTCCCATCCTCTTCTCGATGTACTGCGAGTCAATGCCCCGTAGGGGAAACCCGCAGCATTCATAACAGGCGGTCAGGTGGGCGCGCTACCCAAGTATACGTCGAGGGAGTCATATGAGTAAGAACATGAGAAAGACCAACCAGGCCCTAATCGCCCTAATCGGCGATCTCAAGGACCAGAGCAGGTCAACCGGTTCTGCACTGTGGCGAGACGTCGCTCTGAGGCTCGAGAAGAGCCGAAGCAATTGGGCTGAACCGAACCTGAGCCGCCTGAGCCGATATGCTGCCGAAGAGGATGTAGTCCTCGTTCCCGGCAAGCTTCTCGGTAGTGGCGATGTGGCCGGTAAGCCGAGCGTCGCCGCCTACAGTGTTAGCATCGGTGCCCGCTCGAAGATTGAAGCAGCAGGCGGACGTGTCCTCACGATCCGTGAATTGATGAACGAGAACCCAGATGGAAAGGGGGTGAGGATACTTGGCTGAAGCAAGCACTCTCGTCTTCGACGCATCCAACAAGGTACTCGGACGCCTCGCTAGCCATGTGGCTAGCGAATTACTGACCGCTCGCAAAGCGGGCAATCAGAAGCGCGTGATTATCGTGAACGCCGAGAAAGCCATCGTAACCGGGCCAAAGACATCAGTCTTTGCCAAATACGATCACAAGTACAAGTTGAACCACCCAAGAAAGGGACCTTTCTTCCCACGCATGCCGGACCAGATTCTCAAGAGAACCGTCCGAGGAATGTTGCCATACCAGAAGAACAGCACTGGCCGCAATGCCGTGCGCGATCTACGAGTGATGATTGGTACCCCCGCAAATCTATCTGGTGACGATTTACCAGACGGCCATGCTTGGGGCGATTCCAGCTCCTTTGACCGAGATTTACCACAAAAGTTCGTTCGTCTCGGCCAAATTAGCGAACACCTAGGTATCGATAGCACCCGTTGGGGAGGTGAGCAGTAATGGCTAAGAAAAAGAAGAAGGAAACGGTCGAAACTAGTGGAAAGAGAAAGACCGCAATAGCTCGAGCAACCGTCCGTAAAGGCGCGGGTCGAGTTCGTGTAAACCACAAGCCAATCCATATCATGGAACCCGCTCTTGCACGCCGCAAAGCGCTAGAGCCGGTTCAGATTGCCGAGGCGATGAAGCGGCTTCAGGATGTCGACATCTCAGTCACTGTAGAAGGCGGTGGGCAGATGGGCCAAGTTGATGCTATTCGAACCGCAATTGCTCGCGGCCTCGTTCACTACAACGGCGGAGCGGAGGGAATTGATGAGGAACTCCGCGATGAGTACCTAAGATTCGACCGTAGCCTACTTGTTAACGATCCAAGACGCAAGGAGCCGAAGCACCAAATGGGGCGGGGCGCTCGCAAGAAGTGGCAGAAGTCGTATAGGTGATGAAAGATGTTAATTCCAGTACGTTGTTGGAGTTGCGGCAAAGTCGTAGCTCATGTGTATGATCAGTTCAAGAATGCAGTCGATACAGGCGAGGACCCATCAAAAGTTCTCGACGACCTCGGCATTGAGCGATACTGTTGCCGACGGATGTATGTAGGCCACATCGAATTAATCGATGAGATATCGCCTTTCAGCATCGCTCGACAGGATTGATTTTCCAGCCGTCAAGGCTTTGGGAGATACTTCTCACGCAAGAATCACACAAGGGGCCTGTAGGTTAGCTTGGCCTATACTTCGCGGCTGGGGGCCGCGCGACCCAGGTTCAAATCCTGGCTGGCCCACCATATTCTTGCATGCGATAGCTATAATTTACGAGTTTTATTACCAAAAAAGAGCACCTTTTAGGGGACAGCCCCCCCTCGTAGAACATGGTTCCGGAGGCCATGGATGAGTGGGCGAACAGCGCCCGCATCGAGGAGCTTGCAAGGCTGCTTGCGCATCATTCTAACCTCTATTACAACAATGCCTCCCCCGAGATAACCGATGCTGAGTATGATGCCTTTTTTGATGAATTAAAGCAACTTGCTCCTGAACACCCTCAACTTTTCAAAGTCGGCTCGGATCCAGTTCCTGGCTCAGAGAAAGTTGACCACCTATTCCCAATGAGAAGTCTAGACAAGGCTACCGAGGAGGAAGAAGTTGCACACTTTGTTGCAGAAACAACAGCCCACGGAAGTCGTTTCGTATGTCAACCAAAATTGGATGGCTCTGCATTATCTCTAGAATATCGTCGAGGACGTTTGATTCGTGCAGCTACACGCGGAAATGGAGAGCGCGGTGAGGATGTTACTGCCAATGCTCGTAGGATACGAAATATTCCCGAATCAATAGATTGGGAAGGAGATGCTCATGTTCGAGGTGAAGTGGTAATGCCATTGGATGTGTTTCGGAAAAAATACGCATCTATCGCACCTAATCCTCGAAATCTCGCCGCTGGAAGTTTACGTCAGAAAACTGCGGATGCAGGTAAAGGAGATGCAGCCGATTTAACATTCCATGCCTATGGTGTAATGTTCCCAAGCCCCCAAAATCGACATCCGGATAGCCCGGAACCTCCTGCCTTTACAAATGACTCAGAAGCAATCGACTGGCTCGAATCAAACCAGATTGCTGCGGCTGGAAATGAAGTAGTCGAAGGAGAGGATGACGAGGCAGTAACCCAGGCAATTCTTGAGGTAACGAAGCGATGGACAGAGAATCGCGATAATGCAGAATGGGAGATAGATGGGGTTGTCATCAAATTGGATGATTTAGCAAAGAGAGAACTTCTCGGCGAAACTGCCCACCATCCCCGTTGGGCGTTGGCTTGGAAATTCCCTCCAGAAGAAGCCTCTACGGTTGTGATGGGCGTAGATTGGCAGACGGGAAGGACCGGCACGGTGACCCCCGTTGCAAGGGTAGCACCAGTAACGGTATCAGGGGTAACAGTTGAGAACACTACTCTACACAATGCCGGAGAGATTGAAAGGTTAGGAATCTGTATAGGGGATAGAGTCAGAATAGTTCGTCGGGGAGATGTAATTCCGAAGATTATCGAAGTTTTGGGTGAAGCTAAGAGTTCGGACTTAGAGAATCGACTTCACGCCGACGGAACTCGGTTTAACGACTCACTACCTAAGCGCGAGGACGTCCTGACTCCAGAGCAATGCCCCAGATGTGAAACTAACCTGCAACAAGATGGGGCATTCATTCGTTGCTTCAATCTAAATTGTCCTTCTCGACTAGAAAGAGCAATTCTGTATTGGTGTAGGGCCCTAGAGATGGATGGAATCGGTGAGAAATTAGCCGAACAATTGTGTGACGAGGGGTTAGTCTACACTCTACCTGATCTTTACTCGTTGACTCACTCCGACATTGTCGGTTTGGAACGAATGGGTGAGAAATCTGCAAATAACATAATTTCCCAATTGGATTCAACAAGATCTCTCAGCCTCTCAGCCTTCCTGGCGGCTCTAGGTCTACCAGGCATTGGGCCCGAGTTAGCGACAGGATTTGCAGAAGAATTAGGAGACTCTGAGACTATGTTTAATCTGCTAAATGATCATGAAATTGCAATCTCTAGATTAGTCAAATTGGAAGGAGTTGGTGAGACTGTTGCTCGCTCCTTCCTAGAAGGTCTGTCGGAACGTAGGGAGATGGTGGAAGGATTAGCCGCAGTGATTGAAATAACTCCTGCAGAAGCAAAACAAGAATCGGAAGGGCCACTTACGGGACAAACATTCTGTATTACTGGAAGTTTGAGTAGGCCAAGGAAGGAAATCGCCTTGATGATTAAGGCCGCCGGCGGTAGAGTTGTTTCATCCGTCTCAGGGCAGTTGGATTTCTTAGTTGCCGGAGGATCCTCAGGGTCTAAGTTGGATAAAGCAAATAGGCTTTCAGTATCCATCTTGAGCGAGTCGGAACTAGAGTCAAAAATCTCCGGAGGAGAAGTAGGTCCGGCCGAAGAAAGCTCTGGTGAGATACTCGGTGATGCTGGACCACAGCAGATGTCATTAGGGGATTATTGAGGCATTCAACCATACATTCCAGAGCTTTCAACACCCGGTTTATCGATATTCATTTGGTTGAGTTGAGTTGCCATCATTTCTCGGATTTGTTCTTCTATTCTCTGGGCTTCTTCTAGTAGAGGTTCAGTATCTAACTTAATTGCAGGAAGTAGACCATCAAGCCTTTCGATAATCCGAGCTGCCGCTCGAGCATCCGGTATTGCACCATTTGCTAAGTCGCCACCGGATTCTGCTAGGATGGCCATAGCATCGATTCTTCTCCTCCGACATTCACCCAACATTACTCCACTCATGCCTCCAACGACTCCATGTTTGAGTTTCGAAACGCCGAGTTGCTGAAGTGTCTCCTGTGCTGAATCTGTAGAACCAATCCCCAACATTGATTCATCAGAGTCATCCTCATCAAAGATAGAATGTGCTTGATCTGGACCATGTGAAAATGAATCAATCATCATAACCTGACTCGCTCCGCTAGACTCGACCCAGTCGAGTATCGAATCTGCAAGTGAAAGAGTCAAATCCGCGTTCACTTGAATTTCAGAGACGATTAACACAACTTTGTCACATCTGTCCATGTGACAGATAGGCTCACCTGCATAGAATCGCAGGGGCGGCAACGGTTTTCCTTCCTGAACCAAGCAAACCGGAGGAAGCCCGGCTCCTCTTGCCCCTCCTACAAAGGTGAGACCTAAACGGTCGACTAGGTAGTGGGCTACGATACTACTAACGAATCCAGCAGAAGGAAAACATGTCACGATCAAGGCACCCTCAGCATTCAACTCTTCATCTACCGCGACTACGGGGGCTCCGCTCATTGAACCCTAACTGACCGAGATACTGTTAATCATTGGCCTCTCCTGATATAGCATGTCGGAGGCAGAGGAGGTGCAATCACCGGGCGAAGGAAGTGAATCTAACCCTGAACCAGAGGAGGGTTTTATCGCCCACCAGTTGTCTCCATCATCGTGGAATAGGTACGAAGAATGCCCACGAAAATACTGGCTTTCTCGTCAAGGCCTTCCCCGAAAGGCGAGCATGCCCGCGGCCTTGGGTAATGCGGTCCACAATTCGGTAGAAGACCTCTGCAATCTCGATTTAGCCGATCGGGAAGATGAAGAATTAGACTGGCTTCCCGCCACCGCCAAAGCAGTCTTGGATAGACATTGGCAAATAGAGAAAGATAACTTTCTAGAGACTCCTCGACATCCTCGCTGGAAGGATGAACAAATAACCAAGGCGCATGATGGGCTCATTGGAGCCTTGAACATTCTCTTTAGCAAATCCAACGTTGACGTTCAGAACTTATCAGAAGTTAATGTAGCAACCTGGAAAGAGGTTCAGTCAATCGTTTTGGCAAATGAAGGAACTTTAGTTTCAGAATGTGGGCGGTTAATGGGGCGACTCGATTTGTTGGTAGCTGATCTCGATGAAAATGGGGAGTCGCAGGGTTGGGTTGTAGCCGATTTGAAAACCGGTAAACCACCATCACCTACACTAAATGAAAAGGTTAGTCGCCAGTTAAGGTTCTATCGAGATTTATTGAAACAGAATAATCCCGATCATCCAACCGTAGTCGCGGAAGGCTGGTACTCTTCAAACCAAACAGTTCACCAAGCCGATGGTCCAGACGTATTGGAATCGGCATTAGAGGCATGGGAAGGAATGCGCCCTTCCACGACACCTCTTCCCGCCACGCCCGGCGACCAGCAGTGTGGCTGGTGTGAGTGGAAGGCGTGGTGCCCAATTTGGTGGGCCGCTCGTCGAGATGGCACACTCTCACCAGGTCATATGTTCCGTGATGAGGTGGTTCAAGTCATTCGATTTGACCGTGAGGCCGGAGCGGCTCTATTCCAACGAATGCCACCAGTCGGTAATGAAGGGGAATTAGCCCCTTCAGACCACAAATTCGGTGCGGTCCTTCGCGATCAAGCCTTGGTACATCTGTCCGAACTACTTGACTCTGGTCATGAAGGAGCCATTTTCCTTGGCAGCGCTAGAATGGACGGACGCATTGCACATCTTGGTGATTGGTGCGAGATATTAGCGTGGAATCCAATGAACGAAGGACACGCCCGCGATTACTCACGTTGGTTGCGAAGTAATTCTGATACGGTGTTCGAAGAAATAGGCGAAGACGGTGAAGATAACCAGTCCAAGTAGCGTTTGTCGATCTTCTGCAGTTCTTGAAGCGTCCTACCTTTGTGTTTTCCGAAGGCGATGACAATTCCTTGGTCTGAATGACGCAATCTTCCATTCGTATCATCGACCGGCTCCAAGTCAACCAAACTAGGTCCTAAACGGCCGCTATTACCTAGATTTCCAGATAACATATCTTGTAATTCATCCAGCCCGCCTCTGAATTCCTTTGGATGACTTTGCATCATCGACCAAAGTAACAGCAGGGTTGCTCCTGCGTCCGCATCAGCACGGTGCGCGCGGGCGATGTTGATATCGTAACGCGCGCAGAGAGACCCCAATGCATGACGGCCAGGGATTCGCAGTTTCCTAGCCAAGGTTAGGGTGTCAATAATTGCTCTTGGCACAGGGACTTCAAACCCTGCCCTCATACATTCCAACTCAAGAAATCTCCAATCAAATCTTGAAACATTATGCCCAACTATAACAGCGTCAGAAATCAATTTGATTAATTCAGGAAGATGTTCAGAAAAATCATTTTCTCCTTTCACATCCTCGTCAGTAATACCGTGTACTCGAGAAGATTCAGGAGGTATTGAGCGACGAGGATTTACCAGGGCGGTTTGGTTAATGTGTGAACCATCAACGTCACTACCAATCAATGCATATTGCACAATCCGGTCACTTCGAGGGTTCAATCCTGTAGTCTCTAGGTCGAAGCCGAGAACCCTGTATCCGGCTAGCATAGCTCCGACCATGACTTCACGAATGAGAGGCCCTCCTTGAACTTCATTGGTGATGGAAATAAATCCGTCATACCTATTTGTCTCTCTCTGTCCCATATGTATAATGGGGTTAGAAGCCGGGCGAGCCGTATCACTATCCATCCTGCTCTTGCTTACCTCTTTAGCAGGATGCACCGGCTTGGCATCGTCAACTCCTATTGCCGAAATTTCCGCAGACCAAACCTCGATTAATCTAGGTGAATCAGTTAATTTTGACGCCAGGTCTTCAAGCACACCATCGCCGACAATTATCGACGAATATGTTTGGGACTTTGGAGACGGAGAAACGAGGACGACCACCACTGGTATCGCTTTCCACACATTCACGCAAGCCGGCAATCACGACATTGAGGTAGTTGTTGTTAACGACCGTGGGGAAAGCGATAGTGCTTCGATTACCATATTTGTAAACTCTCCACCAACCATCGTAATCGAAAAACCGGGCTATGTTCGTACCAATCAGACTGCGACTATCGATGCCTCAGCATCCTTTGATTCAGAAGGAGGGGGTGTTGAATTCATTTGGGACCTCGACCTTGGATTCGACAGAAATGGCGATGGTGATCCAACAAATGATGCAGATTCTACGTCTTCTTCTGTTCAAGTGATTTACACAGATTCTGGAAACCAAACAGGTTCGCTAACTGTAGTAGACGATAACGGCGCCACAAGCACAGAAATTTGGAGCTTGATGGTGGTTAGTCGAATGTTCAATGTGGTTTGGGAAGAACAACACCTAACCTATGAATGGTCAGGATATACTGAACAGGGAGATAGCACCACTCACCAACATATTCCCGGAGAAGTTGGTTCTCGTACCAATGGGGCACGAATTATGCAGGTCAATGCAACCTTAGTTCTCGACCGAGATTTATTACCAATTCAATGGCCGGAAGATAATTTTACACTCCGACTAAATATTCCAATGACTGGTTGGTCGACAAGTGCTCAGACCACCCACGACAATGTCACACTAAATGCAACAGCGAGTATAGACAGAGGCGACTTGAATCCTTGGCCTGATAGCGGATATACGGTAAGTGCCGATAGTTCGGATAGCCTAGAACAATCTCTTCTCAACGAGGCTGGAGCGAGGTTCGGGCAAGGCGAATGGATTTGGGTAATTACGGCCGATGAATGCGATCCAGATATTCTAATTGACGAAGTAGATCCAGACTCTGGAAATGACTGGACTCTAACCATAGATTACACTTTACTGATTCCAAGGGTCAGTGAAGTCACAGCATAATCTCTCATTTTCGATGGATAAGGCCTTTCAACCCAAAGCCATTGGAAGGCTTCGATGGTACGTTCAATCGAAGTCAAGAAGGCCTCGGTAAGAAATCGACTGATTGTCGATGTCGATGTCTTAATGAACGAACCAAACGATTTCGATTTCTCTCCTCGGGCCAGAATGGAAGGCAACAGTTTGAGCATTACAAATGCCGGAAATGAAGCAGGGGGCAGCATCGACTTGGATGACGACCAGATGATTGCAGCGGAAAGAGATAGAATGGTCGAATTAAGGGTAAAATTCTCAGTCGAGGGTATGCATGGAATCCTCACCAACAAGACCAAGAATACTAGGATTGCTCCCAATGCCAAGAAACTTGCAGAGCCTCGTTGGAAGACTGTTCTGCCCCTTTCAATGTGATTTTACCCACCGTCGGGGTTATACAGAAGTCATCGGTCGAAAACACGCTGGACCCATAGTGTAGCCTGGATATCACTGGGGCTTGCGGAGCCTCAAACCCGTGTTCGAATCGCGGTGGGTCCGCCATTTTCACCAGAATGTGGAAACTTTTCACAATACAATACTACATAACGCAAATTATTCACGTCATCATATGCGTAGTATAGCGTTGGCTCTAACTATTCTACTACTATCTTGCAGTTTTGTTGGCTGTGCCTCAGACGACGAAACAGAAGCGTCCGAAGACCCAATTTCAGATATTGAAAGGGAAGATTTACCAAACGAGACCAACGAATCTACGAAAATCACTCTAAGGGATTGCGAAGATAGAGGCGGAACATGGTTCGAGGAAAGAGAAGAGTGTTCCTTTGATTCAGATAGACCAGAAGAAGAGACTGAGCGGCCAGAAGAAGAAGCCGGACCAATCGCAATTCCTCCATGTAATGTGACGGCTACAGAGGGACTTAATCCAACAACTAATCCCTCTTCATGGCCGGATATCCAAGCCGGCCAATGGCTCGCAGTAGATGGTTTGACTGATGTTTCATACGCCTCAATAGAATTAGATAATGAGTCAGAAGCAGTCGTTGATGAACGCCTTGATTACGAGTGTGGCTACACTTATTCGGTAAAAGTTCCTGCTGGATACAACGCGAGCAATGAGTATCCGTTATTCCTCTATCTCCACGGTCAATTGCTTGACTCGGTATTTTTCAACAACATGATGGCGAATAATTTTCATGTCCCTGATGATGACAAATACATTATTGTTAGACCCTCGAAATTGGAAATTGATTGGGACCCAAAGAAGGCATTAGATGTCCTTGAAGACGTTAAAGGAAATCTGAATGTAGACGATGATAGAGTATACCTTACTGGTTTGAGTATGGGAGGAAGAGGCACATTCATCGTAGCTGCTGCACTTCCAGATTATTTTGCAGCAATTATGCCACTGACTCCTCATCATGAGCCCTACTCATATTTACCATTAGCAGAGGATATTGCTCATCTGCCCGTATGGATGAGTCACGGTACAAATGACAGCACCTCAGAATACAGTATGGCCGCCCAGATGGCCGAAAATTTGAGTAATCTTGGTGCAGAGATTGAATTCCAAACAGTTGTCGGCGGAGAACATGGGGGTTGGTTTGCAATCTATTCTGATCCAGAAATAATGCAATGGATGCTTTCTCATACTAGGCGGGAATGATTGACTATTCTTTAGTCGACATATTCATTTCTCTTGCATCTATGGCGATACATGGCTTTTACCTCGAGTAGGCGAATCGACTTCCCGATGGTCGATATGGCCAAGATTGTCTACTATCCTCAATTTTGGGACTTAGCTCACAGATTTTACGAAGAATCATGGGAGTACTCGTGCGGTATGCATTATAACGAAATTCTGAGAGAGCACAAGATAGGATTTCCACTTGTTCACTCCGAAGCAAATTTCCGCCACCCATTAGCATATGGCGACGCAGTAGATTGTACAATTACAGTTCCAAAAATTGGAGAGACCTCAATCACTTGGAGGATTGAGTTTAGAAATCAAGAAGGAACTCTTTGTTGGTCTGCAGATCAAGTTACTGTATGTGTGGATATGAGTGATGTGAAGAAGAAGATAACAGTCCCTGACTGGATGCGAGAAGGTCTTTCAAAAATGGCTCCAAACTAATCCGTTCCGGGTTTTGGCCACTTCTTTCCCAGCGCATTGCGTAGATCATCATCCATAGTAGCCTCCCACCAATTCGCCTCTCTCCAGATGGCGTAGCGCCCTCTAATCCCACGTAGGTCAGCACCATCGAGGCGACATCTTTGGAAATTTGACAGATTCATTCGAGCCTTGACAAAACTCGCATCTCGCATATCTGCGTCATCAAACGCGGCCTTCATCAGATTAGCACGTTTGAAGGAGGCCCTCCGAAGATCGGCACCTGACAAATCAGCACCTTCCAAATCAGCACCATCAAAAACGGCTCGACGAAGATTAGCCCCCGCCAGGTCAATTCCACGAAGGTCAGCTCCAACATGGGAGGTGAAAGACCAATCTTTTGGCTCTAATTCCGAATTTTCTTCGCTCAAGACGATAGCCTCTCCAGATGATCTCTACCAGCGTCTGTAAGTATCACAAACCGGTTCTTATCGGTGCCTTGTGGAAAGGTCAACAAGGCCGGACGTCCTCTAGACGAGGAATCATCCAACATTCTATTGATGTATAGTGAAACGTTCCACTTCTCTAATTCCTCATCTGTCCAACGACCAGAATCCTCAATCAATTTCTTCACTTCTCTAGGAGGGGTATTATCCTCTTTTTCAACTGAGCGAAGATAGTGAATTGCGGCCAGAATTACATCTCCAGTTCTGAAGATATTACAATTTTCAAGGAGTCTTCTAAACGCAGAACCTCGCTCTGGCACTCCGGTTTCGTTGAGGGATTTACGCGCGGCTTCAATAGCGTCTTGTCTAGCGGTTCGGATTTTTGATAGCGCAGATGCCCAGGTATCCTGTTCCTTGAGTTTCAGCCATGAATCGTTAACTTCGCGAGATGATCCCGTCAAATCCACTTCAGTTGAGCCGACCCTGATTATGATTCTTCCAATGTCGCCGTTATCTTCCTCTGACATACTAACAAGTCGCCGATCAATCACTAATTGATAAAATAAACCTCAAAATAATATCAATAAAATCAGCCCGTATGATTCTCCGCCTCTCTACCACTCGCGACCGTTTGGTTCAAGACTCTTCGACATCAGCCGATGTCCGATGACCTCACACGACAACTCGGGTTACCCATTGGTTCTGCACTCTTCTGCAGACCCAACAACTCTTGGCGGTACAGCAATTTGTGGCTTTTCGACAGTCGGTTCGGTGGGGGTAATTGCTATGTCTCACATCATTCAGACACTTGACCTCGATCCTATGGGGACCGTTCTCCATCCTGAGTTTCCTGCAATTGCTCTTATTCATGAATCAGTCCCAAAACATCCAGTGCGAGTCTATCAGGGCGACGGACTCGGGATATTTATTGCAGAAATTCAATTTCCTCCGCAGAATGATGTCCACTTTGGAGAGACAGTCCTAGAATGGTTCACCAAGGGAGGCTTTGACAGGTTAATCGTAATCGACGGAGTCGTAAGTAACGATTTGGGGATCAAGGAAGAAAGCGATTTGTGGGGTGTTTCTTCAACCGCAATAGGCCGAGATGCACTTGACAACTCCAACATTCAGCGAATCCAACAAGGAATCGTCTCCGGAATCTCCGGCTACCTAATTGCTGAAGGTGAGCGCAGAGGCCTAGACGTCACTGCGCTTTTAGCAGAATGTAACCCAATGTATCCCGATGCACGAGCCGCATTACTAGCAATCGAGGGTGTTTGTGATCTGATAGATATGGAGATACCAGTCAAAGGACTTCTCGAAGATGCTCGAGCTATAGAGGAGAGAGTACGCGAGGCATTTGAGCGGGCGCAAGCAAACGCTCTACCAGCACCCGAAGACGATGACGATGAAGTCAGAATGGTCTACTGATTCCATTCAGTAAAACGGATTGGTCCCTGCTGCATGATCTGTCGAATCGATAACCTGGATAATTTCAGGAACCTTTTCTTTAATCATCACCTCAACACCTTGCTTTAGTGTTACATCTGCCATACCACAACCTTGGCACCCGCCTCCAAAGGCGATTATTGCTTTATCTTCATCAACACCTACGAGTTCGACAACGCCACCGTGGCTGGCAACCGCTGGATTCACTTCACTGTTGATGATTTCAGCGACTTTCTGAGACAATTCATCAACCCACATGGGATTGGGATTATCAAACGAGAATCCTCCACCCATCAAGGTCTCCTTGAAGTCAAGAGTCGCACCGTCGAGATACTGAACACTCCTAGCTGCAATTCGAACGGTTATTCCATCGACCTCGTTGATGTAATCATCTTCAGAGCCTCCCTCAGTCCCAACGAACTGCAAATCGTACTGGAAACCTTTCGGCCCCCTGCCGACGATTTCGACACGTAAAGACAAATCTGATTGGTCTGCTTGCTCGGCGAACGAGTCAAGCATTTCACGAGCTTTTGGCGTAATGGCTAGCATTCCCTTCGACCCTTTCAGACACCCATCCGTCTTCAACCTGCGGGCGAGACGATGGTAAACAAACCGAAACTAAAGCACAAATCAACTCGCTAAGTCTCCTAACTCCATCAGCAAGCCTTTGAGACATTAGGTATGTGCATAAGTCATGGCGCAGCAGGAGGTCACCGACCGGCTAGGAAGACAACTTCGTGATCTGCGCATTTCGGTGACCGACAGATGCAACTTTCGTTGTCCATATTGTATGCCTCGAGAGAGATTCGGTGACGAACATACTTTCCTTCCTCGACGAGCATTTCTTTCATTTGAGGAAATAGAAAAGGTCGTGAGGGCTTGCGTCCCCCTTGGTTTGGATAAAGTCAGGTTAACTGGCGGGGAACCATTGCTAAGACCAGGCCTTTCTGATTTAGTGAATCGACTGTCTGACGTAGGAGTCGACGTTGCTCTAACTACAAATGGTTCACTTCTACGACGCCATGCTAAGGACCTCTCAAAGGCAGGTTTGAAGCGAGTTACAATCAGTTTAGACGCTATTGACGAAGACGTACACCAGCAGATGAGCGACTCTTCAGTAACAGTCACCCAGATTCTAGACGGAATAGAAGCGGCACGAGAGGCGGGTTTGTCCCCAATCAAGGTAAATTGTGTAATCAAGAGAGGAGTAAATGAAGAACAAGCGAGCAAAATGGTACATCATTTTAGAGGTACAGGAGTAATAGTTCGCTTCATTGAATTCATGGATGTTGGCCGTACGAATGGTTGGACTTTAGGAGAAGTAATCTCTAGCCAAGATCTCCTAAATCATCTGCAAAAGGAATTCGATTTGGTTCCGCTTGAATCCGAACGGTCTTCCGACGTAGCAGTACGTTGGGGTCACTCAGACGCCTCAGGAGAAATCGGTTTGATTTCCTCAGTCAGTGAACCATTTTGTGGAGATTGCGTTCGGGCTAGGATTTCTGCTGACGGGCGCCTCTTCACTTGCCTCTTCGCTTCGGGAGGACATGATCTTCGGGCACTAATTCACGATGTAGAGAGAGGTGATCTTACGGCGGCAATTGCAGCTATTTGGCGACGCCGCGCCGACAGATATTCCGAATTACGCTCAGAGGAAACTTCAGCCTTGCCAAGAATTGAGATGTCATACATTGGCGGCTGAAATCTCTCTCAATGCGGCGACGATATCAGCCCAAGGAGCGTCTGTCCTCAATGAGGGCTCCGCATAATGGGAAATCGCCGCACTGTGGCCTTTTTGTTGTAATAAGTCAACCATTCTTCTAGGACTGGGGGGCGATCCCTTTTCTTGCCAACTCGCCAACTCATCAACCGCTATCAGATGATGTCCAGAAATCGCGGTTGCTTCTTCGGAGATATGACGAATTGCTCTTACGAGCCTTCGATTTTCAGCCTCAAAATCCTTTTGTGACCAACCAGCAATATCGACCTCATCGAAAGTTGGCGCGCACATTTGTAGCACTTTTTCTTCGGTCATAGAAGCCATAGTTTCAGCATCACCCATGGGGCCAATCCACATCGGACCCGATACCCTGGAATCTTCTCGAGCGACTGGGTGTGAAAGCGGAAGGAAACAACGAATCGGTAACTCACCGGAATCTTCTGGCGGCAAGAATCCAGCAGAAATCGACGCCTCCACTTCATCCTTGGTAGGAGAAAAAATTCGCCAACCCAAAGATGCCTCCACATCATTCGCTCCCTGCATAACTTTCCTCACCCGAACCGAAACCCGAAGATGGTGCGAATCCCAAATTGAAAGAAGAGGTTCGATACTACGGTCGTGCCGCGCAGCAGCGCGCGCGACTGTTGCCATCAGAACACGTAGACCAGAATCGTGCTTGAGTTTGTCAAGACGCACCCTAGCACCATATCTGCGCATTAGTGGATTCTTTGAAGAGCCGCTCAATGCAGCGGTATCAGTTGCACTAACTTCCAATACCCCACGTCGAGCAAGAGCCTGAATCGCGGTATCTAAGAAAGGAACAGGTGAGCCAAAAGGATCGATATCAATCCAGTGCCATCCTTGAGATAAAACACTGGTTCGTAGATCTCCTAAGAGAGGAACCAATTCTCCATTTTCAGATGAAAATTCTGACTCGGTGGCCATAGCCCAATCCAATGCATTTTGGTCCATATCACCGACTGTTGCGATAAGACGGGATGATGCCTCTTCTGGCAATTCGTTCAACCATCTTCTGGCTCTCAAACCAGAAGCACTCAATCCGTCAAGAGCTCGAACTTTGGAATCCCCTAGAACTCCAGATTCAATCGCATGCGCCATCAAGAGTACGCTACGAGTTCTCGACCCCGCCATCGCAGGATTATGAAATACGAAGCCAGCATTTTTCGAACTTGGCCCCTTTTTGTTCGAATCGGGTAAATCAGTGACCCTTGTCAGAGTCCTTCCTTCCCTGTGTACAAGGCCCGGCCAATCGGGCGGTAGATTGTTTTCCACGGCATCGCGAGTCAACACTCACACATTGGCTTGACTACTCTCGCATGTGAATCAGTAGTGCTCGAAAACAATCTCAGAATCAGCGTGAGTTACTCGATGACCATCATCGCATACAATTCCTACTATTCTAGTGCCAGACAGCCTCTCAGTAAGCCAATTTTCAACGGTTTCAGCAACCTCTGCAGATACAGCGATACACATACCCATTCCCATGTTGAATACTCTATGCATTTCCAATTTTTCAACAGGTCCAGTTTCAGCCATCCAATTGAATTCAGGTGGAATAGGTAATGGGTTCGAAATATGCCACCCCAAACTATCGTGTAATCGCAATAAATTCGATAGGCCACCACCAGTAATGTGTGCAATTGCCTTGAGATCTCCAGAGGCACAAGGGGCAGTCCCTTTCCGACATGAATCAATCAAATCGATGATTGGGTCAACGTAGATTCTAGTGGGATTCAACAGAACTTCTCCCAAGGTTGCACCGGATTCACTCGCGCCTTCGATTTCTCTTCCCAGATGATTCGTATCGAACGGCGCAGTATCGCTTAGTGACAAACCAGACTTCTCGATAATTGCTCTCAGCAATGTGTAGCCATTGGAATGAACTCCACTGCTCGGTAGACCGATTATGACATCACCCGCCTCTAGGTTTTCACCGGTTATTGCCTCACCAGCAGGGAACCATCCAAGAGCAGTACCTGAGAGATCCAATTCAGTTACTATGCCTGGAAGCGTTGCCGTCTCCCCTCCTGCAAGAGTAATCCGCGCTCGACGGCATGCTTCTGCAAGGGAGCCACCGATAACGGAATGAGTTTCTGGGTCGGTTTCTGGCACTGCGATATAATCTACGAATGCTAGAGGTTCTGCTCCCACACAAAGTAAGTCATTCACATTCATTGCTACGCAATCAATTCCAACCCCTTGATACCGACCAAGTTTATTCGCCAATTGAAGTTTAGAACCCACTCCATCTGTTGCTAGGGCCAATCGAGAGCTTCCAAACTCGATGATACCTCCAAATCCACCAGGTAAAGGTACAGGGGCACCTCGAGTCCCCGGCTTTCTGACAGAACCACTTAGAGAACCGATTAGGCTGGCAATCGCAGCGCCTTCAGCATCGATATCGACCCCGCTGGTTGCGTAGTCCATCGGGGAGTCATCCACAGTCTAACCAATGGTTCAAGGTTGATGATTAAATCGGTATCAAAATTACTAATTACTAAATCTAAATTTATTATATTGATTATATACATACTACCTATGTGTAGATTTTGTTATTTTTTCTAATGTTTGCAAAAAAATCGAAGAAAAATTACGAAAATGGGAAGTAGTGAGCCATTTTAGAAAAACTACGGGAAATAGATTCTACCGAATCCAATAAGAGAACTACTATAACGTCCACATTACCACGAAAGAGGGCTAAGGAGCGTAGACTCGCTATGTTAGATAAAAAAATGATTGCAATGCTGATGACACTCAGTATGCTTGCGGCATCACTCGCAGGCTGTCTGGGTGGGGATGATTGGGAAGCGGATCCGGCGGACGATTTGTCCGCGGATATCGTTACTTCCGCATGGGACCCAATTATACCAAACTTGAACGACGGTGAGATGTGTGATGCCATAATCTCTGCCATGACAAAGACGGATGCGCGCGACCAAGTTGTCGACTTCACTCGCGGTTACTACACAAGTAGCCAAGGTGTAATCGGTGCTGCAGGTTCCGCGTCAATCTCGGACGTCTCAGATCTGAACGCAGCTGGTACAACCATTGCTGTACAGTCTGGTACTACATCCGATCTTTATGCCAACGAAAATTTGGCTATGGCTACAATTGTTGCTTACGATGATTTCCCATCGGTAACAGCAGCCGTCTCAAACGGAGAGGCAGACTACGCTATGGGAGACTCCCCTGTGCTTGCTCTTTCCGGCGACCTGATGACCACATTCTCTGACGAGACCTTCGGAATCGCAGTACGTGAAGATTCAGGCGAGCTACTTGGCGCACTCAACGTTGCTATTACTGCAATCGTTGATTCCGGTGAGTACGACGCTATCTTTGGCGAGTGGTTCGATGGAGCAGTCGTCCTAACCGACGACCGCGACGCGGATACCGCTACATCCTACCCAGAACTAAGCGAGGATTCAACCCTGACAGCAGTTCTAGAGGCAGGTTCGCTGAAGTTCTGTTCCGACACAGCATACCCTCCATTCGAGAACCTCGATGAGAACGGTAATGCAGTTGGATTCGACGTCGACATTGCTAACGCACTTGTCGATGAGATCGCAGCTCACTATATGGGAACCGATAACCCGATGTTCGAGGGAAGCCCTGCTGTTACTATCAAGCTAGGATTCCTAAACGATGCATCTGGTCCAATTTCCCAGTTCGCAGCTCCATTCACTTTCGCGTGGGGAGCAGCTATGGCTGACCTCAACGCAATGGGAGATGACTACATCTTCGAGGTAATTGAGGCAGATTCTGCATGTGACGGTACAGCGGCTGGTACAGCAGCTCAGTCCCTTTTGGACGCTGGAGTTGTTGCAGTAGCTGGTGCAGCTTGCTCTGGAGCATCAATGGGTGCAAACGCAGTCCTTTCGGCTGCAGGAGTCCCAATGGTATCCTACGCTAGCACATCGCCAGCACTAAGCGACGCCACTGCATACCCTCACTTCTACAGAATTGTACCAAGTGACGCACTACAGGGTCAAGCCGCAGCTGACATGATTGGAGCAAGCGGAGTATCCAACACCGCTATTGTTCACATGACCAACAGCTACGGTGCAGGTCTAGCAGACGCAGTCGCAGCCAACCTAGGCGCAGATAACGTATGTCTACAGTCCGGATACGAAGAGACCGCAACCGACTTCCAAGCTGCTGTTCAGGCAGTTGTGGACGCTGGATGTGACTCAGTATTCCTAGGATCGTATTCCTCTGATGGTGCAATGATCGTAGAGACTATGGCTGTAATGGGTGCAACAATCCCAATTTTCAGCGCAGACGGTATGGCTGGAGAAGCAGCACTGAACGACTACACACAGCCTGCAGCAGCTAACGGCATTCAGGTCACACGACCTCGAGCAGCCGCAGCTGGCGGTACAACCGCTTTCACTGACGCTTGTGCAGCAGACGCAGTCTGTTCGACTGGTATCTTCACCGCAGAAGCATATGACGCAGTAATGATGATCGGTCACGCTGCAATGCACGAAGATGGCGCAAACATGGCTACGCACATCGACATGGTCGGTGACGGCTATGCTGGAGAGAGTGGAACACACAATTTCCTAGACAACGGTGATGTCGGTGGCTCAGGTTACGATGTCTGTACATTCCACCACGTACCAACATACGGCGAGTACTTCAACTGCGACCGAATGTGGGACGCTGGTAGTGACGCAGGAGTAACTGCAGCACCGTTCACTGGAGTTACAGTCAAGATTGGATTCTTGAACGACGCAACCGGACCTATTGCAGAATACGGACCTGGATTCGTTGCAGCATCCCAGATTGCTCTTGGCCTAGCCAACACAATCGGATACAGCAGTGGAGTTCAGTTCGAACTCGTATACGCAGATTCCGGATGCGACGGAACTATGGGTGCATCAGCAGCTCAATCACTCGTTGACGCGGGTGTATGGGGTGCAATAGGAGCAGCATGTTCCGGTGCATCTATGGGTGCTAACGGTATCTTGTCAGTTGCTGGAATCCCTCAGATTTCATACGCGAGCACAAGCCCTGCCCTAACTGATGCAGCAGCATACCCTGGATTCTTCAGAGTCGTACCAAGCGACGCTCTGCAAGGTCAAGCAATGGCTGCTGTTGCAACAGCAGATGGTCAGGACAACATCGCAGTAGTGCACATGACCAACTCGTACGGTTCAGGACTAGCGGACTCATTCGTTGCCAACATGGATGCAGCACATATCTGCAACCAGATTGGATACGACGAGCTCACAACTGACTTCACTCAAGCAGTACAGTCAGTTATGGACGATGGGTGTACATCTGTATTCCTTGTCTCATATGCATCTGATGGTGCAATGATCATCGAAGAGATGGCTTCTCAGGGATACTCTGGAGCTATCTACGGTGGCGATGGAGTTGCAGAAGAAGGACTGGCGGCAGGAATGTCGGATAACTCTCTGGTAGATGGTGTAATTGCATCTAAGCCAGCAGCAGTAGGCGCACCTGGTGAAGTTGCTCTGACTTTTGCATACCTATGTGGAATGAGCCCAGATTGTGCGGGCGGTATCTATACCGCTGAAGCATTCGACGCGGTCACGATCATGGCATTCGCTGCTTTCACAGCACTGACCACACCAGGTCTAGACGCTGGAATGGCAGTAATGGCAGTAGGTCAAGGCTGGAACGGCGCTAGCGGTTCCCTGAGCTTCATGCAGAATGGAGATGTACCTGGGTCTGGATACTGTATCGGTGAGTTCTCTCACGATGCAAGCGATGATTCAGTATCGTACGACTGTACAAGAAACTGGGATCCAGTCAACGGCGTAACAACCGCTTGATATGGAACGTAAAGCAGTGCGGCGGGATTTTCCCGCCGCACTGCCCCAACTTTTTATTCCTGTAAACTTAGGGTACGTGTAGTAGTATGCTGCACGATGCCCGAGAAAATTTTTCTGAACTCCCTAGAGGGGTTCGAAGAATCATATTCGCAGTCTTACTATTCGTTGATGCGAATTTCCTTGGTACTCTGAATGGCTACGGATCTCTGAATCTCCTAGACATGCTATTAGGAGATACACTGCCTAATGATATGGTGTGGTTGATTCAGTTAATCGAATCAATTACAGCAGGTTTTGTTGTAATTAAGGTAATTTTTGATGATGTTCCAAGTAGTCCATATCGGATGTTTGCCCTCCTTCTATCACCATTTTTCATGGTAGCAGTAACCTTCTATTCTCTTGATTTACTACTCGAAGGACTTGGTGCAAGCGCTGGATTCACACTTGATTTAGTATCGATTACTACAGGCACTCTCACTTGGTCTTCGACTTACTTGGCGATTGCCATTGGTTTGACTCTGACCTACAAGGTTCAGAGATACGGTAATTTCGCTCAATCTGAATTATTCATGATTGGAATGTATCTCTCGATGATTATGATTTGGACAGACTATTTCTTTCCTATGACCAGTCTTTCTACAACCAAAGAAGGAGTATTGACTTGGTCGGTATTGGCATTCACTTTGATTGCCGCATTCATCCTAACCGGCTTTGCTGGAATCATCATTGATCGCCTGGTCTACAAAGGGTTTCGCAAAACTCAAGCAAGCCCACAAGTGATGATGATTGCATCTCTTGGTGTTGCGTTAATTCTTCGAGCCTTGACTTACATGCGATTCGGCGCGGGAAGAAACATGTTCGAGCCAGAAGGAGATTGGCGAATGCCGAATCTTCGCTGGGAACTCCCAACAACAAAGATGCGCTTCAACCTAGGAGAAAGAAATCTCGAAGAGGGTAGAACCTACACACAATGGACCTGTGAAGAAACCATAGACGAAACTACCGGCGAACCGGTACTAACTAGAATAGTCAGTGATACCTCAAAACCCGCTATCGAAATCTACGACACTACTGCTGATTGTGTAACTCAAGCTACAACCAATTATGCCTACTACAAAGGTGCCGTACCAGTGGTAATGTTCTCAGCAGTATTGTTGTTGATGCTACTCCTGAACAAAACTCGCCTAGGCAGGAGAATGAGGGCGGTTGCAGATAACCCAGAATTGGCTGCAAGCAGTGGAATCAATGTCGAGAGAGTACACATGACGAGTGCTTTTCTCTCAGCAGGAATATCAGGAATGGGCGGTGCAATCTTTGCTTTGACTCTAAGATTTAATCCAGAAACTGCATTCACTCTCCTTCTACCATCCTTTGCGATAATAGTTCTCGGAACAATCGGCTCCATTCCTGGAGCGGTAATTGGGTCTCTGGTTGTTGGATTTGTGCGTGCACTATCCTCTCCAGTATTGATTGGGATAGGCTCGCCTCTTGGACGTTCAAATTATTCTGCACTGGATGGCGTAATGCCGTACATCTTCTTGGTCGCGATTTTGATGATTATGCCCGAAGGTATTGGCGATGCATATGAGAAATGGAAAATCGATCGTCTTAGAAAACGAAAAGAATACGACCCCGAAAAATCAGACAAGGTCACAGCCATTTTGGCAATTTTACCAACCGGCATATTTGGAATACATCACTGGTGGAGAAATAGAACCGACAAGATGCAAAATTTCTCCGCCGTTGCAATAGCAGCATACGCTTTCCATCGATTTAGCGATTTCGTAGCGAAAAATTCGTTCGCAAAGGGTTGCGGGGATACTTGTCAGGACGACGAATTCGTAGACACCAATCTAGCAGTTCTGACCGGTAGGAATGATGGAACTTTGCTATTGGAAGACTCCCCGTTGGATGAATCAGATTTGTTGAGTCAAAAGTCACCTCCCGAAGGATTGACACCTGCAGAGGCTGAGATATGGACCACAAACGCAGTTTCGGATATGAATGAATCCTGGTTAAATCAAATGAACTTTGAAATTGATATGGTCAATTTCATAGTTGACCTAGGGGACATCCTTTGGCCATGGGCATTCGTCTTACTTTGGGTCTATTCAATCTATGAAGGAATTTCTATATTACAAGGAAAATACGAAACTCAGGGCTCACAAAATGTCACAGTGAAAATAAGCGAGGCGATCTCCTCAATTTCAATTCAATTCAGTAAATTACAGACCCAAATTCTACTTCGCTGGTCAGAATTCGATAGGAAACATGACCAAATTGTCAAGCAGATTCGAGAAAAAATATCTCAATCATCTAGTGGTTTTACCACAAAGGTAAGTACAGAATCTGGCAAGCTATACTCCAACATCCTCGAGAGACTGCCAATAGGTTCAGCAGACGATAAGCAGAACCTGCGAAGTTATGGAAGGGAGAGTCCAATTGGTTCTTGGATTCTTTTCGGTTTGTTGATGTTCATTCTGATATTGTTCTTAGTCTGGTTACCAATTGCTGAGTCTGATGATTTCCGATTCAAGAAGGTACTACAGGTATCCAACGTTCTACTAACTCTCTCAATTTTCATTCTGATGTCTTTCTCTCTCAATCTACACACCGGATATACAGGAATGGTCAACTTCGGTGTTATCTTCTTCGTCGCTATTGGAACAATAACTGTCGGGATTCTCACTGCTCCAGAGAACCTTCACGGGTATGATTGGGCGATTTTACCGGCACTATTGATTGCCCTACTGCTAGCCGCAGCCTTTGGTTGGGCGCTAGCATATCCAACCGCTCGCCTAAGAACTGATTATTTCGCAATTGTAACAATATCACTCGGTGAGATTGTCAGGGTACTACTCGCAGGTGAGCCATTGCTAAGAGTTGGAGCGGTCGGCAATGCAATAGGAATTTCTTCCTATCCATTGCCTTTCGAAGACATGTGGTTCTGCGGCTCAGAAACCTCTGGTCCCGGCACAAATTGGGTTAGTCCAGATGCCTGCCGAGATGATCCAACTCTAACCAACACTCCAGCATATCTGATTGGTGAATGGTTGAATTTAGGCGAGCCAGCACCATACATGTTCTTGCTGATGATTATGTCCGTTGTGGCAGTAATCCTTGTTTGGATTCTATTGAACAGAATCCTTTCCTCACCATGGGGTCGAATCCTAAAGGCAATCCGAGAGGACGAAGAGGTAGCACAACACCATGGTCACGATGTTCTAACTCACAAGGCGGCAAGCCTAGCTCTAGGTGCCTCAATCGCAGCTCTCGCCGGAGCTTTCTGGGCTTGGAAACTAACTGGATTTGAGCCGAGCTTCATGTCCCCGGCCCGCTCAACTTTCCTAGTTTGGGCCGCATTCATAATTGGTGGCGCATCAAATAATCGAGGAATGGTAGTTGGAGCATTCATCATCGTCTTAATGGAGTTCGTATTCAATGTATTAGTCGCAGGACAAGGCTCTGCAGATCTTCCACTACACACCACAGCAGCTCGTATTGATTCGTTGTTTGAGTGGCTAATCCTGAGCCCATGGGAAGTAGTAAGCGTCTTCCTAGTTGCAGCATTTGTCGGATTTGCAATACGCTCAGAAAGAATTCTTGAAATCGGCTTAGCCGGTGTGGCGGTCTTTTCATTCACTGCAATTGCTCTTGGTCAGCGTTCAATCGATGAATCGTTCTTTGGTGGCGTGGTATCTGCTGACATGCTTTACTTCAAACTCTTCTTGATTGGCTGTTTGATGCTATTTTCATTGAAGTTCAACACCAAGGGTCTACTTCCAGAAGTACCGGTTAGACCCGAGCGCCCCAATGGAGGTGAGGTTGTTGAGTGAACCTGTACTAAGGGTAGAAAATCTCCGAAAGGAATTCGGCGGCCTAGTCGCTGTAAAGGACGTCTCTTTCGAAGTGGGTCCAGGTGAATTCATTGGATTAATTGGCCCTAACGGCTGTGGCAAATCTACCACATTCAATTGTATTAGCGGATTGTTGAATCAGACTGCAGGGGACATCGAGATTTTTGGTAAGGACGCTTCTAATATGCGGCCGGACCAAATCCAAAATCTTGGATTTACCCGAACCTTCCAGCATACTCGCTTATGGCGACAAATGACAGTGATTGAAAATCTACTAGTCCCTCCTCGTGAACAATTCAAACCTAATCCATTAGCGTCAATTTTGCAATTATCTTCGTCTGCTGAGGAAGAACGTCTTGCTCGCGCATACGATGTGTTGGAACAATTAGAAGTTCCACACATGGCACACAACATGGCCAGCGAACTTTCAGGTGGCCAATCAAAATTAGTAGACATAGGACGCTCAATGATGGGCAATCCAAAGTTGCTACTACTCGATGAACCAGTGGCCGGTGTAGCGGGGCCGCTGGCGATGAAGATATTCAACAATCTAAGGCAAATCGTAGACGAAACCGGGATATCAGTTCTAATTATCGAGCACAATATGGATTTCATTCTCAGGCAAGGCGTAGACAAAATCGTCGTGATGAATGAGGGAGAGGTTCTGATGGTGGGAACTCCGGACGAAGTTCGTAGCAACCGAGAGGTTATCGAAGCATACCTAGGTGCTGCAGGTGATGAATCAGGAGGTGAAGAAGAATGAGCGACAGAGTTCTCGAAATCAATGGAATGAACAGTGGTTATGGCTCCGTCCAGATTCTATATGACATTAGCTTGTACGTGGATAAGGGAGAATTCGTCACCATCATTGGTCCGAATGGTTGCGGCAAGTCAACTTTAATCAAGACAATTTTTGGAATAGCCACTCATTATTCAGGGACAGTTGAACATGAGGGAGAAGAAGTGTCTGGATGGAGAACTGACCAGTTAGTCAATCGAGGGATTGCATACGTTCCACAGGTGAACAATGTATTCCCCTCTTTGACTGTTCATGAGAATTTACAGATGGGTGGAAACAAACTTCCTTCCGCTATACTCGCCGAGAGAATTGAACGTGCACTGAATATGTTCCCTGATTTGCAACAGCGAACTCATGACCTTGCAGCTTCCCTTTCAGGCGGTGAGAGGCAGATGCTGGCGATTTCTCGTGCGCTAATTTCCAATCCTACTTTCCTATTGCTTGACGAGCCGACAGCAGCACTTTCCCCCCTCTATCAGCAACAAATTATCGAAAGAATCGATGCTCTGAGAGAAGAAGGAATCACCGTACTTATTGTCGAGCAGAACGCTAGACTGAGTCTTGCTCGTTCCGACCGAGGGTATATTTTCGCCAACGGTAAAGTAGTCCATACTGGCGACGCACAGCATATTCTGACGGATCCAGAAATCGGCGAGTACTTCCTTGGTTCTCATTAATCAATTAACGAGAAAGTACTCTCTGCACCGCTAGAGGGATGAAATGCAGAGAGCCTGCTAATCTGTGTCCATCTTCCACCTCTATCAGTTCTACTAATTCATTCGATTCCGCTACCTTTCGTGAGGATTCCAAAGGAACGATATCGTCTTGGTTTCCATGAAGAATTACAGTTGGATGGTGCAGAGTAGGCCATGACATCTCATCAGCTGATGTAATGAAATCCCAACCGAATGGCACCTCATGCCCAAATCCATGATGGAAATACTGTCGTAAGCCAGTCTTTTCCCATTCATTCAAACCTTGTTCACCCGCGATTGAACGGAAATTTTCTGCAAGACCAAATGCAGGTGCAAGCAAAACCAATCTCAACTCACGCCCTGCAAATCTTTCGGAAGCATTTGCAATAGCGAGCCCACCATATGATGAACCCATAACCACATCAATATCTTCATTTTCAGCAATATTCTTTGCGATAACTTCAGTTTGTTCGGCAATCGTCCAACCATAATCGCTCATGGCTGGACACAAAACTTCCCAACCTAAGTTATCGGAAATCCAAGTTGGCTTGGAGCCATTTGGACTGCCCTCCAAGCCATGGGCCCAAAGAACTCGCATTATTATCCATCCAATTATATCTAGTCAAATTCTAGACCCAATAACTCGAATTCAACAAGAGGGCAACGTGTCATCATTGCATGTTCCATGACTCTGATGTGAATTTCTGCCACTACATGGACGGTCGCCTCGAATAGATGACCTGCGTGAACATTGTTGTCATCATCAGACCAACAGCAGTGGATATGTGTGAAAGGCTCTCCTTCCTTTGTGCGAGCAATGTTTCCAGACAGGCTAACCAATTCCGATGGATGATCTAATGGTCGTCTTTGGTAAACTCCCTCCTCGTTCATGTAACCATATTGATTTCCACGAGTCCGTCCTATACCACTTGTGATGGCGGCCGCATTAAATCCAAGGTCATCCGCCAGTTGCTTCAAAGATGTGTGAATCTCTTCTCCGGGGTCTAGTCGGACTAGGATGTCACTTCCTGACCGCGTGTGTTCCATGAAGGGGCGGTTATGCAACGGTGCTTGAATAAATCCCAAGGTTGGTTTCCTCTGGGCTTCGTTAATCTAACGATATTCTTGCAGTGGAAGCGCGCAAGTCCTCATTTTGTCGACGTGTTGCGGTCAAAACTTCCAGTGGAAGTAAAGGGGTCCAGTGAACTATCCGCTTTGTTCATAGACTACGGGTTCTCATGTCCCGCGCCCGACGGTGAAATCCATGACGATGGCAGCACATGACTCATCCGCTAGGTGGAGGACTTTCTTCACTGAAGCAAAAGAGGCGGAGATAGTTCTGCTACTGTCCAAGCAGTCTGAAAATGCTGTGCTTGATATTACATTCCACGAACTTCAAGCCTTCGATCCCGAGTTTGCTGAAGATGTCCTAAAAGACCCTCGTAAAATAATCAGCAACGGCAGAACCACTCTAACAGAAATTTGCCGTGAGCGTGGTGAAGACCTTGATTGCTTAATTCGAGTTGGTGAGTTGCCTAAGGATAGCCGAAGAGAACTCAGGGACGTGGGGAGTCGCGACATCGAAATGTTGCGAAGCGCAGAAGTCATTTGTACAAAAATTAGTGAAATCAAACCTAGGATTCATCGAGCGGTCTTCCAATGTGAGAATTGTGGACACACAATTGAGATGATTCAAGAAAACGAAAGGGAATTGAAAGAACCGCTAAAATGCCCGGATGAAACAGGATGTGGTGAGTCAGCCGGGCGCTCTGGTGGAACTCGCTTCAACCTCGTGATGAACGTCTCTCGAATGGTGAATAACCAATGGATTGAGGTTCAAGAAGTTCCTGAAAACGTACCTAGTGGTGCTCAACCATCTCGTGGACAAGTATTGGTTGAAGGAGACTTGGTAAACAAACATCTTCCAGGTCAAAGAGTTGTAATCAACGTCATTCCTGTTGTTCATTCTGAGGTGAAGAGAAACAAGAAGACACCGATGTTTGACATCATCTATCATCTTGTGAGTTCTGAACACGAGAGTACACCATTTACTGAAATAAAAATCTCCGACGAAGACCGCCAGTCAATAATCGACGTAGGCGCTAGACCTGACTTGTTACAATTAATGCAACACTCAATCGCGCCTTCGGTTTACGCAACCGGAGTGGTTCATTTCGTCAAGAGAAGTCTTGCTCTGCAACTATTTGGCGGAGTTTCTCGAGTAAACAAAGATGCAACGCGCTCTCGTGGCGACATCCATATTCTTCTAATGGGTGACCCAGGTGTTGCAAAATCACAACTTCTCAATTACATGTCAAAACTTTCTCCTCGAGGCATGTTTGCTACTGGTGGGGGTGTGTCCGGTGCTGGACTTACTGCTGCCGCAGTGAGAGATGAATTCGGCGGCGGTGGCCGATTCGCTTTGGAAGCTGGAATCCTACCTCTTTCAGATAGAGGAATGGCCGCTATTGACGAGTTCGATAAAATCAGTGAAGAAGATAGACGAACTATGCACCCAGCCATGGAACAACAGCGCTTGGATGTATCAAAAGGCGGAGTGAAGGCCACCCTAAACACGCGATGTGCAGTACTTGCAGCAGCTAACCCGAAAGATGGCAGATTCACAAAGCGTGGAGCAAACGAAAGCGTGATGCATTCGTTCAACGAAACTGGCCTACCGCCTCCACTTGCATCGAGATTCGATATAATCTGGATGCTGCGAGACGAAGTGAGAGTAGATGACGATGAGAGAATCGCTAGACATATTTTGGAAGTCAGAACACAGGGAGTAAGCGAAACAAAATTGGACGAAGCTATGGAATTTGACCTTAGAGAAGCAGATGATGGAGTGATCTTTGATGAAGGAGTGGATGGTTCCCAACACCTCACTGTTGAATTCCTGAGAAAATACATTGCTTACGCGAAGAGAACCGTCAATCCAGACTTGAGCGACGATGCAAAGGCATTGATTTTAGAGTACTATACAAATGAGCGACAATCCTTTGGCCGTGATCAACAACAATACACAGAGACAGAAGTGATTCCGATTACTCCACGAGCTTTGGAGGCTCTAATCCGCTTGACAGAGGCTCATGCTAGAATGCATCTTCGAGACGTTGCCAGCGCGGATGACGCAAAGATGGCACTTGCAATTTTCAGACATTGGCGCGAAGAAGCTGGAATTGAAGACGAGTCAGAATTAGCATCGGGGGTATCGGTTAGTCAAAGAAATGCAGGTAATACTGTAAGGTCAATAATCCGTGATTTGTGCAGTGAAAAGGGTGTTGCAGAATTAACTGAGATTCTCAATCGTAGTGAAACACGCGGTGTTAACGAGTACCAAGTGGAGGAGGTACTTTCGAGAATGTTGCAAGGCGGAGAATTATTCGAGATATCACACGAGCGCTATTCCTTCGCCCGTTGAGCCTATGAGCGATGACTCTTCGCTGGAGAATGTGAGCACAAGGGAGCCGCACGGAGAGGTGGCCAAAGCCTCAGAGTTAGACCCCTCCGCTCTCGGCTTCATGTGCGGCCTAGAAATACATCAACAATTGAACACGGGTAAGTTACATTCTAGGATGTCGAGTACTCTTTACGAATTGGGGATTGAGGAAATTCCGCCAGAATGGAAGCGCGAGGGTAGGAGACTTAGAGCCGCTCGAGGTGAGGGTGGTAAAGTCGATGTCGCCGCCCGCTTCGAAGCCCGTAGAAACCGCTCTTTCGTTTACGTTCAGTCCCCAAATTCTGGCTTAATTGAGTTGGATGAAGCACCACCACTATCTCATGATGATTCGGCGGTTAAAGCGGCCTTAACTATCAGTGCGATGATGGACGCAAAGCCTGTTCCATTCCTTCAAGCGATGAGAAAAACAGTAGTCGATGGCTCAAATACAAGCGGCTTTCAGCGCACCACATTAATCGCGACCGATGGAACGATTGTGACCCCTTCTGGACATGTGGGTATCGATGTTATTTGCCTAGAGGAAGATTCTGCAAGAAAACTCGATACAAAACCGACAGATTCTGGCGAGATAGTGATTTACACACTCGACAGACTTGGAATTCCATTAGTTGAGATTGCCACAGCCCCTCAAGTGCAAAATCCTGAACACGCCAAGGAAACCGCCCTTGCTCTCGGCACCTTACTTCGGGACACACGAATGGTGCGCCGTGGACTTGGTTCAATCCGTCAAGATCTGAACGTCAGTATCGCCTGTGGTGATCGAGTTGAAATCAAAGGTTGTCAGGATTTGGATTGGATACCACGAATCATCCAGTTAGAGATGGCCCGCCAGTTGCATATGTATCGTCTCGCAAATAAATTGAGAGATGAGGCTGACCTACCACTACTTCCGCCGGACAGGAGAGATGACCAAATTCCAGTAGAGAATCGAGTTGCAAAGGCGGTTGAGAATAGAATTCCGATGAGGCTCCACGATGTCACGTCCTCCTTTGATGATTGTACTTCGACAATGGTAGAAAGAGCCCTTGCCCGCGGTTCACTGGTAAAGGCGATAATTCTGCCCGGATTTGCAGGAAAGATAGGCACGAAGGAGATGGATGATGAAGAATCCCAACTACCAAGGCTTGGAAGAGAATTAGCAAGTGCTGCAAAATTAGCTGGAGTCGCGGGGATTTTCCACTCTGACGAACTCCCTGCTTATGGAATAGAACAGAATCAGGTAGATTTGATTCAATCAAAACTAGCTCTGGTAGAAAACGATGCTTTCGTACTATGCGCTGCACCAGAATGGCAAGCGGATTTAGCACTCGAATCGGTCATCAAAAGAGTCCGCCAATCCTATCATCGAATTTCACAGGAAGTTCGAAACGTCGTAATTCGCAAGGGAGCGCCAGAGGATGGTACTACAACTGCAATGCGACCACTTCCAGGCGGTGCTCGCATGTATCCAGAGACCGATATCCCAGTAGTTACTCTTGATGAGAAACGATGGTCTTCGATTAGGGGAGATCTTCCACTAAATCGAGCGCAAAGAATCGAGCGCCTCAGCTCATACGATATTTCAGACAATCAAGTTCAGGCACTTATTGGCGCCGAGCTAGATGATGACTTGGTCATCGCTGTTGAAGGAGAACCAACTGGCACTCCTGGAATACCTGCTAAATCCATGGCATCTGCTCTTCTAGACAATACCCGTGAGGATATTGCTGAAGGTACGAAATACACATCAAATACTCTCCCTATGCCAGTTCTCACACTTTCTCTTCACGCCTGTGAGGAAGGCATCATTACCCGCGAAGGATTGATACCAATGGCCCACAGTCTACTGATTGAAGGGCCAACTCATACAGAAGCGGAATTTCCTAAGCGCCTGAAATGGTTCTGTGAAAAAGCAGATTCTAATGGTTATACTCCCGCAGACTCTTCGGCGGTGGAAGACGCTGTTGACCAAATCTTAGCGGATCGCGCAGACTTCGTTACTGAGCGTGGATTAGGTGCAATAGGGCCACTGATGGGCCCAGTAATGGGTAAGTTAGGTGGGGCTGCTGATGGGAAAGTTGTTAGTGAGATATTGAAACAAAAAATCAGTAAGATCATCGATGAATAATAATTCATCGGAATGGGGTTATCAACTAACTTATTAGACTCGATTTACTTCAAAGGAACTCCATGTCTAAGAACTTCAACGCCATTATTTCTGTATCACTTCTAATTGTCTTATCATCAACCCTTGCTGGTTGTACATCGGAAACCGAACCACTAGGGGAAGAAGAAATCGGAGAACTCAGTGTTGTGCTGACTTTAGATTTCGTAGACCAGGGTAATCAAACAACGAATTTAGCTGACAGACTGACGAATGGCAGCATCACATTTGATCCAATATTAGTCGCCCCCAATGTCTCCGCGTACAGGGTGATGGAAGCACTGCAACTTAGAGAAAACTTCACCATTGACGTCACTTACTATGTTGGAATGGGCGCCTTTATTCATACTATTGACGGTGTTTCTGGAGCAGATGATTGGTCAACATATTGGGGCTTTTATCATGATGAAGAGATGGCCCAAGTGGGGGCATCCAGCTACCTGATTACCTCAGATACTCACTTGAGTTGGGTGCTAACACCGTCCGCCTAGTATTTCTGAGGAATAATTTCTAAGTTATTTCTCCAAAAAGTACTATGAAGCGACCATCAGGAGCGGGCTATATGTACGATTTTCACAACTTCGCCCTTACCCCAGAACAGGATCTGGTTGTGAACATAGTAATTTTGTCTTCACTGGTATTTGCTATTCTGAAAGGTGAAAAGAAAATTCAACACTCTAATCCTTTAATGATTCTAGCGTTAGTAACGGTTTTTTGTATTGCAGGAAGAATACTACTGCAACCATTGCCCAACATTCAACCAGTCACCGTTACAATAATCCTAGTTGGGATATACTACCGTTCGCCTTGGGCAATCGCAGTATCTGGTGTGGTTGCCCTCAGTACCAATTTGATATTCCTTGGACATGGCCCTTGGACTATTTTCCAAGTCATAGGATGGAGTGTTGTTGGTATAGCGGGTTCAGTTTTTGCAGACAAATTATTGGTTGATGGCAAAATAGCATTGAATCGGCTAATGATTTTGTCAGTAGTCTCGGCATTTGCATTTGATTGGATAGTATCTGCAAGTATACTGCTAAACCATGATTTCTCTACGTTGTACCCATATCTGATGAACGGTCTTCTGTTTGATGTGTTCCACGCTCTCGGAAATGCCGCATTTGTGATCTTACTTGCCAATCCTCTTGGTGAGATTATGTCACGTCATAGAACTACCAATAGAGGTCGTGCGGTGAGTGAAGTTGTCGCCAACTGATGAAATCACCATGGTCCTAGTGACCCGAGCAGACCTCAAGTTATCCAAGGGTAAGTTGGCGGCACAGTGTGGTCACGCCGTAATGGAGTGCACCATTCGAGCAAAGAAAGAATCACCACGTTCTCTTGATCGCTACCGCAGAGAGGGTGCAAGGAAGATAGTCTGCAAAGCACCCGATGAGGAATCGCTGCGAAAGATACTGAGTCATGCAAAGAAAGCGGGGTTAGTCTGCTATCTGGTCAAAGATGCAGGACATACAGAGATTCCTCCAGGAACCGTTACTGTAGCCGGGATAGGCCCAGGTCCTAGGTCTGAAGTAGACAAGATAACGGGAGACCTACAATTGGTCGGTTGAAATCCGAAACGAAAGAAGCCCCACAGAGCGAGCGCCCTGTGGGGGGTTTGAGAAGAATCGGCGAGGCCAGGAGACCGAAGTCCCCCAGCCCGCCTTACGTATTTTCAGAATCTGTAAATTATTGATTCAGTGTTCAGAGTTGTTCTTCCAGCATTCCACCTAGCATAGCGCCAACGCCTATTACAACGCCGTCTACTATCCAGTGGCTTGCTGCTTCAGCAATGTTTCCACCGCCAACAAGCTCAGTAGCCATCATGTCAGCACCGCCAACACCAGCACCAAGGCTTCCAGCAAGTGCGACAACTGCGAAAGCAGTCATCCAGCCGTCACATCTGCCAGCTATTACACCAATCAGTGCACCAGCACCTAGCATCATCAAGAAGCCATCCATGTTGTTTACATCTGCTCCTTCAGCTGCATCAGGGCCCCAAAGTTCGAAGCCCCACATATCTGGTTCTGCTGCTGCGACATCTCCGCCTTCAGCCATTAGAACTACTGCTACACAAGCACCAAGCATTTGGAAGACTAATCTCATTACGTTGCCTATCCATGCATCTGTGTCCTGTAGGTCACCAGTCATTGCACTGATCCAGGTGAACATAGGCAGAACGTGTGCTCCTGCCATAGCTGCCATGGTAACAGCCAATAGCAATCCTGCCATCACCATGTTACCATCGTCGCCTATTTCACCGAGAACCAGTAGTGACACCAAGAAGGCGCCACCAAGTTCTGCCATGTTCGTTTTCCAATCCATTTCCATATTATTTCCTCCTCGCCTTAGCGAGCGTTCTCGCGCTATTCGGTGACTATATAATCGGAACTGATAGAAACCGGAAAAAAAAGCCTATTTTATTACATTTTTACGAATGCCGGTGTGGCTGATTACACCTGATAACGCAGATGATATCGAGTGTATCGGAAAACTAGTCGGTGCTATGCACCGATTCGGCAATCGTCAATAATCCCAACCTTCCCTGACAACCTATGGCAGTGCAGCTAGAACTCGACCCAGAGGCTCGAAAAGACTTGCTTTCTGAATGTTCAGGCCTTACAGGCCTGGTCGATTGGTTGGATAATATCGATCGACGTCCTGGGCTACCAGAACTCGACACTCATCTCAAGGGAATGGACATCAACCTCGATGCCCTTCGAGAATGCATCGGCTACGCCGATGATGGATATCAGCGCAATGTCATCAAGAAAACCGAGTTCTATGAACTCGTTGCAATATGTTGGACACCTGGTCAAGAGACTCCAATTCACGATCACGTTGGCTCTGATTGCGCGTTCTTGATTGCTGACGGCGTCTCTACAGAGACGATTTACCAATTGAATGACGAAGGTCTTGCGTACCCAGTCGAAGTCCGCACTTACCAGCCAGGGGAAGTCTGTGCAGCTGAAGAACCAGACATTCACCGTGTTTCTAATGAATCGAATTCACAACTGATAAATGTCCATGTTTACACTCCTCCTCTGTACGCTTTTAGCCTATACGAACCAGTCCCCGAGCCGACCGCGGAGCGGTCGAATTAGGTTGGCAGAATTTTACTCTACTCCAGCATCTCGCTTGTATTCTTCATACACTTCTCGGAACAGTTTGATGTCCGTTTCAAAGGTCTCTGGCGGTAAGGGACCGAATGAGAATCTGAAGAATCGGGAATACGGCGTTTGGTAAATAGGGTCCTTTGAATGAGGTCTTGCCATATCACAATCTTTAGCGCTGAGAATTGCTGCTCCGTGTTTGAATAAACGTTTGTTCAATTCCTCACTATTCATTCCCTCTGGTAATTCGAGCCAATGGTAGAACCCACCATTACCCGTGTAAACTCCAAGACCCATTTCTTCGAATGCCTTGCCGTATCTTTCTCTCTGCCAGTTGTAATGTTGTTCTACGGCAGCCCTAGCCTTCTTGACTCGACTTGGTTCTAGAAGCATAACAGCATAGTGTTGTGAAGGATGGCTTACGCCACCCATTCCGAAACTCGAGTAATTTGCCATAGTCTCAATGTTGGCCTTACTGGCAATAATCCAGCCGATCCGGATTCCTGGTGATTGCAAGCCTTTGGTGCAAGCGCCGGCAAGGAAGACGTTGCTGTTATCGAGGTCTTGTACAAACTCGATTCCACTAACAGATGGTGTGTGAAACATTTCGTAGGCTTCATCCAGAAGAATTCCATTGCCGGATTTTTCTGCCATTTCGATGAGTTCTCGTAACTCTTCTCCAGAACGAGTTTGACCTGATGGATTCTGAGGATTCGAAATTACTGGCAATAGTCCCGTTCCTTCACTAACTCCTTCTCGGTCGAAATATTCTGAATTACTAGGGTGGAAATTATTCTCTTTGGTGAAAGGCACAATGTCGTATTCGGTATTTGTTTGTGTTAGAATGTCGAGATATGCTGGCCATTCTATGTTTCCAATTCTAACCCTGATGTGTTCTTTTAGGAAGGCCATTACCGTGTAGATTCCAGGCCTTCCCCCAGCGAATACCATGACATTCTCAGAGGTTATTGATGAGCCATATCTTGAGTTGTAGTAGTCAACGATTGCTTCTCGCAATTTTGGGTGCCCCCAAGCCTTGGGATAAAATCGATCTTCCCATGTAACTTCGACACTATCAGGAAGTTCTGGTCCACCGAATTTTTCCAACGGCGTGGTAAGAGGGAAACCTTGCGACCAGGGGTAAGTTCCTTCTGTTCCCATGAAACTACCAAAGGTATCTCTGAATGCATAGAGAGTCTCGTAAATTCCCATAGGTGGACAGTTGTCCGAAAGGAAAGATTCAACCTGAAAATCATTAGTTTGTTCTGAACTCTTCACTCTGGCAGTTCCCCCTGTAATACACCTCCGCGAGGCTGCACACAAATGAGTTTGACCATCCTACTTTCTAATCTCAAGTATATGCCTAACAAAGCGTTAATGCATTCTATCGCTGTCGCCTGAGTATGAACCGGCCCTTTAGTCGACGAATCTGCCTCTGTTTAGCGCTCACAGCATTACTTCTTGGGCTATCTGCATCCTTTGGGATAGACACTAACGCACAAGAGAAACTTGCAGACGAGAAAGTCGTAGAAAGCACCCATTCCTCAAATCAAAGTTTGACAGGATTCCAAGCCGGCTCGATATATACAGAAACAGTACTCGTGTCGTCATTGGAATATACATGTGTGAATATGAAAATACCTTCTTGGGTTAACGCTAGAACAAAATGCTGGGGTGCAAATAATTACGGCTACACTGGACATGGTAACTGGAGTCAAACTCACGAGCCGTATTTTGTACTATATGATTCTGGAAGTGGCATGACAAAATCTCTCGGCTCTTTTGGATTCCATACAGTATCAGTACAGACCAACGGTGCAACAAATTCATGGGGGACCAATGAATATGGAGAATTAGGATTAGGGAATACCAATACAAACACAATAAGAGGGAATACTGGCAACATGCCTCCAAACAGAACAGCTCTGCATGTTGAAGCCGGAGCAGATACCAGTTGTATGATTGCAGACGACCAATCAGTTTGGTGCTGGGGAAGAAACGACCCATTTGGACAGACAGGGACGAACGTTACTCCATCTCTGTTCCCAGTTCTACTACCAACAAAAGTACAGATTCCTAACAATCAATCGGCTATTGCGCTATCTATGGGATGGAATTTCGCATGTGTCATATTAGAAGATCGAACTGGAATGTGTTGGGGTAAAAACGCCAATGGACAACTTGGTAATGGAAATTATGATTATGCCGAATTCTCGCATCAAACTCCTGCACCAATTACAATAATTCCTCCGAATAGGACTCTTTCCGCGATCTCACTAGGAGGAGGTCATGCTTGCTCCATTCTAGATAACGGAAGTGTGTTTTGTTGGGGAGGAGGCAGAAATGGACAATTAGGTGACGGCACTCATTCGAATACTTCGACCACAGGTAATTACGTTCCATTACCAGCAGGGCGAACTGCATTATCAATATCATCTGGTGTGAGGCATACATGCACAATCCTAGACGATCACAGCACTTGGTGCTGGGGGAATAATTCAGAGGGCCAGATTGGTGATGGATCATCCGTTCCAGATACAGGAGAGACGGATTGGGAGCACAATCACCCCAGTAGTCCAGTAGCGGTAAGTGTCCCCGCCGGAATTGAGTTTGCTGCAATATCTGCTGGTCAAGACCATACTTGTGCAGTTGCAACAAACGGTTCGTTATGGTGCTGGGGCGGTCATGGTCGTGGCCAGCTAGGTTTGGGACGGTATATGAGTTCCGAGTCTCTTTGGACGCCCGTAGACAGTGACATACCAGCTTGGGTAAATCTATCAGGGCAAAGTTCTGCTTCAGCTTATGTTCCACTTTCTGATAGAGACCTCGATAATGATGGAAATTTATCCATCTTTGACCGTACACCGCTGGGCACTCCTATTTGCCCACCAGGCCAATATTTGATAGTTGTAGATGAGACTTGCAACGATGCCTCACCAGGTCATTATGTGCCGAATTCGAATATGACCTACCAAATTCCTTGCTCTTTTGGGACATACCAACCAAATGCTGGCCAATCCTCCTGCTACGACGCAGATCCAGGATACTATGCTTCAATTCCTTTCTTGCATCAGAATCCTTGTGATGTTGGCCAATATCAAAATGCATCAGGCCAATCCTCCTGCCATCCTACACCAGTAGGTCATTACAATAATTTGACAGGTTCAACCTCTCCAATACCTTGCAGCCCAGGATATTTCCAATCTTCGGAAGGTCAGGCTAATTGTATTGCTAGTCAAGCCGGCTACTATGTTCCAAGCGAAGGACAGTCGGCCCAGACTATTTGTGAGGCCGGTACTTTCCAACCTGGTACAGGAATGTCTCTTTGTTGGAGGGCAAACTTAGGAAATCACGTCACCCAGGAAGGAGCTACCCAACAGACGGACTGCCAACCGGGTACCTATGCTGATGTACGAGGTTTGGTTGAGTGTAAGGAAGCAGACTCGGGGTATTTCGTATCAACCAATCTTTCCGCAACCCAATCGGCATGTCTCCCAGGTGAATATCAACCACTCTCAGGACAAGATAGCTGTTTGATGACCGATATCGGTCACTATAATTCAGACCCAGGATCTTCGGATATGATTCCTTGTGAGCAAGGATATTTCGAAGATCAAATGGGAAGCACATCTTGTAATCCATCGGAACCAGGCTATCATGTTCCCAGCACAGGTTCATCTAGTCAAACGGAGTGTCCAGTTGGCACCTATTCAACTGAAAATGCAATAGTTACCTGTACCGATGCATCACCAGGATACTATGTTCCAGGGATAGGCTCAACAGTGCAACTTGAATGTCTTGCAGGAACATACACTGCGGAAGCGGGAGCATCATCTTGCACAGATGCCGACCCAGGCTACATCGTCAGATTTGATGGATCCTCACAACAGGAGGAGTGTACGGCAGGCAGCTATCAATCAGCTTCTGGAAGTACAGATTGTATTGCAGCATCACCCGGTAATTTTGTATCCGAAAATGCCGCAACTGGACAAACAGAATGCCTACCTGGAACGTACCAATGGGACACAGGTCAAACGGATTGTTTGGATTCACCTGCTGGGCAATATTCTGCAGAGGCAGGCTCCTCGACAGTTGAGAATTGTGAACCAGGTACATACCAACCAGATACAGGCCAACCATCGTGTATAGAAGCCGAAGAGGGCCATTTCGTAGATGGATTTGGGGCGACTGAACAAGTACCATGTGAGGTTGGAAGTTTCCAAAGTCTGACAGGCCAATCAAATTGTCAGCAAACAGATCCAGGATACACAGTATCTTCAGTCGGTTCAAGTGAGCAAACCCCATGTTCACCTGGAACTTACCAACCATTATTCGGAAAGGAAAGTTGTATTCTTGCTAGTGCTGACTATTTCGTGGAATCCGCTGGGTCTTCCCAACAAACCAGTTGCCCTTCAGGAGAATCTCAGCCAGAAGAAGGTCAATCTTCCTGTATTAGCGACGGGGAGAGCGATCTACCAATATTTGCAATTGCTGGAGCTGCTATTGTAGTCCTCGCAATCGGAGGATTCTTGATGACTCAGGGTAAGAGCAAACCTGCTCCAAAAGCCAAGAGAGGAAGAAGGCCACCAGAGGGCGCCAAAAGACGGAGAAAGCGACCTAAAGGAGCTAGTAAGCCGAAATCAAGAGAGGCCACTCCCAAAAAAATTGATGAAGAGTGATTTACTAAATTCGACAGTTTAGAAGTTGAACCCGCCACTCGGTTTTCTTGAAATGTGAGTCCGATTCAGGAGAACCATGCGAGGGTATGCGTCAGACAGGGTTGACCTCCGTTCGGATACTGTCACCCAACCCACTGAATCTATGCGCGAAGTGATGACTTCTGCAGAGGTTGGAGATGATGTCATGGGTGACGACCCTACGGTAAATCATCTTCAAGAAAAAGTGGCTAAGATGTTAGGTAAAGAAGCGGGACTGTATGTGTCTTCAGGGACTATGGGTAACGCGGTAGCTATACTCGCTCATACTCGCCCCGGCGACGAGATAGTGGCATATACCAAATCACATATTTTTCGATACGAAGGTGGCGGCTATGCCTCTCTTGCAGGTTGCTCAATGTCACTAGTACCTGCTTCAGATGGAATAATGAGGCCGGAGGATGTTAAGGCAGCTATTCGTAAAGCGGAGGGTAGTGAATCTCATTATCCTGATTGTAGTCTAGTTTGCGTCGAGAATACCTCAAACCTAGGCGGTGGCTCAGTTTATCCCCAAGAAATACTCGATGAGATATGTCAGATCGCTCATGAAAATGGTTGCAATGCTCACATGGACGGTGCTCGACTATTCAATGCCGTAGTGGCCTCAGGAACCGACCCAGCAAGAATGGTGAGAGATTTTGATACCGTGACCATTTGTCTATCAAAAGGTCTCGGGGCTCCGGTAGGATCGGTTCTTGTTGGTAGTAAGGAATTCATTGACCGAGCCCACAGATTCCGCAAGATGCTAGGTGGAGGTATGCGACAAGCAGGGATAATCGCCGCAGGTGGGTTATATGCTCTGGATAATAATTTGGAGGGACTTGCAGAGGACCACGTTCGAGCTAAGAGGCTAGCAATAGCGATTAATGAAATACGAAATTACTCAGTAGAATTGGATGCAGTCCATTCTAACATAGTTCTAATTTCAACACCAGAAGGCACCGCTAAATCCGTTGTATCTTCACTCGCTGAACAAGGTATTGATATTATCGATATTGATGATTCACAAGTGAGAGCAGTTACTCATTTACATATCACCGATGAGGATATTGAAAGGACGATTACGGCCTTTTCTTCGACGCAATAAATGCGAACCCTTCATCACCGGAATGATTTCGCCGATTCGATGCGAAGCATTCTGGCGGTCTTTCTTTCCGCGCTATTACTAGCACCGATGGGTACTCTGGCGGAGACCGGAACCATTTGGCTCGATGCTAGAGGTCAACAGGATGCTGGAACCTTTGGGGGTCTTACCTTACCGATTGGTAATGGAACAGTTGATGCAAGCACCAGCTCGGATTATGTTGATCTGCCGAATATAGTTGAGGTGTACACTGCAACTTGGTGTGTAAATTGCGTAACATCAGAGGAAGCCATGAGCGAGGCAGTCGAAGATGTCGATGCAGTACTTATCCACTATCACCGTGTTTGGATAGAACCGGAAGACCCATTCGGTTCGGATAGTACCGAGGAGCGGTGGGTAGAATATTATGGAGAGTCCTCGAATTCAGTTGCAGGGGAGGAGAGAATCGCTCCTAGTTTGGTAGTAGATGGTCAGCGTTTACATACTGGTTCAAGAGCAAAAGGCGTTTCATTAATTGATGATTATTCACAATCATTACAGGTCGGGAATCGTGCTTGGTTTCTAGGTGGCACAATCGATTTTTCGGTTATTTTCACTGAAGCAGGAGCGAGCTTTTCTTGGAACTTCGATAATCTAGTATTTTCTTGTGCCGATGATTGTCCTACCCAGACTACAACTCCATGGATTCTATTCGTCGAGGATTCAGCAAATTTCGATGAAGGTAGTAACAATTTGGAAGATTATCATCATGTTAATCATGCAGCAAACCAGATTTCTGGGACCAATGGAACAGCAATTCTCGATGTCCCTGAAACTTGGGATGGTGAAGACATGAAAGCAGTATTACTAATCGATTGGGAAATTGAAAAAGAAGGCGGGAATAGTTTCCATGATAGTCTACCCGGAATTGGCATATCTACTCTATTCTCTCTCCTCCTCGCCGTCCCCCTAGTGAAAAGTCGACGTCAATGAGGTCAATTCTGAGCCAATCCCATCGGCGGGTTCAAGAACCCCCTCAAAGCATCATAGATGCTCGGTGGCGTCATGGTTCAGGAACTGGTACACTCTGTTACCAATGAAGAGGTTCAACCGGGGCCACTTCCAGATTGGCTAGTTGACCATATAAAACGGCAAAGCACAGAGCCGCTACCTCACTCCCAAGGAGGCCCATCTCGAATTCTAATACTGTATCCTGGAGAGCAGGCTAGGCGAGAGAATCTTGAGCGCTTAGCGGATGAAGGGGTAGTAATTGACAGAACTCTTCACCATACTATTGATTCTCTCGAAAAATCTCTTCTTGCGGATTTAAGATTGCCAAGAATCTTATCGATGTCTGGCGGTTGGAATTTAATTCTCAATGCCGCCTGTGCTGAGGCTGCTGCTAATTTGGAATTTCCAATTATTCATCCAATACCTCAACTCCAATGGAATCGAAACAAGACGCGTTCTATAGCCACTTTGCATTCGATTTTGTCACGTGAGGGCAGTCTGAATGATTGGGAAGGAGCAGGTATTGCGGGCTTCTCTCGCGTAATTAGAGAATTGGAAGTACAATTGGGAGGCACCCACCCTGATTTCGTTACTGACCGGGTAATCGAGGGCCTACAGAGAACACTTAGTTCTCAAACGTCACCATTTAGCCTGTTAGAGGTCGATGGAATTGTAATGCTCGACCATTCTCCTGTTATGCCCTCTCGAAAAATAGATTTGTTACGAGTAATTTCACAACATCGTCCAATTCATCAATTGGTATATCCTGGAAATTTTAGACAGGGATTCCATGGTTTTCTTCTCGAAGACCAATACCCAATTAGGGATTCTCAAGACCTATCTAGTTGGCTACCTAATCACGATTTGGCAGATCTATCAGAGGGAATTGAAACCTCAAGCCATCGTAGATTTAGAATTCAGAGAGAGGCACATTCTATTTCACTAGCGACCAGACTAATCGCTGAGCAACTGAGGACTAATCCAGAGTCTAGCATATTGCTGATTGACCCTACCTCATATGAAGAAAACCACCAATGGATTAGAGCCTTGAAAGATATCGGAATCTCTCTGCCTAGCTCACAATCCATGGCTTCTAGCAAACCTCTGGGACATTGGCTTGCTAGTCTTGCCGGTATTTGCCATGGGCCGAATGCATGGTCTCTAGATTCATTGCGAGCGCTTGCCTTACAGGAATCTTTGAGAATTTTTCCAGAACCAAACTCTCATCCCTTAGACACAGAAATTATTCCAATGGCAAACGCAGATTTACTATCGGATTTGGCTCGAAGCGATCACATACTTGGTGGGGCTGGAACCCTTGAGAGATGGTTAATCACTCTTGCAAGAGAAGAATCAGACGATATCAAAGGGCCGACTAAGGAAGCCACACAGTGGTGGCTGCTTTCACTGGCCCAGACAAATAGGCCACTTCTAGCAGATTATGATCAGGCGGTACTTTCCAACCGTGACTTATGGCGCGGTTGTCATAGCGGCCAAGAGTTACCACAAATAGAAGCCACAAACAGTGGCGATGAGTGGCTAAATTCCGCTCTATCAAGAGTTGATTTAGAATTGGGCATTGACTCAGCGGATGGCTCTCACTCCCTCCCAGCCGCAGTAGTGCAAAGCGTAATTGATGCACATTCACGACTACGAAGAATGCAACGAACAACAGGCCAATCAATTCCACAATCCGGCTCTAATTGGGTTGTTGAGTTGGAAACAATACTATCCTCGACCCCTGTGAGAAGTGGCGGTGGTAATTCATACAGCAGAGTCCGCCTCTGTACTCCAGAGGACGCATTAGGCTGTAATGCAGATTTGATAATCCTAGCAAACATTTCCAGTTCTTCTTGGGATTTACGAGTTCAGAAGGTGCCACTGCTGGGGGAAGAGGAGCGACATAGGCTAGGAATTCTTAGACCAGACACTCCGATTCGTCAAGCTCGTCACCATTTCTATCATTTGCTAGGTGCAGCAAATTCAGAGATTGTAGTATTAGATCCGAGTCAGGATAAATCCACTCCTGTCGCCGCTCCAATTCGTGAATGGATTGGTGACCACATTTCCGAATCAACATCAATTAATCTCGAAGAATCTCCGATTAGAGAAAATGACTCGAGTAATCAAAGATGGCAAGATGGGAACTCATTGCGCAATATGCAGGCGCCTTCTAGATTGGCACTCAACCCTTCAGCGGTTTCAATACCTCTTGACGTAGAAATTCAGCAGGATAGACAACGTCGAATGCAAAGGGGTGTAGATGAGGAAGGATATCTATCTGAAATGGGAACTCCACATATTTGGGACGTGAAGGATAGTCAATTGATTATCAGGCCTCCAAAAAGAAAGGTCAGTCCGAGGATGGCCTCACGCTGGCCGGTAGTCGGCGGCTCTAGAATGGCATCAATCGACCCGCGCCCGCTAACCCCTGAAGAAACCGGGTCTTTCCCTTTCGATTCTCGACATGGGCATGTTGAAGGCGCTGGACAAATAGTTCCAATTTGGTCAGCAAGTCGCCTCAAATATTGGCTTTCGTGTCCCAGAAAAGGCTGGCTAACTCGAGGATTATATGCTAAAGAAGAGGAGCGCCAAAGGGAAGACCTTGACGCTAGAGTACAAGGAAATTTGCTCCACAAAGTACACCATCAATTGATTGAACAAATCTTAGGAGTTGAGGAGAATAAAGAACGAAATCTTGAAGAAATAGAGAACAGCAACTTGCCCTTGAATATTGCAAATGCAAATCTAAGTGACACCGAATTACAATCTATTGCACTAGGAATTCTCGCCGATTTAGCTCCGTGGTTAGAGAGGACTGATGCAGTCTCCAATACTCGCTTACGTATGCTAACTGGTTTCACAAGGAATGAGTGGTTTGAATGGCTTAGCGAAGAAGACCCAACTCCCTTAGCCGGTCGCATTGGTAGAATGATAACTGCCGAACGAACATTATCGGGGGCAATACCAATTGCCATCGAGTGGGAGGCGCTTTCTTTCGATGATGATGGGATTGAAATCTCTCTTCCAGCAGAGCTATCCAGCCACGGCGATGAAGAATTACCATCATTAAGATTGAGAGGAGAAATAGACCGAGTAGATTTACTTCCTTTCGATTCGGAAATGACTATTTTTGAAAATGAAAATGGGTCGAATTCTGTAGCACCAATTAGGCTGCATGGTGAGGATTGGACGCCTCGAAGACAAATTATCATCCGTGACATCAAAACCAGTGAAAGAGAACCACGCGAACGCCATCGTTTGGGGCTGCTCGAGGAATTACAACTCGCCCTCTATTCAAGAGCATGGGAGGTGGCACATCCAGGTGACTTAGTAATCGCTGCCGGTATCAGTGTAATTGGCCATAATACAGATTATTTCCTAGAAGTTTCAGACCTGATTAACGAAGAATCCTCTGGGCTTGAGATAGGAGATAGGAGTAAGCAAGAAACATCTGATCTGCATCGCTTTCCAGACGAAGAACCCGACCAAGCGAGTGACTCATTCAGGGCTTGGTTGGCTCAACGTCTTACCACGGCCCTTGCAACTGCCGCGGGAGCATCTAGCGGCCGGGTTCACCCGACTCCTAGTGAGGACGCTTGCAAATACTGTCCTGTGACTTCGGTATGTGATGTTCGACACAGAGGTGATGACCGATGACGATGAGCAATGTCGAGGATAATTCCGGCCCCATTACTCTGAACACGGGGCAGCGTCTAGCACTCAATCTAGATTCACACATCGTCATCGACGCCGGTGCGGGCACTGGCAAGACCATGACTATAGTAGAGAGAGTTGTTCAGCATTATCTAGAGGAAGATCAGCGCGCAACGCGATTACTTCCAAGGCCCGAACGACCTAGGCAATTGGATGGAGGTACTCTGATTTCTCCCTCATCTCAGCGCATGAACTTGCAAGAATGGGGAGGTTTGCTACCATCGGAGGTAGTCCTTCTAACATTCACAGTAGCCGCTGCGGACCAAATGAGGGATAAATTAAGGCAAAAAATCGCTCGATTACGACCCGGTTCGTTCATCGCTTCAATCGAATACGACGCAGATCCAAGAATAACAAACGATGGATTTCCCGAACAATTGTTGATGTTGTTAGAAGATGCTCCTATTGGCACCATTGACTCATTCTTCAATCAATTAGTGTCGCCATACCGTAGCTACCTCGGTGACGAATTCGGTGAGGACGTTGTTACCGAATCCGAGATTTTGCGAATAATTGAACAAAGCATCAACACACTTTGGAGACTACCTAATTCTGAAAATTTGTACGGCGACGCTGTAGATGCAGGAATTCCTTCCAATGATGTTGAAGCGGTTTTAGCAGCTCGTGACAGAATAACACAACACTATTCTGGAAGAACTCGAGCGACTAATATTCTCAACCCAATAATTTCCAAATCGATATTTATTTCAGAGGGAGAAAGAGGTCTTTTGGGACAAGACGGGAGAATAGATTCCGAACTATTGCAACAACGTCTCATGTCTTCCATTAGGACCGAAGACATCGAAGAGGTCACAATCACTATACAATCGATTATCGAAGATTTCGTAGATTGTGTTCGTAGTTACCCCAGATTAGCACCCCATGGTTGGGATGTGGGGACCCGAATCCATGCTCTATCATTACTCTCAGACGACGGCCCTCCTTCTGACGAATGGGAGCGTTTGATTTGGCTCAGCAGGGTATTCATGTGTATCGTGGGTGGAAGTCTCCTCGAGGTAGATAAGTGGAAACCCTTCCCAAGTGGAAAATTACCAAATCACCATACTTATCCATGGCGTCCTGGAATAGAATCTTTCTCAAAACTAGACGGCGCCGACAAATCAAACGTCAGAGATATTTGGAAAAATTGTGAATCACGTGCTAGTAACATCCTCGGTTCAGAGGTCGGACAAAGGGTGAAACATCATTCTTTACTTGCTTTAATTCTAGATTCTAGAGAGGGCACGATTATTCCAACAAATGCTCGATTTAATTTGACTCATCTTCCTCCGGAATTACCGGAACGACTTCCATTCGGAATAAGCCCTAATTCGTATTCATTCAACATTGAGTCTGAAGCGAGAAACCTCGATGATATCCGGATAATTCTACGAGGCTTAGCTGGTATCGTAGATGCTCTAAAGGAGAGGGAAGAGGTTCATGAGCATCGCGATATAGCTTTGTTAGCAGGCGATTTATTGTTAGATTCTTGTCCAAGAGTTTGCCGTACATTTTACCCAGAAACACTAATTTCGGCTCTAGATTCAATTGGAGATAACACCTGGCGTGATGACCACATCCATCGTGCATTTGTTGTCTTGGATGAAATGGAGATAAATCCAGAATTAGCCGGGGGCGCGGCTTCAAATTTAGCAGAAATCCGCAGAGACTTGGTCCACAGATACCAGATATTACGACAGATTAGGCGAAGATATCGAGCTTTTATCATCGACGAGGCTCAAGATAACTCACCCCTACAGTGGCGAATCCTGTCAAGGCTTTGGGGACCACGTGAGTTTGTAGAAAGTGATGACCTTAACGAACCAGACACAGACTGGCAGCCAACAGTTTGCTATGTTGGCGACATGAAACAATCAATCTATGCATTCAGGCAAGCCGAAGTTGCAGCATTCAGACAATTCGCTCATCGACTTCGTTCGATAAATCGACACGAGTATCAGAATATCTCCGAGTTAACCCGAGATCCCGTTCTCCGGAGTGATGTCGCTAGTCGTGACCCGAGGTTCTCTCACGATAGGCAAATTGTACGTGCCTCTGAACTATTACAAGAAAATGCACGCAATCTAACAGAATGGGTTAATTTCGAAACTACTGAAGGAATAACTTCACTCAGTCCAGAAGAGGTCACCGCTCGTTCAGAAGGCGAGATTTCACTCACTACGAATTATAGGACAGATGGAGAGCTTCTACAGGTTATGAATGAATGGTGGGAAGATCTTTTCTCAGGTCGACATCGTTTCTTCCCGGACGCAGATTACTATGCCTCAGCACAGCGTTTACTGCCATCACCTACAAAAGAGAATAATCGTGGAACACTGGAGTGGATTTGTCCAGTTATGAACGATGGGGATGAAAACCCTCCAACGGAATTGACCACTTACATTGATCCATTCGAGTCGGGTAAATCAGATTCTAATGAGCGTCAAGCAATGATGATTGCAAAGCGGATACAGGCAATGACTCAATGTCGAGAGACTAGAGTGATGCAACCTGATGGAGATTGGGTTACAATACCGGCACCAGAAGAGCCAGTTAGATATAGTGACATAATGGTGCTAATGGCCACCCGCTCAAAGATTCGAGATGCTCTTGTTCGTCATCTAAGAGATCACAATATCCCAGTGCAAGCCGACCGAGAGGGCGGACTGATGCAACGACCAGTGGTCTCTGATTTAGATGGGCTGATACAATTCATCGCTCGACCAAATAGCAGATTCGCTGCTGCTTGGGTCGCCCGCTCTTCATTGATTGGAATGAGCGATGCGGAATTACAATCATTCCTAGCGACAAGGCAAGACGAGAATTTGTTACATCGTCTCATAGAACACAGCCCAACACCTAGACAGAGTGCATTAGTACAGAGATGGATTGACCTATCTTCATCTGGAAGGATAATTGACTTACTCATTGAAACCGTCGATCAATCTGACTTGTTAACTGCTTATTGCGATGAAGGCTCGATTCAGGACGTGGAGAGATTCATCGATGAGATTCGATCAATTTCAGAATCGGCTGGCCGTGATGCGATAGTAATAGCAGATCGTTTACGAGATTTGAGGGAGCAAAAAGGACGCGCACTTGAAGCGAAGAATATCCCAGAGAGAGATGCTGTTCAATTGATGACTATACACAACTCCAAAGGCCTTGAATCGAAAGTAGTCTTTCTCACAGACTTATTTGGTAAGGGCATCATCACATTGACCAATGAAGCACAATCAAGACTAATCGTCAGCCCTGAATTTTTTGCAGGACACCCTGCTCCATGGCCCGGCAGTGAGTATCCAATATCGGCTATGTGGGAACACGCAAAAAAAATCGCCCAAAAGAGGAAGAATGCTGAGGCTAGACGCTTGCTTTACGTCGCTGCAACTAGGGCTGAGGAGCATTTGGTAATCGTAGGCTCTCCAGACAATACTGATTGGCAAGAAGACTCAGGTTTACGTTTACCTTGGAGATATTCTGATACTCAAACCACTTTAGGACAAATGTGGGCAGAATCACTTAGGCAAGCCTCACATCGTAGAGGCGAACATTCTGAAGATTCACCCTGGTTGTCTTCGGAAGATGACAATCAACCTCATCCACTAAATTCAGAGAGAGGCCTTGATAGAATACTCAATCCTGCTTCACTTCGTTTTGATGGTTGGTTAAGAGCCGAGCAAGAAGGCCACCCGAAAATGGGCATCAATGTATACCACCACCCTGACTGTTTAATCAGTGAAAATATAGATGAAAATGTATTGCATTCTCCACTCGTACGCCAAACCATGTTGCACGAAGCAGCAACCGAAGATAGGGTGGCTGGGATAGAGATCACCTCAAGGTTAGAAACAGGAGGAAGAATACGATTAGCACCTCATAGATTATCCAAAATCGACTCCTGCCCTCGTCGGAATTGGTTTGAGACAAGAGGCGGATTGAAACCTGACCCTATCTCCTCCTCCAACCAACTCCTCGCCGAAGACAACGATTCTCGTTCTGCTCGTCAAATGGATGAACCGAATATAGAATATGAAGACAGAAATCTTCCAACCCCTACCGAATTGGGATTGATTGTGCATAGGATGTTTGAGGTTGGGATTGGTAACCCCGGCCCAGTAGAAGATCAACCTTCAATACCCCTTCCAATAACTTGGTCAACTCCTGTTGATAGTCGTTTATTGGATAGTGAATTGATGGCCGAAGTATTCTCAGAATTGCTACCGATGGGAGTTGATATCGATAAAACCGCAGAGATTGTTGCATTGATCTTGCAGAGAATTGAAGCAGGCCATATTGGAAGATTATCAAATGCAGAAATTATCGAAGGCGAAAGGGTTGAGGGATTACGTACTGAATATCCATTCACCATTTCAAATGCAATCTCTTTCGAGCCTGTATCTCGAACTAGATGGGCGCCTGATGGCCAACAAAACCTCGCTCGATTTGAAAACGCAATTGTCGATATGGATGGTTCAATCGACCTCGTATTATGTTCGACTCACGAAGATGGTTCCTCTTCAATTCGCCCAATTGATCTGAAAACTGAACAGGCAGAGACTGTACTGTCTGGCTCAGGAAAATTAGTCGATGCTTACGGAAACCCCTCTACTTCACCCGTCAATGATGCAGAACTGGATATGTTGGAACATCATCGATTACAACTGGCATTGTATCACCGAGCTTTGGAGAAAATGGAGGCTGGACGGCCAGAAGGGCAGCGACGTCGAGTAGGGAGGCCGGCAATTCTTGTCGGTGTTTCTGGTCGCCTAGTGATTTATCCAGAAGACATGTTCGCAGCAGCACAATCCGACTTAGATGAGATTCTCTCGACTGCAGCTCGGATGGAATTAGCGACAGAATTGCCATTAGCAGATTTCCAAAGAAGACCAGCATCGGAGTCTCATATTTGTGGAATATGTCCGTTCAATAGAGGAGATTTACCAATTTGTGGCCCTCTTCCCGACCTCAGTGTTCAATCACAATCTTGAGTAAACTCGTGAGCCCTTTGTGGGAAAGAGTCCATTTGCCGAAGTGATAACCCAAATCCATGACAGTAGATCTAGATAGCATGGCACAGAATGCCGAGAGGATTTGGGAAGAGTCAATTCTTCCCAGTCTTGGTGAATTTATTGAGATTCATGCTTTATCGCCAATGTTTGAACCCAATTGGGATGAATTAGGAGAATTACAGGCTACTATCGATTTATTCTGCTCATGGTTGGATGAGCAGGGGATTCAGGGAATGAGTTACGATATTCATCGAATTGGCGAGCATTCTCCAGTACTTTTGGTGACCATTGAAGGAACAGGAAGCGGCGAAGTCATGTTCTATTCTCATTTAGATAAACAACCTAGCCGACCTCGCCTTTGGTCTGAAGGCCTACACCCACTAAAGGCCATTCGCCGAGATCCTTTCCTGTTTGGGCGAGGGTCGGTTGACGATGGTTACGGTGGTTATCTGTGTGTGGCAGCAATCAGGCTACTACAAGAAGCGGGAATCCCCCATCCGAAGGCCACCTTCCTCATTGAAACCTGCGAGGAATCCGGCTCATTTGATCTACCTCCTTACCTTGACGCATTAACCGATGAGTTGGGTAATCCTGACCTAATCGTGGTTCTCGACAGTGGGGGCCCAAGTTACGAACACATTTGGGTAACCGAGGCACTGCGAGGCTTGGTTGCTGGAAACCTAAGTGTAAGAGTCTCACATGAAGGAGTCCATTCTGGGATGTCTGGAGGAGCTATCCCATCCTCGTTTAGAATACAGAGAATGCTTCTAGATAGAGTCGAGAACTCACAGACCGGCGAGGTATTAATTCCAGAAATGCACATTGAAATTTCCGACAAAATCAAACGAGAAGCTGTCACCTTGGGTAAAATCCTAGGTGATGAATTATGGAAGTCTTTGCCGGTTGTTGATACCCTCGAAGCGCAGTCAAAAGGGCCTACTGAGATGCTGTTGGATATCAATTGGAGACCAGCCCTTTCGGTAATCGGAGCAGATGGTATACCTCCAGTACAAACCGCTGGCAATGTTCTGCGAACAAATACTGACTTGAAACTCAGTTTCCGTATACCACCTGGAGTCAAGGCCGATGAAGTTCAAGAGATTGTCAAAGGAACTCTAGAGGCCAATCCGCCATACGGCGCAGAGGTGACTTATCACACAACTGAACCCGCCGATGGTTTCCATGCACCTCCCTTACATGAAGGTGTAGCGGCGGCTTTAGAATCCGCCAGTGTCCACCTAACCGGACACCCTCCGATGGCTACTTGGATTGGTGGAACAATTCCATTCATGGCGATGATTCAGGGTAAATATCCCGAAGCCTGCTTCCTTTGTACTGGTTCATCAGGCCCGGGGAATAATGCACACGGCCCCGATGAGAAGTTGCACATACCCCATTCAAAGCGGCTGAACGTTGCACTAGCAGCCGCTATTGCAGCGCTTTGTGACTGATTTTCCTGATATTTCAAACCCAAAGTTGGATATTCTAAGTGCGGTCTAGGATGATATTCAATCCGCCGAAGTTAAAGCAGGGCGGAGTTTCGAGGGAGATGAGGTGTGCTGATGAGCGATGAAGAAGTCAATGACTCTCCCGATCTTCGAATCCGCCAATTGGAGGAAGATTTGATCAAGGAGAAAGACCGACTTGAGAAGCTATACGCTGGATATACAGCTCTCAAAGATACCTCCGATGAAAAGGATGCAACCATCGATGTTCTAGAGCGTCAGATGATCGATAAAGAGATTGAGATGGAGGGTCTTCAAGAACTCCTTTCAGACAAAGACAATCGCATCAGGGATCTGGAATTAGACGGCGCTAAGAATTCACAACGAGTAAAGCATCTCGAGCCCGAACTACAGAAAATGGAAGAGATGTACAGCCGTGAATCGGCTCGTTTAGGTAGAGTATTCGAGGTCGCTGAAGACCTCGATGAGGCTCTACGGGTGGCCAAGGCACAATTGACTTCTAGAGATGATTGGTATGCTCAGCACATGAGGCTCTTCGAAGATCTAAGTCAGGCGATTCAGACTCGCTACGACATGATTGATACAGCGATTGAAGCAATTCGCGAGCAGGAACTCAAGCAGGCAACGTTCCGCGAGCGAATGGATGAAACACTCGATGCGGCTGCAGATGCGGCTGAAGAAATGACCAAAGAAGCAGCCGAAGAAACTGAGGAAGAAGTCGACGACGAATGATTCTCATTCGGGCTTAGTTCCGTCAGCCAGCCGTATGCATTTTGCTGGCAAACCTCCCCATATCTCTCCAGCGGGGATATCAGTCCATTTTGGGAGAACTGCTCGATTGGCAACGACTGCTCCTTCACCAATTGTACATCCAGGTTGGACAGTCGAATTTCCTCCGATTAGTGCACCCTTTCCTATTTTTACGGGGGCCATAACCAACTCACCTTTCTCAACCAAATGGGCGTTAATGATTGCATTTCCTCCGATTACCACACCGTCTCCTAAGACAACTGATCCAGCATCATTTAGATGAGGTGAATTAATCTGACAACCAGCGCCAATCTTCGCGCCTGCCATGCGATAGTAAATCGTGCCAACAAAAGAAGGAACTAAGACTGGCAAGAATAGTATCGCAACTCTGTGGAATACCATTGACCAAGCCCATTGAATTGTAACAAATGATCGAAGAGGATATCTCCCGGGCTCTAGCCGAGGTCGAAATAATCCACCAAGCAGGCCGGACATCAATACTAGGGTAATTCCCCAAACCACACAAGCTAATCCTAGAGAAATACCGGTACCGAATAATTCCAACCAATATACTTGGTCAACTAGGTATGCCCGAGCCTCAAGAAACATCCAAACACCAGGAATAGAGGCAATTCCAACAATAATCCCAAGGAATGGAATGATCAAAAAAGTCAACACGTTTTGAACAACCTCAAACGACTTCAGGTGCACACCCCGCCTTTGGTATCGGTGAGTCAGTCATCAATTTTGGCCTGTCGGCAGAATCAAGACAGTACTGAATGCCGACACAATATGGCTCAGGCTTGTGGTATGCTAGGTGATGGTTCACCTACGGTGAAAATCCACCATCTAGTCAAAGCACCAGAAAACACAGCCGAGTCTATTGCACGTCGCGAATCTTGGGATTCAAAGAAGCCGGCAACGGTCTACGTAACACCTGAGCGAATGCCAGACGGAACACCCTGTCAAGCGGCGACGGTAATCTTGCGTACTCGTGGCTGTGCTTGGTGGTGGAAATCGGGTTGTACCTTCTGTGGCTACTTCAATGATGTTCGTGACGATGTAACTGTAGAGGACCTATTTGCTCAGTGGGAGGATGCAAAAAATCAGACTAATGATTTCGAAGGATGCTCCATGGTCAAGGTGTACACATCGGGTACTTTTTTTGAGGATCAAGAGAATCCAGTAGAATGGCAAGAGCACGTTCTAAAAGAGACGCATGAAATGGGATTACACCTTGTAGTCGAAGCTCAAGCCCATATGTGCAAGCCAGAGAAATTAGAGTTCCTTGCTAAGCATCATCCAGGATGTACTGTAGCCATTGGGCTTGAGGCCTACGATGACGCAGTACTTCGGTTTCATGTCAACAAAGGTTTCTCCACAAAAACATGGAGGAAGGCCGTAGAAGATCTTCGAAGAAACAACCTTCGCGTCAAAACCTATCTGATTTTCAAGCCTCCATTCATGAGTGAAGGTGATGCATTGAATCACACATCGAAGTGGCTTGTCGATGTCGCGCCACTTTCAGATGAAGTATCGATAAATCCAATGAATATACAGAATCGAACAATTGTCGACCGATTGTTCAGGAATCGAGAATATCGTCCTCCATGGCTATGGTCTCTAATCGAAATGATTCAACGTACTCACGAAGAGACCGCAGAACACGACTCTCGTATTATCGTTCATCCAACTGCAGGAGGAAAGATTCGCGGAGCCCACAACTGTGGTTCTTGCGACAAACATGTAGTCGCTGCTATCGAACGATACTCGGTTTCTCGAAACCTAGCTGAATTCAAAGGATTAGAATGCGAATGCAAGGCGATTTGGAGAGCAGAGATAGCCTCTGACCTCTGTCTCCCCACTCCTCTCGGTACTGGCCGAGATAGGCGAGGCAACCGCGTCGACCTAATGCGCGCTCCTTGAGGTGAGGGACTACGTCCCTCGCCCAATGCTTAAGGGCGAATCTTCAGTGGTCCACCTGTCCACGAAGTGTTGTGGACTAGTGGTGTCTAAATGAAGAATGATGACGGATTTCTACAAGGCGAGAACGAACCTGCGGCTTCTAAGGTAGTAATTGTTGGAGCGTTGGTCTCCTCTCTAATCTTCATGGTGATATACAGTATTCTGTATCCAGGACAAGATTATCCTGTTCTTTCTGATTTCGAGACCTTCGGTTCTCTGACCGGAGGAATCTGGTTCTTCCTCCTTGGAGCAATATTCGGAATGTTCTCGATAGTTGCGACGATGATTACGGAGGCAACTCGCGAGTGAGGTGATTATGATGTCTGAGATTCTAACTACTCTTGCCATCTTTTGGCTCTCTGCTCTAATCTTCTATATTCTAGTCCACAGAGGATTGTGGATATTCTCCGACGTAGCACGAACTATGGGGATGTTCATGCTCGAAAAAGCCCTAGGCCCGGGAATCGACTTAGTTGAGGGCCGTTCAGGTTCTGCTGCAAGAGCATGGATTCTGCAATCGGTTCTATGGATGATGGTCGGCGCTCTATTCACCTTTGAGGGAATGTGGCTTTCACATGACCCGACCGCACTTCATTCACTTGGCGCATGGGGATACGACCCAACTGCAGAGACTCTAGCCGCCACTGGTAAGGCTGTTACCGCATTTGGTGGAATAAGTATGGCACTAATCGGCTGTGGCCTACACATTCTTCCCAAGTTGTTGGGCACAGGACTTGCGAGTGAAAGAAATGGAACCTTGGTCTCATTCCTTTACTCCGGCGGGGTATTCGTCACTTTGATTGGTTCCCACGATCCGGTTATTCTTGGGTTCAAGGTTCTAGTTATTGGAACAGGAATACACATTTTGGCAATGACAGCCATCGTCATCAACCAATTACTCACTGTAGCTAGTCGTACCGACTCAATTCCGATGCCAGCATGGCTTATTCTGCTAGGTTTGATGGCTGAATCATTCAATATAATCGCTGTAATGTCAACCGGTGGAATTGAGGATGGAAATGGCCAGTGGTTGATGTACAGATTACAGGGAAGCGGGTTCTTCTTCCTTTCATTATCCGGCGTTGTATTGTACGCATCTAGCGTTGGTTCCGGAAATGCACTCTGGTCTCGAACACTAGTTGGTGCAACATTGCTCGGTGGTTTGTTTACATTGAACCCGTTTGGTGCAAACCACGGAAATCTGGTTGCAGATTTATTCGGTCTTGATGCTGGAGAGTTGGCTATGTCCACAAATGACACAGTGATAGTTACCTTCCTAATGGCGCTTGCATCAGTACCGGTAATCGCTTTCGTTGCAAATGCTATGCTAACCATTCGAGATAGTTCGTCTCCGGGAACTGCTGGTCTAGCCGAGATTAATCTTGGATTACTGGCGATGATTCCGGTATTTATCGGCTCACTGTTTGTTCAAACCGATGCAGTATCGGGAACTAATGCAATCTCTGGGCTTTCGTGGACAATCGAAGAGATGAGCCGATGGGCAGTATTGGTGCCACTATCACTTGGTTCAGTACTTACTCTCTATCCTTCAATTACCGGGCGACAATTGGCGTCTGCTGAGCGCGCTCGAGCCTCGTTTTGGTTGATGGGTGCTGCAGTTTTGCTTGGATTAATGCTCAATTTGACTTCCAGCGCTATAGACATGGCTCTCTTAGACGCTGGTGTAGAAGACCCATCTAGTCTATCTCACGAACTTTCAGTGGCCGCTTCTGTAATCTTCTACTTTGCTGTAGTTGCGATGATTCTACACTGTCTAAATATGGTAAGCGGGCTATTCCGCGGCGAGATTGTCGGAGAAGATACCGAGGTTGCCTCATCTATCGAGATAGAAACCTACAACCTCGCATCTGCTACAAGTGTCTCTCGAATCCTTGCCTCTGGTGCTGGAATGGACACAATAGTAGTGCCAGTGGGCGAATCGGACGAGAAGGGCTCAGCAACTGATTTGTAAGAAAATCAGTACAAGCCAGCACCGTCAAGTTGAGGGCTAAACACCCCTGTTGAATAGAAGGGAAAGACATGAGGATAGGCCTAGTTGGTAAGCCGAACGTTGGGAAATCAACGACATTCTCGGCTCTAACCCAAACACCTGTTGATATTGCAAATTATCCATTTACAACCATTGATCCTAATGTAGGGGTAGCATGGATTCCTCTTAGAGAACCGTGTGCCTGCTCGACACTTAGAGCAAAACGCGAGGCAGATGGAAGGCTCGTATCAACAACTGATGACGATCTCCGAAAGGGCAGCATTTGTTCCCCAAATACTGGCTCTTGCATTGGCCACAATCGCCTAGTTCCTGTCACATTAGTGGACGTTGCTGGATTGGTTCCAGGAGCCCACGAGGGGCGAGGTAGAGGAAATCAATTCTTATCGGATTTAGCCCAATGTGATGCACTAATCCAAGTCGTTGATGTATCTGGTTCGACAGATTTGGAAGGAAATCCAGTGGGTCATGGGGGCTCCAATCCCGTCGAAGAGCATGAGTTCCTTCTCGGGGAGTTGGATGCTTGGATCCGTGGAATAATCGAATCTAGCTGGCAGCGTGGATCTCGCCGTGTCCAATCAGAAGGCGATAAGGCCCTAGTTACATATCTGTTAGATCAATTAAGTGGCATTGGCGCGAATGAATCCCATGTCTCATCCGGCATTACTGAGGTTTCATCTCAGCACCCTGATGCCGGCGTCCCATGGTCTTGGGGTCAAGAGGAGTTGACAACACTGGCGAAAACAATTAGAACAGGATTATTCCCTATTTGTATTGCAGCAAACAAAGCGGATCGAGTTGAAGAAGACTCATGGAATCAACTTGAGGAGATGGTAACTGCATCTGGAGGTATACTAGTTCCCACAAGTGCCGAGGCAGAACTTGCACTAAGCAGGGCGAGTGCTGCCGGATTAATTCAACACAGACCGGGGGGAGAAGGTTTCACAGTCACCAACAAAGGGGAGTCCAATTTGTCTGAAGCGCAAAGGAATGCCCTATCCTCAATTGGAGAGTCCCTTGCAAAATGGTCTGGTGGAGGATTGGTTGGGCTTGTTGGAGATATTGTATTCGATAGGCTCGATAGAAGAGTTGCCTATCCCGTACAAGATGAAACTCACTGGGTAGATGGAGAAGGTAATATCCTCCCCGATGCTATTCTAATCTCAGATGGAACAACAGCGAAGGGATTAGCCTACGCAGTTCACACCGACCTTGGTGATGGTTTCATTCGAGCTACAGACGCCCGCAGTGGACGTGTAATCGGTGCAGATCACGAGGTAAAGAATGGCGACGTGATACGAATTCACGCCAAATCGTGATTCAATCGTGAAGTCTGGACAAGAGAAGGGTGAGCTGTCTCTCGGCGTCCGCCTGTAGAAGCGGCCAGCATCCGCACGACCTCATAGCCACCGCTAAACGGTGGTCGCAGGTTGTGTGTTAACTTACTACTAGCTTCAACCGAAGAGAGAACCGAGGCCTTCGAAGCCACCGGCTTCTTCCTCTTCTTCCTCAGCTGGCGCTTCTTCAGCAGCAGGAGCAGCGTCTCCACCACCGCCACCAGCAGCAGCTGGAGCAGCAGCGACAGGCGCAGCAACGGCAGTTGCCATTGCTTCACCGATGTCAACATCGCCGAGGGATGTGACAAGTGCCTTTACTCGGGCCCCGTCAACCTCAACACCAGCAGCGCTCAAAACTGAGCTAACGCCGTCTTCATCGATATCCTTCTCTGCGGAGTGCAGTAACATTGCAGCATATACATATTCCATTTTTTTCTCACCTTTTTTTTTTCAGCCGAAGAGGTCGCCGAGTCCATCGAACCCTGCGTCTTCTTCTTCCTCCGTTTCCTCTTCTGCCGAGGCATCCTCGGCGGATTCTGCTGCATCGGAGGTTGCAGCAGGAGCACTTTCAGCAACGCTAGCAGCAGCACCTAGTGCCGCCGCCAACTCGTCATCAAGTGCAGAGGAATCTAGCTGACCTGCTAGGGCCAGCGCACGTGCGTTTGCACGTGTAATGAATAGCGGAATCGTGACATCGTTGGTGATGCCTGCTTCCACCGCGACAGATGTCGCCTCGCCACTCGCCTTTGCGAGTAGGGTTGGCATTGTCTGTGAAGCGAACCAGCGAATGTTGCAGGCGAGGTTGAATGCGCCTGATGTCGCGGTAATGATATCCGTTCGGAATCCATCTGTGTCTAGGTCTAGCGAATCGGCTTCGAATAGGAACCCGTCTTCAATTGCTCCGGTTAGGATAATTCCAATTTCAATGGGGTTAATATCCAACTTGGAAAGCATGATTCCAAGATCTGCTGAAATCGTTTCACCTTTGTTGACAACAGTCGTAGTCTTCTGAATGGCAACCTTTCCCTTGTCTATTTTAGCGGGAATTCCAACAGCGTTGAACTCACCAACGATAGGACCAGGGCCGAATTCGGTTGGCCCTTCCTCGACTACAATGTCCATTGGCGAAACTTCTCCTTCCTTGGCAGCACGACCTTGTTTTGTCTTTTCCAGTTCGGAGTATAGTTGGAAGACATTCATAGAATTAGTGTGAACGATCGCAGGTTGTATTGCTCCTTCAAGCAGCGATTCTAGTTCTTCCATCGGTCGATCGGTTTGCTTCCAAGCGAGGCGCATCAAGGTTTTCTTTGCCATTGTTATAGATAGGCTGCTACGCAAATCATCGCGCATGCTTAGCATATTCTTGGCAGGAACCCCTCCGATGTCGACAACCCCAAGAACTCCATCTGAGGTCAAAATTGCAGCGAGTTCACCAACACGGTCTCGCTTCCAAGACGCTACCTTTGGCTCAATCATTCAATCACCTCGACCTTAATTGAAGGGCCCATTGAGGTCTTGATGTAGCAAGAACGGATATTTCCTGTGCCGCGCTCTAGTTTTCCAGTAACACGACTCCAGATTGCCATCGCATTGTTGGTTAAATCATCGAGACTTTGCTCTCGTGAGCCCATTGGGCTGTGGAATGTCATATTGTCTCTTGAGCGAACAATCGTTGTATCCTTCAGACCAGCTGCAACCATTGCGGGGTCAAGAGTAGGAGGAACGGGTCGTGGCATCTTACCACGAGGTCCGAGAACCACACCGAGGAATCTACCAACTGTTCCCATGTGTGGTATCTCTGCGAGGAAGAAATCGATGCTATTTGCTAACTTACGAGCCTGTTGACGGTTACCGCCTAAATCCTCTATAGTTGTAGGGTCGATAATGTCGATTCCAGCAGCTCTGGCTTTAGTTGCCATTTCGCCACCAGCAAACATGGCTATCTTGATTGGCTTTCCACGCCCAGCGGGAAGTCTAATTTCCTCTTGAATACGGTTTGCTGGGTTCTTCAAATCGATGTCCTTCAAGTTAAATGAAAACTCGACGGTTTCGATGAACTTGCGCTCAGGAGCGCTGTTCAAGGCTTCTTCAATTGCTGTTTGGATATTTTCTCTCATATTCCTCACCTCTGCGGTCAGCGAGGTTACCCTCTCCCGCAATTCGTGAATTATCACTCAAAATGCTCGTCGAATCTCCCTTCTTTCATTGCTTGTAATGCGGCCTTTGGCTCCATGCCTTCGACCTTAATTCGCATTGCTACGCAGGTTCCCATGACCTCACGCGAGCGCGCGTATAGTGTTGCACCAGTTAAGCGGTCTTTCTGCTTGTCAGCAACCTGCTTGACTTGGTCCATTGATAGGTTCTCAGTGGATGCATCCCAGCTTCCATTACACTTCTTTTGACCGAGGGTCTGCAGAATCATATGAGGTGTCTCATTACGTGCTGACATGCTCTTTACCCCCTACTGAAGTGCCTCGCCGACCTGCTCTCCCTATTTGAGCGTGATGACGAACCTCTAATTTCTCCTGATTATGCTCATTCAACACGCTGAGTAACTCGAACTTGATCAGCACGTACTGTCAGGGCGACTGGTACAGCCGCTTCGAATAGCTCGACAGTGACCTCTTCCTTTGACTCTGTAACACGTATAACACGGGCCGACTGGCCTTTGAATGCGCCACCGCTGATTTCGATTATACAACCTTCCTCAATACCAGCTGTAGCCGCCTTAGGCTCGAGGTAGGAGAGTGTATTTTCTAGAGGCGAAACACCGGGTAGAACCTTTCGACAGTTCTTCAAGCGAGTTGTGGTCATTCCAGACATTCCAATTAATTTCTCGACATGGTGAAGTGCAGACGCCTCAAGGAAAATATAGCCGCGTACATGCCCTGGAACCAATACTCCGAAAATTTCGTCTTGAATGTCCTTCAGAGAACCGGTACCGGAGAGTCTAGCGCGAATTTCGTTAGCAACATTCTCTTCCTGTCCGATACTGGTCTTTAGGATGTAAAGGAAAGTGGCGACGTCACCATACATGGCGTCAATTTGTGGGATTGAAAATCTTTCAGCACCGGTTCCTTCGCTAGATTCGGATTCATAATTCCCGATGTAGGCAGGGTCAACCCAGCTGTGATTCTTGTATATGGTTCTTGGAGTCACCTCATCAGTTTCGCTAATGAATAGCAAAGGAGTCACATCATTCAGGCGGTTTCCAAAGGCAAGACCTCTTGCTAGACCCGAACGGACGTGTTGTAAAGCATCAGCAGGAATACCTGTGCATTCCGTGATTCTAGTTGTTACAGCGTCGATATCCTCAGGGTCTCCAATACCGTACACACCATCCCAAGCACCCGGGAAATCAGCAACCTCATCGGCACGCTGCATAATTAGGACCTTCTCGCCATGGCGAACGTATACTACGAATGTATCAGACATATTTCTCACCTCAAGAGCTAGTTAGCCAATCGAAGAATACAGGTAGGGCGTTATCCATCAGCCAAAGCATAACGAAGCCGATTGCACCTAGAACAAACATTCCAATTCCACAGACGATTACGGTTTGTCTGAATTCTTGTTTGGAGGGTTTTCTAGCCATCTTTAGGATACGAGCCATTGAGCCGGTTTGCACCCGGCGTACTCTCTCCTCTATGTCATCCTGCAACCTCTGTGCAGTTTGCTCGATAGGACCAACATCTGAGTTCTCGATAGCCATGACTCTTCCTCAATTGCGAGTCGGCGACCAACCATCCCTCTTTAAGCACAACGGGCGAACCCCAAAGGGTTCGATTTGAGATTGTACTTTCAATCAAATAAAATCAGTTGACAAATTCTACTGTTCTAGTTCGTAAATTTCGCATCTGTGTATGCAGTGCTGCTCCATGTATTTGGTCGGATTTTACGCCGGTAAGTACGAGCAGTACTCGAATTTCATCTCCCATCGAATCATCAGTAGTAGCTCCCCAAATGATTCTAGCATACGGGTTGATTCTATCTCGAATCAATTGAGCACATTTCTCTGCGTCTCCCAACGATAAAGTTGGACCTCCAACTACGTTGACAAGAGCGCCTCTTGCATCTGAGATGTCGATGTCCAATAATGGTGATTCTAACGCCTCGTCGGTAGCCTTCTCGGCAGAATCTTCGCCTCTTGCTTCTCCAAGACCAATCATTGCAACTCCACCACCATTTTCCATGACTGATCTTAGGTCTTGGAAGTCTAGATTGACAACTCCTTCCTTTGAGATCATCTCAGATACTCCGGCAATCGATCTCATCAATAATTCATCTGCGACTCTGAAAGCCGCGTCCAAGGGTAAGTCACGTACTCCTTCAACTTCCAGCAATCGCTCGTTTGGAAGCACCACTACGGTGTCGCAAACTTCGCGCAATCTCTCCAACCCCCACTCGGCATTCTGTCTACGAAGTGCACCTTCGGAGAGGAAGGGGTATGTCACAACAGCGATTGTTAGAGCACCTTCTGCTCGGGCTAGACGAGCAATGACGTGAGCCGAACCGGTCCCCGTTCCACCTCCTAAACCAGCGGTGATGAAAGCGAGGTCGCAATTTTCGACCTCTTTCGTGAGGGCCTTCTCAGATTCAAATGCGGCTTGCTCACCTTTCTCAGGATCTCCACCCGCACCTCGGCCTCTAGCACTTCGGCCGATCAGCACTTTGTTGTCAACTCCAACCCTTAGCAGATGTTGTGCATCGGTATTGATTGCCATTCCACGGACATATTCGCCATCGAATAATCCTTCCATTTCTAGTCTAGCCACTGTGTTTGAGCCGCAGCCACCACAACCGAATACACGGATTCGTGGTTGTAGTGATTTCAGTAGTGTTTTCAGTTCAGGATCAGTCTCCGTCACAACCGGCGCAGCCGGTGATTCTTCCCCATCCTGAAGCTCCAATACTCGGTCGATAAGGTGCTTCATACCTAACGCTGGCCATCCAAGCAAGGATAATGCTTGCCGTAGCGATTGAGCCCTATGGGCTCATTCTACAACCCCTAATCAGTTTGTCAAAAGCTGCTTTCGAGTTTCCATGAATCGAACCAGGAAAGTGTATACTCCACCCCAAAATGATACTGCAAGAGCTAGAGTCATTCCATTCAATTCCGCATTTCCTAACAATGCCCAGTGTGCATATTCGTGGAGTGATGAAATATCGACTCCATTTCCACTTGAGCCGGCTTGCCAAGCGGCCCACAGAAGGCCAGCAAGAGTTACCACTAATCGGTCGGCTCGACTGAATCCTCCGTAAAGCCTTCCGAGCCCCACAGACTGTGCTTGAGTCCCCATATATGAACCGAGCAAAGTCAGCAAAGCAGCAGCCCAACCAGCTATTGGGTCAACGACATAAGCCGAGTTGTATCCTATGGCGACTACCAAACCAACATCGACCACGCGATCGATGGTGTGGTCGAGGAAGTCTCCGTAGGGACCTGCCGTTCCTTGATGCCGGGCCAAAGCACCATCGAGTGCATCGAAAATGCCAGCGATTAGAACCAGAGCAACCGCTCCAGTGATCATCATCGCTCCTTCTTTATCGAGTTCAGCGACCGCGATTAGGTAAAACGATACGATTGAGATGGCTAAAGAAGTCCAAGTAAGAACACTAGGATCTAGGTCTCCCATCCTTACGACTAGAGGCTGAACCATTTTGGTCCAAGTATCTCGCATTTTCTCGAACATCAGCCCACCCAGTCGATTACTTCCTCAGAGCTAGTCGGTTTGAAGCCATCTGAAATCCAATTGAGAATATTTGCAACAATAATCGCGGGTTCAACTTGCGAAGTATCAAACTCAGCCCAAGGAGTATCGTTTTGCTTCTCATTCCAAGCCCCACCAAGTAATTCCCACTCGACATTCGCCTCTACCTTCGGCTGAGGATAACCTCGTTCGTTTAGGCGCCGTCGAATAATTTCTGGCTCGCATCGCAAAAGCACAACCGCATCCACAGGTAGATTGTGAGATAGATGCCCGTCGATTAGTTCCGCCTTCAGTGGAGCAGACTGCCATTTTTGATTTATGTATTGTAATAGAATTCCCATGTCAACCGGATGGGCTCCATCGGTTACATCAACCTCCTCAAGTGCACCTGCTTGCCGAGCCAATTCTTCGAAATTTGAGATACTCATGTCATGGGAAGAAAGTAAGCCTGCTAGGGTCGATTTACCTGTGCCAGGGGTGCCGGAGAGAGCCAGCCGGTAGGTGTCTTCCACGTATTCACGGGTGGGTCATTAACCCAAGAACACTCCGCGTGGAGGGCGCAACATTGACCCATCGAAGGTATCACCGGCTGCCCATGAGTGATACCGAGGCCGGCCATGTAAGCGTACTTGGAGCGTTTTCTCCAACCGAAAATAAGCTAAACATTCTACTTCTTGCAGTACCCGTAACTTGCTATTTTGCTTACGTTTCTCACGACGAGTCGATGGCGTTCTTCGCATCACTGGTCGCAATAATGCCTCTTGCCTTCTTGATGGGTAGGGCTACAGAAGAGATAGCTCTGTACACTTCTGAATCCCTAGGCGGTTTACTCAATGCTACTTTTGGAAATGCTGCTGAGATGATTATTGCTTTACTCGCAATCTACGCAGCATCTCAAGCAGCCTCCGGAAGTGATACAGAGACACTAATGGTTGGGCTAGTACAGGCCAGCCTAATCGGTAGTATTCTTGGCAATCTATTACTCGTCATGGGCCTCGCTTTTTTGTGGGGTGGAATCAATTATTCTGAGCAAAAATTCTCTGATTCACAGGTGAGTTCCAATGGTTCTTTGATGTTGTTAGCAATGATTGTACTAATCATTCCAACCGTATTCAACTCAACCGTTGGTGGTGCCGAAGGAGAGAAAGGAGTTGAGCAACTAAGTCACATTGCAGCAATCGTTTTGCTATTGCTTTACGGATTATTCCTATTCTTCCAGTTCAAGTCTCACGTAGATCTATTCGCAACAGAAACGCATCATCACGAGGCTCCTGAAATGACTAAGAAAGATGCGATTATACTTCTCGTCGTAGCAACTATCCTAGTTTCTTGGATGGCAGAGATTCTAGTCCATTCAGTAGAATATGCGGCTGATGATATGGGACTGCCTCACTTGTTCATCGGGATAATTTTACTACCACTATTCGGCAACGCTGCTGAGCACTTTACTGCTGTAGTCGTGGCTGGGAAGGATAAGATGGACCTTTCATTCGCAATCTCAATGGGCTCATCTACACAAATTGCGGTATTCGTTGCTCCACTAATGATCCTCATTGCTTGGGCGATGAACGTACCACTAACCTTTGAATTTGGAATGCTGGAAACTGTCGCGGCTTTCCTTTCTGTACTGATAGTCAATGTTATCGCATCTGATGGTAAATCGAACTGGTTGGAAGGAGCATTGTTGCTCGGAACCTATGTTGTTCTTGGTGCAGCCTTCCTAGTTCACCCCTAAACACGTAGTTTAGTACGATTATCCCCGCAGGCTAAGCATGCCTGAGGGGCCAGAGATTCGGCGGGCAGCAGACAGAATTTCAAAGAAATTGATTGGTAATCAAGTAGAATCTGTGAATATTATCTACCCCCCTATTGTCGAATATCAAGAAATTCTTGGAAAATCTCAGGTCGAGTCAATAACGACACGCGGCAAAGCCATGCTGACTCGATTCGATTGTGGATTGAGTATGTACTCTCACAATCAGTTGTATGGCCGTTGGACAGTAAATCGCCGTTCAACCGAGATGAAATGGAATAGATCACTTAGAATTGAATTCCTTACACAAAAATTTGCAATTAGACTTTGGTCAGCAACAGATGTAGAGATAATTCCAACTATTGAAGAAGAGAATCATCCCTTCATTGCCAAACTTGGTCCTGACATTTTGGATGATTCTTGCACTCCATCGGTCATCTTTGAACGTTTGAAGAGTAAGAAATTTCGTAACAGAAATGCAGCCTCACTAATGCTAGATCAATCATTCATCGCTGGCCTAGGAAACTATCTCAGAAGTGAAATCCTACATCAGTCAGGCATTCATCCCAGCACCAAACCAAGGAACCTTTCTGACGACAAACTTCAACGCTGGGCAGAGAAGACAAAATCTCTGAGTGAACTATCCTACGAAACTGGAGGTTTCACAGTGCCCGAGGGTGTAGCAATGGCGGGTAAAGAAAGAGGGGAGCCAAGGCGTTCCCATCGTCACTCTGCATTTTGTAGAAACGAATTACCGTGTCATTATTGTGGAACAGAAGTAGTCAGAATTAGGGTTGCCAATAGAAGATTGGATTTTTGCCCAGAATGCCAAAAAATCTCTAATTCTAATTGAATCAGAGGGTAGCCTCTGAAAGGGCGGACTGCTAACCCTTTGAAACCTGAGTCGTATTTGTCAAATCGTTGCACCAATTTCTTGATATGAGGATTGATTCCACCAAGATGTATGGCTCAACTGAAACCAATGATTATTGCAATGCTAATTATGACATCCGCTCTCGCCGGATGCACAGGAAATGATGGAGCGGAAGGAATCCAAGGCCCTCAAGGTGAAACTGGTGAACAGGGATCTCCCGGCATCCAAGGACCTCAAGGTGACACCGGTTCCGCGGGTACTGATGGAATAGATGCAGACGAATCGCGTATTGCCGAACTAGAAGCCGAACTTTTCGACAAAGAAGAAACCATCACGATATTACTAGGAAATATCTCGGAAATGGAAGAAGAGCTAGATGCAGTTGACAATGTGATAGAAATGTATTACCTGATGTTAATTCAAATGCAGAACGAAATTATAATTTTACAAGCATCGATTTCTAATCTTGATTCGAGATTGAATGTGACTAGGACAATGAACGATTTTTCTTACCTAGATTTCCGAGGTGCACAATTGTTCAATTTCAATAATGGTTTGGGCCCACAAATGGATCCACCAATTTTCGACTTTGCAATCTTGGAGAATGCTAGTTTGACTTATTCCGACTTTTCCGACGCTAGCTTCGTTAACGCTAATCTGGTTGGTGCAGACGGTATTTTTGCTACATTCCATCATACTGATTTTTCTGGTGCTTCAATGTACAATGGAATATGGAGACAGAGTGATTTCAGTAATGCAATATTCGTTGGTAGTAATTTAGCCTACACAGAATTCAGATGGAGTGATTTGTCCGGCGCCAACCTATCTGGCGCGTTAATCTACGGTGGCAGTAATTGGATGGGGGTCAACCTTTCAGGAGCTGATCTAACAAATGCATGGATGTATGATGTGGACCTAACTGGTGCTGACCTAACTGGTGCTGACCTAACTGGTGCAAGACTAACCTATCTAAACAGTGCATATGGGCCCGCTATATTGGATGGTGTCACTTGGGATTGGGCTACCTGTCCTGATGGAACAGCAGCGTACTATCATGGACAGACTTGCGTGAATAATCTCTAATCGTAACATTGTCAGTAGTCGATGAGAAGACCCACTGATAACCCTATGATTCAAGTTGAATCAAAGAGTAGGGAGATTGATACCAAGCAGTATTCTAGAGTAGAAGAATAGGACTACACTTTTTCTTGTTTTCTCTCTTCTTCATAGGCATCAGCAACCTTGCCAACTGTACGAAAAAACCTTTTTTTCAAACTATCAAAGTTTAGATATATCATCCCACCAGCTGTTAAGAAAACTCCTCCAATTATTGTAAAAATTCCTCCGATATAGAGACCAACTCTAGGATCGTTATCTTCAAAGGTTGCATATCCAGTTTGTACCATGATAATACCAGCAATGAGTATAAATATTCCAGATATTATCAATAAAATAATCATCGGTTTTAGTTGATTCATGTTCATGGTGATTGACCTAAGCATTTAGTTATTTTACCAACGATATCAACAAGGGGACCCCTTCTTGATGTATACGTAAACTAGGGTACCCTCTGACCAGCATAGAGGTCTGAGGGTTTTCCGATAGAGCCTTGTGAATTAGGTCAATTTATTACAATGAAACGCCTAAGAGATTCAATGTCCTCAATCCTCAACAGCAGGTTTAGATTCATTATCTATATCGTCGTGGGATATGTCTTGATCGTTGCATGTGCCCTATTGACTGGGGCAACAATGCCACTGATAATTGATAATTTCACATATCAAGGACGGGGGGGATATGAAGGCGGAGGAGTTCTGGGGGTGCAACTCGGAATAATTGGTGTAATTTTGAGTGTGTTGATTATCGAAGTGCTTAGAACAAAATCCGAAAACAATGACGATGACTCCGATGACACCTTTCCCCCCTTACGCTCAAAATGAGCGCGTGGATACCCTATGATTCGGGGATAATTAATCGAAATTCCTGGACAAATCGACTTTGATAATCTCTGCAATTTCCTCAGCGACCCCTGTGCTGGAAATCCCCCTTAGCGTTCCGATTCTTGCTCCTTCTCTTCCTATTAGTACGGCAGAGTAGGTGATAATCTTGTAGCCTTCATCGTTAGTCCTCACTTTTTCGTTTAACTCGATGCTTGTTACCCCTTCTCTAGGATGTCTTTCAATAAAGATAGGAGATTTGGAGATTAGACCTCCAGGTAGAACCGCCTCAATATAATCGTCATAGATGATGAACTTAATCGGATCCTTGATGATCAGACCAAGCCAGAGGGGGGTTGTGATACCTCCAATGATACCAATAGCAGTGAATATCACGCCTTCTATTACCAATCCATATTCATACGAGGTTAGTACGAAAGGATCCAGCGTTTTTGTTAAGCCCAGGATGATAATAATCAAACCAACTATAACCCCTTGGCCTACAAACAAGGCAATAAGAGCCCAAAACCCCGGATTGTTCGATACTGTCTTACTTGACATGATTATATCAGAGAACATTCGAACAAATACTTTCTCTAGGCACCTCCAACTCTATGATTCGAGAATATTGACTTCGATGTGACCATCCTTTACTCGGGTTTCATAGATTTCCAAATCTTTCTCTTTGCTGAATTTCCCAACCATTTTCCCATAAGGAGGGAATAATGGAAACGGAGACCATTCAATCAATTCTCCTGTTTCTATATTGTGAGTTGTTTGATGTAGTGGACATGTAATACAATCATCCTTCACCTTGCCACCGTAGGCGAGAGGCCATCTCATATGTCTGCAGAGAGCTTCTGTAGCATAATACCCATCACCTTCGTCAAATCGACCAACGAGAATTATCTTTTTTCCAACAGTCAGCATTTTTTTCTTACCCGGTTTCAACTTTGATGATTTAATTGCGATTTTCCAAGCCAATATATCACCTCACTAAATCAATCATTATCGGACCTAATTCGCTAACCTTCTAGCACATTTTTCGAGGCTTTCACCTTCATTTCTAAGACCTCGAATATAGTTTGGAATAGATGAATTAGAATTTTCCAAATCCCTCAGATCTCCTATCCACTCTAATTCGGTTTTTGATTTCTCAGAGTTTTCTTGCCATTCGTGAACACTCCAAACAGAACATCCTGAATCGTCATCACTCTGGACTTGTTTGAACCAGGGAATGACTTGTGGTTCTCGAACTAAATCGTGCCTTTGTACGAATCTAACAATGCAGTCATCCTTGACAAAATTCCACCCAGCATCCTGAAGCCAATCTTCCGATATACTATCTTCTGCCCCTAATTGAAACCAAATTAATGGAGGAGATTCATAATTGCGAAGTAGCAATTTCCTAACTGCCTCTCTTGCTCTTTCAGGTGCCAGAAACAGAACAACAATCTCCGGCTCGATTCCGTCTTCGATCATAGGTCTAATTGGGTACCCAAAAATGCTAGCACCCGCATCCCTAGGATGAATCGGAATTGGATTCCAGCCTCTCTCTGATAGATCGTTTACAGCAGAATGAGCAGGTCTTTCTGAATTTAATCCGGCGCCTAGAATGTGGACGAATTTGGTCTGCGATACCAAATCAAGAAGTCGATTCGAATCATTCATCCTCATGGGAAACAAACTAACCTAAACCACACAATATATCAATTTCTGTAAAGTTAAATTCTATTTCCGGCTCAACATTGAAGGCGTTTTTTCTTCCAGAACTATACATGATGATGATGCGCGATGGTCCACGCTACGGATTTAGGGAGAGGATTGGACGTGGCTGGCAAGTCACAAAATTAGGCATTAAAGTTGTTCGCGCAGACCCAGAATTAATGGTCTACATGTTCTTTTCCGCAATGTTTTCCATCGGTGCTTTTGTTGTTTTGATGACCTCAACTGGAGGTTTAGGATACTTCATTGGAGGTGGAGAAGAAGGCCTGGAACAGGGTGTATATGTGGGTAGTTTTCTTTCTTACATGACTGTCGCAATTATCACCGTTTTTTGGAATGCGGCAATAATCGCCAGTGCTCATTACCGTCTGACAACTGGCGACAATCCTAGTTTTTCCTACGGGATTCGTCAGGCGATGAAGTGTCTTCCTCAAATTTTCATTTGGGGTCTAATTTCAGGAACTGTTGGGCTGATCATTCAAGCATTGGAGGGTATGAAACATTCTGATAATGCAGCAGCGGCTATAGTTGGATGGATTCTATCACTGCTTATTCAACTCGCTTGGTGGATAACTACTTTCTTTGTTGTACCAATGATTGTCATCGATAATCTCGGCGTTAGGGAAAGTATGTCGAAGAGCCCAGAATTATTCGGGAATACCTGGGGCGAAGACATCGTATCAAGCGCTGGAACTGGAATCATCAATTTCTTGGTGTGTTTAACCATAGTTTTGATCTGTCTACCTCTCTTTGCTTTAGGAGAGATAGGTATTGGTTTTGGACTACTTCTGATGTTTTCCGGAATCGCTCTATCAGTACTATTCTTCACCGCTTGCGAGGCTGTAAATAGAGCATCATTGTACTATTTTGCGAAGACCGGGGAAGCTCCTCCAATGGCTCAAAAATTAGGTTTAGAATTCTAGAATAATTCAATCCAAATTATTGCTTACATCAGGGCTTTCTTCCATTGCCCACTCGAAGAACGGCTCTAGACTAGGCAATAATGCTGAACCTGAATCTGTCAGCATGTAAACCACTGTGACTGGGACTGTTTGAAGTTCAGTTCTCTCAACCAATTGATATTTTTTTGAGGGATTTCTATATTTCACTATAATAATCTAATACAACTTCGTTCAGCCTCTCTCTGGCATTTTGTTCATCCACGGTCAGCGTAACTCCATCCCTACGTAATGCTTCACCATCGACAAAGACATCCATTACTTTACCACCAGAATATAGCAAGTTAGGAAGTAATCTCCGACCATCTCTTCCAATAGGTGACATTCGAATATCATTGAGATCCCAAGTAACCCAATCTTTGGAATCTTTAGTAGCTAAATGCCAAGTTTCTTCCGGGCCTAAAACTCGAGCATTCCAATGATCATGCTTCTGAACCAAACTGGCCGCTTTTGCTTCTGCACGCATATCGAGAGAATTGTTACTCGCCGAACCATCAGTTCCCAAGCGAACATCCACTTCTGCTTCCTTCATCGCAGGATAGGACATAGTGCCACCACAAGCCAGCTTCTGGTTCGAGCTTGGACAGTGAACTGCATGAGCATCATGACCTGCCAGAATCCTCATTTCTTTTTTCGTAAGCCAACCACAATGAGCGCAGACAGTGGTGCCATCGGTGAAAAAATCTAATGAATCGAGATATTCAACAGGATACATCCCAGTAGCTTCGTGACAGTCTGCTACTTCCTTTCGAGTCTCAGAAGTATGAATATGGAGCGTACACCCAGTCTTCTTTGCTAATTCTGAACCCTTGAGCAAGATTTCCTCATCACAAACATAGACGGAATGAGTTCCAACTCCGAAATCAATCCTCCCTGCTCTAGGTGAATCTCCAGTAATCAAGCTCTCTATGTGGCGCAATGCATCCCCGGACCCTGGCTTAAAATTGGGTGTCAATCCATCTGTAATCGGGCCACAAAGTGTAGCTCTAACTCCAGTTTCTGCAAGCGTTTCTCCGATTGTTTCGGTATGAAAATACATGTCACAGGCATATGTTGTTCCACTTGCAATCATTTCTGCAGCAGCCGCTTTTGTACCAACTCTGATCAGTTCCTCAGTCAATTTTTTCTCAACGGGAAAAATTGCAGTTTCTAACCATTCCATTAGAGGCAATCCTTCGCCCATTCCTCTGTTGAGAATCATCGGAAGATGTGTATGCCAATTCTGGAAAGAACGAGTAATGATTCTTCCAGTTCCATCAATTGTCTCTAGGACGTCCTCGTCTCCTTTACTAGTCGACCATGAACCATCTTGATGAAGGATAAAATCGCCGTACTTCGGAGTACAATCGTGGTCCATGAGCCAGGCATTGGTGTATCGGCGCGAACCGACTGTTCCCAAATTTAGGTCACTGGACATAGTCATCCTCTCTTTAACGGCATAGGTCGTTCTGACTCAAGGTTTCCTTAGGCTAAAAATTGCTTAGTTTGAACGACTGGGCATGAATGGGATTAGCTTAGCGGCAAGAGCTCCAAAGTCTCTAGTCTGAATGTATACCTTTCCTTGTCCGTTGAACTTCATCACAAGCCCTTCTCCACCAAGTAAAGCCGATCCCAATCCGCCGACTTTTCCGACTGTGTAGTCTACACCATCAGTGAATGCCACAACGTGACCGGTGTCGACAACTACCTCTTCTCCATTGATTTCGATTTCCTTCAATGCACCATATGATGTGTAAAATACGGTACCAGTTCCTTCGGTTGCGCTGGCACGGAGAAAGAACACACTTTCTCCCGTGAAGAATCCCTTTGCGCCTTGGAACTTTGTGTCTGTTTCAACATTAGCTGTGCTAGCAATGAACGCTCCACCTTGCATGAATAGAGTCTGACCTGGCCCTAATTCGAATGAAGAAATGTCCCCTGGAGCGCTAGGTGCCAGAGAGACCCAACCATCTCCGTTCGAAGTGTAGGTATTGAGGATGAAAGATTCTCCACCAACCATACTCTTCATCAATCCCTTGAAGAAGCCGCCGGACATTCCGGACTTCATATCTACATTAGAAGACTGGGCAACCATCGCCCCGGGCTCTACCTTCAATTGCTCTCCACTGGAGAGGTTTACGGTCATCATTGTGAATGCTGGTCCAAATTCGAACTCATGTTCCATAAGTCGTTGGCGAAACCAGTCATTTTTAGATTCATGGGGAGATGAGTGCAAACAAAACCGCTAAAATATCAACCATTTACGACACATTTTGCATTCAAGGTGCTAACAATCTCTCCTTTCTTATTAGTCAAATACGCTTCAACAATATCGCCCTTGTACATTCGTCCAACACCAGCGGGTGTTCCGGTCCAAACTAAATCTCCAGGTGAAAGATCATACCAACTAGACAGGTGGTCTACTAGTTCTTCAACAGAATGAATCATCAAAGATGTAGGCGCATCTTGTTTGGTTTCACCATTCACTGTCATAGTGACTTGAAAAACACCCTTTTGGTATCGTGTCCAGGTGCCCAAAACACCGCTTCCCCGGAATGCCTTGCCTTCAGTCCATGGCCATCGCTTGTTCTTCGCAATTGTCTGCCTTGTTCGGTTAGTTGTGTCGCATCCTATGCACATCTCATCTGGTTGCAAATCACCTCCCAATCGAATGACTAGTTCTGCTTCGTGGTCTATGTGGTCCTCCTCATTCATTAGCTCAATCACGTTGTTCCCATTTTCATCTGCTTCAACATGGGCGCTCGCGGGCTTTAGGAAGAACCTAGGATATTCTTCAGAGATGTCTCCGCCAATCTCCTCTGCATGCTCCGCGTAATTCCTGAAACAGCACCATCCTAGTCCCATGTTGCAATCGTGCGGGCTATCAGCCTTGAGCGATACGGTGGCCTAACCTTAGTTTTCGTCACGAGGATTCAAGGAGGTGCGTTGCCCGATTAGCACTGATGGCTGATGACCCTTACCGAGTCCTAGGTGTCCAAAAGGACGCCACGGATGCGGAAATCAAGCGGACTTATCGTAAATTGGCAAGACAACATCACCCAGATAGAAACCCAGATGATGCCGCTGCTGAAGAGAGATTCAAGGCCATTCAAGCGGCTTACGACCAGATTGGTACAGCCGCGGCCCGAAAGGAGTATGACCAGCAGAGAAGAATGGAGGAGATGTTTGCTCGAGGAGGCAATACATTTTCTGGATTTGGCGGCGGCGGCGGCTTTCGTAGTGGAAGATTCAGTGGTGGTCAAGGCTTCGATTTCTCAGATATTCTGAATCAGTTTATGGGTGGAATGGGTGGGGCAGAACCACAATTCGAAAAACAAAATAGGCAACAACAACGCCCGCCTCAACCACCTCCTGTAAGACGAGGACCAGACATTGAGGCCGGAGTTGATATTACTTTAGAACAGGCTCTTAGTGGTACAAAAATAGAGTTCGGGCATCGTCGATTAAGAATCTGTGAAAGTTGTGAAGGAAAATCATTTAACTCACGGAAAACGTGCCCTAAATGTTCCGGTAAAGGCGTGGAATCAAGATCTTCAACAATCACAGTCAGCGTCCCCTCAGGTGCTCAGCATGGTCAACAATTGCGCCTAAAAAAAATGGGTCATGAACATCCTCAAGGGGAGGCTGGAGACTTGCTAATCACAATTCGGCTAGATGCCGAAGAAGGGCGTCGTTGGGAAGGTGGTAGGCTGATTCAAGAAGTATCGGTAACTTACTCTACCTTGATGTTAGGAGGCGCAGTTAGGATACGCACTCCAGTGGGTAAGCGAGTGCAAATTGAGGTAGTTGAAGGCACGCGGATTGGTGATCGCCGCCGACTTGCTGGACACGGTCACGACGGCGGCCCTTTAGATATCGAGTTCATTCTGGCTGAGCCAGAAAAAGTCAGTAACAAACAGAAAGAGGCTCTCGACCGATTGAAAGAATCTGGGCTATGATTAAACATCAATTAAAAAACATGCTTTTTGGCCCAAAGGTATGCGAGAGGTTAGAGATTTTGGTAAGGTTGCCGATATTCTACTGCCTCGTAGTTTCAAAATGCATGCCGCAGTTTTAGCAATTAGTCTATTCATGATCCCTGGATTAATTGCTAGTCTCACACCTATTGATGTTCAGTCCTACGACATGGAGTCCCCTGAATTATCCGCAAATCAGGTTGTGACCGAAGAATTCGAAGCGGCTGAGAAGACACACGGATTTGCGGTATCGGTTAGGGCTAATGAAGCCATTTTGGCAGGCAACCCTGCACCCCACCTCACTGATTCAGGAGACATAGATTACGCCAATCTCCCTCACCCGTCCGAACGTCTAGCCTTTCAAGGTACAAGTGCAGGTCTGGTGGGAGATGATATTCCGATTGGTGGAATCCTTAATCTCACTGTGCTCAGGGAGATAGAATCGAAAACAGATATTGCAAGTTCTCACTATCTCCTGAATTACACGAGGCCTCTCGTAACAGAACTCACTGGAACAGGATTCATGGGACCTATGTCTCTTCCCGATATTCTTCGTGCTTTCATGGCCGGAGAGTCATTGCTAACCCAACCGACGGTGAATGTGTTTGGTATCCCACAACCTCCAAAGACAAATTGGGAAGATTGCGGAGTTCTAGAATGCCTGACGTACGATAATCCAAACGTTACCCAAGATCACATCGACTTAGCAGCTCACAGAATGATAATGAATTCCGATGGAGCGATGTTGAGATGGTTTTCGACAGATAGAGGCTTTACTCACGATGAAAATAGCACTCTAATTGGACCAATAGGAGGAACAATTCGAGAAGATGGAACCTTCGACGAAGATGTTACTTGGGGCCCAGGCCGATGGTCATCATCAACAACATGGATATTAATCCAACTCAGTCGCACTGATTTAGAAGAGAACGGGATTACATACTATTGGGCGGATGCAGAAAATCAAAGGGGTGGCTACGAATTTGAGGGATTGAATTTAGTTACAACACCACCTCAGTATTCTGTTGCCGATTGCAGGGAAGCGAAGGAATCCGGAGATGAACTTTGCAGCTTTGAATGGGCAATAATGGACCTTGAAAAGCAAATGCGTACAACTGATCAACTTGCTCTGACCTTCTCGATAAATGAGGGAGTGAATGTAGAGTTGAATCGTGAATTACTTGAGTCAAGCCTTCTGCTTATTGCAATGGCCATTGCGATTACTATTCTCCTCTGGTTCAGTCTCAGAAGAGCCTCAGATGTCGTGATAGTGGGAGCAACGCTACTTTTTGCTCTCCTCTGGATGCAGGGGTCAATCGGTTGGATGATGGTCCTAGGAGAAAGGTATGGATTCAAGATAATTAGTAAGAGCCAATTTTCAAATCTCCTTCCAATATTGGTAATCGCTCTCGGTATCGATGACAGTTTACACGCCCTACACAGATACAAGGAAGAAAGGAGACAGGGAAGATCACCAGAGCAATCTGCTCACGCTTCTCTATCCAGAGTTGGCAGAGCGATTATGCTTACATCATTTACAACCATGTCTGCGTTTGCTGCAAACTTGACTTCTGATATCGCCGCCCTTCGCTCATTCGGTGTTGAGGCAGCGCTTGGAGTTGCTGCTGCTTTCATTCTAACTGGACTTTGGGCACCACTAATCAGAATGGATTGGGATAAATACCTTCGAGGAAAAAGAAAGTTACCAGAAGAAGAAGAAGGCATAACTCACATGATAAGCGAGGAAAAATTAGTGAAAATTGCAGATAATTCTTCAAAGAATTCGGCTGTTCTACTTGTGTTGATTTTTGCAATAACAGCTGTCGCAGTTCCAATGATGCTAAGCCTTGAAGGAGATTTCAAGGTCGAAGATTTCCTCGATGAAGAATCAGATTTCGCCCAGGCTGTTGAGTTAGTCAATACCAGATTTAGTGACGAAGGAGAGCCAGCGGTGGTAATTTTAGAAGGCGATATGTTAGATCCTAGGGTCTTTGCAGCGATTCAGGAAACTAGGGACAATATGGCTGAACCGAGTCCCAATGATCCAGGAAAATATACCAAGACTCCACTAGGCACTCCTGAACTGCATGCAGTCGATGAATTAGTTTGGGCGGCTAAGGCTAGTATGTTCGCCAATGTCACGCCATTTGTCGAAGCAGGTTGGGAATCCGACACTCTTGAATGTGACAGACTACCAATGGGGTTACCTGACGATACTGACAGAGACTGCTTGCGATTCATGTACGGATTCGTGTATGTCTATGGAGTTCCAGAAGGTGGCTACATTCCCCATATCCCTCCATCCTTGACGGCCCTAAATATCGCTCCTAATTGTGAAATAGACCCTGAAATGGTACATCTCTGTCTGGGCGGTAACATTCCAGAATATCCTCGAATGACACTCCGCTGGGGTATTGCAAATCCCGAGCAGTTCATCGTTGTTGAACAGGTTTTGGCGGAGTTGGAAATGGATATGCAACCATTCCAAGAATTAGCAGCACAGGGTCTATCTGAAAGAGCAGATATTAACTCTGCAACCGAAGAATATCCTGTAACCTGGGCGATTGCTACTGGCGACCCTGTGACCCGTTTCGTCGCCGCAAACAGCATGCAGAACCAACTACAAGGGACATTAGTGCTAGGGGTCCTCTTCTGTTTGATTACACTGTGGTGGGGGTTCCGAAAGGTCGAGTATGGGTTTGATGATTATTCACTTCGGGACCTTGCAGTATCCTCGCCGGTAATTGTTGCAATTACCGGATATGTATACCTGACAGTTAGCGTAAATCTCGCTATTGCAATTGCAATCCTTCTGGTTATTGGCGCTGGATATTGGGGCACTAGGTCTCTCTCGACTGCAATCTTTACCACAATCCCAATTGTAATTGTAATAATTTGGCTATACGCTATAATCGCAGCTGCTGGATATGGATTGAACATGGTTACAGTCGCAATTGCTGCAATGAGTCTGGGTGTAGGAATAGACTACGTTATCCACGTGGTTGAGAGGTATCGAGAGGAACGTGCAACCGGTGCTGATGTAGAGGCCAGCATCAAGGCGATTGGCGGTGCTGCAGGCCTTGCCCTGTTCGGATCAGCCGTCTCTGATGTAACAGGTTTCCTAATCATAACTCGTTCTGCAATGGGCTTCTTTGCAAGCTTCGGTTTATTCTGTGCTGCAATGATTGGCCTTTCCTTATTCGCCAGCCTAGTCGTTACACCTGCAATGCTTGGTGCTATGTCTCGAACACGGAGCAACGAGACTCAGCAGGTTGAAGCAGTTGGGGCTTGACGGCTGGTCGAACAACATGGATGCTTCCGATTCGTTGACCGACCTCGAGAGAGGAAAGGAAGACTGTGTAATGCGGTTTGCTGATGGTCAAGCATTCCGAATAAATTATCTCGATATCCGACTCGCTTGTCCTTGCGCCAAATGTAGTCCAAGACAAGAAAATGAACAGCGAATTATTGAATTCCGAGAGGAGGTCATGAGATTACGATTGGATAAGCCAAAGGCCGAATTAGTCGGCCGTTATGGCTTGCGTTTCTCTTGGCCTAGCGGCTGTTCTAGCGGCATATTTTCCTTCCCTCTACTAAGAGGAGTCTGCGAAGAAAAAGCAATTTTAGTTAATTAATTAGGACAGAAGCGCTCAAAGGTAACCCTTGATTCCGCAAACCATCGCAATGTGGGATTCCCTCCCTCGCTGCGGTGGGTGATCCAATGACCCGAGATGAGCCTAAGGCCGATGAGACTCCGCCAGAAGAGGAGGAGTGGCAACTCTACGCAACTGCTGGTTATGCTGCCGCAGAAGATCCTTGGGACGACTTAGTTGAGATTCAAGATGATGATGAGGAAGAAGAGGAATGGTTCGATGGTGACGACTTCGAAAACAATGGGCAAACTTTGGATTGGGACTCTCCGCCTTGTCCAGCTCCATTAGGCATAGCTCACATGATTCGACTTGGTACGTGCAATCACTGCTTACACCGAGTTGGCGGACGTCGTACTGAAGAAATCGGAGAGAAGGGGGGTGCATCTCTTCGTGCTGAAGCCTTTGCTAGGGACAAGGAATTGCAATCATTTGAGGCACCCGAACTATGTCCACTATGCGAGAACCTCTTCGAAGATGTCGATAATATCGTCGAGAGGGTAGTAGAACAAACCGGCGAACTCGATCATGGCTCATTACAAATTGGAGTTCACGTTCCTAAAGATTTAATTCAGGAAGAAGACAGAATTCGCACTCGTCATGCGGCACCTGGTTCTCGCCCGTTGAAGGCGGCATTTTCAGAATCGGTTCAGAAAGGAGTTGCTGCACGAATGGAAGGTGTTGAATTCGTTAAAGAACGACCGGATTTGATGATTTTAATCGATTGTTTAACCCTAAGGGTCGATGTTGATATTCGTCCGGTATTCATCTACGGTCGTTATCGAAAGTTGGGTCGAGGAATACCTCAGACCCGCTGGCCTTGCCGCTCTTGCCGTGGCCGTGCAGAGGGTTGTGAAGCCTGTGAAGGAACAGGATTGCAATATCCTGATTCTGTGCAAGACCTAATCGGTGAACCATTCCGGCTAGTTTTATCCGCAGAAAACACCTCATTCCATGGAATGGGACGAGAAGACATCGATGTCCGCTGTTTAGGAAGAGGTCGCCCCTTTGTCCTAGAAGTAAAGCGCCCAAAGGTTCGTCGCACAGACCTGGAGGAAGTCATGAAAGCAGTCAACTCAAATGGTGTGGATAAAATCGAGATTAGTGATTTGCGTTGGACGAATCGAAGCGAAGTTAGTAGGGTGAAAGAAACCCGAGCAGAGAAGTCCTACACAATCCGTTTCTCCGTTGAAGAGCAGCCGGAGGAATCGTTCATCATTGAATCAATTTCGAAACTATCTGGAGTCACTTTGGAACAACAAACACCGAAGAGAGTCTCTCACCGCAGAGCGGACCTAATCCGCAAGCGTAAGGTAGTCTCAATAGACAATGTTGTAGTTGAAGACGACGAAATACAATTTTCGGTACGCTGCGAGGCTGGAACTTATGTCAAGGAGCTGGTGCATTCTGACGAAGGTAGAACAGTTCCATCAGTAGCCGGTGTTTTGGAGAGTCCCTGTGAAGTAATTTGGCTAGATGTTGAGGATATCCACGCTGACTGAAGCCCAAAGGGCTCAGATGGGCTTAAGAATGGGCGGTAGGTCGACCGCTCGCACGACCTATGGTCGAGGGGTGAAAATCATGCGCAGAAGTCACGGAACTCGTCAAGGAACTCGCAGTATTCTACGTCGGTCCAAAACTCAGCGTGGTCGGATTAATATTGCTCGAGTAATGCACCAATATGAGATTGGCGATAGAGTTTCAGTCGTGCTTGATGGCTCCCAGCAAAAGGGTATGCCTCACCGCAGATTCCAAGGTGCTACTGGCGTAATTGAAGCCAAGCAAGGCCGAGCGTGGGTAGTAGCTCTACATGATAAGAACATGGCAAAGACCGTTATAGCTCGCCCAGAGCACCTACACCCATTGGAGTGATTTACATGAGTAATAGAGAGTTCGTCGACTTCGCCACCGTACGTGATTTGCTATTGGATGCACGAGAACGACGTGGCGAATTGTCATACGAGCAGAAGGTCGCTCTTCAACACGCTGAGTGGGCTGCTAGCGAGAACCGAGGGGGCATAAAGACAAGTCCTGAGATATTCACTAACCTATTCGAAGATCTTGCAAAGAACGAGAAATTAGGCCAGTATCCAGAGGTTTGTGCAAAGATTGCCGAACTTGCCCCAATGGAAGTTGAGAATGTTAGGGTCATTATCGCATCTAAGAGAATCGCAATGGATACAGACGAGGTAGAAGAGATTATCACCATCGTTAGACAACACATTCTTTGAGTTGCAAATTAGATAATTTTACCAAAATTCAGCGTTTTGCTGAAATTTTGTTTGACCTTACAAAACACATTCATTCATGAGGGATAACCGAACTCCGGGGACTGAGGAATATGCAGCCGAATGGCAATGTTAACGGCGACGCAGCCGATGGACCCTTTGCCTCTGAGACTCATGTTCGTGTCCTCGATGTCATGAAAAGAAGGCCCGTGGGCATGGAAATTCATGCTATTTCGGAACCAGGACTTCACATTGTTCGGGCAAGATTGAACGATGGATTCTCCTCTGAATCTGGTGACCATTTTGCTCTTGAGTCAGGTAAGTCCGGGCCACTATCGCCTCTACGCTTCCAAGATATATCTGGAGAAGCTAATTCGGTCTTGCAAGAAGTGATTGCAGAATCGATCAAAGAAAATCCCGACTCACATTTGGGGTTCTATAACCGAGCTAACAACATTTCACGCAAGGTTCATGCCTTTCAATTGCTACCGGGAGTTGGCAGTTCAACCGCTAGGTCTTGGGTTGAATCTCGTGGACCCAATGGCTGGGTTGACCTAGATGAAGTAAGTCAAAAACTCGATATTGACGCAGTCGAATTGCTAGCGGAGAGATATGTAAGTGAAATGGAAAATCCAGGAGAAGTTCCCTGCCTGCTAGATTTACTGGTGAGGGTCGGCGCCTAATCGAGGTGGGCGTATGGACGATCTCGATGTCCGATTGCTAGTAGAATTGCTACGCGACCGAATTATTCCAGATAGAACTCTCGGCCAACATTTCCTGCTCGATGAAGCGGTTATCGCTAGGGCAGTAGAAATTGCCTCCAAGAATCATCCTATTAACGAGCAAAGTCATGTTTTGGAGATTGGTCCAGGCCCAGGTTCTCTGACATTAGAATTATTGCGAACGGGAGCAAAGGTAACCGCCATAGAATTAGATCAGGAATCCACAAATCACCTCGCTAGAGTTTTCAACGGTTCGGATGGGAAATTGCAAGTTATTCACGCCGACGCACTAGAAATCGATTGGCCAGAAGACATTACCCATATTGTTGCCAATCTCCCATACCAGATATCTAGTCCCGTGTTAGAGAAAATTCAGAAGCATCATTCCAACGCCCAAATCAAAGGAATTTCATTGCTAGTTCAGGAAGAATTTGCAGAACGTATGGCGATGAACAAAGGGCATGCTACCCGTGGCCCCCTAGGTCACTCACTTTGGCTTGACTTTGATGTCGAACTGGATGCAAAGGTTGCACCTCATTCATTTAGCCCCTCACCAAGAGTACATTCACGGCTGACAAATTTAGTTCCAGTTAACCGTGAAATAACACAATCAATTGACAACCGTCTATACAGAATGGTCATTACAGGATGTTTTGCCAATCGACGACGAAAACTTAGGACATCTCTAAAGAATCCCCCAAAACGCCTCAATAGAATACCTGGTTGGCATCGTTCCCGATGGCAAACAACAATCAAGACAATATCTAGCGAAACTCTTGAACTCCGACCTGAGAATCTAACTTCGGAGGAGTGGGTCTTGCTAATCAGACAAATTAGCCAGTCTTGAGCCATGCTGAGAACCAGAGAACCACGCCTTCAAAGCCCACAGTAGGTTCGGGACCAATAGCGGAGCGTAAGCAGGCCTCGCTGGGAAGGGAGATGGTTAAATGGCCAAGAAGGACACTTATCTCGCGCTTTTGCGTAGAGGAATTGATGAAAATACAGCCCAACTCCTTGCAGACTCGGGTATCAAAGTTGGCGATTTGAAGAAACTCGACGAAGAGAAACTTCGCAATAACTACGGTCTCAAGAAAGAGATAGCCAAATCAGTTCTTGAGGCAGTCAAATCAGGACCTAGAGCGGCTGCAAAGCAACGTTACCTAGCCGATGTTCTTTCCAAGGACCAAAAAAAGAAGGTCGACAAAATCGAGGAGCAACGCTTCAAGCGTGAGCAGAAGGATATCGTTACAGAACTTAATGAGAAGAAAGAGGAATTACGCATAGCCAAGGTCGAGGCTTTCCGCTCCAAGAAACTGGTCATGAATCGACTAGGTAAAACGGTTGAACTTATTGTCAAATTGGAGAACTCATTCGATGATGAATCTAAGCGCGAACAGCGCACCAAACTACGTGATCAACTTGAGACTAGAGGTTTAGAAGCGGCTAGAGACCACGAGATGCTTGAATTGGTAGGAACCCCTCAAGACATTGTGGATTTCCGCCGAAAAATAGCCCCTAAACTGTGTATGTACGCTTGCCCAGAATGTGGTGAGGAAATGGACCCTCGAGGCGGCAACGTCATTGAGGATACACGGGATTTCTCCTTTGTTTGCTGGGAGTGTGAGGAAGAATTCCATGCTCCAATGGCAAACTTTGTCGATAAGCAACTAAACAACGGCTCTCGGATAAAAATTGATCCAAAGATGAAACCACGAGAAAAGCGTGTTCGAAAGCCGAAGAAGAAGTCGGCTGAAACAATCAAGGATTTGATGGTGAAGGATTTGGAAGCGACCGGAGCATCCGCTGAAGAGATGGCAGCAGCAGTCGAAGCAAGCGACTTGACTGGCGGCTTGATGAGTATTGATGAGTGGATTGACCAGACGCTCGCTGCGAAGGGCTACATCCAAGCGCAAGAACATCGAGAAGACTTCATTCTCGCTACCGGTGCTGGTGCTACCAAGTTCAACAAGTGGATGAAGAAGGCAGGCCTTGTCTTCAATAAGCAGACAGGACAGTGGACTCGCTGGAAGAATGACTGAATCCGCCGGTCGATTTGAAGACGAATAATCGAGTCGGGGTATCATGGCGATAGTCCGCTTCTTTCGCGGGGCTCTTCTTCTTGGGGTAGCAGAAGCCGAAGAAGACGAGCCTTTGGTTGAGGTGGCCGAGAAGGCTGGAGTGGTTATTCCGACGAACTGTACTTCGGGCAACTGCGGAACATGTTTAGTTCGATTGAAGAGCGGTGAAGTGGATTATCCAGAGCCATTACCCCCTGGTCTTGATGAATTCCTAGTAGAGGAGGGGGGGATTCTGTCGTGCTGTATGAAAGCAAACGGAACCTGCGATATCGATGTAATTCCACCTTTGTGATGTGATATTATGAACGATCAAGAATTTATTTTCCTTGTGATCTTTAATTTGATAGGTGTGGGAATTGCTGTTTGGTTCCTATACACTCGTCTGCGCGCTAAACTCGTAGAGGTAGAGGAGCGTAAAGCACGAAGATGGAAACGTGATAGTAAAATGGAGAGTGAAGAATGATCGATATAATCAACCTGAAAGAAAAACTCGGGAAATTTTCCGACCATTGGTCGCCAAAAGTTATTGCTGAATTAAATGATTATCAATTCAAATTAGTGAAAATCCAAGGCGAATTCGTATGGCATAATCATCCAGATACCGACGAGGTGTTCATTGTTATTGAGGGTACTATGAATATCGAGTTTGAGAATGAAACAGTGCAACTAACCGAGGGTGAGATGTTAGTGGTCCCGAAAGGTGTCGAGCACAAACCGTATGCAGAATCCGAATGCAAAGTTATGCTCGTTGAGCCTCGTGGTGTAGTAAATACTGGAGATTCCGATAGCGAACTTACAGCAGATAATAACGTCTGGATTTGACTGCTCATTCGTTAATCGCAGCAGTCCATCTGTCTGCTTGAGGCACACCAACAACTTCGATATGACAAGCGAGAACTCCCTTTTGTTGATTGATTTCAGAGCGAAGTTCCATCAGATCGTTGATACAACATGGGCAATGTGCTCTAGTTGGTTGAACCCACAATTGAACTATTCCTGCATCATCAACTTCAACTCCTTTCAGAATTGATTCATCAATCATTTCCATTCCATGAGGTTCTATTCTTCCTCGTAGTAACCTTGCAAGCCGCTTTTGAGCAGTCGATTTAGCTCGGGACACAATCATTTCTCCCATTCTGTGAGCAAATCCCATGAATCTCCCATAGTCATACATTCCATCCCATCCGAAGTTCGAGCAAATGTGTCCTCAGTGCCTATTGCTCCTGAGTCATAGATTACCTTAGGTTCAACCGCCATCGTTCCTCCAATCTGGAGTTCTCTATCAAAACGGTCGGCGATAACTGGAGTCTCATCAAGCTCTAACCCTACTGAATGGCCAAGGAATACGGCTTGTTCGGGCGGCATTCCCATAAGATGTTCAGAATAGCCCATTTCTTCAGCCATCGCACTACCAATTCTCCAAGACTCTGAACAATAGTCCCCTCTTCCGAGGCTTGCAACAACCGAGTCTCTAATCTCTGCCATGTCGTCCAATTTAGTGACCGATTCCTCATTGAGTCGGCCAGCGCAGAACATTCGTGTACAATCTGAGACATACCCACGGTGTAGATGGACAATATCGACTATTACAGGCTCGCCGGCTACGACTTTTGCATGACCGGCACCTAGTGAAGAGATTGGACTTGCTCCTAGTCCACCGATAGCAGAATCGAAGTACGATGGAACTGCTCCGGACCTTCCAGCAGCGATTACAACACGGTCGCAATCCATTGGCCATCGCCTCATCCTAATACGCCCTCCAAATCCTGCGGCTCGACTGACTTCATCGGCCGCAGCAGCCATTTCTAATTCGCTGCTGCCTTCCCCCCCAACTTCTCGGACTGCTTTGAACATCTGACGATTTATTCGTCCACTCTCTCGCAGCATTTCAAGTTCCCAAGCAGATTTTGTTTCACGTAAACCATACATCAGGTAAGTCGAGTCCTGTAATTCACCTAGATCAGATAATCTTCTCGAGAAGTATTGCCATCTGTCATGTGGCATTTTTCCAGCCAGCATTGCAGGCGCAGAAGTTGCACCAAGCGAACGGAGTGCATTGGTCATTTGTCTCATTGTTGGCTGAGCGTTAATCGGGTCCGGAGCATTGTCCCCTCCTGACTCGAATATTGCTCTTTGGAGTGATTTACGAACCCAATGTGTATTCTCTACATCTGAACCATCGGCACCGATTAGGATCATCCCGTTTTGTCTACCACCAGTTAACCAGTAGAGTTCCACTGGGTCATCGATTAGGGCAGACTCGAAACCGGTTTCTGCAAGTGCTGATGACAGACGGCTACGACGTTCTTCCAACTCGGCAACCGGAACTCTCCAGTCTTCTCCATCTGGCCCGGTAAGTCGCTCCGCATCCCACGCCATCAACTGCGCCACTACGGCAAAGACACAAAGGCATTGGGGGGGAGTTCTGAGCCGTCCAATCTCCATCATTATCAAAAGACGACTGCTGGTGGCCCCCATCGTGAAAGACGTTCTATCTTTGGACGACATTCACCTCAGCGGTAAGCGTGTACTATATCGTGTTGACATTAATTCACCCATTCATCCAGAGACTGGTGCCTTCCTAGATGATGGAAGGCTTAGGGCAATTATACCTACTCTGACAGGACTATCCGAAGCGAAGATTGTGATTCTTGGGCATCAGTCTAGACCCGGTAAAGATGATTTTACGGACCTTTCAGGTCATGCAGAAAGACTTGGCAGAATTCTTGGCCGACCTATTCGTTTTGTTCCCGATGTCTGTGGTAAAGAAGCAATAGATGCGATTAGAAGTTTGAAAAATGGCGAGATTCTATGCTTGGACAATGTGCGAATGCACAATGAGGAAATTTCCCTAAAGAAGGCAGAATTGGATGAATTACGATTATCTCAAATCGTCATGAATTTAGCCCCTGAATTTGATGCCTATGTTACTGACGCATTCGCTGCAGCACACCGTAATTCTCCTACTTTGACTGGCTTTGCTGATGATTTACCTTGTATTGCAGGGCGTTTGATGCAACGAGAAATTAGCGCTCTACAAACCGCTGTTACAAATCCACCACGACCATACGTTGCGATTCTCGGCGGGGCTAAGGCGGACGATTCATTCCGTGTAGCTCAGAATCTAATCAATCGAGGTGTAGTAGATACGATCGCCTTTGTAGGGGTTGTTGGAAATATGATTCTCTGGGTGCAAGGTATTGACATCGGAGAGGGAAATAAGGAATTTATCAGAGGTACGTTAGGAGAAGATTTCGACATTGCTTGGGAGATGGCCAGCGCGCTTGTGGAGAATCATTCTGACCTACTCCTTGTTCCTAGCGACGTTGCGGTAGAAATTGGCGAAGAACGAGTTGGGTTATCCGCTGATGAACTACCAGTACCTCATCCAATTTACGATATTGGCGTGGAGACATTGATGCAATTACGGCCCATATTGATGCAAGCGGGTTGCATTCTATGGAATGGACCTGCTAGTTACTTTGAGAAGCCCGCCTTCGCCTTTGGAACGATTGAGATTCTCAACATGTGTACTGAAACCACAGCAATGACAATTGTAGGCGGTGGCCATACCAGTGCCTTAGTGAACTCGCGAGGGGTTGCAGACAAAGTATCACACAATAGCACTGGTGGAGGAGCCTGCTTGCAGATGCTTAGCGGGGATCGAATGCCGGTTATCGAGGCACTGAAACATTCTGCAGAAAAATTTCGCTAAAGGAATGACGCCAAAACCCTAATTTGTCTACAGCGATTACAGTTAGATATGGAAGAAGTGCCAAACTCTGACACTCTAGAAGGTACAACAGAACCAACAGTAGTAGATACGGGAAGAGTATTCGTCAACACTGGTCCAGAATTTCCAGTTCAGAAGAACGGCGCAGCAAAGGTAATTGGGATCCTGGTTATTATCTGGGGAGCGTTCAATTTACTCGGGTCACCATTTACCCTGTTGTCGGATTTTGGAGCGACGGATCTTGAAGGGAATCCGATAAGCTATCCGATAGAATATTTTGTAGTGACCATGCTATCTTCGGTAATCGCTGGAGCAATTGCTATTTTCGGTGGATACCAAATGACTCAATACAAGAAAATGGGAATTTGGATGATATTCGGCTCATTTGCGATTGCGTGGATTAGCAGTATTATTTCTAGCACAATTGCGGGAGGGGCTATGGAAACTGCAGATACAGCAGGTGTTGGCGCCGCAATTGGCGCAGGGTCTGGAATTTGTGGTATTTTCTGCTATGCTATTTGTGGCATAATTGTAGCGATACCACTAATGTTAGCCGATGGCGGAATGGAGTAATCATCCGAGTTTACTCAAATCCAACATATGACCAATTCGAGCATTTACATCCGCGATGATTGCCTCCAATGCTGAAGCGTCTCGACCTTCTGCACGCATAACCAAAATAGGCTCTGTATTCGAGGGTCTGCACAGATACCAACCATCGGTATAGCGAACTCTGACTCCGTCCACAGTAGACCTTTCCATATCTGCAAAAGCACCTTCGACAGACGCCATAGTTTCTTCTCTTTCTCCAACCAATGGAACCTTTGTCTCATCCGTTGAAGGGTAATCAGGGAGGTTAGCGAATCTCTGGGAGAAACTTACTCCGCCATCATTGGGTGCTGGGTCCCGTCCAATTATTTCCAGCAAACGAGCCGCATTGTATAGTGAGCAATCGAATCCAGGCCACCTATCGTGTAGGAAGAAGTGACCCGACATTTCTCCTGCCATCACCGCCTCTGGATTACTTCGCAATTCCCTCTTCATGAATGAGTGGCCTGTGCGAACCATTTTCGGAACTCCACCGCTAGTACGAATCGCTTCTTCTAGTGCCATACTGCACTTTACATCGAAGAAAACGGTACGTTCCGCCTCTGTTCCATCCCGGCGGTCAACCAAAACATCAGCTGCGATGAGCGCCATTAAACGATCAGGATGTATGAATCGGCCTTGCTCATCAACCACTCCAATTCTATCCCCATCTCCATCCATACCTATTCCAAATTCACAATTATTCTCAATTACGGCTAAGGACAAATCAACCATATTCTTCTGGCGTGTTGGATCAGGAGGGTGGTTTGGGAAAGTATTGTCCCATTCACAATGAATTGGTACTAGGTCGACTCCTAGTCTTTGCATCAGGGATACTGTCAATGGACCTGGAACTGCGTTACCACAATCGATTGCGATTCGGATTGACCGTTGAGGCATTCCTGCATTTTTTACGATGGTCTGCAATACTTGTGCCTCAAACGCTGGCATCTCAGTTATTTTTCCAGACCCGCTATGAAACTCACCTGAATCGAAAGTTGCCTTCAGTTCCTGCAATTCTTCTCCAGCCATAGGCAAACTCCCGCGACAAATCTTGAATCCGTTATACTCAGGAGGGTTATGGCTAGCAGTGATGGCCACTGCTGCATCTACAGACAAGTCGACAGTGGCCCGATATAACACACCAGTAGTAGTAATTCCAAGGTCGATAACATCGGCCCCTGCTGCAGTTATTCCTTGCAAGAAAGCCTCATGTAATTCAGGCCCCGATTCACGAATATCTCTGGCCACTGCAATTGATTTAGCATCGAGGTGAGTGACCAATGCAGACCCCAGTCTATTGGCAAAATCCGTATCCAATTGGCTACCGGCCAGCCCACGAATATCGTAGGCCTTGAACACACTCATGGATTAGACGGAGAACTTTTCCTTCATCATCCCATCGTGGCTATGGCACCCGAATAATCGAATCTTGAAGGCTCAATTAACCCCTGAACCCCGTACAGCCCGTGCTACGACCTCTACCTTTGCACCCGCAGGCAATTCCTTCACACCATACGCGGCACGTGCAGGAAGAATAGTACCTTCCAACCAAGCTGCGTAGACTTCGTTAAATTCGCCGAATTCAGTCATATCTTCTAGCAATACCATGACCATAACCAAATCTGCTTTATCTGCTCCTGCCTCACCTAGCAGTACCTCGATTTTCGATAGGGCACTAGTGGCCTGTTCAGCCATAGAATCGCCACCGTCAATTCCAATTTGACCGGCTACCCAAATATCGTCTCCAACAACCATACATGGGTTGTATGGAAACATCGGTTTTACGCCTGCATAGATTGGTTGCTTCTTCCTCATGCACAAACCAGTCAAACTCGCATGATAGGGTTATTCCCTCATCATTCCCTTAGCATATCCACGATATCCAAGTGGTCAGCGGCGACAGTATCTTTGGTCAGCTCATTGATTGGCACCCAAGCAGCAGATACTGCGTCGTCAGCCCCTTTCGGTTCGGTATCTATGTCTGCATCTACGAGATAGAAAAGACCTACACAGTGTTTTCGAGGATCTCTACCAGGTGCACCTAGAATATGCAAAACTCTCGGGTTTTGGCCTTCTATACCGGTTTCTTCGTTTAATTCACGTAGAACGGCATCTTCGGGGTCTTCTCCATAATCGACAAAACCTCCTGGAAATGCCCACAATCCTTGCCATACGGAGGGGTCAGGACCACGCTCTATCATCAGTAACTCGAGTCCATTTTCGGTTTCCCGTGCCGCTACTGCGTCAACGGTAACCGACGGGCTATGGTATCCATCTCTACCACATGTAGGACAACGCTTGGGTTTCGGTTCAGCTCCCATAACGCCTTCTCCTCATTTGATAATCTTCGATCGCCTCATATAGGTCTCTTCGACCAAATGACGGCCAATGTACATCGGAGAAGTAGAGTTCTGAGTAAGCGATTTGCCACAAAAGAAAATTCGAAATTCTTTCCTCGCCCGAGGTTCTGATTACTAAATCAGGGTCGGGTAAATCCGCAGTATAGAGTCTATTAGAGATTGTTGATGGGTCGATTGAATCGAGTTCGATTTCCCCCGAAGCGTGTGCTTCAGCAATTTCCTTTACCGCATCAACAATTTCCTCCCTGCCTCCATATGCAAGACAGACTGTGAATAGAAAATCGCTGTATTTCGAAGTTGCATATTCTGCTTTTTTGATTGCATCTAGAACCCTCTTTGGGAGTAATTCCTTGCGGCCTACTACCTGAACTCGAACATTGTTATCGTGAATCAATGGATCTTGTGAGATTTCTTCGAGGCCCGAGATATACAGATCGAATAGAGTTTCGAGTTCTGCATCGTTGCGAGAGGATAGGTTCTCGGTAGACAATGCATAGACCGTTAGGTAAGGAATTTCTAGGTCGAGAACCCAACGCATAACTTCCTTCAATTTCTGTTTTCCAGCAGAGTGTCCTGCTTCGGTTTGTAGCGAACGGTTCCAAGCAAATCTACGATTACCATCCATAATCATTGAGATGTGCTTTGGCATCATTTCAGGGCCTGAGGAAATCACTCTCTTACGAAGTCGACTCCTTCTGATTCTGTCAGTACGAGAGATGAAACTCCATGCTAGCCGCGAATTCGCAACCCATCTAGCTGGGGTGGCAATAAGTCGCCACCGCAGTAGCCAATGAGCAAGAGCGTCAATTCTACGCCCTAACGCACTGCGGGCTCTTCCCATGCCTAAACCAAATGTCTACTGCGCTAAAGGTCGTCGGCGGCAACGGTTCGCATTTAGCCGAAAAAAATCACTCAAAAACAAGGTCAGCCGAGTCCCCCACCTTGTCTAGAAGCCCCTTTTCTGGGTTCACAACAATAACCTGTCCAGCATGATCCCAAACAGGAATATCGTGAACGCTATTTCCAGCGTATCCGAATCCACTCTCTCCATATCTCGCAATAAGTGCCTCAGCCTTCTTGTGATCCCTTAGGTTGATGTTTCCATCCGAACCCATTACATCATCAAAAAGACCAACATGCGCTGCGATTATTTCTGCGACTAAACGGTCTGACGCAGTTGCCAATATGAGTTTTCGACCTCTTGCACTTTCGCCGGTTAACCAGTCAACAAATGCTTCGTGATACTGCAATTCAGCCGGGTCAAATTTGAGTTGTCTGGCAAGATTTTTCTTCCATTTCGCTCTCTTTCCACTCAATTCAAGAAATATAGTCGAAAAAAGCGTCCAAGGTTTTCGAAGAAACACGCGCTTAGCACTCATTACACTCATGTCTGTGAGAATTAGTGTACCATCCATATCGACGGCCAATGGCATCTCAACCGGTGCCTCCATCATGGTCAATCGCCTGCTCACCCCGATTCAAGCCTTTGGAATGTACAGAAGCCCCTCGACCGATTCCATCAAGCCCTGATTGTCCTTCGACCGGTCGTGTCGCAGTCTGATTCAGCCGTCAACAGCCCATGGCGCCCAGTCGCAATGGTGGAGGTTGATAGTGATAGAGAACCTCCTCTGGGCTTTTCATCCCATCTGATGAGGGGAATGAGATTCAGGCTAAACTTGCTTGAGCCTGATGATTCTCTCGCTACTGTTGAGGGTTGGAATACTGCAACTGAAGGGCTTGAAGCCTGGGGGGAAGTTCCAGATGAAGTAAGCAGTATTCGAGTAGATGCAACTGATAGGGGTCCAATCTACCTGGTAGAAGCGGCCGATGGTAGTTGGATAGCCGAGGTGCAACCATGGGGTGGACCAAACCTTAGACCACGCTCACGTATTGCCCCAGACGGATCGAACATACCTTGTGGAGGATTTCAACATGATGAAGTAGATTTAATTCTCCTTCGTAGAGGTAATACGGCAAGTACCGATGCAAAGTCAGTACTCATTGATCATCTTCAGCGTAATGACTTGAAGTCAGCGAAGACACTGATCTTTCGTTGCGGAGTCAACCTAGGAGATTACCACACAGCAGCCGAAGAGGAGTGGACAAATCCCCCCGATCAAAAACGATGGAATGAAAGATTTGGAGAAATTGAACAGCGTCTGAAAACCGCTGCTCTTTGGCGGGCGCCATTTACTCGTGGTGCTCCAGCGACTCTCAGTCTCGGAGACGTTCGTTTCAGCATGTTCTCTGAAGATGAGGCTGGAAAGATGACCATCAGAATCGGGCCTTCTAGACTTGCTCATGGTCTATTAGAAACCAATCTTGATCTTCCAGCAATTCGCGACTTAGCAAGCCTGTTGCATGACTTATCCCGCTTGCATTGGCATTCAGAGACCGAGTTAGAAATAATCCACTTAAGGTCCGCTTTGATTCAAGGATGGTCATCTTCAGCACCAAAAAAATGGTGTAGTAAGAGGTCGTTTAGTGCCCACACTGGCGGAGTAGTAATTTGGGAATATGAGCAAGCATTACTCGATGTCGTTGAGGCAGTATCTCACCAATCTGGTAGACCTGAACCAGCAGTGAGCATTATCGAGAAAGTTCCTCTATTGCAGAAGTCTCTATTCAATTCCCGAATTCTTTCTTCTGGTTATTTGATGTCCGCAATGTTTTCACTAGCATCATTTTTTGATTGGATTAGGCTGGCCGACCAAGGAGGGATTGATTTCCCAACCCTTCCTCTTGGTTTTCTGACAATTGCGCTATTTCTTAGACATCGCTACCAATCAGCTGCTCCACCTGCTGAAGAGCCAATTCATTGATTACTCTAAACGGCTAATTTGGCCATTGTCAAATTCGTAGTACATTGGCGCTCCAGTAGGAATTTCCAGGCCGGTAATGTCTTCAGGTGAAATGTCTTCAATGTGCATTACGATTGAACGCAATGAATTTCCATGCGCTGCAACCAGGACGTTCATTCCCGAATCAAGGTCAGGCATAATTTCCTCAACAAAATATGGGATTGTTCTCTCAGCAGTCATTTCCAATGATTCACCGCCGGGTGGAGGCACGTCAAAAGAACGCCTCCAAATGCGAACCTGTTCAGCCCCATGAATCTCCGCAGTCTCGGCTTTGTTTAGTCCCTGCAAGTCGCCATAGTGCCTCTCATTGAGTCGTTCATCTTGGTTGGTGGGGATTTCTCCAGACACTCGATTCTTACTCATCACAATTTCCGCAGTTCTTTGAGCACGCATCAATGCACTAGTATGAACCACATCAAAACGCACATCGGCTAACTGCTCTCCAGCAGTCGCAGCCTCAATCTCTCCTTTTTGTGAGAGTTCAACATCAGTCCAACCAGTGAACCGATTAGTGGCATTCCATACTGATTGGCCGTGCCGAATTAGTACGAGTATCGTCATGAAGCGCGCCCCTCAATCTCAGCGACGTAGGCGAGGTTCATGGAATGTTAGGCTACAATCTTGTGCGATTTTCTTTGCAAGCAGTAGTAAATCCTCGGTCATTTCGCGCTGCGACGAAGAAGATTGTACTGAATAGAAATTGCAAGATACGGTTACCTTCGAAGGACCAAAGGCGTTTACCTTAACCCAAGAATCGTCATCCTTTACTGCCCTAGGGTCGTCCTTGACCTTAGCCAATAATTTCTCGCAGAAATCCTTCAGGGAATCGGGATTCGAGTCTGCTTCAAACTCAAAGCTTGGTTTGATTCTTCGGAATCTTCGCTGGCTGAAATTCTCAACCGGTGAATTAACCAAATTTGAATTTGGAACGGTAATCATAGTGTCTGCCGAGGAGCGAATTAATGTGGTCCGCAGACCAATCTGCACCACTTCACCCTCAATATCCTCAACAAGAATCCAATCTCCTACGTTGAATGGTTGATCGATGATTATCGAAATAGCACCGAAGATGTTCGCAACACTGTCTCTAGCAGCCAACGCTAGTGCAAGACCAGTGATACCTAGACCGGCGATTAAACCATTCAAATTTAGGCCGAAAAGACCCGCAACAACGAATGCCGCGAGAAGTGCAACCACGAGATGCCCAACCGATTCAGCGACACTTGCAAGTGAGCGCCTGCTAGCCGCATTCTCTTCCCCCTCAACGACAATGAAAGCGTCTAGATAGTCGACTAGGCGATATGCAGCCAGTAACATCCCGAGTAGGAAGAAGGTGAAGGACCACTGAATGGCGTTTTCAGCGATGGAGGCATCCCATACTGGTTCTGAGTTATTTTGCAACCAAGACATCATTTCTGAGAAGATGAGGAACCCCATCATCCAACCTAGTGATTTTGGAGCAAGCAAGGTTTTGCCATCAATTCTATCGGATTTGGAAATTAAGTCCATAATTTTCGGGAATAGGAACCTCCTAGAGATAATTCCACTGAGGACAGAGAGTACGATTAATCCGATGACTACGCCTATTGTGCCACTAGAAAACCCTAGAAAAATATCCTCCCCGGCCATGAAATCATTCAATGTGTCGGCCGGAAATCCGGCGCCCTCAGCAGGGGTCTCCTCGCTATCTTGCATGGTTTTGCCGTCGACCAACCCCACATAAATCTCCCGTCGGTCCTATGGACCGAGTTGCGAGACGTTGAATACCCACTTCGATGTCGACAACATGTTCCCATGGCGAGCAGCAATTCATCATCGGCCTCTGACGAGGTTTTTCGAGCCCGCAGAATACCTGCCATAGCCCTAATTTTACCACTTCTGCTTTCCGTAGCAGCTCCGATTGCAATGGTTACTCCAGTATCCGCTCAAGACGCCGAATCAGGACTTGCTCCCGATGACATATGGTCAGATGATTATGCTAATCAGATATTTCCTTGGGGGCCCCACGGTGATGTCGAAAAACTCCAGTTCCGTGAATACTATGATTACTTCACACTGAAAGAGAGAATGCAGACTTTGGCGGCCTACTACCCAGAATTCCTTCAGTTCCACGAGGGGCTTCTTGGTGGGGTAAACGCCCGTGGTGATGAAATGTCGTCGACAGAATATGAGGGCTGGTACTACAATCATCCCAGCCCGTGGATGAAGATTACTGGCAATGTCCAGGGCGGTGAATACAATGATTACAATAACGACGATGGTAATTACGCAGATCGCCCAGATGTCATGCTGGTTGGAAACCATCATGCTCGAGAATGGATGTCTTTCGAGGTGCCTATGCTTTTTCTTGAGACCGTTGCTTACTACTACGGTAAGGCTGCCATCGACAATGATGGCGACGGCTTGGTTGACGAAGATGGCTGGGATGGAATTGACAATGACGGCGACTGTCTAAGTTTGGATACGTCATTACAAGATTACAACGGAGATGGAATTGCTTGTGGTCCCGGAGATTTAGGAGTTGACGAAGATTTCTCGGAACAGTTCATCACAGACATGGTCAACACCCGTGAGATATACTTGATTCCAATGTTGAATACCGATGGAGTAAGGTATGATATGGAAGAGTACTGCGGCCCTACTGCTTGGGAAAATTGCTATCGCAGTGGTTGGAGAAAGAATCTACGGGATAATACAGTTACCGGTGTTACCCCTCTACCGGATACCGACGAACAAGTAGACCCATCCTGTGACGGAGTTGACCTAAACCGTAACTACCAATTTGAGTGGGGCGCACCACTAGGCGCAACTGGCCCTCTATTTCCAGGTATGTGCTATTCATCAGGTCCGAACAATGACGTCTATAATGGACCAGTGAATTATGAGGATAATGATGGAGACGGGTTAGTCAACGAGGATCATGTTGACGGTAAGGATGACGACGCTGATGGTCAAATCGATGAAGATTGGATGGGCGGAAATAGCGAGCCTGAAACCAAGTTCATCCAAGATTTGACTGAGATGAACGACGATGATGGAGATGGTGCTTCCGATTTCAAATCCACTCTAACATGGCACTCTTACTCAGAACTTGTTTTGTGGCCCTGGGGTCACTGTACGAATTGTGATAACCCAGACCAAGAATTTCTTGAATACCACGGTTACAAAATGGGTGATATGACTGAGTACGCCCCGATGCAATCATCTGACCTTTATCCTACAACCGGAGACTTCTGTGATTGGCACTATGGGGTTCACAATTCATACTGCTACACTATGGAAATTGGTAATGCATTCCACGAATATCCCGAAGACATCGCCCACATCGCCGTCAGAAATCTAGGAGTTCCATTCTATATGGTTGAGATTGCCGACGATCCTCGATATAGAGCAATAGTAGGGATAGAGAATACTACCTCAACACAATGGCTTCAGGAACCAAGTAATGTGACGGTTCCGTCTAAAGGCGACATACCCATCTCAATGTGTCTAGACACGACCTTCCCCTTCACCCCTGATATCAATCGTACCCATCTTATGTGGAGATTCGTCGAACCAAATAGGCAACAGAATGACTACGGCCCAACTGAATGGGTCAATGTGGCTTGGAGCATGTCACCATTCATGGAGCCTGGAGAGCAGTGTGTACTGCTGGATGGTTCCAATGGGACTATGCTTGAGAGCCACATACCACTTCCAGATACATCTGTAGGCAAAATTCAGTACAAGGCAAAATTAGGAACTGTAAATGGTGCATTCCCATTCACATATCCTGACTCAGATACTGCAAATTATTACGAATTATCTATTCCTTATCGAGCGCCATTTGGTTCGGGAATACTTGCCTTGTTGATGTTCGCATTCATTGCAACTATGGTTTGGGGGGGACTCGGATTTACGCTAAGGGCAATGTTTGACGACGAGGGCGGAGTAATTGGTTTGCCCGATGATCAAAGTCACCTTATCGATGAGGAGGATATCTGATGGCAGAAGGTGGCTCGGACGAGTTTAGTGGCCGTTTAGGTCTAATTTTCGCAACTATTGGTGCAGCAATTGGTACGGGAAATATCTGGCGTTTCCCAAGAATGGTAGGTGCAAATGGCGGAGGTTCTTTCCTTGTTCCTTGGTTGATTTTCCTATTCCTCTGGTCAGTTCCATTGATTATTGCTGAATTTGCTCTTGGAAAGCGAAGCCGAACAGGTACTGTTGGAACATTCCGTATTTTTGCAGGTAAGCGCTTTGCTTGGATGGGTCTCTGGACAGCATGGATTTCAACTGCGATAGGCTTCTATTATGCGGTAGTAACGGGCTGGTGCATCAATTACTTCCAGACTGCAGTTAGAGGCGGATTAGGATCTGAGGTAGACACCGTAGAGGTGTGGAATACCTTCCTACAGAATCCTATGGAGGTGGTCTTCTTCCAAGCCATAGCTGTGGCAATCACCATGCTCGCAATTTGGAAAGGTGCGAAGGCTATCGAAAAGGTCAATGTCGGCTTGATGATATCTCTTTTCATTCTACTATTTGCTGCCCTATTCCTAGCATTCGTAATGGATCTTGAAGATGGTACTCTGGATGGGTTTGTGTATATGTTCAGTATTCAGCCAGAATATCTCGCCCAGCCGGAAACCTGGATTAACGGACTTTCCCAATCGGCTTGGTCATGTTCGGCTGGAATGGGTATGGCAATTACCTATTCTGTTTACATGAGAAAAGACGAGGATACAACGCTCAATGCCGCTACTATGTGCCTTGCAAACAATAGCATCTCAATCATTGCAGGTCTGACTGTGATGATGGCGGTCTTCGCTGTGGTTGATGATCCACTGGCTGCGGTTAGTGGCGGCAGCAGTGCAATCACCTTCCTAGTACTTCCAGAAGTCTTCGCGCAGGCCCCTGGTGGGCCTGTTGTGCAATTAGCGATGGTTACAATGTTCTTCCTAGCGTTATCTTTTGCAGCCCTAACTTCGATGATATCAACAGTCGAGCTTTGCGTCAGAAACTTTGTCGATCACGGCATTGAGAGGCCTCAAGCGGTTGGATTTACCAGCCTTGCAATTTTCTTCTTTGGATTGCCGAGTGCAGCAACATGGATTTTGGTAGACGATGCAACGGGTGTTGCATTCCCACAATTCCTAGAGGTTCAAGACCACATTTGGGGATATGGGCTAATGTTCAGCGGTCTTTTCATTGCGTACTCAATTTGGAAGTATGGCTGGAATCGCTATCGTGTATGGCAAGAAGAGAATGACATCTCTGGCTTCTCCCTGCAAGACTACCTAGACAATGGTGTATCCTCATTCCGTGATGATTTTATCAACACAGGAGACAATGATTGGTGGATTGGAAAGTGGTGGGATTACATCATGTATCTTGGATTCCCACTGATGTTCAGCGTCTTGATTCTCTCATACTTTGCGGATATGTTAGCAAATGTAGACAACCCATGGGATCCAACAAACGCAAATGGGATATCCATAATTTTGCTATTCTGGGGAATAACCGCTGGCTTATTCATTGGACTTAATCGATTTATCATAATCAATCGAATCGTTCCTACAAGCGGTAACCCTTGGCCACTGGCATTACTTTCAGGAAATTTCACACTAGAACCAAGACCACTTTACAGAAATGTTCCCGAAGGCGCAGAAGCTCCAATCGATACCCTGCCTGGGGGGGAAGATCCATTCATTGTTGAGGCTGGAGAGGAACTACCCGAGACATTCGTTGACGAATATGGGGAAACTAGACCACATACCGGTTCGAGTATTGAGGCCGAACTTGCATGAGGGAATAGTTTGCTTGTCAGCGAGGACTATCCTTGGGCTAAATTATTTCGCGAATATGTGATGTACTGTTCGGTTGGTTGCATTAATGTTGTAATATTTGCTGTACTATATTGGATATTTTCCAATTACCTGACCCTTACGAGTTCCCCAGAAACCTTTGGTTGGGCGGTATCATTTGCAATTAGTTGTCTGCAAGCATATGTTTTACATCGATGGTTGACCTTCGAATCCGATTCAAACATTCGTACTAGTTTTACTAAAATGATGATAGTGTATTCGATTTTATGGGTGGTATCTACATTCACATTCTACATCTTTGTAGAGATAATTGAATGGGGCGAATTAATGTCTTGGGCAATCAATACATCTGCCTTCGGATTCCTAACATTTGTTGGTCTTAGATTCTATGCATTTCCGCTATCTGACGGTCGAGTGACTAGGGCGGAACGGCTTGAAACCTTCCGTGAGAGCCGTAGGGCTTGAAGAATGAATGATGGCCCCTGCGTGATATGGCTCAGGGGGTTCGAGGAACTCGGGATTTCTATCCTGAGGATATGCGGCTTCGCAATTGGCTCTTTGAGCGCTTCCACTCAGCCGCACGCTCTCACGGATTTGAGGAATATGATGCTCCCGTTTTAGAGAGTGAAGAGTTGTATACCCGAAAGGCTGGAGAAGAAATTGTCGGTCAACTGTATAATTTCGAAGACAAAGGTGGAAGAAAAGTTGCCCTAAGGCCGGAAATGACTCCTTCCTTAGCCCGAATGGTAATGGCTAGAGCCGGGGCTCTTGCGCTACCAATCAAGTGGTATTCTATCCCGCAATGTTGGAGATATGAAAGAACTCAGAGAGGCAGGGGTCGTGAACATTACCAATGGAATGTCGATATTTGGGGAATGAATGGAGTAGAGGCCGATGCAGAGTTGCTTTCAATTCTTGTACAATTTTTCGATTCTGTGGGTCTAAGTTCAGAAGATTTAGTCATCCGAATCAGCAGTCGTAAAGTGCTTGAAGAGGTTCTAGGATCTCTTGGCATAGAAGGAGAGATCTTTGCACAAACATGTGTTATCGTCGATAAAATGGACAAATTACCCGCAGATGTAATAGAGGCGCAGTTAAGCGATTTAGGACTAGCATCTGAGTCTATCTCGACCATACGATCAGTACTTGGAATTACAGATCTCCAATCTCTTTCTTCTGCTCTTAACTCTGATAGTGAGGCATTAATCGAATTGCAATCTTTGTTCTCTTTGTGTGATTCTTACGGTATTTCAGATTGGGTAGCATTCGATGCTTCTGTAGTCCGAGGTCTTGCTTACTATACTGGACCTGTGTTTGAGGCACATGACAGAGCCAGCAACCTACGCGCAATATGTGGAGGTGGACGCTACGACAAACTCATCAGTAGCTTAGGTGGAAACGATTTACCCGCTACTGGTTTTGGTTTTGGTGATATGGTGGTCATGGAGCTTCTTGCCGACAAAGGGTTAGCCCCTGAATTATCCACTGGAGTTGGCGATGTTGTATTTGGCATGGGAGCAGAACTTCGTGGTGCAGCAATGCAGGTTACTGCGAAATTACGCTCTGTTGGTCGAACTGTCGATCTTGTTCTTGAAGATAAGAAAATGAAATGGGTATTCAAGCACGCAGAACGTTGTGGAGCATCACGATTAGTCATGGTAATGCCCGACGAATGGGCTGATGGCAAAGTTCGCATCAAGAATCTAGATACTGGTGAGGAATCTACAGTAGCAATGGAAGATTTGTGAAGATTATTCTTCACGTTTTGAACCGGCTATTGCTGCCATTGCTAGTGCGCCAAGACCTGCTGCTAGTCCGAACCCTGGAAGGCTATCCCCGACTGCTCCACCAAGAAGACCACCACCACCACCACCATCTCCTGGTCCTGTTTCAGTTAGGTTGACGATTGGGAAGGTTGCCTCAACAGTGTAATTGTCTGGATTGTCGGAGTAGTAGAACCTAAACCACCCTCCACATAGGAATATCAAGCAGCTAAATGCCGAATATCCAGGTTTGGAGAATTCAACTTGCAGAGTGGGTTCTTCTCCAGACTTATTCCAAGAGGTCATATTTTCTGCAACTGGAATTTCCCATCGAAGATTTTCATCTGCATCACTACCTCCAATTTGAGGAAATTCTTCTTTGGCAACCGGAATAGTTCCTTTGAACAGGGTTAAGGTTAGGTCTTGACATTCTTGAGTGTCGGTACAGTCAGTATGTTCAATTTGGAATTCGAGCTCCAAAACAATGGAAGAATTGGGATTGAGATACATATTTTCTTTGAATGTCTCACCTGATTGTATCCGGCAGGTAAAGTCGATATCAACTTGTTCACCATTTCCAGTAAATTCCTTCTCACCATATCCATCTTGAGACGAACCATCAGAGCCGTTTCGGTCGAAATGAGTCCAGCATTGGTCCATTTGGCTGGTTCCCCAAAAATGCATGTGAGGATTATCGACAGATGGCTGCTTCGGGTCAGTAGTTTGAGCGCTAGCGGGAGCGGCTACACTACTGCTCAACATTATGAGAACGAGGCACAAAGCCTGCAGTCTTCGACCAGCCATCATGACATGCCGTCTCCATATGTCCGGTTTGAGGCTTTGCCCGATTTGATACTCTCTAGCGAGAGAAGGATTGGATTACCAAATGCTCAATCAAATCGCTGAAGGTTTCCACCATCACGATTTCCACCATGTCTAGCGATATTTAGTGCGTCACCCAAAGAATCTGCGCTCATGATTTCACGATCGAGTCGTTCCGAAGCAACCCCTGTAATGATTGACATGACCTTGATAGTGTCGCCAAATGCAGGATCTTGGCGCGCCCCGAAGATAACATTCGCATCCGGCGATAAGCGCGCAGTCATCAAGTCACAAACTTGGTTCGCTTGTTCGAGAGTCATGTAAGGTCCACCTGTGACATGAATCAATGCTCCAGTCGCGCCATCGATATCGATATCGAGCAATGGGTGGTTCAGGGCTTCATGGACCACATCCTCTGGACCTTGTTCACTCTCTCCGTAAAGCATCATAGTGACTCCTCCGTTCTTCATGATGGCTCTAACGTCTGCAAAGTCTAGGTTGATTAGACTTGGAAGAGTAATTGTCTCGACAATTCCCTTGACTATTTCTGCAATCAACTGGTCCATGATTGAGAAAGCCTCGTCGAGGGGAAGATTCGGGACGTAATGCAACAATCTATTGTTATCCAAAACTAGAACCGCATCTGCAGCTTTTCGGAGTAGGTCGAGTCCTTCCAGAGCTCTTTGCATTCTCATCCGGCGCTCTACTGAGAAAGGAGTTGTAACGATTGCAACAACAAGAGCACCGGAACGCTTAGCCTCTTCTGCGACTATTGGAGCGATACCAGTGCCTGTTCCTCCACCAAGTCCAGCGGTCACGAATACCAAATCAGCCCCGTTTACAATGCGGGTGATTACATCTCTTCCGGCTTCTGCGCATCTACGTCCAGTGATTGGATCTCCTCCTGCACCCAGACCTCGAGTAATGTGCCGGCCAACTAACAATTTTTGTTGCGCTCTTGTGTGATCTAGATGTTGTTTATCGGTGTTGATCGCGACAGTTATCGCGCCCTCAACTCCAATGTGAGTGATTCGATTCATGGTATTGTTTCCAGAACCTCCGCAACCGCATACCAATATGCGAGGATCTGGAGGTCCAAAAGACTCCAACTCGCGGTCTGTTAAGGCGGTGGGAATTCTTTCTGCGGCAGTAGTGGTAGACCCTTCGCTCAACCCTGCCGACGAACCGCTCCCCATTGTATGTCCTCCGTGCATCCCTTGGGCATAGCGCCCTACGTCATCGCAGTGCAATTTCTAGCCTTCTTAACCGTTGAGGGCATAGATGGGGTTGAGGATGCGATTATCGGAGTCTAGATGTTTGGCCGAAATGCCTCCGGAAAGCGAGATAAACAGGAGGTCGCCCGAACAGTTCGTGCCGCGCTTAGCTCAGTTGGCTAGAGCACCTGACTGTAGACTGGAAACACATTGGTTGTAGGCAGCCATCAGGGGGTCCCCGGTTCAAGTCCGGGAGCGCGGACCAATAATTCCTATTAATGCAAATTTCATGTTAATTTTCATTCCCAAAATTGCTGCACCGAAAGACTATATGCTCTACAAATTTGTTGGGAAACCATGTCATTAGCACCATTAGACTACGACTTTGGAAATGAATCAAACTATTCTTTCGCAGCCTCCGTGACCTGCAAAGATGAAAATACGCGGAAGATGTTTGTAGAAGGATACGGACATATGCTGAACTACAACCATGAACAAGCGATTGCTTGCTTCAGTAAATGTACAGAGTTAGATCCTAATTGCGCTATGGCTTGGTGGGGCATCGCTTATTGTGTATCTTCGAATTATAACTGGGCTCCGGGACTGGGTTCCGGTCATGACGCAATCCAACAAGCCCTGTCGGTAATGGGGCATTGCACCGAGTTGGAACAGGATTTGATTCAAGCCCTTTCAACAAGACATTCTGCGGAAGCAAGAGATGCAGCTGATCCTTCAGTCCTAAACATGGGAAATAGTCCAGAATTGAATGTTGCCTTTGCAGAAGCAATGGCTCCTCTGTACGAAAAATATGAAGGAAATTTGGACGTCACTTCAATTTACATCGAGGCTCTCATGAATCTGAAAGCGTGGCAACTTTGGGACAAAGATGCATCAACAGGAGAAATAACACCTGCCGATGACAACACGCTATTACTTGTCGAGGTTATGGAAAAGGCGTTCGAAAGTGGCGAAGAAGCGAAAGTACATCCTGCACTTTGTCACTTGTACTGTCACGCCTTAGAACTGTCACCATTCCCTGAAAGGGCTCTACCTGCAGCTGATGTTCTTCGAACTAAAATGCCAGGTCTTGGACATCTAGTTCACATGCCGTCGCACATTGATGCGTGGGTAGGGCAATGGAAAGAAGCCATTGACTGTAATATCGCTGCAGTTGAAGCCGACGATAGATATGTAGAAATCACCGGTAATGAGTCTCAATTTTACAAGTTCTATCGAATGCACAACCATCATTTCGTTGTCTGGTGCGCTATGTTTGAGGGGCAATATGAAACGGCTCTAAAATATGCCAGGAAGGCAGTTGAGACATTACCGGCAGGAGATGAAAATGGCGGAGTACAGTTCATGCTAGCTGGAATCATACCAATGGGTGCAATTTTCTTGGAATCCTATGTCACTATGCCATGGCATGTAATGATTAGATTCGGAAAGTGGGATGAGATATTGGCAGAACCAATGTATACCGATGGTGATGTATTCCCAGCAACAATTGCTACGCAGCATTACGCACGCGGTGTTGCTTATGCCTCTAAGGGCATGGTACCTGAGGCAGAAGCAGAACAAGCACTGTTCAAGGAAGCCCTGCAAAACCCAGCTCTAGCAGGAAGAATGATGCATAACAATTTCATGTATCAAGATCCAGCAGAAGGCCCATCGATTCTGAATGTTAATGCTTCAATTTTAGAAGCAGAAATCGAGTACAGAAGACAATACCTTGCTAAAGAAAATGGCGCGGATTTCGATTTCACCGCAGCATTCGAAGAACTCCGCCGTGGTGTAGATTTGTCATTGAATCTAGCTTACAATGAGCCTTGGGGGCAAATGCAACCAGTTCGTCACATATTGGGTGCATTGCTCTTTGAGCAGGGTCACGTTGAGGAAGCGGAGGAAGTATACCGTGCAGACATTGAACTTTGGAAAGACAACATGTGGGGCTTGTTGGGTCTCAAATTATGCCTCGAAGCAAAGGGAGACTCCGAAGAAGAACTTGCAGAGGTAACTGCATTGTTCAATGAACGCAGTTCTCGTGCGGATATTGTGCCCGCCAAGACATGTTTCTGTGCACAAGATGCATTGGATGAGAGTTGTTGCTGAGTAGTTAGAATACGTTGAAATTAGAATCTAATTTCTCTGTAATTGATTCACAATCTTCTACAACTACAAACATAGTATTGTCTGAAGTGTAAATCAACAACTTATCTTCTGATTCTATTTCCTGATAGGCACAGATTGCATCCATTCTAATTCTCGTCATTCCCATTTCGGTCAAGGCCTTGATCCAGTTGGTCTTCATGGCCGCCGCCGACAACCTACCCTATTTGAGTCAAACGGTTGATTGGTTGAGCCAAGTCAGATTATTTTTCGAGATATTGGAAACTTGTCAATTTTTTTTGTAGATTAGGCTCATAAAGGAGAGGCAGGTCGGCGGGATGCTTGGAGGGACAATTATGGGAGTCATGAAGCACCTAGGTTCAATCTGGAAGCAGCCTAAGCAAAACATTCCAGCTTCAGTTCGCCGTAATAGAATGGCTGGCTGGAGGCGCGAGCCGGTTTTCCAGAGAATTGAGCGCCCAACTCGTCTAGATGCTGCTCGCCGTGTTGGCTATAGAGCAAAGCAAGGGATTACCGTAGTACGCACACGTGTAAGGCGTGGCGGACTACGAAAGGGTAAGATTCACATGAAGAGAAAGCCATCAAAGGCTGGTATTAAGAAAATCACCATGGCTAAGTCTATCCAAAGAATGGCGGAAGAGCGAACAAGCAAGCGCTATCCTAACCTTGAGGTCCTAAACTCCTATTGGGTTGGCGAAGACGGTAAGAACAAATTCTTCGAAGTTATCATGGTGGATCCTCATCACCCTGCAATTAAGTCCGACAAACAATTAGGCTGGTTCGCTGAAGGAAACAGTCATCGTGGCCGCGCTTTCAGAGGAAAAACCAGTGCTGGCAAGCGTGGACGTGGATTGTACAACAAGGGTAAGGGTGCTGAGAAACTCCGCCCTTCCTTGAAGGCCCACAAGAACCTTGGAAAGTAATCTTTCTTGGGAGTAACTTGATTTCTTCCTTCATAGCGGAAGCCCTTGATGGCGGAGAGCGAAGTCAGTCTGATTCGGGATTTACCGGTCATCCTTCCCGGTGGTAGACTTCTCGGTACCGTCCACGATACGATAGTAGAGACGGATTCTTGGACCTGCACACACATCTTTGTTGCCGACCCCCCTGCAGATTTAGTCGAGGGCAGAATCCACGTTGCGGTTCCTTGGAATTGGGTGCGTTCGGTCGGAGATGTTGTGGTCCTACGCTGGTTTCCTCCCACTCCAATTCCTAAGGACGAATAATCAATCAAAATTCTTTGATTTAATTGATATTTTTACGCACGGAAATGCGATACGATTCAAAAGGTGAGGGTCAACCCCTGCGTGATGCAACGTAGTTCCGTAGTGCTGATGGTGTTGTTCCTATTGACCTCATCAGCCCCTGCAATCGATGCCGCTGGGAAGGGAGTGATTTCCTGCACTCCGGCTGATTTAGACATGGTTCCTGCGAGTTGGGATATTGATGACGGTGCTTGTGTTCGAATCGATCTTGGTGTTCTTTCTGCAGGAGACACGTTGTCTTTCGACGTATTGGCAAATACCAATGTTGACATTCTGCTATTTTCAGCGAGTTCAATCTCAGTCTATCAAAATGAACAGAATTACCGCTTAGACTCGGTTTGGCATTCCGATTCAGTATTCGAGTCATTTCAAGGAGATGGCACCTGGCATTGGACGGCTCCCGATGATAGAGGAGACACCCGCTGGTACCTAGTTCTCGATAACATGGCTCATCCACAGGATCAAGGCGAGGGCGCTCAGGCTGGTAGTCTCGCTACAGTAGTTCTAGATGTCCAAACAGTCGATAGCCCCGTATTCGGAATAGTCGACACAATTGTTCGTTTAGACAGCGGAGGTCATTCCGTACTCGCTGGCCCGCTAGTTCTCGACGAAGGAACTCAAGTCAACATATTCGTAACAACTATGCAAGGGGCACCGGATATTTTCCTAGTGACTGGGACTCAAATGGAATTTTACGAACAAGGAACTACTGCTAATGGAATGGATGACAATAATGCAGATATGTTGTTGGTTTTGGAAGAAAGAAGTATTTCATGGTCAGTAAACTCTGACTATTCAGGTCAGGAACTGTATCTTGTAGTGGATAATCGTCCAGGTCCTCCTAGCGGTGGTGCAGGCACAGGGTTCGTGGCAACCACTGTAGTAATGGATCTCATTCCAATATTGCAACCAACAATTACCAACGCCTCTGACCTAGCTACAATTGACGTTGGAGCAGAGGTAATACTCGATGCTTCAAACACTCCAAACCTTTCAAATCAAATCGATAGTGAAAACGGCTTTCAATGGGATACCAACGGTGATGGGTTCTATGATGCCTCGAGTTCAACAATCACGGTAAGTTGGACTGAACCTGCCGAGATTAGTATCGGACTTAGAGTAGTTTCACAAGACGGTCGAAGCGCCACGGTTTATCTCAATACATCAATTCAGGACATTAGCCCACCCGATGTGAGTTTGTCTGCTAGTGATATAATTCGCAAAGACTTCGACGACGAACTCTTGCTAACCGCGAATATTGACGATAATTGGGGAATTTATTCTGTCGAGTGGTTGGTTGATGAGGCAGTAGTTCAGAACTACAGTAGTTGGAATTGGCAGGATGGTAAAACATTCACTTTCCGTTTTGATTCAAGCTATCTAGCAGGTAACCACGATGTTACCATTCGGGTTACTGACAATGAAGGACAAATAACCGAGCGTACCGCAATCATCGATTTGTACGATTCAACTCCTCCCATGGTTCCACAACAGACAGTAGAGACTACTGCTATTCTTGGTCAACCTATCCAGTTAACCGCCGAGGCTATTGATGCCGAATCCCCAACTCTAACCTATTTCTGGGACTTGGACATCAAGACAGATGCCAATTCAGATGGAATAATGGATAACGATATGGATGCTAGTGGTTCTTCTATTACCGAAATTTTCCAACAGAAGGGTACCTACGAAATTGTTTGTACAATCGTCAACGAAGCAGGCGCCTCTACTCAAGTTACCTACTTAGTATCCGTCCGTTCTTCCTCTGATGATGGTTCTGGATTAAGCCCAATGATGCTGGGAATGGCTGCGGTTGTATTGCTAATCATCATCATCACCGTAATTGGTATGATTACATGGCGACGAATGTCTAATTCAAAACTTGAGGCATTGCTCGAGGAACAAGCCGCCGCTGAGGAGGAGATGCCTAGAGAACTCAGCGTCGAGGAACAGAAGGCAATGTATGGAGCAGGTTCTGCCACTCTTGACCAGCCAACTTCAATGTCGACTACATCGCAATTCGGCCAGTATGGAACTGGTATGTCTGGTGCGAGTGATCCACAGGCCACAATTAGTGAGGATGCGGCGATGGGCGATTCAGACCTTGAAGCATTGATGAGTACCCCAGAACCGATTTCCGAATCTAATCAATCGAGTCCTGCTTCGGAACTTCTTAGCCAGTTTTCCGACGATGATTCTGCCGTGGAGGAAGATTCAGTAGAATTTTCACATGATGAGTTAGCAGGTACTTCAGAAGAGGTTTGGTCTTCAGATGAACTCGAACAAGAGGATTCACTACCAACGCCTCCAGCTCCTGAACCAGAACCTGAAGCAGATTCTCTCCTAGATGGAGAAGATATTCCTGAACCTCCAGCTCCTCAAAGTGAGGAATCAGAATCTGTAGATGTTGTTCCGGAACCTAAATCGAGAACTGTCCAGCAGGATTGTAGCCAGTGTAAGCAACGCTTTGAGGTGACCTTGCCGGAAGGCCATGATATTGCACGAACTGCATGTCCGTCCTGTGGCGCGATTGAGACAATCCGCTTGACTTGAATAGGGGATTTCTTTGCATTCCTTTCCCTCGATAAATGAGGTTCTTTGTGCTCTTGTAGCCCAAGACCCTAAATCGCACCTCATAGAGGTGCGGCTATGGAGAATGGTTCAGTGCGCTTGATTCGTACTGCGCCGAGAAACAAAATCTCTCTACCGGTTTTACTGGTAATTCTCTTTCTGTTACCGACAATGGCGCCCTTTGCAACCGTTAGTGGTGAGGCTAGAATAGAGTCACAGGACTTTCAGATTCTAGATGAATTGGGAAGTGTTCTAAACCAAAGAGAACAAGTGGTTTTGGGCGATTCTGTTAGCAATATAGCTGGCCCTTTATTGGACCAGGTTAGAGTTGGAGTGCAGGATACTTCAGTCGCCGACCCTCTCCATGATATCGATGAGGCTCTAGATGATGTCTTTATTGTAGAAACCGCTGCTCCTGCAGTCAATCACCCTGAACCTTACGTTATTCTTACCGACGAGAATAGTCGCCCCCCTGGAGAGGTCAGAACAATTTGGTCAACTTTGTTCAATTTGACGGATTACGTTATTTGGACTAGATATGTTGACAACGATGGTAATGTTGTTGAACAGGCGGAGAGCATTACATTCCTAACCAGTTTACTTTCTCTTTTGGACCCCGAAACCGATTTCTTACTACACCAAATGGATATTGATGACGATGGCGATGATGATATTCAAGTCGGTCTCAGTGTCAATTTGAACAATATTGATTTATCTGGCACAACTCTTTCTGCATCTCCACAATTAGATTACCAAGTTAGCGTTCTTCCATCAAGTACCACTGATTCCGATTGGGATAATCTGCAAACCCTTGAGGTTAGTATCCTCAAAGCGTTTGCATATTCAGATGGCATTCTAAACGAAGGAGAATCATATGTCTGGGTTATTGATTCTAAGTTTACTCACACCCCTTATGATTTTACTCTAGGCGTTGGTCTAGAGAGGTTTTCCTTCGATATCTCAGGTGCTGGAGCGGACCTAATTTTGTCGCTAGTCAATGCACTTACATTCGGGGTTTTCAATGGAGGAGATGAGTCTGGGATTACCATTGCATCTATCGCAGCTCCTTACCAAATTTCGATAGACAATTCAGGGCAAACAGAATGCCCAGATCGCTATTCTCCAATTGAGCTGACAACTTTACCTTCGAGTGAAATATCCTGTGGTGTAACTGCAGGATTTGGATATGTTCACTACTCGCCACCAGATTCTCAGGATGATAGGGAGGTTTGGGAAGTTGCCTATATTGAGGCAGCAGTACATCCTAACCGACTTGCAACCATCCTTCCAGAAGAGGTCGAAGTAACCATTAGAACCGATAGTACCCTTGCAGACGGAACTGGTGATTTAGGAGAAAATGGCTTGACTACGGTTGAGTATTGGGCTGATGAGAGGGCTGATTTTCATATCCACTTTCATGAAAACAGGTCAGAGGTCCCTCCTGAAAATTCCGATGGCATCTACGGTAATGTGACCGACTCAAGCGGCTGGTTCCGAGGTATGCCGGAAGGAAGTCTGACCACAGAGGAGATAGATCGTACATTCACGATGCTGGGTTCTAAATCAGAACCCGAATTACCAGGTGGCCAACCAAATCGTCTAGGTTTGATTATTGGAGTCAAGAATTTCACAAGAGATACATCTCAAAATGTCGATGATCCTTCTTTACCTGTTAATCCTGCATATCCTCCTAAGACTTTAGTTCTGGTTCGTTCGGTACAATCTCTAGAATCTGTCGAATATCACTCTTGGATGGAACGTGGAGGTACAGACACAGACCATAGACGAATCGAAATTACAGCTGAAGAAATTCCTACTGCTTTAGTTTTCTTCGGCTCATTTGAATTAGGAGGAGCCGAGGATGCAGATACAAGCCTTGATTCGGGCACGAATCTAGATTTCCTTTCCCGAATTTTGGATGTCGTTCTAATAAATATCGTCGATTTATTCCTTGATATTGGTACTATATTGAATGATATTCCATCCGCTACGGTGGATGTTATCAGCGGAGGTGTTGGAGGCTCCGGTGGCCTCTCGGGCGAAACTCTTCACCTATTAATGCACGATAATTGGAGGTTAGAGAGGGAAGCTAGGGCAATATCTGAGGTAGGTCTGCAAATTGGCTCAAGCCCTCATCCAACAATGTCTGGTGATCATCTTATCTTGTCTAAGGATAGAGAATTAGAGACTGTACAGGGTCGGAATGGGCCCCAGACTCCTTTAGTGCAGGTAGCTGCAAGTTTACGATTCAGCGGACTCAGTGCATTTACTCTGATAGATGAAATCGAAACTGACTCCCAGTCATTCTCTCTCCGAACATCATCTGAAAAATCTTTCACATTCCTTTACATCGACCATCAACCTTCCAACCTCGACGATGCTGCACATCAAGGATTATGGATTTCCGACATTCCGGATAACGTAACGGCGGATTTAACTCCAGAATTATCAACCTATACTGCCAGTTCCACTATCGATAGAATTAGTTATACTGGAATCGAAGGAAATCAGAGACAAGCCGCCCATATACTAGATATTCCATCCGACTTTATTATTGAATTTGGAGATACAACGAAATGGACAGCATCAACTCCTATTTCTACAATCCACGCACAGTTAACGGATGCTGAAAATCCAGTAACGATGAGCGGAGATCACTTCCTCTTCCATCACCACCCAGATGATGGAACCTCGACAATTTCGACTAAGATTTCTGGTCTACAAGAGGTTGGGTGGAAAGCCCCTGCTGTAGCTGGTGCAACAGGTGCGATGGGACAAGGTACCGCCTTTATGTCCGTAGCAGGAGATCGTACGATGAGCATCAATGTTGATCATGCACCAACTCAAGATGAAGGTGGCCTTTCCGCATTGGTGCTTATCGATCCATTGCCCTCAAATGTTTCAGTAGATATTCCGACGGGAGCTGATGCGGGGAATAATTTGGTCATCCCAGAATTGAATACCTCTCAAGGGGTTTCTGGAGTCGCCTTTTTCCTAGGAGGATTTGCTGATCTAGGCCGTTCTGTCAATACAGTCCTTTCTGGAGTGACCAGCGAAATTTCGACTGGTTCAACCGGTGGAAATGGGTCCTTTTCTTATGGCTTAGAGCTAGATGCGGATAGTGAATTCGACCTCCTCTTTGAGGCCAGTCAGGGTAATGGGACTGCGGAAGAACCAGCATGGGTTCATGGCATCTCGATGAACGCAGCACCGAGTGGAATTTCTGACGGTTTCCATATTAGAGGATGGATCCCAAATCTTCCACCATTAATCGACATCACCGTTAGTCGCATGCCTAATTCAGACGGTGATGATTGGACAATTATGTTGGGTATGGAGGGGTGGCTCCCAGCCCGAAGTGAATTCATGCTCAATGCAAAGGGTGTCAATGGACAAGACCTCATGCTTACTTTACAAGGTTTGACTGTTGGTGAGACCACTAATTTGGGTATTGACTCTCAATTCACCATCAGAGAAACCAGTGGTGGAATTAATGAAGTAACTACATCCACTAGATTCGTACTATCAAATAGACTGGATTGGATTCATGCAGAGCTGATTAACAGAGACGCAGGTGCACGAACAGAGATGTTAATTAACGATATTCCAGAATCAATAGATTTGCTAGCCAGCCTTGGTACTTCAATATCAATTGACATGATTGTACCAGAAAAATATCGTCGGGATGGCCCAGCGGTAGATTCTATCATGTTGCAACAGATGCAATGGAGGGAAGGTGCATGGTGGCCTGCTACGGTATTCCTAACCGATGTTCCTGACTCGATTAATCTGACCACAGAATCAGACGTAGATTATGATATCACGAAAACCTTGGCATTCCAAGGTACTCCTGTTCTTGATTTCTCAGCATCAGATAGCGGAATGTCGCTATACATTGAGGCCAATGGTAGAGCGATAAATAATCGCGGCGACATGATACTTCTGGCTGAAGGATTGACGGATCGCATGGTGATTAAGCCAACCTCAGATTATGGTCTAGCAATTAGAAGCGGTGGTGACGGTGTTGAGAGAATTTACCTACGAGCCTCCAATATGCCAACAACACCTCCTGTAGTAATTGAGGAAGTAGAGGCTCTTGGAGAAAATCTTCGAAGTGCAACTATCCGAGTTGTTGAGGTCGTAGGCCCATACAGCATCATCGAATTGGAAGATGTTCAAGGCGGGAGAATAATTGCTTCAGCTCGCGCTTCAGCTGAAGTTGATGCACTTGGTACAACATTCGACCTTAGGGGCGTCCTCCTAGATGCTCAAACGACAGGAGGAGTCCCTACCGGAACTAGTATTGGAGTCAATGGATTAGCATCCGACTTATCTCTTCTAAATCTGATTCCGGGTTTTGAAGGCTCAACTCACCACATCATTGTTCCTGAACCATTTTCATCCGGAGTTCTGACTTTATGTGCTACTTTCTTGGGAGGTGATTAATTTGGGATTATTGAATAAAATCCGCTCTGAAAATGAGGATACAGAAGATTCTGACGCCGCGACTGAACGTGCTCATGAGATTCTTCAAATCGTCGGGGAACGTGTTGAGAAAGTTCGACCGAGCAGAGTTATTTTCGCCTCTGTAGCAGTATTACTGATACTTAGTGGAATCATGATTATTGGGACTTGGATAGTACCATACGACAGAACTTCCGTAGATGTTGTCTATCTTCAGGGGGTCGGTGGTCATGTTGTTTTGGCTGAATTAGATAACAAAGGATCCCGTTCAATTACTGATGTCCAATTAGATATTAGATTCCTAGATGACGATAGTAATGAAATTGCCAGATCTACTTTCCAAACCGATGAAATCGCCGCACATACTTCGATTGCTGGTGATAACCTAGAACTGATTGCCCCGGGTGCTTCAGTTTGGGAAAATTACACCATTGAGATCATCTTAGATTATGCCTATCGTGGTACAGAATATAATGAAAGATGGACCTACAATGTAGGGAGTTGGACTATGGAGACGTTCACTTATGAGGCGCCTATGCACTTCCTTTGACACTACCTTAGGTCGTGAATTATTCGAAATGCATGTCACCCGAATACTGAAAGGCGACTCAATTGGGGGCTAATTTATGGGACAGAGAATTGCGGTTGCGTTAATCGGGTTATTCCTAATATCCTTGCTTCCATTTGGCGATTTTAACACCGACCAAGCCGAAGATTCAACAGAGTCCCTAGATTGGTCTGTAAATCGCATAGAAATAGCTGCTGACCCCAATTCAATCCAAGACCTTCAATCCCCAACTGTGACAGAGGGATTTGAGAGAGTGAGGGTCAACAACGCTGATTCTAGCATTGGAGTATATACCGAGTCGGGATTGATTCCATCCGTTCATTTACCAAATTCTCTTTCTCATTATCGCTCGGACTTGGCAATGGTCATCGTCGATGGTGATGTGGGAATTTGGGATGCTCGTCTGGAATTAGAATCCTCAGCGGAAGTTGAGATACGAACAACCGTCCCCCCATCTGGATTCTTGGTTCAAGGGACACCTCAGGAATTGGATAAGCTAACAACTAATTCTGCAGTTGTTGCGTCACATCCAGTTCCAACCGGACTACTTGTTCATCCGTTACTGACAGTGGTTGAGGAAGGCTCGATTATGGTTGAGATCCTTGGCTGGAAGGATGATAACTTACAGAGGCATATGGAACCAGGGCTTGGTTTGGAAAGTTCTCTTACAGATGTTGCAAGTAAGTGGCTTACCGATGGATGGAGTCCTGAGGAGGGCCGATATTGGGGCGAAATTGAACTTTCTAACTTAGCCAGCATGCTTGAACACCCTGCTGTAGCATATGTTGCTCCTCTACCTGTTTTGGAACTAAAGAATGACAATGCTAGAAGCCATATGGGAATCAATACGGTTGAATCCTTTTTCATCACAAATATAGATGGGGCAGGTCAAACTATTGCTGTTGGAGACTCGGGAATAGATCACGATCATGGAGATTTCAACAACCGCATTGCCGGTAGAACTTCAGTTACACCCGGAGATTCCTCTACTGCTGATTTATCCGATGGACACGGGACTCACGTTGCATGCACTGTGTTAGGTTCCGGAATGAGAAGTAGTGGTTCCTATGAGGGAGTAGCGCCGGCAGCGGACCTATATTTTCAAGCGATGGAGGATGATGACTCCGGCGCCCTGTACAGTTACGGAATCAATAGTATGTTGAATTCTGCTTACAACGCAGGCGCCCGTTTACACACGAATAGTTGGGGCGCAGGCAGTGGTTTCGGTTCTTACTCAACTCAATCTGAGGATGCGGACGATCGAACATCAACTTGGGATCAATACTGGAACTACGATGGGATGACAGTTCTCTTTGCAGCTGGAAACGAAAGAAACGATGGTGTATCTCCACCCGGTACAGCGAAGAATGTAATCACCGTTGGTGGGCACAAGAACCGATACAGCGGCTCACCGGATGAAATGTACTATTGGAGTAGCCGTGGACCTACTGATGACGGGCGACTTAAGCCGGATTTAGTAGGCCCAGGTGACGGAGTCCGCTCATGTCTTTCCCAAGAAGCCGAGCAAGCATCTTCTGGCTGGTCAAATAATTGGTACATTGAGTACAGCGGTACTTCGATGGCAACACCCGCAGCAGCGGGTGCTGCAACTTTAGTGCGACAATATCTCATGGATGTTGCAAATAGGCCTGCTCCTCAAGGAGCGCTGGTAAAGGCCCTACTAATTCTCGGCGCTCAAGATATGGGGGCTCGAAACATTCCAAACAATGACGAGGGTTGGGGTAGGGTGAATCTTGTAAATTCACTTGTTCCAGATAGTGATGAGGGAATTTTTGTCGATGATCGTAGTCGTATTTCTTCCGGTCAAACCAAGGAATATACCTTCGAAATAACAAGAGGTGCAGAACCACTCAAGGTGGTATTAGCCTGGTCTGATTATCCTGGTTCTTCCCAGACTACGAATCAGTTGCGTAATGACCTGAACTTAGAGGTGATTCACCCCAATGGTGGGACTTCCTTCAAAGGTAATGTTTTCAGTGGCGGGAAATCAATTGCGGGCGGTAATTTTGACGATAAAAACAACGTCGAAGTAGTGCTGATAGATAATGCAGGCGTTGGTACATGGACAGTTCGTGTAACCGATGATTATCATGGTGGAAGTAGGACTTGGCAACCTTATGCTTTAGCCGTAAGAGGAGTCAACGTAAACGACCTTTCGCCAGATCCAACATTTGCTCCCGACGTTTCAATCAACCCACCAATTCCGCAAATTGGAGATCCTGTTCAGATTCAAGTAACCGTCGAAAATCTTGGTGCAGGTTCGGTTTCAAATCTTGATGTGATGGCTAGGGCCGATGGCAGCCACATATCCACTCAAACCATTTCGATGAGTCCTGGTGAGTCAGTAGATGTACAGTGGAATTGGACTCCGTCTACTGAAGGTTTAGTCGAATTGTCTTTCCATTTAGATCCAAATGATTTAGTGGAGGAATCAAATGAAGGAAATAATCTACTAACTCATACGATGATAATTAGCGCCCCTGGAGTCAGGGTGACCTCAGATGAACCATTCATGACTTTAGGTGAAGCAGATGACAGTTCCACATCATGGAATATGCTTCTAACTAATACTGCATTATTCGAAACTAATGCAACAATCGAAACAACTTCTCCTGTAAGGTTGAGTGATGGTGTTGAATTCGATTGGTATTCCTCACTTACTTCAAACACCTTTAATCTGCAAGAGGCAGAATCGGTAGAGGTAGGCCTCACGCTTATCCATCCGGCTCCTCCTGAACCAGGAACATATGTGATGACAGTAACCGGAACGGATATCGAGAATGATATTGAGTCTGAATTAGATCTATATTTCGATGTGCCAATACTAGCCGCAGCAGATGTGCTAATTACATCTGGTAAAATTCCAGTCAGCCCTATCTCACAAACTCAATTACAAGTATTCGTAACCAACGAAGGTAACGGACCTCAAACTTACGATGTAGAGTTAAGTTCGCCTGCTGGTTGGCATCTTGGATTAGATACTTTAGGGGCCTTTGAAGGCTCATCCCACGGTTCGACCGGAACTCTTGCTGTGGGTGAGAGCCGATCAATCGACATAACCGTCAACCCCCCAGGTGCTATGATTCAAGCAGGGTTGAATTTCGATGCCGGTTTGACAGTTCATTCTAGAGTCAGTAGTGACTCTTGGTCAGTTCCGATTACCTTAGAGGTGATGGCTATGGACCAACTTTCTGCAACTCCTATTAGTGATGGGATTCAGTATGAGGTTTCTCCAGATGAAACTCTGAATCTCGAAATCGATTTCCTGAATACGGGTAACCGTCATTTAACCATGACTCCATATCAGAGAGCGATTCCTTCTGGATGGTCGATTGTTGGCGGACTCAACACATTGGAAGCACCGGCAGGAGAAGCCACAACTTGGTCGGTTACTTTGCAAGGTAATGGTCGAGCAACAAGTGGTGATTTCAAACTGAGATTTGCTACGGATGACGGTTTCTCATTGGACTGGAATAGAACCATCGATGTTCTCTCAGCAGCGATTCCGAGCCTTGCATTCCACCAAGTAGTCTTGGCTGATGGAACAACATCCCCAACTCCTTTAGGAGTTGGTGCACATCCAGTTGGAACAGGTTTTGATTTGGCATGGGAAGTTGAGAATGAGGGCACCTCGACTTGGCGTCCAATAACTTCAATCATCGTTCCTAATGATGACAATTGGGAAGCGAACTGCCCTATCACACCATCATCACTAGCGGCTGGAGCGAGTAGCATAATCTGGTGCACGGTTACTATTCCTGTCTCAGAACAAGCAGGTTCTGAGCCAGTAGTTACTCTAAGGATGGAGGGAGAAGGTGTTGTTGTTGAGAATTCTATTTCACTCCTTGTTGATTCGGTTGCGGCCGTAGTTTGGGATTTGCGCACCGAATCTTTTGCCCATGAAGGATATCCAGTTCAGATGACAATAGACATTCAGAATATCGGAAATTCGCAAATCAATCACAGACTTGATGTAAATGCTCCAGACGATTGGGGTGTTTTCATCGACGATGAATTGTTAGTCATCTTAAGTCCGGGGGAATCTCGATCAATAGTAATCGAATTCACCCCAGCCAGTGGTAGCGACGGCACTATTCAGTTAGCATTACGAAATGGAGAACTTATCCAAGATTCAACTTTCAGTTTTGAGGTCGATGTAATGCCTGCACGAGGCGAGAGTAACAACATGGCATCAACTCTAATTCCTATCCTCATTATTCTCCTAATCGCGATTCTTGCAGGAGGCGGATTCTATGTATTCCAACAAAAGGGTGGTAAATTGGAATCAATAATGGCAAATGAAGCTGTAAGTAAGATTACCGATTCTCTAAATATTACCGAAAAAGAAAGTGGTTCTGGTATTGAATGCTGGGTCTGTAGTGGTGATATCATCGTTGGTGAAGCCTTAGCTTGCGGTAGTTGTGGGGCTCGTTATCATCGACCAGGTCAAGTAGGCGGGTGTGATATTCTTTCACTCGGAAAGTGCCTTCACTGCAATGCGGATTGGAACGAGTTAGTCGACGCATAAATCGCGACCTAAGGGGCCACGTAGCCCGAAGCCCTTAGAGGGGCTCGATTGTCGGCCAATCGATGAATCGTGCTTCTTCGGCCCGTCTGCTGACGGTATTGCTAGTAATCACGATGCTGTCTCCATTGGTTCAGGCCGAGATAGATCCTCGGTTAACTGCAAGCCCAACGGCTCAGGAAGCAGATGCGGATAACCCGGCAGAATATACGATCACCATCCATAATGATGGCGACGATGATATGGCGGTTAGCTTGAGTACTCAACAGGACTCATCTAATTGCAACGGCTTCAGTTCCACCATAGAACAGGTATCTGGAGCCATAGGTGGTGGCGAATCTGAACAAGTGACTCTTACCGTAAGCGTAAATGAGCAGGCAAATGGAGAGTGTGAAACCACCGTCCAAGCGACAGCAACCGGTGGAGCAGGGGCGCCCAAGAATGCCGACGTTACGGTAACAACCACAGCAGGAGACGGCGGAGGCCTCTATGCTATCCAATTATCAACCGATGAAACAGATGTTGAATTTGACGGAAGCGATTCAGTAGTCTGGGACGTTGAGGTTGAGAATACGGGCGAACAACAGGCCAATGTACAACTGGAGATGACCAGTGATAACGACTGTGAATCGGATGACCTGACTGCTGAGGTAGACCCTACTGTAGTTCAGTTGGATTCAGGAGATACCGAAACCGTCGAAGTGACCGTGGATGTTCCCGACGGTAGCTCTACCGAAGCAGGAGAGCATTGTTTCCTCCTTTTGGCTACTGTAACTAATGATCCGAATGCCGCCGATAGAGCCGAGGACAATCTCACACTCAAGTTGAGTGTGCCAGAAGTGAAGGAATGTGATGGCTCATTGCAGACTTCTTCTCACAACCTCGATCCTGGCCAGACAGCGACAAATAGTTTCGAAGTAGAAAATATCGGAAATACTGAATGGACTGTTCAAACGCAAGCCCAATCTCCCGGAACAGATATCTCTGGATGGGTTGTATTTGATAGTCCGAAGTCTGCATTATTAGCCAAACCAGGAAATTCCGACGACAGTCATACGTTCACTTTCTCAGTAACGCCTGACGATTCAGTTGAGGCTGGTTCACAGATTGAAATCAAGATACAGGGCCGTTCAAATCAAGGCGTTGGCTGTGAGCAAATACTCACAGTGACTATCGGGCAGGTGCATGAAGCTAGACTGACCCTAAGCACCTCGAAATTATCCAATGTAGAACCAGGAACCTCCGATTCAGTTACTATAACCGTAGAAAACCGCGGCAATGGTTTAGACACGTTTTCTCTAACAACAATGGACCTTCCAGAAGGATGGCAAATTTCCTTTTCCCAGTCTTCTGTGACGATAAACAGTAAGCACAACTCCAACAACGAAGAATCACTAACTGCTACAGTAAATGTGCCATCAAACGCTCTAGCAGGGGACAATACTGTTGAATTCGGTGTGACTGTTAGTGGCTCAACAACCATATTGCATAGCAGGGTGCTAACAGTTTCCGTAGCCGCAAGACACGACCTTACTGCAGACATACTTTCGACTCAGCAAACTGGTCGTTCAGGCCAAGTAGTCCAGTTCCCAATTGATATTGTTAACACGGGAAATATTCGAGATACATTCAAACTACAGGTATGTGACCCTAACGATCAAACTGGCTGTAACCCTCCAATGTGGGCAGCATCATATTCCGATACCTCTGGGAATTCAATTACTCAAATTATTCTTGATCCGGGAGAATCTAGACGAGTATTCCTCGACGTAACGGTGGAAGGAGAGGAAGATGCAGATTCAGTAACAATCCTGTCGCGCGTAGCAATTTTTGGAACGAGTGAAAAGATAGAGCAAACGATTAGTGTGATAGTCTCGAATTACGATTATGGCATGGCCATCTCTCCCGAAATGCCAGGGCCAATTGCGGGTCAAATGGATATTGTTCTTCCACCTGGCGGGACCACGCAAGTCAGTTTTTGGGTAGAGAATACAGGCAACTTTCCCGGTGGTGATAGTGCAGTCATCTCTATGACAGGCATGGAATCTTCTGTACTCCGTCGAGTCCTGATCAATGGAGTAGCGGTAGATGGAAATATTGCAGTTCCTTCAGGAGACAGAGTCCTAGTGACCATTGAATTGGAAGTTCTAGAAGGTGTTTCTAGCGGAACTACAGGTATTGTAAAGATCAGCGCATCTTCGGAGAAGAACGCTGCAGAAAGCACCAGTGTAGACTTGATTTTTGAAGTTAGAACAATACATGATTTACGATTCACCCTAGAAGGTGAGGATGAATTAACTACAGATGAAAAAACAAGTGCTGAGTTCATTCTGCACGTTACAAATCATGGAAATATTGTTGAAACAGTCCAGATACTAACTAGCGATTCTCTCAGAGGGTGGACAGTTAATGTCATCGAGGACGAGTTCGAACTCTCCCCAGGTAATTCACGAACGATTATCGTAAGAGTCACTCCTCCCGCAGGAATGGTGCAGGATGACACCTACCGATTCACCATTACTGTGCAACCGAAGGGTATGCCGGTGGCCGGCGAACCTCTAGACTTGGAAGTCACCGCTGAGGTATCTTCCGGGCTAAGTTGGTTGAGCGAAGATAACGAACAGATTCTAATTTACGGATTAACTTCTATTGGTGGTATATTAGTTATTATTTTGTATTTCAGATCACGTGCAGAAAATCGTAGAATACTCAAAGCCTTGGATAACGAATCGAGTGACTGAGCCTAGACGTTTAGCGAGGACAAATCCAAACCTCGAATCTTTCTATTGTATTGTCTGTGCTGAGCATCCTCAATGAACACACGGTTATGCTTATGACCGTATTTTCCGTGGCCGAGTCTGTCGGTCCCTACGGGACCGTCAGGTGTCAGCGATGTCGACGGTTCCAGAAGCATATCTCGCACTAGCCGTGATGACCCTCGTCGGCATAGGTTTCCCAGTGATGAGTTTCATCGCATCTCGCTTTCTAAGGCCAACTCCAAGTGCCCATGATAACAACAAATTACGTTCCATTTTGCTTCCTGGATATGAGACTGATCAGAGCCTATACGTCAGACGAGAAAGCACTTACGAATGTGGATCCGATCCAGTGGGTGATGCACACATCAATTTCCATTTCCAGTACTATTGGTATGCTATTATCTTCCTTGTATTCGACATCGCATTCATGTTCCTAGCATTTGGAGGAGTAATTGCGATTCAGGATGCTGGTGGAGATATCGATATTTGGTCAGCGATGATTACCCTAACCGTATTCATCGTCTTAATGAGTCTAGGTGTCTGGCACGTCTTTCGCAAGCGCGGTCGAATTTACATCTGAGGTGATTGAATGAGTGATGAACCCCCAAACTTCTCGGTTTTCAATAGTAGACTTCTCGTGGACACAGTAGGCGACGTAACCGATGAGGCACTCAAGGCTAGCCGGATGAAAGAAGTAATCGGAGTACTCGGTGGTCGACTATTCAATTGGGGTCAACGAAAGTCGCTATTCCCTCTGCATCTTGGGATCAAATGCTGTGCTTTAGAGATGGCAGCGGCAGGAGCTAGCCGATTTGATGCAGAGCGATTCGGCGTTTTCTTCCGCTCTAGTCCAAGGCAGTGTGATGTGCTATTGGTCAATGGGCCAGTTTCAAAGAAGTTCGCAGATCCAATCGTACGACTTTGGGAACAAATGCCAGAGCCTAAATGGTGTATCGCAATGGGCGAGTGTGCGATTTCAGGTGGACCATACTTTCAGTCTTACAACATACTCGAGGGAGTTGACACAGTAATTCCAGTTGATGTGTATATTCCAGGATGCCCTCCGCGCCCAGAGGCATTGATTGATGGCTTCGGGAAATTGCGTGAGAAGATTATCCGCATCGGTGGAGTACCGAGCGAAGTCCGACCGATGAGCGAGGCGCCGCTAATCGTCGGAGACGAGTGAAAGGGGAATCTAGCATGGGTAAGAAAATCTCTGCAGCGGCTCAGCAGAAGGCAGCTGAGGAATTAGCAAAGGTAATTTCGTCTATCGATGGAGTATCCGCTGAACTCGATAGCCGTTCAAGTGGCACACAGGTCCGCCATACGGTAAGTGGAACATCTACTCCAGACTCATGGAGGGAATTAGCAGAGACCCTTGCAGTAGACCATGGTGTAGACTATTGCTCAATGATTACCGGCATTCACTGGCCAGAGGCTGCCGACAAAACCTGGGAAGTTGTCTACCACCTAATGCGAACGGGAGTGGCTGACCCCGCAGCAATAGAAGGCGTAGTTCAGCCAAATATCACCGATTCCGATGCTTTGACTGGTGCCGATGTTCCTATGGAGATTCAAATTAGCATTTCACTACCTGATACACGAGAACCGATGGTTGCTTCAGTGCAAGACATATGGGTTGGAGCAGATTGGAATGAGAAGGAAACATGGGATCTTGTTGGGATCGACTTTGAAGGCCACGAGGGAATGCGCCGTGTCCTAAATCCCCATGAAACTCCAGTAGGATATCATCCACTACAGAAGCAACACAAGTTGCGCTACCACGGATTCGAAGAAATGTACGATGACGCTCAAGGATTCATGAGGAAACCAGCTGATGCTGGGAAGATCAAGTGAGGGGGGATTTAGATGGCAGAAATGTGGATATCTATGGGCCCTCAACACCCAATGACTCACGGACTTTGGACTCTGAAAATCAAAGTTGACGGGGAAACTGTAGTTGATACTGAACCGGATTTAGGGTATATTCACCGAGGTGTTGAGAAGATTTGTGAGGCGCGTGACTTCACTCAGATTACTACCTATTGTGATAGACTGTGTTACGCCAGCGCTAACACTTGGTCACACTCTTACATATACGCTGCAGAAGACCTACTCGGTGTAGAAGTACCCGAGCGAGCCGAATACATCCGCCTCATCGCAGTCGAGTTACAAAGAATCGCTAGCCACCTAATGTGGCTTGGTGCATACGGCCCAGACATAGGTAATCTTTCGATTATGGTCTGGTGCCTACGTGAGCGCGAGATGATGATGGATTTACTACAGGAGTTGGGGGGTTCGAGAATGCATTACAACTTCCCAAGAATTGGTGGCGTAAAGCGAGATTTACCACATGGTTTCTCTCAGCGTGCACAAGCAAAACTCAAACTCTTCCTTAACCGAATTCAGGAGTATGAGGCGTTATTCGATGAGAGCACGGTCTTCCTCGTCAGAAGTCAAGGTGTAGGCTACGCAAAGCCTGAGGAAATGATCAACCACGGAGTCTCCGGGCCAAATGTCCGAGCCGCCGGTGTCGATTACGATGTTCGCTGGGCTCACCCTTACTCAGTCTACAGCGAACTTGATTGGCAACCTTCAGTCGAACGCTCTTCAATCAAGGGAGCGGACTGCTACGACCGTTATCGAGTCCGAGTTGAAGAGATGCGAATGAGCGCATCAATGGTACTCCAAGCACTCGATAAGATTCCCGGCGGCTCAGAGACATATCACGAGCCAGGCGATCCGAAGATTATCGCCAAGGCTCCATCCAGGGCCCCAGAGGGAACCTATGGAAGCCACCACTTCGAAGATAGTCGAGGCGAATCTATGTTCTACCTCGCAGGCGGAGGCGAAGGCCGAGGAAAGATGCCTTATCGCGTCTCAATCCGTTCTCCGATGTTCATCACAATCCCTTATGCCGCAAAGTGCATGATAGGCTACAAAGTAGCGGACATCCCTGCAATCATGGGCTCATTCGACCCATGTATTGGGGAGACAGACAGGTGATTTACGATGGCAGGAACGAGCGATTGGTTAGACATCCGAGGATGGATGGAGTCCATCGTCGGTTGGTCAATGGACCAAGTCCACGACTTGCTACCTTCGAGTGAAATTGGTTTAGGCCCATTAGGTTCAGTCAATTTACAAGGTGAATTTGCCAGTATTCAAGGGGCGCTCGAGACTTTCCTATTCACCACAATAATGTGTACAATCGTATTTACTACAATGATGTTGACCTTGATGGTAGTTCCATACATTGAGCGCAAATTCATTGCTAGATTGATGGATAGACTAGGTGCCACTACCAGCCTCAGAAGTTTGTGGATTGGAGAAGGTCACACAACTGCAGGTCAATGGTGGAATCAATTACCGTTTGGAATTGGCGCCCCTATTGGATGGGTAAACGGAATGCTGAACTCAAGTTTTGGAAACAAATCTAAGCACGTTGCAGTGGATCGTGTACACAACAGAGGTTACCATGGAATCTGGTTCCTATTTCCTGGCTTCTTCCAAGCTCTAGCCGACTTCCTAAAGTTCGCCACAAAGGAACACATGGTCCCAACTAAGGCCGACAGATTGGTTTTCGAAACCGCCCCAGTAATCATTATTGCAACGACAATCATGGTCTATGCATTCATCCCATTCGGTCCACATATCTGGGCTGCAAATCCAGAGTTATCTTTGGTATTCATGATGGCGGTGTTTGGCGTCGCTCCACTTGGTGTATTCTTTGCAGGTTGGTCTTCAAACAACAAATACACACTAATCGGCGGAATGAGGTCCGCGGCACAACTTACTGCTTATGAGATACCTTTGTTGATTAGCGTGCTAGCAATCGCAGTCATCTCAGGCTCCTTCAATATCTTAGAAATAGTAGATTTCCAAATTGAGACAAGTAATACTTGGAATCTCTTCATCATGCCTTTAGGTGCTGCATTATTTCTAATCACAATGATTGCAGAAGTTGAGCGTATTCCATTCGATATGCCTGAGGCCGAGGCCGAATTAGTTGAGGGTTGGTGGACCGAGTATGGCGGAATCCGCTGGGGACTTATGTTCGCTGTAGAGATGATGCGTGCCTATGCCGCTTGTATCCTCTTCGCGCTATTCTTCTTGGGTGGATGGCAACTGCCATTTGAGGACACTTTAGTAGGGCTACCATATGTGGGAATACTCTTCGATTTACTAGCAAATGCAACACCAGGGTTAGTAGTTCTGCTCCTGAAGGCCTACCTAATGTTCGCCTTCTTTGTCTGGGTTCGTGCTTCCCTCCATCGTGTTCGCACTGACCAAATTCTTGAGTTTGGCTGGCGCTGGCTTCTACCTGCCTCGATGGTCAACCTTGCGGTAGCAATTTTTCTTCGCCTCGAGGTTTGGGACAGCACTGCAGCAGGAGGCTGGCCAATTTGGGCAGTTCCAGTACTCTTTGGCTCGTTCATTCTTGCTTTCATCGTCCTCGCTATAGACGAAGACAAAGATGCGTTGGAACTGAATCGAAGGATGTATCATACTCAAACCTTGGAGAAGGCCAGTCCAGGTACACACAGAGATTAGATCGGAGGTGAATATAATGGATAATCCACAACAGTACAACACTGGACACCCACATGCGGCTCCTAATTTCCGAAATCTGATTATCAAGCCGATGTGGATGACGATGAAGACCGCATTACGAACCGTCCCATTCCTAGGTCGATTAGGTATTCTGAAGAATAATTACCACGGTCAAGAGATTACAATGACAGATGATTTTACCCAATCTAGAATTGGGGGGGACCATCTATCCGAAGGTCACACATATTCTGCAGACAGAGAGTCGACCAATCTACTTCCTTTCCTTGAGCGACCTGTCACGGTCATGTATCCTTATGAACGGCTGGAAGACATGGAGCCTTGGTTATTTGTTCCAGGGAATTACAATGGAAGGATTGGAATTGTTTGGGAGACCTGTACCGCCTGCAAAGCCTGTGTGAAAGCCTGTCCAAACGACTGCCTTCACATGACTTCTGAAGTTAGAGTCAATGTACTTGACCTAGCTGAGGCAGACGACGAGTGGCACGGCTACGGTTCAGAAGTCGAGGCGGGCGGGTACGCCGCGAAGCCAAAGGAAGAGTTTGAAGAAATCGAGGAATTCGACTTGGTAAACGAGCATTCTGCAGCACCACAGCAATACGATTTCGCAGAAGTAATCGACATCTCCGGCGATACCGCTACCGTCCGTTGGATGGACGGTTCAGGTATCGAAGATATTTCAACCACCGAACTTAAGCCAGCTGAGACTGATATCGTCAGCGGTAGAATCGACATCGGCCGGTGTATGTTCTGTGGATTGTGTGCAGAAGCATGTCCGTTCGAGTCATTCTTCATGACCAATGAATATGATGGAATGTCTGGATATTCTCGGGATGACCTTTGGTTCGATGCAGATAGAACTCGTGTACTTCCAGCCGTCCACCAAGAGCGAGTCGATATGGAACTTGCAAAGCGCGCAAAGAAGGAGAAGAATAAGCGCGAAAGAAAGGCGGCTAGAGCTGCCAAAGAAACGGAGGCTTGATTTCAATGGCTATTGATTTCGAGGCTGTAGCATTCGTCATTATGGCGCTTGTTGCTATCCTCGGAGCCCTCGGGTGTGTTTATGCTCGGCGAGTCGCTCATTCTCTCCTATCTCTGATGATGACCTTCTTTGCCGTTGCTGGAGTAATGGTATTGGCACACGCTGAGATGTTGGCGGCGATCCAGATTCTAGTCTACCTTGGTTCGGTAATGCTTGTGGTTCAGTTCGGAGTTATGTTAACTCGACGTCAAATACAGGAAGGTGGTATTGAATGAGGTCCTTGGGGATCACCGCTCGCCTCGGAGTATTTGCTTTTGTTCTAATTCTCCTAAGAGAAGTAATGGAACACCCGATGTGGGGAGAACCACCTGTCGGCGCTCCAACCACAGTTGACTTTGCAGTTTCAATTCTTGATGATTGGGCACTTGTCACGGTTGTTCTCGGTATCCTACTTTCGATGGCAATGATCGGTGCATCTTACCTTGTTCGTGACGAGCGCCTCGTCAATCTGCTTTACGATATGGGAGGCGATGAGTGATGATTGAAGCAAGTTGGATTGCCGGTCTTGGTGTTATTCTCTTTGGAATTGGATTGATTGGTGCGTTTAGTCGAAAAAATGCCATCATCGTTCTGATGTGCATAGAAGTCATGTTGAACGCCGCCAATCTAAACTTCGTAGCCGGAGCCTTACATCACGGCTCAGTAGATGGTTGGGTATTCACCGCGGTTGCAATCGCAATAGCGGCCGCAGAAGTTGCAATCGGGCTTGCAATTCTACTTTCCTTGTACAGTACACAGGAAACGATTTCGCTAGACGAAGCTACTCTTTTGAGAAATTGAGGTGAAATTATGGGTGAAAATAAGCAGGAGTGGGATAGACTGCTATTCATATTGCCATTTTTGGCAATCGTACCTTATCTATACAGCACTGGTGAGTCATCCACTGATTATTGGTGGTTGATTATCGCTGTACCACTGATATTCTTTGCAACGATTGCAATCACTGGTCAAGTTTGGAATGGTGATGAATTTTGGGTAAATCGTTTGAAGGAAGGTGGAATCTTAGGGCTTGGAGCCCTCAGTGTATCTCTTTCCGCTTCTATTTGGTTGATTTACGATTATCTCGATCACCATGGGCATTTAGAATCAGGAGACCCATTTAGTTGGTTGACCTTCGATGTCCTAACCTATGACTCAGAGGGCTGGTCTATTGCATCATCAGGATTCAGTGGAATTGGACTGGGAATATATCTCGACGCGGTTAGCATAATGCTACTATTTGTCGCTACCTTCCTCTGCTTCCTAATTTGTTGGTTCGCAATTGGGTACATGACTACTGATTCAATCAATGACAACTCAAACCACCGATTCTTCGCCGAGTTCGTTCTCTTCAGCATGGGTATGTTTGGAATGGTCCTTGCGGATAACTTCCTTTGGCTATTCATTTTTTGGGAGATAATGGGACTTTGTTCCTATCTTCTAATTGGATTCTATTACTGGAAGGAAAGTGCCGCCTACGCTGCGAAGAAGGCTTTCCTTACAACTCGCGTAGGAGATGTATTCTTGATGATTGGATTACTGATGCTCTACGACATATATGGCTCTCTAGACTTCGCTGTTGTCTTTGATGATCCATCCACCGGTATAGGTGGAGCAGCGGTTGATGCAGCGATGTTAGAGACTGCACTACTGATGCTATTCATTGGTGCGGTAGGTAAATCTGCTCAGTTTCCATTACATGTCTGGCTACCAGATGCGATGGAAGGCCCAACGCCAGTATCGGCCCTTATCCACGCCGCTACCATGGTTAATGCTGGATTGTATCTAGTCGCTAGGATGGTGCCTTTCGTCGATGTTCATCATCACGGTGTTGCAGGAATGGAAGACTTGGGTCTCATCGTTGCATGGGTTGGTGGAATTACAGCCTTCATGGCCGCAGCAATCGCCTTTGTCCAGAATGATATCAAGAAGGTCTTAGCCTATTCTACGATGAGTCAACTGGCCTACATATTCACAGGATTAGGAGCAGCGCTTTGGTTCTTCAATCACGACAAGCATCATGCAGGTGCTCTAGTCTTCGGCGGTGCTCTATTCCATCTCTTCAATCACGCCATGGCAAAAGGAATGCTATTCATGGCGAGCGGTTCAGTAATCCACGAGGTTCATCATGCCCACGATCATTTACATCATGGAGAACATGGAGACCACGACTTCGATCCTCAAGATATGCGTAACATGGGTGGCTTGGCGAGTAAACTACCGGTAACAGCCACAGCCATGATGTTCGGGTCAATGTCAATTATTGGGATCCCACTAATCGGTGGTTTTTGGTCAAAGGAAATAATTGTTGGAAAGACTTGGTATGCTTACTTCAACGGAGCAGACGCATTGTTAGGACCGGCTATACTCATTCTAGCAACGGCGGGTATGACCGGCTTCTACATGTCACGAATGTGGTTCATGACTTTCGCTGGCGAGCCAAAGAATGAACTCGTAGACCACGTCCATGAAGAGACCCCTTGGATTAAGACTCCACTTGTAATTCTCTCAATAATAACCGCACTAGGTGGCTTTGGACTCGCCCTCTACGGAATGGTAGATTGGTTGTCTGGAGAAACCGACCACCTTTCTATTCACAAGGACACATTCATTGATCAGGTGATTTACGAATTGGAACATGCATTCCTACCAGAGGACGAACAGGTTCGAATGGTTGGATGGGCTACTATCCTGCTCTCATTCATCATTGGTCCAATATTTGCGGCCCGAGTTTACGGTGGCTCACTCAAGGAGGGTGAGAAAGCAATACCATTAGTTCACTGGCTTACCAGTCTCTCGAGCAAATTTGGTAGCCAGAAAGTCGATGAATTAGCAAATTCACAATTCGCAGAGGCGCTACAGAATCGTCTATATTTCGATGACCTATACGAATGGATTCTAGGAAAGACCCTCATTCCATTCTCAGCTTTTGCTGCTTGGTTTGATGCTAACATAATCGACGGAGTAGTCAAACAAATAGAATCTAATTCTGTATTCGGTTCTGTACAGATTCGCAGAATAACAACCGGTAATGCCCGTGACTATATTCTGATGGCAGCGGTCGGTGCACTGTGTATATTTGCTCTAATTTGGGGGGTGAGCGCTTGATTCAGTCAGATCCGCTAACATTCATCACACTAACCCCACTTGGTATTGGTTTAGCTCTGCTGATATTGCCATACATCGCGCCTGCCAGTATGGCGGATTTCACCCGAAGGATATCCCGCTCACTTTCAATGGGGGTCGCTCTTGCAATATTCGCCATTACAACCGCATTATTCCTCGGTCAAATTGGCAATATTGATTGGCTCAATATTACACAGGGCCAGTATGTTTTCCAAAATGATCCAGTAGTCCTACTGGAAAGTATCGGTGTCCGCTGGGTAGTCGGTGTTGACGCCTTGTCGTTCCCAATGGTATGGCTTACTGCCCTGTTAATCCCAATCTCAATGCTAGTTGAGTGGGACGCAAAGAAAGGACACCTATTCCACCCACTAATCCTAGTCATGGAGGGTGCGCTGATTGGGGTATTCGTGGTACTCGACCTATTCGTCTTCTACGTCTTTTGGGAATTGACTCTAATCCCGATGTTCTTCTTGATTTTAGTTTGGGGCGGAGACGACCGCAGATATGCTTCGATGAAATTCTTCATCTACACTTTCACAGCAAGTGTTCTGATGCTAATTGGTATTCTTGTGATGTATTTCCATACCGATCCAATAAGCGGTCTGGGAAGCCTAACCGGACACCACTTTGACTTGGTATCAATGACTGCTCAGTCCTCTGGAAATGGTTTGATTGCAGGAGAAGGTTTGCGCCACTTTGTTTGGCTCCTATTATTGATCGGATTTGCAACAAAGATGCCTAGCGTACCTGTGCACACTTGGCTACCGGACGCTCACGTTCAGGCGCCAACTGCAGGATCAATGCTGTTGGCTGGTGTCATGCTAAAGATGGGGGCATACGGATTCCTAAGAATTGCTGTAACCATCTTCCCAGAATCAACCGTAGTCTTTACTCCATTGTTGATTATGCTTGGAATGGCAAGCCTAGTCTACGGAGCTATTGTTTGTATGGGTCAGACAAATCTCAAGCGTATGGTTGCTTATTCATCGGTATCTCACATGGGATTGATTTTCCTCGGAATTGCAACCATGCAACCACTGGGAATCGCCGGTGCGCTATTCATGATGTTTGCACATGGAATCATCAGTCCGCTTCTCTTCGCTGTAGCAGGGGCCTTCAAGCACCACTACCACACTCTTGAGATTGGTTCCATGCGTGGAATCGCCCACCACTCACCTTGGTTGGCGGGACATATGATGTTAGGTTGGATGGCCAGTCTTGGACTTCCGCTATTGGCCGGATTCGTCGCCGAAATTGCAATAATGATTGCCTTCTGGATGACTTTCGGCTGGTTAGTAATTTGGCCAGCATTGACCCTAATCATTACTGCTGTATACTATCTGAACAGTATGCAGAGGACCATTTTCGAGGGTGGAGATCCCCACGTTGGTGTACTTCCCGACACAATGCATGGAGAAGAACCTCGAGACATTACATGGCATGAGAACGCTGGAATGTTCGTATTGGGTGCTCTCACGGTATTGTTCGGAATCATGCCATTCATCTTCTGGGACATGATGTCAGATTGGTCCACCGAATTCATGCTGGAGACCTTAGTTCAGGCTATGAACAGCCAGGGGGTGAAGCCCTGATGCTGACTACTGAGGAAATGGAAATACTACTACCTGAGATGACTCTTGTTGCAGGAATTATTCTAGCAGTTTTAATTCCAAACCTTGGGGACTCAACTCTAAGAATTCCTCTAACTAGAACTCGCATTCCTATCTTAATCGGCGGGACTCGATTCAAGAGCACCTCCGATCCCAGACTCCCTGCCCGAATTGCAATTCTCGCTTTATTCGTAGCCTTCGTCTATTCATTCTTGGAAATTGAAGGTGCATCCGGCGAGGTCGGCGGAGTAATCGAAATTACTTCATTTACCAGAATGATGTCGTTCGTCTTCTATGGTGCACTTCTGTTAGCAGCTATTGCTACAACCTACAGAATGCCCGCTCGACTTTCCGCAAGAGCCCCTAGTGAGAAGGATTCGGAATCTCGAACCGAGGCTCTAATCGCTGCCTTGATGGATAATCGCCGCCAAGTCGACTTTCACATTCTACTGATGATGGTTGGACTTGGCATGGGCCTCATGGCAATGGCTTCCAATCTGTTCTTCATGTTCGTGGCCATAGAGTTAGCTAGCCTTGCGGCCTATGTATTGGTAGCATTCCACAAAGAAGGGGAAGCTGGAGGCGAAGCCGGTGCCAAATACTTCATTGTCGGTTCAGTTGCTAGTGCTACAGGAATCTACGGAATGTCGTTGGTTTATCTTTGGTCAGGGGACCTCGATTTCGATGCATTAGCGGCCCACTGGGCGGCTATGGATGAATTAGATCCATTCGCAGTAATTGGTGTTGGATTGATGTTAGTTGCTTTCGGATTCAAAGTCAGCGCTGCACCATTCCATCTCGCTGCTCCAGATGCCTATGCAGGGGCCTCTTCACCAGTAGCGGGCGTATTAGCCACCGCTTCCAAGGCGATGGGTTTTGTTGCACTATTCAGAGTTCTAATCGAAGTGACGATGCCAGAACAGGGAGAGGCTCTTTGGTTCGGTATTCTAGCAATTATCGCCTTAATCACAATGACTTGGGGGAACTTAGCTGCATTGACCAGCGAGAATCCAAAGAGGATGTTGGCGTATTCGAGCGTTGCCCATGCAGGATATATGTTGGCGGCAATCGCTGCTGTTGGTAGTGGATTAGGTGATTCATCAACAACCGAGTTAGTTTTGGTTGCAATTGTTTTCCACCTGACAATTCTTGTGCTATTCAAACTAGGTGCGTTCCTCGTTCTTGGCCTGCTTGAGACCGAGGGCGGAAGTCATCGTTTGGAAGACCTTCACGGCCTCGCTCAGCGAGACCCATTGATTGCAGGTTCAATGTTTATCTTCATGCTAGCATTGGCTGGAGTTCCACCATTATCTGGATTCCTTTCCAAGTTGTTGATGATTAATGGAATCGTAAATATCAGCGCAGGGACCGGTAGCACTTCTGCCGATGCAATAATTCCCTGGGCTGAGACAGTTGAACCTGTTTTCTGGCTTGCAATGGCAATTGTATTGAACAGTGCTCTGTCTCTATTCTACTATCTTCGAATTGGTCTAGTGATGTTCTTCGAAGCACCTGAAACTGCCAAGCCTCTTAGAAAGGCATTACACCTTCGAAATACCATCCTAGTTCTCACCGTCCTTACGGTATTCTTTGGTATTGGTCCAGGCGCAGAAAACCTGTTACAACTCGTGGAAAAAGCAGTTTCTACTTTGTAATTTAATACATAGTTTACTGTAACCGCCGGTTTCCGGTCTAATCAATAGGGCATGGTTTCACATAGGGGTC
>NTJQ01000010.1 GCA_002457555.1 Marine Group II euryarchaeote MED-G37
GGCCAAGAACTGTCGCACAATACAACGGAGCGTTGGTTATCTTTCAACCTCTTGTAGGAATCACGACTCAAGATTCCAGAGGTCATCTCCAACCCAATGTAGCGTATTAATTGCCTTACCCTTGCCCATTGCTACCATTTCCTCACCGTGTACCATGGCGATTCCCAAGGCCAACGGTTTGCCATGTTCCTCATCGCGAACCCAAACTAAGTCTCCCGCTGTAACCTCTGGGTCGGCCATCTGAACACCTGCCCCCATACAATCCGCTCCATTCATCAGAAATGGAATAGCACCGTGATCGACTGCCGCCCAGCGACCATCTGGTTGCCAGGCGAGTATTCCTCTAAGTGTTGGAAACCACTTCTTCCCCTCATCCGTTTCAACCTGCATTGCTAATGCTGACCTATCGACTAAAATCAGGTCCTGATTATCGAAATTCGCCTTTTCCAAAAAAGCGGATTTAATGTCGATATCTACAGCAATTCTTGCAGACAATTCTGCCGCAATATCTCTAATTTGCTTGAATCGTACTGGAGTTCTGCGGCGTAACCTCTTGTCGCTCACGTGGGCTTGGCGTAAACCACTCCCAATGAACCTCGCGGAGCGATACTTGAGAATATCTTGAAGCGGGCGGGCTACGGCGACGAATCATGCTAGTAGTCTGCTTTGACCTTGAAGGAGTCCTAATGCCAGAGGTTTGGATTAACGTCGCCGAGAAGACGGGAATCGAGGAACTCCGAAGGACAACCAGGGAAGAGCCAGATTATGACAGATTGATGCGCTACCGACTCGATATTCTCAATGAGCATGGAATCACAATCGACGATATTCAACAAGTAATTGCAACTATCGACCCTTTGCCGGGGGCTAAGGAGTTCCTCGACGAAGTCCGTGCGCGATGGCAAGTGCTGATTCTCTCAGATACATTCTACCAATTCGGTGAACCAATGATGGCAAAATTAGGTCGTCCAACTTTATATTGTCATGATTTAGAAATAGACTCAAAGAGCCGAATGATTACCGGTTGGAATATTCGTTTAGAAGATCAGAAGCGGGTTACAGTGGAAGGACTACGTGCAATGAATTTCAACACCTTAGCAGTCGGTGATTCCTACAATGATGCCAATATGCTAGCAGAAGCTCATGTTGGCATACTATTCCGTCCACCTCAGAATGTAATTGATGAATATCCTCAATTTCCAATCGTAAATGATTACGTCGCGCTTATGGCCGAAATTGAAGCGGCAGCGGCGGATTTAGGCGAGTGAATTGCTCTAAACGACCCGTAGGGTCGCATCAAAAAGAATCACGATTTCCTCCGCTCCATTGAAATAAGGGTGGTCGGTCGCCGAGGCGCATGGCACAATGGCATGGTATCTCTCGACGCAAGCCAACCGGCGGACGCTTGAAGCGACCAAACCGCTATCGAGGCAAGCGCCGAAAGGAAATTTCTAGCGAGAAGCAATATGCTTTCATCGGTGAAGAAGATGAGACCAAGGTGTACAGAAAGCATGCTGGCTCAACCACAGTTCGAGTCATGCAAGCAACCTCGGTCAATGTCAATAATCCAAAGACTGGCAAGACCACTCGCTCAAAGATTACCAGCGTTCTAGAAAACGACGCAGACCCTAACTTCGTTCGTCGAAACATAATCACTAAGGGAGCCATTGCTCAGACAGAGGTCGGTAAGGTACGAATCACCTCCCGACCTGGTATGGACGGGGTTGTCTCAGGTATACTTCTGGAAGAATGAGGCTCACGAAGCCCTCAAGTCGCACCATTTACCCGAGTGGAGTGGTAGTCGTGTCTTCGCGCAAGGATGAGATGTGGGTTTGGACGGGATATTTCGACTCCCGATTAACCCGTTCCGAGGGTCGCCGCGTTCCAAAAGAAGCGGCAATTTCTACTCCTACTTTGGACGCTGTTGTTTGGGCAGCGCGAGCTGCTGGAATAACCCGTATGCGAAGAAAGCCCGAGTCGAGTCACCCTTCACGTCCTTTTACCCAAGAGGGTCGACTAGAGATTTCAACAAAGGACGCGCTGAGTTCGACAGGCGCTGAATCAAAAGAAGGAGTCTTACAATCGATTGGACTTCGCCTTAGGGCACAAATGAAAGAGGCGAAGTCAGCTGAATCACAAAGTGCAGCAAAAGGACCTGCTAAGGGCAACCGTCAACAGCGAGCACAGAGAAAATCGTTCAAGAAAAAGGCTGGCCAGAGAAAGAAGAAATTCGGCCGGAAGTGATCGACTGTTTTCTCTAGAAGTCGCAGTTCCCGATGTAAAGACATACCTGCGTTTACGAGAGAAGGCAGGAATGAGGCCAAGAACGATTAGTGGAGCCACGAAAGGACTTGGCTCAGAATTGTTCTCAGTTCTACTCCGGCATGACGAGTCTGATCAGATTGTGGGAATGGGTAGAGTTGTAGGAGATGGGGGAACCGTGTTTCACATCTGTGATATGGCAGTTGAGCAGGAATGGCAAGGCCAAGGAGGTGGCTCTATGATTATGGATTCACTAATGGATTACATCACCGGTGAAGCATCTGGATATTCTTACATCAATCTCATGGCTGATGTGGATGGGTTTTACGAAAGATGGGGTTTCAAACCTACGTCCCCCAATTCAAGAGGAATGTATCTGAGACTTTCAGATTCGTAATTATCAGAAGGTGCCCAAGTGGCCGGTATTACCGACCACTCGGGTTACGTATTTCCGTTACTTTACTAATTTGGTACTAACGATTACTCGTCATGCTTTGCAGCGTACCAGATCATCATACCGAATGCGGTTTTGTTGACCAAGTCAGCAATGTTGTACAGGATGTTCATGTCTCCCTCGTTGAAGCCGTCTATCATGTCGTTACCCATCATGTAGCCTAGCGGGTAAATTGCCCATCCTACTGTTACAATCCACTTCATTGCATTGAATCCATATTGGACACCTGGGCTTCCGCTCTCAGCAGCTGCACCGACTTCTCCGGCCCATAGTTCGTAGAGAATCCATGCCCATCCGGCCATTCCGATTATCCACCAGACTGTTGGTGATAGATCTAGAGTACTGTCCATAGCTCCGGATTCACCGAAGTATCCTGCAACCAGCATTACAATAGATGCCCCAAGTAGTCTCTGGAACATAATTGCAGTACCTACTCCGATTGCCGCTAGAATTAGGTAGAATTCTACGACTTGTAGTGGTACCGTGATTAACCAATCAATGTACCTGAGTACCATCGGACTTTCGCCAGTGATTACCCAGTGTTCACGCATGTATGTGTAGTGGTACCATGCAACACCAGTTACTAGTGCAGCAACTGTCATCGATGTCTTCCACTTTTCAGGGACATTATTTCTTTCAACCAAAAAGAACACAGTTGATGCAAGCATCATTGCGGTTGCAATCCAAAAGCTGACTGCAACATAGTCTTTGTCCCCGATGGTGGAGGTTTCAGCAGCTACAGTTGGTAGGAACATTACAGCTAGTGCTATGCTCGACCCTATGGCTACTCTTCTCGTTCGTCTATTAGGCTTGGAATTATGTGACTCCATGCCTAAGCGCTGAGAAGAAGTTAGATATAAAACCATGTTATGATGCGGGAAATTCTTCAGATTTTGCAGTTGATAATTTCCACATCAAAATTATTGTTTTTTCAGGTGATTACAGTCCTATATATGCTAATGGTTATCGGCCCGAGACCATGAATGCTAAACCAGCAATCGCCGCCCTGCTAATGACCGCCATGTTATTTGCCTCTCCCGCAGTAATCGCGGACGAGCGAACAGCTCAAGAAAACATACCGGCCAATGCCGCCGGAACCGGGATTCACGATTCATTAGTGGCAGCTCTCGATCGAGCCGATTTGATTGACACTCTTTCTGGAGACGGACCGTTCACAGTGTTCGCCCCGACCGATGATGCGTTCACCGCTGCCGGTATCGATCTAGATTCGTTCAACACAGACGATGAAATCGCGGCACTGGTCGACATCCTAACCTATCACGTGCTCGCCGGAGCCGTCAACTCGACACAGGTTACCGACGGAATGTCAGCGACTATGCTCAACGGAGACGAGGTAACTTTCTCAGTTACTGACGGTACTGTAATGATTGGTGACGCTACAGTTACCATCGCCGATGTAACGGCTTCCAATGGAATAATCCATGTTATCGACATGGTTCTTATGCCGCCCTCTGATTTGGTGGACATCCCTACCGTAGCTCAAGGAACTGGAATCCACGACTCACTGGTGGCCGCCGTAATTCAAGCAGAATTGTTGACTACTCTTCAGGGAGAAGGTCCTTTCACGGTCTTTGCACCTACTGATGATGCATTTGCAGCCGCTGGAATCGACTTGACCGCGCTAGATAATGATGAAGGAAAGGCTACCCTCACTGACATTCTACTCTACCATGTAGTATCTGGCTCGGTTGCTTCATCCGCTTTAACTAACGGAATGACCGCGACTGCAGTGAACGGAGACGATCTGACATTCACAGTCGGCGAAGGAGTAATGGTAAACGATGCAAACGTCATTCTTGCTGATGTTGAAGCGAGCAACGGGCTTGTCCACGTCATCGATAAGGTGCTAATGCCTCCTGTCGACTTGGTGGATATTCCGACAGTTGCACAGGGAACTGGAATTCACGATTCTCTAGTCGCCGCGGTAATCCAAGCAAACTTATTGTCCACACTACAAGGACAAGGTCCTTTCACAGTCTTCGCTCCAACCGATGATGCGTTCACCGCAGCAGGAATAGACCTGGATGCGCTAAACAGTGAGGAAGGTATGGCTACACTAACCGACATTCTTCTGTACCACGTAGTATCTGGTGCAGTTCCATCCTCAGCAGTAACCGATGGTTTGGTTGCAGCAGCAGTAAACGGTGACGACTTGACCTTCACAGTTGGTGAAGGAGTTATGGTTAACGATGCAAATGTCATCCTAGCAGACGTTCAAGCAAGTAACGGATTAATCCATGTTATCGACAAGGTCTTGATGCCTCCAGTACCGGTAACAGAAGCTGATGGTGACATATGCTACAACATGTATACCCACACGATAGCGGCTGGCGCTTCCTTCGACGAGTGCATGGCACACGCGTACTACGAAAACTACGAGATGAATGGTCAGACATTCACAGGTTGTTACAACCTAGCAACTCACACCCTTACTATGGTAAGTCAAGGAGAATGTGAGGCTTACATGTGGACTCCAGCAGTAGATATTGCTATGACTGCACAAGCTACAACAATCCACAATTCGTTAGTAGCTGCACTAGCTCAAGCAGAACTCGTAGCAACACTACAGGGCGATGGGCCATTCACAGTGTTCGCACCAACCGACGATGCATTCGCTGAAGCAGGTATCGATCTAGCTGCTCTCGATAACGAAGAAGGTAAGGCTCTGTTGACTGATATTCTTCTCTACCACGTAGTATCAGGTGCAGTTCCATCCTCCGCAGTAACCGATGGTATGGTAGCGGCAGCAGTAAATGGCGACGATTTGACTTTCTCAGTAGGTGAAGGTGTAATGGTCAACGATGCTAATGTCGTATTGGCTGACGTTCCAGCATCGAACGGTGTTATTCACGTCATCGACAAGGTAATGATGCCTCCTGCCGATGCCGTTGATACGTCCGAGTGTGATGTAATTATAGGAATAGATGATACAGGTCTGGCATACGATAAGCCATACGTCGAAGTCGATGTAGGAGCAACTGTATGTTGGATTTGGAACGACGAATCTATGGCACACAATGTAGCACAGATCGCTAAGGAAGGCGATACTACTCGCTACATGGGTGGCGTGTACAGTGGTGAATCAATGACAACTGTCGATTACAGATACACATTCGCCGTCGATCAAACATTCAACTACATCTGCGAGCCCCACGCTACCTCCGGAATGGCTGGACAGATTGTAGTTGGAGAAGGTTCCATAGTAGAACCAGAAGTTGAGTCAAATAACACTCCTGGATTCTCTGCTGGAATCGCTGCACTGGCGGTCATCGGGGCATTGATGATAGCAGGTCGCAGACTGCGCTGAATTTGATGTGAAAATATCAGGACTACGTAACCATGGGCTTGGGCAGTTCCGTATTCATCTCGAAACTTCGAGATGATACGGCTGCTCAACCCAAAAGATGGTTGTATCTTCTTTACGATCAATTAAATCTTGAATTAAACCCCTGGAAAAAAGAGCCCCCAGAATCAACGGGGATAATACTCATAGAATCTCTATCAAAGGGGAAATCTAGACCCTATTACAAACTTATACTGGGATTTCATTTCAAGGCATTCAAAAGCCTTCAGAAGCAACCACAGGATGTCGATGCCATTACGTAATTCAGAGAGACGCAATGTCTCAAAAAAAGCCGAGGATACAAAAGTGTTTCAGGATTGGTCTAGACGTTTGGAGTCCAACCAAAAGAGTCCCTAGTCCGACCTTCTTGAATTGCTGTTAGAGCATCATAGAGTTGCTTGGTGATAGCACCAACTTCTCCATCACAGTAGGTTGCGATATTGCCGCCATGTTCAATTGAACCAATCGGGGAGATTACAGCAGCGGTACCAGCACAAAATGCTTCATCAGCATCCATTGCAAAATCGATGTCTAGCTTAGTCTCAATAACTTGGTAGCCTAGACTTCGAGCCAATTCGACAACCGAAAGGCGAGTAATTCCTGGAAGGATAGTTCCGGTCAACTCAGGAGTGTAGAGAACCTTGTCTTTGATACAAAAGAAGTTGGCTGCACCAACTTCTTCGACATAGCGATGGTTGACTGCATCAAGATAGATAATTTCAGCATATCCATCGGCTTTTGCGTTCTTTGAAGGCATCATTCCTGGTGCATAGTTTCCAATTGCCTTTACGCCGCCAGACCCACCTGGTGCGGCTCTGTGGAATTCATCCGATACCTTGAGTGCAATCGGATTTAATCCTCCTTTGAAGTATGGTCCAACTGGAACTACATAGACCAAGAATGTATATTCGGGTGCGGGAGCTACTCCAAGGATTGAACCACTTCCAAAAATCAGAGGTCTGATGTATAACTCTCCTCGGCCAGTAGGTGGTAACCATCTGATATTCTCCTGTACTACTATGTGCACAGCGTCGAGGAACATTTCTTCGGGCACAACAGGCATACCTAGTCGCTTACAGCCATCTTGAGCGCGCCTTGCGTTCAATTCCGGACGAAATAGCAGAACTCTGCCGTCTTCAGCTCTTCGAGCCTTCATTCCTTCGAATAATCCCTGTCCGTAATTTATTACTCCAGCCGCGGGCGATAGCGAGAGATTTTGGAAATCCTGCATAATACCGGGTTCCCAATCTTCTCCTTGCTTACAGGTTGCAATGTACATCCTGTCTGTTTCGGTGAAGCTGAAACTAAGGGTGTCCCAATCAATGGAAGGCTCGCCGTCAGTCTCGGTCTCCCCCATCATTGGCCCACCATTTACCTCAAAGGGGAACGACTCGGCTTTCAACAATTTCTAAGAAATCACCTCAAACTGTAGTCCCGAGCTCCCACACAAGGGTTGATTGCTGACTCTATTTCCCTCTGAGCAAGGTGTCGCAATGCGATGGGATGGAGAGCTTTGCATCGTCTCAGGGTCGTATCAAGCGGTGGCTTCGACACCTCCGCGCACAGTTGTCGAGTTATGGTGCCGTGCGCGAGAAGGTCATTCTGTAGTATTGCTAGTTGGTGGCCTCAGTCCATTCCTAGAGATTGCGCCTACAGGTAAGGAAGGCGCAAATAGGGATTTGAAAGACCGCCTAGATTTTGTTCAGAAAATGGATGAAGTTGTATCAATTGGAGAGCCGGTTGACAAGTGGACTCCATATGGAGTCAAGCCACATTACCGAGTCGAAGTTGAACAGCCATATGTTGTACCTAGGCTTAGAAAGCGACTTCAGTCTGAATGGGAAGTATCTAGCGCAGATATCCTCTTTGTCCAACGTTTATTGTTGGACTTGGATTTAGGGCCTCACATTGCAAGCGGTGGAGAAGTGCTGTGGGCAGGCCCTCGCGCACCATCTGAATTAGCCAGAGAGTTTGAGGGTAAGAGGGTCGAAGCAGCAGAGATGATTCGCGACTTCGGCGGCTCGGGGTTATATCCATGCGATATGGTGGTAGCCTGCGATATCGCTGACCTATCTAGAACAGATCCATTCCCAACTCCATTCGTAACCCTTTCATTAGATCTTGAGACTAGCGTTCGTCACAATACTATACTCTGCGCAGCGGTGGTAGTAGCCAGAGGAGAGCAACGTACGGAGCATGAGTTCCGCGGTTCTGAAAAGGAGATTCTGGAAGGAATGACCAGACTGGTTCGAGATGAAGATCCTGATTTCATTACTGGATATAATATCGATAATTTCGATTTACCTAGAATCATTGAACGTGCTGAGGAAAACGCAGGGAGCTCAAAATTCGAACAGGCTGCATTGTGTGGTTGGGGGAGAGTTCCAGCGATTGAGAGTGAGTCAAAGAGGCTCAGTCCAGACCGAGCCATAAATCGAGTTTGGCGATTAGCCGGTAGAATACCAATGGATGCTTGGTGGCAGGTTCGCCAAACCCTCCGGCCTGAGAGAGAATCTCTTCGCTTTGTAGCAAACATGCTCTGGCCGGAGGCAGAGGATAAACAGAAACTCGATATTGATGCAAGCAAAATGGACGAGGAATGGGCTGCTAGACCCGATGAAGTCATGGAATATTGTGTCAGAGATACTCACCTACCTCTCGATATACTGGGTCACTTACAATCTGTAGAGCGTAAAGAAGCCCTAGCGGCGGTTGCAAAAACCACGGTTGAGACCGCAGCAGCCGGCACGACCAGTCAATGGATAGACTCGCTTGTTATCCGCTTAGCAGACCGAGAAAATATCGCGGTCCCAATGACTCAATCCGGTCCACGCCGCCGCGATCAAATCGCCGGTGGCTACGTTCACGAAGTTGAGCCAGGAATACATCCATGGGTGGCAGTACTCGACTTCAAATCGATGTATCCATCGATTATGATTTCACAGAATATTTGTTCGACAACTCTGGTTAGAGATGGAACCGAAGAAGAATCTCATAATGTATCTCCCACAACCTCGACAAGATACGTCTCTTCAGATGAGCGTCGAGGCCTAGTACCCCGTTTATTGAGCGAACTAATGGAACAGCGTGATCATCACAAATCCGAGTTGAAAAAGGCCCGTGAAAATGGCGAAGAAGAAGCAGCTTTTCTTCATGACCAATTGCAATATGCGGTGAAGATTCTAATGAATTCATTCTATGGTGTCTTCGCTTCTTCCTTCTACCGTTTCACCCATCCAGATTTAGGTGCAAGTATTACCGAATGGGCTCGTTATAATATTCGTACCATAATCAATAATGTTGAGACCGATGGACACGATGTGGTATATTCTGACACAGACTCAATTTTTGTCAAAGCGCCAGTTGAGCCTGATTCACCAATTAATCGTCCGCCAGAGAATTCCTTGGTGTTGGAACATTGGAAAAATGCTAGGAAAGAGACCTTAGATTTTGGTAATACACTGGCAGATAGATTTACCAAAGAAGGCGCAGAATTAGAATTCGAAACCGCTCTCTCAGCCTTCTTTTCTCATGGTGCAAAAAAGCGCTATGTCGGGCGAGTAGTTTGGCCTCGTGAAGAGATGCTAATTAGAGGCTACGAGGTTCGTCGCACGGATTCATTTCGTCTACTAACCAGCACAATGACCGAGATGTTCGAATTGATCCTATCTGATGAAGAATGGTCCGCGGTGGAGATGTCTAAATCGGTTATTGATGATATTAGGGCAAAACGTGTAGAAGCGGTTGATCTTGTGATTTCACGTTCATGTAAAGGAAGCCTGAAGAAAGACGGAACTGTAGATTTCCATAAGATATACAAGAATCCAGATTCACTCCCCTATGTGCGCGTGGCTAAACAAAGAATAGAGGCAGGTCTCGGATTCACACCTGGTATGAAGGTAGGTTGGATAGTTACCAATGGCAAAACCTCCCCGATGACAGTCCAAGCTTGGATGGTGGATGAGTTAGGTGTCGAACCTCCCCAGTACGATCCGGAGTTCTATGCTAAAAGATTGGCAACCGCACTAGGTAGAATTACAGAAGCCTTTGGATGGAACGAGAAAGAATTACTGCAAGGCACTAGACAACAAACTCTCTTCGATTTCTAGTGATTACGGGAATCCGTAGGGTTGATGATGACCACCTTCACACCCTCGACCATGAGAGGAGCGGGTGGATTGGCCCCGATGGTAGTATTGCTAATGCTCAGTGCGGCTTTTGCGGGTTGTTTGGAAACCTTCAGCTTGAATGGAGCCCCAAGTGCCAAAATGAGTATTGATCCGGATGGGTCTGTGCGTGCTGGTGACTCGATTACCTTCAGCGCAGTAGGCTCTTCTGACCCAGACGCAGATGCTCTAACTTTCACTTGGGATTTTGGCGATGGAAACCTTGGTGAAGGCCTGACAACAAGCCATTCCTATTCACAACCCGGAGATTATAGGGTTACTCTAACCGTAAGTGATGGAAATTACGATACTTCAGTTAGTGATACAATTTCTGTAATTGACTCCTCAGCCAGAGAACCGAAAGCCGAGATAACTACGGCAAAGGACGATGATTGTGATGGTGAAGATGCACCTGCAGGCTCCTTTGTCCTCGTATGGGTGTGTGAGGATAAGGAAGAAAATGATCGAAGCATAACTGTCGAAACCACAGTCACACTAGATGGTTCTGAGTCTTGGGCGGGGTGTAATCCAGATAATTCAGATTGTTACGCTGAGGAGTATCTAGTGTCTTGGGAATGGGATCTCGACTTAGATACAGACTCTGATGAAGATGGAGATCCAGAGAACGATGTCGATGCAACTGGAGAAACCGTTACTCTCGAGGATATGCCTGCCGGTTCATGGGATATTAAGTTAAAAGTTACAGACAACAATGGCCTTACAGACTCTGACGAATCTACTCTCTACATCAACTACAGAGGGACTTGGACTGACTTCGTCATCGACCGAAGATATCAGGATCCTGTAATCATGACATGGGATTACCCAGTAACCTATGATAAAGACGGCCAGAACAAGATTCGTTATCTTAGGACCAAACTAACCTACCCCGCTGAGGATGGAGACCAACCATTTGGCGGGGTTGATACTGAGAACAAACTCGACCTATTCATCTTCAATGAGACTGACGAAGAGGTCGCCAACACCACAGGTGTGGGTGATGATAACAGAAACGCCGGTGACTGTCAGTCGGATGACCGCTGTGTTTGGCTGGTAATTGGTGGATCAACGGTAAGAGGATTCGAACCTGGAACCTGGTCTGTAGATATGCAGAATGAGAAGACACATAACACAGAGGTCAAGAGTTTGATTATCGAATTGCAATATCGATGAACTGCGCCGAAGAAGTATACCAGTAATTCAGTCCAACTGATGGCTCCCTTAGGGGGAGAGATTCAAATAGGCATCATCGGTCGGCGGGCCACACTTAGAGGTGGATATTATGAGCTCACAGTGGGAAGATAAAAGCAAACCGCACCTTAACATCGTGTTTATTGGACACGTAGATCACGGAAAGTCAACAACCGTAGGACGTTTACTTCTAGATACAGGTCACATCGAAGCACACGTTATTGAGAAGAATGAGAAGTTAGCATCCGAAGCAGGGAAGGCAGGATTCGGTCTTGCTTACGTTATGGATGGTTTGAAGGAAGAGCGCGAGCGTGGTATTACTATCGACGTCGCGCACAAGGAACTTTTCACTCCTAACTATTACTTCACAATCATCGATGCTCCTGGGCACCGTGATTTCGTAAAGAACATGATTACTGGAACCAGCCAAGCTGATGCAGCCGTTCTACTCTGTGCTGCTAATGACGGAGTCAACGCTCAGACACGAGAACACGCTTTCTTGGCTAAGGTTCTTGGAGTCAAGCAACTAATCGTCAACGTCAACAAGATGGACATCAGTGGGGTAGATTACTCCGAAGCAAAGTACAATGATACCGTTGCAGAAGTCGATCAACTCCTGAAGCTATCCGGATTCAATCCAGCCGATGTACCGAAGATTCCATGCTCTTCATTCAACGGAGAGAACCTCTTCAACAAGTCTGACAACATGCCTTGGTACAAGGGGCCTACCCTATTCGAAGCTATTGATGGAATACAAATGCCACCCAAGCCGACAGACAGGCCACTCAGGCTACCAATTCAAGATGTCTACAAGATCAGCGGAATTGGAACAGTTCCAGTCGGTAAGGTAGAGACCGGTGTTCTCGAGAGAGGAAAGACGGTCATCTTCAACCCAAGCCAGAAGTCTGCAGAGGTCAAGGACATCGAGATGCATCACACAAGCCATGCGAAGGCAGAGCCAGGCGACAACGTCGGGTTCAACGTGCGAGGACTGGCTGCTAACGACATCCGCAGAGGGGACGTAGCTGGTTACGCTGATAGCGAGCCTATGTTCGTCAGACACGACGAGACATTCGTTGGTCAGATTCAACTAATGGAGATTCCAAAAGCAATTGGCGTTGGATACACCCCAGTTTTCCACGCTCACACTGCACAGGTTGCGGTGAGGTTCGTGGAGCTCCTTGAGAATTCCAAGACAAAAGAGGCAAACCCTGCATTCCTGAAGACCGGAGATGCCGCTCTAGTAAGATTCGCACCTACCAAGCCAATGGCGATAGAGCAGATGGACACGTTCCCAGAATTGTCGAGATTCGCTATCCGTGACATGGGTAAGACCGTGGCTGCTGGCGTTTGCCTGAAGATCGATAAGAAGTGAATTGGTGACCAAGGCTGAGAACTCGGAGAGGGTACTATGGCCGTTATCACCAAAATCAAGTTGACTGGTGAAAACCACGAAGACGTTGACATGGTTTGTGGACAGATTAAGGCAATTTGTGACGAGACAGGTGTTGACCTACGCGGTCCAATACCACTACCAACTCGTAAATTGGTAGTTCCATGCCGTAAGAGTCCTGATGGTGAAGGTGCTGAGACATGGGATCATTGGGAAATGCGAATACACAAGCGACTTCTGGAACTTGTGACATCAGCAGCCAAGGACGAGAAGGCACTACGGCGAGTTCTTCGTCTAGACTATCCTGACTCGGTTACAATCGAGTTGTCCCTAAGGCATCTAGGCTGATTTCATCCCTCATTGGAATGCTTCGTCTTTTGCTAGACTTCCCATTGGGTCCCAAGCTGGAAGAACTACGGTTTCAGTCCCCAGTCCAGCCTTCATCTTGTCAGATAGATATTTGCTCGGGCAGGCGATTTCGAACATGTGTTCATCGTACCATGAGTCGTTCATCGTGTAGAATCCCTTGCGGCCAGATTGTTCGGATCCCCATGAATTTTCTACACGCCACCTTCTTGGCTTTCCATCTACTACATCGACACCGGTAAACAGCATAGCATGAGTCATCATTGTCTGGCTAAACCTAAGTCGATCGGCTTTATTCATACCAAAATCTGCACCATACAAAGCTCCGAAATCGAATAACTTGGCGTCCCAAAGCCCACGCTTTCTGTGCATTTGCTTTCCTACATCACACCCCATCCAAACAGGTAATCCGTCCTCCAATAGGCTCTGAGTGATGCCTTTCATCTCATCACTTGGAACATTAAGATAGACCACAGGCGGTCCTCCTGCGACATTTTGTAAATAATCGACAGTGTAGGTTTGGTAGTATTCATTCCTTGGGTCGTTGACAATGCAAACATAGTCTTCCCAATCGATTTCGACGAATTCTTCGACGAATTCATGAGGAGTCATTATTCCCCTGCGGTGCAACTTCCCATCTTTGTCTTCCCACTGCCAATCGAACTTTTCTGGTGGAGTTCCCAAGTGGATGCAAAGAATTCTCCAGATGTCAGCGAGCCTCGAATCTTTGTGTATGCGAGCCTCAGCAGAACTACCACCAGAATTAAGAATCTCACGAATCTCACAGGCCCCTGTTCTGAGAATATCCTTCAGATTCGCATTCATGTAACGGGTACTGGAAGAAGATTGAGACTCAGGATATGCAGATTTGGGAACGAGGCCGTGCTTTCTAATCAGATTCATCGCCATGTTCCATTGTCCGCCATCGCCGATAGGGTCGCCGAGTAGGAAGCCGATTGTGCGGTCATCGACAGGACGTTCGGCGGTCTCAATAATCGCCTCATAGAAGTGGTTGGCCCGCTCGAATTTGTCCCAGAAGTGAATGTGCGCCTGACTGAATTCGAAACTTTTTACATTCATCTTCTTCATCGTACTTGGTCGAAATAGGTTTAGTGTGGCGAATAGCCAACAACGACCACTTCTCTTCTGATGAGTTACCTTCCATTTGTCTAACTTAATTGAGAAAGAAAAATCAATTTCTTGCACTAAATTTCTATCCAAAGCCACATCCAACAATTCGTTGTTTGAGACGGCGTTTTGAGCTAATTTTGCTGAAGGGTCAGCATCGAATGTTTTGCGTAATTCTTTGACTCTCTTTTTGCTAATCGTCTTGTCCATAGTATACACCGCAGGTGTGACGTCGTTGACAGGCGCTGGATAATCATTGGCGCGTTCAGAGTGGTGCTGCAACGGCCAATCCAGCGGCGATTAGAGTCTCTGCAATCAGGCTTGGGCAAGACTCTACATCGCCTTCAACAAGTGTAATCTCCGAACCATCTTCGGCGATTATCGGGTCGGTCAAATCCTGTAAAATTCTAATTCTCATTAAATCCCCACCGATGGTCTCTGATACACTGATTTCTTCCGGTGGATGTGGGTCAGCACCTGTTGCCCGATCAGGAAATTCATCCATTGCTCGAATCCTATCTTCTTCATCGAATTCGGGGTCATCCCAAGTTTCGTCAGGTTCAGCCACAGTTGTCGGAGATGGGGATTGAAGTTCTGACTCTGGAGTAGTTTCAGTGTACTCAGTCAGCGAAGCATCAGGGCTTGGTACCGTTGGGGGAGTCGAGTTACTTCCTCCATTACCTCCGTTTACCAATTCTTTCCAAGCAACATCGTGCTTGTATTTGTCAACCAAGTGGCCTAGACTCTGATAGTAAGCCCTCTCGGTGGAGTCGTGCCTCTCCCAATCGATGACGCTGAGGTGTTGCAGGGCAGCTGCGGCATCTGTCCCTCCACCTTTCATCAGATTGACTAATACCGCGTGTTGAGTAAACGCGTTCAAGCGAATTCGAGTTAGGTCAGTCACTAATGTTCGCACATTCCCGAGCCTACGGGTTTGCAATTGCGCCTTTGCGGTCATACCTTCGGATTGCACCGTCTCTGAGAGTTCAGCTTCCAAACTCGCAGTCAACTGTGCTACAGAAGCCCAAAAGTCAGGTAATGGTAGTTCTACTGGGCCGGCGGATGACTTCTGCTTTCGGGCTACCTCAAAGAGGCCTTTTTCGACCGCCTGTAGTTGGTTTTTGTTTAACCTCATAGCCTCTGCCTCCGTACTGCCTAAGCGGTTCGTGTGGGAGCGTGCAGAGTCGCTAAATCAACCATTCCGTCAGACTCCCTGCTACGGTTATCTGGAGTGGAGTTCGAGCCGCTGGAATCAAGAGGGCATTGCGGCTCGGATATTGTGCAGGTGTACCCGAGTGGTCAAAGGGGGAGGGCTCAAGATCCTCTGCGTAGTGCTTCGCAGGTTCGAATCCTGCCGCCTGCACCAATTCATTCCCACTTCTCTGTGAACTCCCAGTTGTAGGCATATTCGTTGAGAGAGTAAGCCTCGTTTTCTGTACGCCACTTCTTCTCTTCAATTTCGGCTGCTAAGTTCTTGTTGTCTTTTTCTAGCCAAGTTAGCCATGCTTCAAGGCACCTAACTAGCAAGTCTAGTATGTCGTCGTGTTTTCGTTCCATAATCAGATCAGAATCAACACAACACAGACTTCCGGTCCGCTCAGGGTATTTCAACCGCTTGGATAAATTGCTTGAGGAATTCTATAGTCCCAGAAGTTCCTTTTTGTTTCGTAGTGACATCGGCAGCCTCGGCTACTCCTTCATGTTCTTCATTAACCGCTACTGCAAATCCACACAATTCGAACATTGGAATGTCGTTAGCCGCATCACCTACCGCGATAACTCGTGCCGGGTCAATACCTCTTTGTTTCAAGGCAAACTCAACACCCGTCCTTTTGTCTAGTCCAGGTGTGCAAAGGTGGATTGCAAAACCGGTAGGGACAACCGATAATTCACTGTATTGAGAGCCTGCTATTGCATCTTGAATGACCTCATAATTACCATCGTCTTTCAAACACCATTCGGTTTCTCGCCAGCGGTTCGACTCAATCCCAGCAGGATCTAATCCATCTATTTGGCTAGCTAACCAATTCGCTGCATCACGTGTCCGCTGACCATCTGCAAGAGAACGAATTGGAAATCCAGCATGTGTGTCCCAAACCATGCCACCATTTTCTCCAATTACAAATCCAGATACAGCCAGGCTTTGCTGAATAGGGGTCACATTGGGTAGAGTCCTTCCACTTGCAAGTGAGATGGTAATACCTCCTCGCTCGATTATTCTGATTAGAGGGATTAATTCTTCTTGAAATCCTTCAATATCTAGTAAAGTACCATCAATATCGAAGATAATCATCTCGAATCCGCTTAAGTCGGGTAAATCCACATCTATTCGGTTGGCTCAACATTGATGATTCCACCGTCGAAGGGTTGTCTCCTTCCCCTCAGGTTGATGTATCCCGGTCTCTTGCGCGTGTTGTGAATGATGAGGAGTTTCTCATCCTAGACGATGATGAGACAGATTCGACTCAGGCAAAGCTTGAGTCGCGTAAGTCATCAAATGTTCAATCAAGAAGTGAAACCTCAGCCTCAATGGATTCTCAAGATGGTCTAATTTCTAGCATACAGGGGATGCTTGGTGAAGGTGTTGGCAAAATTCGCTCGAGTATTTCAGGCGCTCGTGAGAAAAAAGCTGCAAAGGTCGCGCCGGTAGACGAGTTGATTCTCGATGACGGTTCCCTCGAGAAAGTTAGCCCAATTGCTGGAGAATGTGTAGATTATGCAGACTTCATGGAAGCCGAATTGGTGATGGACGGTGTCGTGCAATTCGAGTGGCAGTTACGGGGTATGGATTGTCCAGATTGTGCAATGAAGGCCACTCGCGCAGTCAATCGGTTACCTGGTGTCGATCAAGTCATAGTTTCGGCGACAGAGGGCAGTGTTAGATTCAAACTTGATTTAGCCAGAGGAAGAGTTTCACGCATCTCATCAGTTCTAGACAGCCTTGGTCATGCTCCCGATGTTGAATGGCGGTTAGTTCAGGGAAAGACAGCCGGCGAAGTGTCTAATCATCTGGGAATTAATCGTAAAGGTCTACGAAATGCCTTGCTTGATATTCCAGGTATTTTGAATGCTAGTCTTGATGATGGTCGAATCGAATTACAACGAATTCCAACCGATTCGCTAAAAGTTTCAGAAATGACCGAAGAAGGTCTACGAAGATTACTTGGAGAATACACCCTTATAGAGTCGAAAAACAAGCGATTGCGCTCCGATCAGATCCAATTGATTGGTGCCGTTATGACAATTCCATTATTGCTCGCCGTATTCGCAATAGAAATGGCAGAACTGCATTGGTGGGTTGCCGCTGGAATCACTGGTTTGGGGGTTTTATTCGCTGGAATGCAGATGTTCCAAGCCGCAATCGCCAGCATCCAAAACCGAGTATTAGGATTCCAAGTTCTAACCTCTCTAGCAGTTCTTGGTGCTCTGTACCTTAAGGAATGGCCGGAGGCTTTGGTCGTCACGGGATTAGTCGCTCTTGCAGGACATTTGGAAGATAGCGCTCTAGTACGTGCTCGAAAAGCAATGCAAGGAGGTTTGGATAGACTTCCAAGGCGAGCAAGATTAGTTACAGAAGGTCACAATATCAACAATCCGCATCACGATGACTGGACTCCAGTCGCTGCCTTGGAAGCAGGCGATATAGTCGAGATACGATCTGGCGAGGTGGTTCCAGTCGATGGAATGGTAGTCGAAGGCACAGGAGCAATAGACAAGGCTCCACTGACCGGAGAACCAATGCCAGTTTCGGTAAGTTCCGGATCATTTGTTGAAGCGGGTCTGACAATAACACGTGGCCCTCTTCATGTTAAGGCGGAAGCGACCGGCCAAGATACTCGATTAGCCGACCTAATTGAATTGGTCAGAAAATATCGAGAGCAACCCACACGGACTCAAACAATAATCGAGAGATTTACAGCTATTTGGGTGCCACTTGTATTGGTGGGCTCGGCAATTTACGGAGCTGTAACTGGGGATATAGTAGGCATGCTAGTTCTCTGGGTCGTGTCTTGTCCGTGTTCACTTCTTCTAGCGGCTCCGGTTCCACATGCTACTGCTCTATCCAGTGCCTCAGCAATAGGATTAGTCGCGCGTGGAGGAGATGTAATTGAGGCAGCAGCTGGAATTGAATTAGCCCTACTCGACAAGACTGGAACTCTTACCAGCGGCCGCCCTAGATTGGTTTCAATCGCAGTCGCAGGAGATGAGACAGAAGAGAGTGCCTTACGAATTGCTGCAGGTCTCGAACAGAGGAGTAATCATCCTTATGCGTCCACCATAATTGAGGCGTCATCAGAGCGCAGTAAGGCGATAACAAAGATTACTAGTATCGAAGATGGAGATGCCGGGGTCCGAGGTTCTATGCGTGGATTACCTGTAATTATTGGTCGAGCTGATTGGCTGATGTCCGAGGGAATTACGATACCATACGAAATCGATTCCGCTCTTGCAGATAGCCGTCATGCTGGCTATGGGGCTAGTGTATTGGCGATTGACGGTGAGGCTGTTGCAGCATTCACCTTCGCCCACGATGACGCCCGCAAAGGTGTTCAGGAAATGGTAGAGAAACTGCAGCAAGAGGGAATCACCGTTGAGATACTTAGTGGTGATGAACAAGCATCGGTTGAAGCATTTGCAGAAAGCCTCGGAATAAATCCCGAAATTTGTCGAGGTAATGTTGATCCTGAAGGTAAGGCTTCATGGGTTGCAGAGCGAGCAAAACTGAGTCGCACAATGATGGCTGGAGATGGATTCAATGATTCTGGAGCACTCGCTGCCGCAGATATTGGCGTAGCTGTGGGAAGCGGAGAACAGGTTAATTTGGACGCTGCAGATGTCCTTATCCCCGGAGAAGACCCCCAAGCACTAGCTAATCTCATCCAGCTATCAAAGAGAACTCGACGTGTAGTCAACGCCAACATCGCAATATCAGTAATGGTTACTCTTATGCTAATCATTACCGCTTTAGCTGGAATCAACACTAGTATAGCGGCAGGAATAGCCATACACGAAGCCAGCGTGTTCCTAATCATAATCAATGGAATGTTCGTAGCCGGCGCAGGAGACAGAAGAATTGGTGTTTTACTAGATCTAGGGAAAGATTTGATTCGTGATATTCGCGAGGCCTTTGGGGTGCTATTTTCCGGCGGTGAGGGAAGCCCACCATCGACCGCTTGATTAACCGAAACTTGGAGGAGTGGAATAATGGACAAGGTCGAGATTGAGTCTAAACATGCTCCTCCACTCGCCGAATGCGCTCACTGCGAGCACATGTTGCCGCCCGGACTAGGCGAGATTGAATGCGAGGTGTGTGGGGCTGTATGCAAGGTAAGCCATCAGCCGACAATTGACGCTCTAACCGGAGAGAAGGTTCCTTGTCCTCATTGTCACACAATTTTAGTCGCTGGCACCGACGAACGTCCAATCGAACTGACTTGCGGCGCCTGTTCGGGAGGTTTCACTCTGACAGAGAAAGTAGTCAAGTTAGAGATAGAGTGTCCCGGATGTGATCGAACACTTCGTATCCGGCCAAAACCAGGAAAGAGACAACTCACTTGCCCGGCTTGTGAGACTGGATTTAACGTCACTTTCTGATTGAAAATGGCAATTTCCTCAAGTCTAATGAAATTGCAGCCTACGGCTGATTCTGACCCTGCGCTCTCAAATAGGGGTCAGATACCGTCGAAATGGGGATGGTAAGTTGAGCGAGAGCAAGTCTCCAGCAGATAATGACGCAGAAGGCGTCGATAAATTAGCTGCTCTCAGAGAAGCTCACGTTCGTTCCGCGGCCTCTGCAATCGACACACTGGGCCGCGCTCGAGACCGTTTGGACGATGAGAGCAAGTTACGCTCAGCAATGCGAAGGGAGCGCAGAAGACGAGTTGCGGAAATGGGCGAAAGGGTCGAAGGAATGCGAGGTGCCCTTCGAAAGGCCAATGATATTCTGTTTGAGGAGGAATTACATCGAATCGAAGCCGATATGAGGGCAGAACTCGAAGTCGAGATGGAACGTCTCGAAACCGAGGCTCTTGAGCGAGAAGAGCGACTTCTTAGAGAAGAAATGTTACACAGACTCCGTCGTGAAGAAAATCGACTTCGTGAACAATTAGATTTAGAGCGTGACCGACGAATAGAGGAACATACTGGAAAACTTCGAGAACGCTTGAAAGGAGAGATGGAAACCGAATTTGAGCGACGCAAGGCATTCCTCAACGATAGACTAGAGTTAGAGGCGGCTCAAGATATGGATAGGATGGAGCGTCGGGTTGAGATGGACCTTAGAGAAGCATCTGAATCGAAGGTCCATCGTCAGGTTGAATCATATCGACTAGAGCAAGAAATAGCAATGCGAGACAGATTAGCAAAGACTCGAAAGGAGAGAGAAAAAGAACTAGAAAAACAACTTACAAGCGAGACTAAGTCTCTCGAAAAGGGTATGATAGCAGATGTTGATGTCCGCCTTAAATCACTAGAAGAAGAGGCAGAAGCAGGTCTTCTAGCTGAGTTAGATCGCTGGTTTGCTGCCGAGCGAGAGACAATGGAAGCAGCATTGTTACTCAAACGTCAAGAGATGGCCTTAGAGCAAGAAGTTGAGATGGAACAAAAGTTGGCTGAGACCCGAAAACAGCGGGAGAGGCAATTGTTTGAGAAATTGGAGAATCAATTCGCCAAGCGTGAGGATCTCTCAAAGAAGGAAATCAAGGAGATGCTTAAAGCCCTTGAATCTGAATTAAAGGTAAAGTGGGAATCAATATTGGTCGAGGCACGTCAAAGTGCTTTGGAAAGGTCCAACGGTAACTGATAGATTGGCTATCGAGGCATTGACCGGCATTGATATCGAGGTCAGCAATAATTTTCAACGTGAGTTGTGAATACGATCGATACGTTTGCTCGCCTCTTGTGCTAACTCCCAGTAAGCTACGCTTCCTGGATTTGACTTGTTTGGCTTCTGACCGATAACGAGGGGTGCTCCATCCAGAGGTGATTCGGCGATAGCTACAAGACGAGGGATTTCAGTGTCGAATAATCTGTCTCCGAAATGTTTGCGAGCCTGATCTGCAACAGTACCTGACAATTTACTCCTCTGAACCATCGTAAGTGTAATTCCGAATAATCTTAGGTTAGGATTCACAGCTTGTTGTACATCGCTTACAGTATTCATCAATTGACTCATATTTTCCAAAGCATAGAATTCGGCCTGCACTGGAATTAATACCCAATTTGATGCTACTAATGCGTTTACTGTTAGCAGTCCTAGTGAAGCGGGGGTGTCAATGATTACGACATCAAAATGACTTACTGCGCCTTGAATTGCTCTCTGTAAACGATTTTCTCGACCGATTCTCGTTGCTAAATCAATCTCAATTCCAGCCAAATCTAAATCCGCTGGAAGCAACCAGAGATTGTCTATTTCCAATCCCTTCGGAGGGCCTCTTTTTCGCTCTGGATTTTGTCTAACAAATGCTTCCTTCATCGACTTTGTAAGTTGCTTTGGTCCAATGATACATTCCTCTATTTTGACTTCAGGGCCGTCGATTCCAGCCTTGAATAACTCATTCATCGTCGCTCCGAGTGATTTCTTATCCACTCCAAAAGTAGTGGCGATGTTGCCTTTTGGGTCAAGATCAATCATCAGAATTTTGTGGGATTTAATTCCGTATTTCTCGTTACCCATAGCCAGAGCAGCACCTAGGTTGACTGCGGTTGTAGTCTTACCACACCCTCCTTTGTGATTGACAACTGCAATCACCACCGGTCCAGCCATACAGCTCGGCTCGGCACATCGGCCTATCAGTCATCGCTTGGCTTGCCGAGCCTTCCTGCCAAATTCAGACAGATTGCAACACACGGGCCGATAAGAATCGCGAATAGAATAGTGCCAATACCGAACTTTCCTCCTAAAATCCAACCAATCGCTATAACAAAAATTTCTATGCCACCTCGAACTCTTCCTATAGGAATACCAGTCACTTTAGTCAGCCCAGTCATTGTACCATCTCTTGGACCAGGTCCTAGATTTGCGGTTAGGTATAGACCACTTCCAATGGCGACCAAAATTATGCCTGTAAGAACTTGAAGTATTTGCATAGCGAAAATCTGTGGAGTAGGTAAAATTGGCACCATAATCTCGATAGTAGCGGCAATTAAAATAGCATTCAATATAGTTCCAATCCCTGGTTTTTCTTTCAAAGGAATCCAAACTAACAATACTAAGAAACTAACCAGGAATGTTGCCTTTCCAATCGACAAATCTAGATTTTTTGCAATTCCTTCCGCTAAAACTGTCCATGGAGTATTTCCTAGTCTGGCTGAGATGAGGACTGCATCCCCCGCTCCAAAAATTATCAGACCAATGATTAGAAAAATCATCGTAGAAATATGTGGCTTTAGTGTCCAAGGGTCCTCAGCACTCCACCAAGTCGTAGGAACATTCTTCGCCGGTCGAAGAAACTCCAACAGTCCCATCCGACAAAGCGAAGCCTCAGGAGTTCATAATCTCAGGCGATGATTAACCGATTACTGTATTACAGGAACTGGCACTTCAGAGAGAATCTTCCTCATGATGTGCTGTCCAGTTACACCACGAATCTTTGATTCAGGCTTGAGAACGATTCTGTGGCTAACCACTTGCAGTGCTACAGCCTTGATATCGTCTGGAATTACATAGTCTCGGCCATCGATTGCAGCACTGGCGCGTGCAGTCTTGAATAGGGATTGACTAGCACGCGGTGAAGCACCAGTAATCACACGGTGGTCCTCACGAGTACGGTGAACTAATTCTACAATGTACGAAAGGATTGCAGTATCGACATGAACTGTCTCAAGGGCCTTTTGCATTGCTACGACCTTCTTTGGAGATGTAATCGGTTCAATGTCATAGTCGTCTTTTCCTCGCAGCTTTCTGCGTTGAAGAATTGATTTCTCTTCTTGACGGTCAGGGTAACCCATTGACATCTTCATCATGAATCGGTCCATTTGCGCCTCAGGTAGCGGATATGTTCCTTCTTGCTCAATTGGATTTTGTGTTGCCATTGTGATGAAAGGGGCGGGCAATTTGTGTGTAATACCCTCGATTGTAACCTGCTTTTCTTCCATAGCCTCTAGCAGAGCAGCCTGAGTCTTTGGAGGAGCACGGTTAATTTCGTCAGCGAGTAGAACATTGGTGAATAGTGGACCCGGACGGAGTTTGAACTCTCCAGCCTGTTGATCGTACATATATGTCCCCATGATATCTGCAGGTAGCAAATCTGGAGTAAACTGAACACGCTTGAACTTACATCCAAGTGATGTTGCAAACGTGTTTGCCATCAGGGTCTTTGCAAGACCCGGATAATCTTCGATTAGCATGTTTGCATTTGAGAGAATTCCAATGGCTACTCGTCGCAAATTTTCTTGCTTTCCGATGATAACTTTCGCCACTTCTCCCATCAGACCATTGGAGATCTGGGATACGGTTTGGATAAGTTCTCGGGACTTAGGGTCACTTGCAGCCATAGTCATCTGAGACACCTCAACAACCACTCTGCCCGATTTTAGATACTAAAGCGTTGGGTGTCTATGAACGCCTAGTGATTCAAAGGTATTAGCGGCCCCAGAAATGCGAATCCTTGCGGTGAATCGCGGTTAACTCCTCTAAGACTTCTAATTCTGCACTTGTTAAGCCCATCTTTCTTAGCTTCTTTGCGTGAGATTCAGGAATGTCAACTAATAGCACATCTTCCTCTTCGATTTGCCTCCCGACGGCGACTCCATCGATGGCAACAGCGACCTCCGCACCCTGTCTTGCTTCCTTCATTGAATCTTGACCTGAACGGATGGATTTGATTTGTCCAACTCGCTCGCCATTCTTCAGTAAGCGTTGACCAACGTGGATTCTTCCAGCCAGCACTCTAACTCCAACTACCGCAGGTTTTGAGACACGGAAAGTATGGTCTGGAAGTAAAAGAATCCGACCTGGATATACGACTTTTTCCCGACTCGCTTCTTCTAGTTCGCGAGTACGCTCTTCTACCCATTCTTCTCGCTCTTCGAGAATGTGATAAATTATCTCTGATCCGAGGTATTTGACGCCATTTTCTGAGCTTTCAATATCCTCTTCTGCATCCGGTAGAATTTCTGTTGCAAAGGCTAGGATGATTCTGTGAAGCGGGTCCGCCGAGTTCTCTGCAGTTCTAACATCTCGGCGATTCACCTTACCGATGCTGGCATGACGAATCGGAACCTCGACCGCTCGAAGTTCCTTGGCTAGAGCCTCTAGTCCACCAACGGTATCGGCCTTGATGGTCACGCCTTCCTCGTCCAATTCGACTGAAAGGTTGGCTTCTGCATCGGCAAGGGCTAGCGCTTCTTCGCGCACAGTGTCGTTTGATACGACCCTAAGGGTAGTTCCTGCGAGAACGCCATCCAAATTAGGAGCTGAGATTTTCAGACCAGAAGCCGCCTGGGCTGCTTCTGTATTGTCCCAGCGATTACCTGCATCTCGCATCTCAGACATTCCACGAGGCGCAAACATTCCACGTACGTGCGTAGAGACTCCACCATCCTCTGTAACGAGAACAATCTCGTCTCCTTTTTTGACTGACCCACGATAGAGGATTACATCCAGTGTTTTCCCAAGACCTCTCTCTTCTTTCATTTCTAGAACGGTACCTTCTCCAGCACCTTCGATGTCAGTTAATTTGTCTTCCAAATATCTCTCGGCAAGACCGATTACAACAGCTAATAGATCTTGGATTCCTTCTCCTTCACGGGCCGAAATTGGAACAAGAGCGATTTCTTGTGTGAAATCCTGAACTTTCGAGTACATTTCAATGTTGAATCCGTGTTCTGCAAACTTGCCTACCAAGTTCCAGTATCTTTGCTCAAACAAGGCTTGAGCATCCTTTGTTTGTTCTCGAACAGCCTGGGCCATGGAGCGTCCGTGAACCGAATCCCATCCATGGATTCGGTCGACTTTATTTGCAGCGATTACGAAAGGTGTCTTTGCTTGTTTTAGGATTCGTATCGATTCGATAGTTTGTGGTCGGACTCCTTCCATCACATCGACCATTAAGATTGCAATATCCGCTAGAGCACCACCTCGCGAGCGAAGCGTGGAGAATGAGTGGTGACCAGGTGTATCGATGAAAAGTAAACCAGGGGAATCAAACGACTTGCCTCCAAGAAGAGGTGCACATAATTCGTTTAGCAACTCTGCTGGAACTTCTGTTGCACCAATATGTTGAGTGATACCCCCGGCCTCACGATCCATCACGCTGGCTTGTCGGCCGGAACCCAATCCACGAATGTGGTCTAGAAGCGAGGTTTTACCGTGATCTACGTGCCCTAAAACTGAGACTATTGGTTGGCGACGTCCGGACATTTCCAACACCTCATGCTCAATCCTCAGTCAAGTAGTAGTCTCACTCGTAAATTTGGCTCTCTGCATCACGAGTCCACTCGATGACCCCATCAGGGAACCATAGCCCTAATTCGAATGCAGCGGTATCCTCGGCGTCTGACCCGTGGATTATGTTGTGACCAATGTCCATTGCGAAATCCCCACGAATGGTTCCTGGTGCTGCCTCGCGCCCATTGGTTGGTCCGATGATGTTTCTAGCCACCGAAATGGCATCGACACCAGTCCAAGCCATAGCGACTACCGGACCGGATGTGATAAATTCAATCAGACCGGAGTAAAATGGACGCTCGGAGTGAACTGCATAATGGCTTTCAGCAAGCTCCAAAGAAGGGGTTAGTTGGCGTAGACCAACAAGCCGCAGTCCTTTGTTTTCGAAGCGCTGGATGATATTTCCAACTAGGCCTCTTTGTACTCCATCAGGCTTTACCATTACGAACGTCGTCTGTATTCCCATGGTGCGGGCGACCCTCCGCTCCTTTTTCAATCAAACTCGTTTGGAAAATTTAGACAGTGGATAGACTAACTCAAGAGGGGTTTGCTTATCGGATGCTCAGATGGGTGAGGAATGCTGTGACCATGACCATGGCCCAGAGGGCCATGTGCACGTGAGGGAAACGGCAGCAAAACCCCCTGTTCTTGAAGCTGAATTAGTCCTAGAAGACGACTCTCCTGAAATTCCATCTAGCGAAATACCCCCTGTAGGAGCGGTCATAGGAGAATTGCTTGATTCAACCGGAATCGACAAGCGCGGATTAGCTCTAGCCGTTGGTGCAGTAGCAGTCGTTGGAATTCTGTTAGCGGTTATACTTCAATCTGTAATTTTCGATGAAATTGTCGACGAGGTTAAGCAAGAACTTGGAATTTACGAGAGAGTTCCCGTCTGGGAACGAAGTGAGTGGCAATACATCACAGACCAACCATATTCCTTCGTTATGGAGTTCGGCCCATACACTCTGAAGGAGACGGATAATGATTGGAATTCCAGCCATCATTTTGTTGAATTCGAATTACCACTCTCCGAAGGGGGTGCTGCTCCGAACGGTAAAGTCAGCCTCGGACTTTGGCTTCCGGATGTCGAGGAAGGAACCAAAGTACCTGTGATTGCAGAATTCGGTCCATATTTTGATGAGGCCTCAGTTCAAACAGGACCGGTTGAACAGCCCGGAACATGGCTTGGTAGCATGATTATTGATCAAATATTACCACATGGATACGCTTTTGCTCAAGTTTCAGTGATGGGTACTGGTCGTTCAAATCACTGTATGGATTTGATGGGTAACGCCGAGCAACTAGGAGTTGACGCAGCTGTAACATGGCTTGGAACTCAGGACTGGTCGAATGGCCGTGTTGCCATGATCGGCAAGTCTTACGACGGCTCAACCCCCTGGCAAGCGGCAACATTCGGTAATGAACACCTTGCGACAATTGTTCCAATATCAGGGCTCATTGGTGTAATGGAGTTGATGTGGAAGAACGGTTCATCTGAGGCTCGAGCACCAATCATGCACAATGGAGTGTATGGGTCGTATGGAATCGATGGAGATACAGAAGATATTGGCAATATGTGTCCTGATTACATCATCGGTCCGGGAACCGGCGTAGCTGCTTGGATGTGGGGCGGTGAAGCAGCTGGAACTTATTGGAAGGAACGATATTTCCTTGACCGAGTCTTAGCAAATTACGAAGGTTCCGTCTACTTAATCCAAGGGATGCATGACTGGAATGTTGACCCACACATGGCGGTCCCAGTAATCAACCAACTGAAAGATGTGGGAATAGAAGCCAAAGGCCTGTTTGGACAGTGGGATCATGATTATCCCGACCGGCCAGATTACCACTTCGATAGGTCGGGAGAAGGTCGAGGCCGTGAGGGGTATCCTCAGATGACTCGTTTTGATTGGATGCAAGACCTTCTAGAGTGGTTTGATTACTATCTCTTAGACAAGGGAGAGAAACCAGGTCTATGGGTTGAAATTCAAACCAACCAAGGGCAATGGCGTCTAGAGGACCGATATCCACCAGAAGGAATGACAACTCTTGCCCTTGACCTAGGTGGTGCTTTGATGAATGTTGCAGGCACCACTACGATTCTTCCAAACGGAGCCACAGGCCCTGTCTATGAGACCGAACCTCTGGAACAAGACGTTTGGATAGCTGGACTTCCAAGACTCCACATCGATGTAACCACGGCAACTGTTGGAGGACAGATTTACGCATTACTAGAAGACTGTAATGAGAATGGCTCATGTATCCACATTGGTCATGCAATCATGGACCTGCGCTATCACGAAGGTGGCACAGATGAACAAACATGGTTGCCAATAATTGAGACAATCAACGCCAAGCTGGAATTCTTCACATTGGATGCTCAAGTCTCCGCAGGTCACACGATAAAACTCAGTCTAGCCAGCACCGGAGAGGATTATCTTCCGGCCTCTACTAGTTCTGTTGTAACCATTCAAGAGGGAGCCGGCTCAAATCTTCTGCTAGATTTAATCGACCCTAGTGAGAAAATTCTCTTTGACCCACCAAAGTGTACACACACTGCCTGTACTGATTGGACAAACCAAACAATGTGAAGAAAATCAAGCGACTTTCTTCACGTTAACGGCATTTGGTCCTTTAGGGCCTTCGCCGACCTCATATTCGACGGTGTCACCGTCATTGATTTCTCCTTCCACCTGACTTTTGTGGACAAAGAGGTCCTCTCCATCTTCTTGTTCTATGAATCCATAACCCTTCATTGCGTTGAACCACTTCACTGTGCCTTCCATATCCGGGGGCGGAAAATCATACTACTTGATGTACGCGGCTAAGAATTCTACCTCAGGGGTAGTATTTACTTGATTCCGCCCTTTTCGAATCGGCGGGTCCACTTCAACCGGCGCGGATTACGTTTGAGCTTCAAGTGGTTCTTCCGCGCCTTGCTATCTTTGAACCAAAAGACAGTACCATCGCGCTTGATGAACATCATGCCGGTGCCCGGTTCGATTTCTTCGTGGGTGAAATTACAGACTCTTCGCTCTGGCATTTCAATCACCTCATCGAGCGCTTAGGCGTCGGGCCTCACGACCGGTATCCTTCAGCATCAAAACGTCGCCGATCCTTACTGGGCCGACTACGTTGCGAGTGATAATGCGACCAACGTCGCGTGGGTTAGGTGCGTCGTTTACGCGTACCTTGACTTGTGTCGCCTCACCAGTCATACCGGTGCGACCAACGATTTCTACGACCTCTGCGGGCCATGCATCGACTTCTGCCATTTCACTTCCTCCGTATTTACCGATTCAAGGACTTCAGGCAGACAGAGTCTCGAAGTGTCCCTTGACTTCGTTGAAGCGCTCAGCGCCATCCTTGCTAACATCCATGACTGCAATTGCAGCGGTACGGGTGCCCGTTGGCATTCCGGCTGCCTCCGCTAGGTATGCTTGGTCTTCTACGTAGATGAATGGAATTTCCTTTTCTTTACAAATCATTGGAATATGTGCTAGAAGCTCACCAGGATTGACATTTTCTGCCATAACTACCATCTGCGCTGTTCCGCGCTCGGCAACCTTGGTCACTTCGTTAGCGCCTCTCTTTAGTGCGCCGCGTCCGTCTTTTCCTAGGGCCTTTACCATCTCGTAGACTTGCTCTTGAACGTCTTGTGGGGTCTCGTATGCTATGTGTACACTCATTGGATTCACTCCTCATGTGGGGTAGTCCGGCGCACGGCGTGGCTCATATAAACGCAGCGTATTACCTACGGTAATGGTTAGGTGCCCTCAATCATTGAACGCAAACGAACAGATGATGGTTTTTTAGGCGGCTCACTAAATCCAAAACATGCGTTAATTTCGAAATTTGACGCATCTCCCAAATCTACTCCATCGCATGACGCAGAGGCATGTTTAATCTTGGAAAGAGAATAGATACAGTACCATTCCCTTAATCCATTACAGGTCATTCCATGTGTACTGGTTCCAAAGAATGCTTTTGCTACCCATTGTTCCACTGTGGAGATAAACCATCTTGGTCTTGGTATAGGCAATCCTATCCCCTTATTCCATCGCAAGGAAATATTCAATGGCGGGGCAATGATATCGATTCCTCTTGTTATATGCTTTACATCTATTGATACGATGTGGACTTCTTCAAAGTTGTACAAAGACGATACGTAATCAGCATGCTCCTCAGTTGGAGTAAGTAGTACCCGAGTACCATCTGGTTTGGCCCACATTACATTTGTGAAGGAACCGAGTGGAGAATCCTTCCAATCTCCAATGACAATTCGGTCACCGCTAGCGAAACCTGAAGATGAAATTCTTCCTTCAAAGAAATCCATACTTATCCCATGAGGTTCTTGAGGCCACGAGCGAGAGCAGGAGCTGAACTTACCACAGCCCTTGGGTTAGGCAGGGAATCTGTACTGTGAACTCCATCTACGTGATTAGAGAGGCGAGAAATAGCTCCAGCGGTGAACAAACCGTGGGTACAGGCTGCATGAACTTCTGTAGCCCCTTGTCTATGAAGTGCATCGCTAGCCCGGCAAATCGTACCACCTGTGCTAATCATGTCATCAACAATCGCGACAATCTTACCACTGACATCGAGATCCTTTGGCGTATGTTCGATTGTGTGGGCGTCAATTCTAGTCTTCTCGAGATAACTGAAATCCCATCCGCCAATTGTCGCCACTTCGCTCGCTCGATCTATAGCTCCTTTGTCGGGGCTCAGGATGAAATCAGGATCGATTTCATTAGATAGCCTAGCGGCAATCTCTGGCATTGCGCTGACAAATTCAACAGGCACGGATAGATCATGTAGGATTGCAGGCGCATGAAGGTCGAGAATAGCGATTCCATCACAACAGCGTGCGAGCATCTCTCCAATTACGCGCGCGCTTACAGGCTCACCAGGTGAGAATCTCTTGTCTTGGCGAGAGTATCCAAAGTATGGTATCGCCAAAAAGATGCCTGGGCCGACATCTGGGAGACTTTGTGGCTCCTCATTCTTGTAATTTGAAAGGTCTCCTGATCTTACAGAAGCAATGGCTTCCAAAAGCAGGATAGTTTCAAGAACACCTGAGTCAGGATAGGTGTTCGATACTAATACAACGGGCTCGCTACGCACCGAATCTATGGATTTAGATGGTACTCGAACATAACCCTCTCCATCGGGGAATCTTCGACTGACTAATTCGACATGTTCCATGTCCAATAACGGGGCTAAAGCCTCTGCAATCGCTCGGCCTGAAGAACCACTCACAACCGGCATGAGTGGACTGCGCGAGTAGCGAGTCCTTCATGACTTCTCCGATTGGCAATCAATCAGCAATAAAGCCAGATGGGCATCTTCAAAATGGGTACGCTTCTCGCGTGTTTGCTCAGGGGCGTGTAGCTTAGCTTGGCTGGAGCACCCGGCTGATAACCGGGAGGCCGCAGGTTCAAATCCTGCCATGCCCACCAATTCAACTTCCGTGATGGAAGTATATTGAGTGAATTTTCACTCAGAATCGCCATTTAGTTGTAAATAACTAGGTAAAGTGACTAATCTTTTGACAGTACAGCGTAGAATCAACTCATCCAAGAAGGCAGTAGTTCTAGCCAATTGTTTGACAGGTATGATCAGTTGCCCTGGCAATCCGAACTTCCGTTGCAAGATAGCGTGTGTATTTACAAGAACTCCACGATATGTCCGTTTAACCTTGACAAAACCTGCAACATTTCCAATGTCGACTCCATCGTTGTCCATTACAGCGCGATCAAGCAATTCATCAGGCGCCCAAAGCTCTTCATCAATCCGGATTGTATTTCGCCACCTGCGTTGTAATTCTCTCATCGACTTCGAGAGCTTTACACCTCCGTCAGGTCTTATGCTATGCACCAATTCTTTCGACAACGGTGCATGTTCAGCGGGCTTTCTCATGTACTCGCCCGCAACGTCATCTACGACTTCAAGTCGCATTGATTTGACGAATTCATCTCGGGGGTGAGATCTCTCTCCTGTAATTACACCAACTAGTGTATCTCCGACGTAAACTTCTCTCTGCAGTAATTCTTGAATACGGTAATCTTCGCTCATTTTCTTTCCTCTTTTTCCAGTTGGGCTAGTGCATCCCCGGTGCTTGTCCCTAGGCTTCCTTCTGCGGATTAGCACTTATACTATCTGTTAACCTTGACTGATAATGCAATATAAAATTTTACTCTAATATGAAAATTTCAATTGAAAAATTAAAGTCAGTTTGATTTTTTATATGATTATCAGAACTTTAAGATCGCACAATCTTGACAAAAAAGTCAACAGAAATCAAATCAGATCTAGATATGTACAGAATCTTAAGATTCTGAAATTTCGTGAAGGTTTTATTGATAATATTGATGAGTGGGTGCTCGTTGGCATATTGATGGCTGGAGCGTTCGACCTACTCGCCAATATTCGAGCACATTCTGGAAACGTCCGGACAGTAGGTTTGGATGATTCAGTGGTACAAGAGTTTTGCAACAACGATTCCGACTTAATTAGAGCGATTTCCGAAGCTTATGACAATCATTCTGCCCTGAGGGAAGAAGTAGGTGTAGCAACGATGATGTTGGATGAATCTGATCTCATCACCAAACTTCAGGAGGATTACGTCAACTTCTACAAGCCAGAGACAGTGAACCCCTACATTCCAATCGCGGCTAAAGGTCCCTGGATAATCACATCCCACGGTAGAGTTATTCACGACAATGGTGGGTATGGTATGCTTGGGGCTGGACATGGCCCCGACAAAATAATCGATGCCATGAGTAATAATTGGGTTATGGCGAATGTAATGACTGCATCATTTAGTCAGAAAAGATTGGCCGACGCACTTAGAAAGGAAGTTGGACACACAAGAGGGAGTTGTCCATTCTCTCACTTTGTGTGTCTAAACAGTGGTTCTGAATCTGTCACGATTGGAATGAGAATTGCTGATGTTAATGCAAACGAGATGACTGGAAAAGGCGGTCGTCATGAGGGTAAGCCAATCAAATTGGTAGCGCTCAGACAGGCATTTCATGGACGTACTCAGCGACCAGCGATAATTTCTGACTCCTGCAAGGACGGGTATCGGAATAATCTAGCAACATTCAGAGATAATCACGTAATTATCGTAGAGCCAAATGATATTGCTGACCTCCAAGCCACCTTTGCCCGTGCTGATGCAGAGGGGTTCTTCATTGAAATGATGGCAATGGAGCCAATTCAAGGAGAGGGTAGCCCGGGTCAATGCATAACTCGAGAGTTCTATGATGAGGCTCGTAGGCTAACCAAAGAACATGGCTCATTACTGCTAGTCGATTCTATTCAAGCAGGCTTGAGAGGCCAAGGTTGTCTATCTGTTATCGACTACGATGGGTTCCGAGACGCAGAAGTACCTGATTTAGAGACCTGGTCAAAAGCACTCAACGCTGGTCAATATCCTCTCTCAGTTCTAGGATTAAGTGAGCGAGCAGCTGAATTGTATGTTGTCGGAATCTATGGAAACACAATGACCACCAACCCACGTGCTCTCGAGACTGCAGTCGCGGTTTTGAATCGAATAACCCCAGAAATGCGTCATAACATTCGTGACTCTGGTGAAGAATTCCTTTCGAAATTACGAGAACTACAGGCAGATTATCCAGAGTGCATTACTTTAGTCCAGGGTACTGGTTTGTTGCTTTGTGCTGAACTAGATCCAGATAGATTCCAAGTGGTAGGTTTCGGAGGAATCGAAGAATGGTGTCGAGAACAAGGTTTGGGAGTAATCCATGGAGGCCAAAACGCTCTCCGGTTCACTCCTCATTTCGGGTTATCAAGTCCGGAAATCGATATGATTGTAGCAATTGTCCGTAATTGTCTAGATCACTTCATTGCAAAAGAGCAGGCAGCGGTTACAACAGCTTGAATTTCTAGCCATCACAACCATGAGGGCAAACCTTCCCGTTGACTTTGATGACAAAGGTGGTCCACCTTCTCGGAGAGCAAGATGCAGTATATCTAGCACTTGCAGACCGGCTAGAACGAGCAGGTGCAACTTTTTCTCAGAACATAGAAGACGCAGACTTGATAATCGCTATAGGAAGAATTCCTCTAACAACATCCGAAATTGATGTTGCAGTCATTCCAGCCAAAGAAAATAATCCAAATGCTAAACTTATTTTTCGAGTTCATGACATCCTTGTACCCCAGAAAGTCAATGGTTGGGGTAGTAAAATTCTCTCAGATTGGGTAGATTGGGTGAAAGGTGGTTCAGAGGGTAATCCTCCAGAAGATATCGAAGCACGTCACTGGGTACACATCCGTGACGCAACAGACGCAATTGCCCAGATTTCATTGGCTGAGGGCGATATCGCAGTTGGAGTTATTGATTTGGCAGGTCGTCGTGCTTGGGGTTCAGATGCGGTTTTGGACGAAATGAAATTGCTATGGAGCAGATATACCGACGCACTGCATTTGACTCACACAGTCGAATCTCTGACCAATGTCCCTAGTCCGGCCTCACAGCAATTCGAGGGTGAAATTTCTCGTCCAAACCTCTCTCCATTACACGATGCAATGCTAGCCGCAGGTCGAGAAGAGGGATGGAGACCTCTAACAGCTATGCGCGTGGGGTTGATGGAATTGTTCGCTCACTCGCAGGGCGAATGAAAACAATAGATCGTAATCTAATGTTCAGGAGCGGTCTGCTTGGACTTGCTTCCTTACGTCTTGAGCTGCAGCCTTAATGGTCTGCATTGTCTTGCGGACTCTGGTTCCAGCTGCGTTGACGCCCTTGTCGTGCTTTGCAGCATCTTTCATAGCGTCGGTCAATTCATCAATCATGTTCTGCATCATTGCCTCTACGGACATGAAGCACGGCGCAACGCAGACGCCTCTTAAGCAATATCCCGTCTTATGCAAGACTAAGCCACTCAGAATGGATAATTGAAAACGCCGAATACGGGAATCATGAGAACAAGTCGGCTCCCAACAATGGAAGCAATAGACTAGCATCTCCTTCAACTACGACATGTGGTGCCTCAGGTCGAACCTTTCCCCAAGAAATCGCTTCCTTGAGCCGAGCTCCTGAGAGAGAACCATCGTGTTCGGGGGCGGTTGTAATTCCAACTGCAGAATCTAGACCATCTCGATACTGATTCCACCAAATTACGTGGTGCTTCGAAATTCCTCCGCCAACCATCAATGCATGAGATTCCCCCGCAGTCCAAGTCAGGTCAGAGAGTATTTGCTCGTCAGCGAGGAAATCGACCATGAAGTTTGGATTCTTTTGTCGATGCATGAATAATTGAGCTCCGATTGATCCATCTGAAAGTCCAGGTATAACCATCGGTATGCGATGTTTTGCAATCCAATGAAGAAGGGAAGTTTCGTCTTCTATTCGGTCACCCATAGCCCAGCATAGTTCCACAGACCCAAACCCTAACCATGGGTTGTCTGGATTAAGCGCAGACCTTTCTTCTTCGATTTCATCTAGCCAGGGAAGTACAACCTTTTCGAGAATCTCTCCGTAACATTCGTTCGGCACGATTACGTTACCTAGGCGGTTTAGGCCCTCTTCTCCTAGAGCGATATCGTCGAGATTGAAATCTCCATGAAAGTAGTCTTGGTAAGTTCTTGCGATATCATGATCCAAGGTCCCGCAAGTTGTGATAATGACATTGAATGACTTTCTCTTTACGGCCTCAAGAAAAAACCCTCGAGTTCCTGTTGCGCAAAGGCAGGCAGGGAATGAGAGCCAATTCAAAACCCCTTCATCGGTGGTTTTTGCCATTGATTCTCTGAGTATGTCACGTGCGTGCGCGAGTTTGGTCGCAGTGAATCCACCGGCTCGCGCCATCTGATCGATTAGAGCGCGTGGGCTATCGACGGAATTGAAGTCATAATCCTCGACCGGAGTCGAGAAGTCATCGCGCGAGTAGGACGTCACCAATCTTCCGGCTCGCTCTTTCGTATTCAATTCAACTAAGGCAATTCCAAAGGATTCAGGTTAGAAATTATATTATTCTGCGGTCTGAATCTGGTAAATTCTATCTCGAAGCGCCGCAGCTCGTTCAAAGTCTAGCCTAGCCGCTGCCTGCTTCATTTCTTTCTCAAGACGCTCAATCAATTTGGCTTTCTCAGTATCATCAATTGATGTATCTTCGAGATCATCCTCAGTCAACGCTTCGTGGGCGGCCTCAACCCATTCAGGCTGACTGATATTATCCAAAACGGAATCTGTAGAATTCCATGCACCAGCTCCGAGTCCGTATTTCTTGACTATTCCATCCAACCCTTTCTTTCCTGGTTTGCGAGCAACTAATCTTCGCCCGCCGCCCTTTCCTTTTCCTGCGGCTCCAGCCATCAGGTCTTCAACTTCCGCACCCATTACAGGTAGTGCCTTTTGAATGGTCTTCGGGATGATTCCATTTTCCTCATTGAATGCTTCTTGTCTGCGCCTTCTAGCGTTTGTTTGCCCTATTGCCGCCTCCATCGAAGGAGATACAGAATCAGCGTAGAGAATCACCTTTCCATTCTCATTTCGACTTGCTCTACCAATGGTTTGCAGTAATGAGCGCTCATTCCTTAGGAACCCCTCACGTTCTGCATCGAAAATCGCAACAAGCGAAACCTCTGGAATATCAAGACCTTCCCGAAGAAGGTTTATTCCAACAATTACATCGATATGACCTAGTCTTAGTGCCTTGATGATTTCAGTTCTCTCCAGAGTATCAATTTCTGAGTGAAGATAGTGCGCCTTGACATTCATCTTGAGTAAATATTCTGCAACCTCTTCAGCGAATTTGATAGTCATCACAGTCACCAATACTCTCTCGTTTCTCTCGACACATTGGTTGATTTCACTGAGCAAATCGTCCACCTGACCTTTGGTAGGTCTTACTTCTATTCCTGGGTCTAATAATCCAGTAGGCCGTATCTCCATTCTGACAACCTCAGGTAAGTCGACCAGAATTTCTTCCATAGGATAGCGTGCAATTTTCTTTGGAACATCTGCTTCTCCCGCTCCACCCGCAGCCGGTGCATGTAGCAGTCCTTCGTGTATGGGCTTTCCAGAAATTTCTGCGAGATGGCGCAACTCCCTTTCTCCGGGGGTTGCGCTGACATAGAGCATTTGAGGAATCAAATCTTGGAATTCAGCGAGTTTCAGAGGACGGTTATCGTGAGCGCTGCGAAGTCGGAATCCGTACTCGACTAGATTGGCTTTTCTCGACCAATCTCCACCAAACATTCCACCTACTTGTGGTAGTGTAACGTGACTCTCATCCATGATTACCAGATATTTCTCTCCACCACCATGGTATGACTCGGCGCAATATCGGTAGAAATCAAGCAAACAGTATGGGCGCTCTCCCGGTTGCCTTCCATCGAAGTGCATCGAGTAATTCTCGACACCCTTGCAGGAACCGGTTTCGCGCAACATCTCTAAATCGAATTTGGTTCTCTGCTCGATTCGATGAGCTTCTAAATCTAGACCCTTTCGTTCATAGAAATTTACCCGTTCATCTAATTCATCCTCGATATCTTCAACCGCTTGAAGGAATCTTTCTTCACTAGTCATGTAGAATTGTTTGGGGTGAATCCAAGCCTCCTCAAATTCGTCTAATGGCTCCCATGAAACCGCTTCACAAACTGTGATTTTTTCTATCCCATCCCAACCGAATCGTATTCTAATGGGGTCATCTCGACTAGGCATCCAGACATCGAGGACCTCACCTCGAAGTCTGACGTCTCCTCTAGCAATATCTCCGGTTGTTCTTCGATATTGCATCTCAACCAAAGAGCGCATGACATCCTGTGGTTCTCGCGCTTCTCCAACCTGCAAATGCAAATAGGATTCTTGGAATGCTTCTGGAGGATTCAAACCATAAATTGTGCTAACAGTTCCAACAGTAATCACGTCAGGACGAGTAACAAGACTAGCAACAGTCGAGAATCGTTCTTGTTCGATTCTTTCATTCATTTGTAATTCTTTGTCGATGTATAAGTCTCGATTAGGTAGGTAAGCCTCAGGTTGGTAGTAGTCGTAGTAACTTACGAAGTACTCCACTGCATTCTTTGGAAACAGCTCACTCATTTCTTGCCACAACTGTCGAGCAAGGGTTTTGTTGTGAGACAAAATAAGCGTCGGCAATCCCAATTTCTGGATGATATTGGCCATGGCGAAGGTCTTACCAGAACCGGTAACTCCCATCAAGACACAGCGCTCTTGACCGGCTTCGATTTGTTCCATTAGTCTGTCAATCGCTGCCTCTTGGTCGCCTGCTGTGCTATATTCCGAATGTAGGTGGAACATGCTGACATCTGACATTGGCGTCACCTGAGGGATATCGTGCTTAATGCGGGCGTTCTTGAACTCTAATGTTGAATTTCCCCTCTTATTGCGTTCCAACAGTATTTGGTTCATGCATTATTATCGCTGCTAGCAAAACCCAACCGGTCAGCATTGAGACTCGGAATAGAGTCGTTTGGAAATCTGCGAGTCTTTCTCTGGCAACTATAACAGCGATATTTGCAATCGCCATAATCCCAGCCGCTGCGAGGAAATAGACTTCATCCATCGGATTTGCGATTGCAAAGCAAGCGAACCAAAGTAAAGTAAGTTGTACTGATGTTCGGGTAGTTGCTTGTTCCGAGAATCTTGCGGGGAACGAATGAATTCCTAGTTTGCGATCGCTTTCAACATCCATGCGAGCATAATTGATATCAAAAGCCGTAATCCAAAGAGCTACTCCTAAACTGATGAAGAATATGGTAGGATACCAATGTGAATCTAGTATTGCATCCCATTGGTGGACATCAGCCGAGAGTGCCAACCAAGCACCCGCAGGAGCCAAACCAAGGCAAAGGCCCAACCATAGGTGACAACCCCATGTGTAGCGTTTGGTGTATGGATAAATTAAGAATGCCAAGACAGGCAACCAAGACATCATCAATGCTACCTCATTTAGTAGCCAAGCACTGAATATAAGCACAATTAAGAAGATCGCAGCTAGACTCCAAGCGGTTCGCATAGACATTGATCCACTTACTAGATGTCGATTTTCAGTACGTGGGTTTTGAGCATCTATATCGCGATCTATAATTCGGTTTAGAGTCATTGCAAGTCCCCTCGCTCCGACCGCTGCCATTAGAATCCAAACAATGTCGAAAGACATCCAAGTAGAATCACTTGGAAGCTCATCAAGGAATTGATTGTGAGCGTGAATATAACCTATCAGAACGAATGGCAATGAGAAGAGAGTATGTTCAACTTTGACGAATTCGAGAACTTCTCTGACCCCCATAATCCGACCTCACAGATTGTTTTCTTTAATCCATGCCTCAACCTTAGCCTCTACCTCAGGATCATGAAGGGTAACTCCTGGCCAGCGCCTAACTGGATGGGGGCCTGTTTTGCTTGGAATCGGTGCAGTTGCATCCCAAGCAAGCCTAGAACGATCCTCATCGAAATGTAAGTCCCTTTCCACATCGAATCTACAGAAGAATTGCCACAGTAATTTCCTTCTCCAACCATCTTCTTGTAAGTCTGCATCATCATCTGTAATGAATAGCCAGCGCAGATTTTCTGAGCCATTTAGCGACCATATAGCTTCTCTAAGTTTGGCAACATGTTCTCTCTGCGCTGCAGCTCCTTCCTCATTTACGGTTTCAACCGTTTCTTCTGGCCTTGGCCCGCCTTCGATATGTGTGGTTACAACCATCATCGAAGGACGTAGCATTCTGACTTGAGTGACTCCCTCGATTTTGCTTACAGAATCAATTAGTGACTCGCCGGGTCCATCAGGATTTGTAAGCCCAAACATTGGGTCATCATGGGTTGGGCTTGAAGCATCAATCATCACCTTATCATGCACATTTAGATGAGGTGAGGCATGAGCAAGCGAGTCAGCAACTTGGCCTTTCAGAAGTTGTACATCGCCCGAGATGTCTACCTTAGAGTCCAAGGCATCAAGAAGAGCATCTAGATCTTTTACTGGATGTTCTGGGTCGCAAGCGACAATCGATTTTAGAAACATCAATTGACCAGCCCCAAGTAATCCTAATGCCGTCTTCCGAGCCTGTCGAGGATAGCGTTGTTTGCTAGCCACAATCGCTAAATTGTGAAATCCTGTTTCTAGCGGAAGGAATAGATCAACGACATCTCTGTGTTGAAATTTTAGAACCGGACGGAACGCATCTCCTACAGATTCACCCAGATATCCATCTTCCATTGGCGGGACTCCAACTATGGTTGCAGGTAGGACAGCGTTTTTCCTGTGCGTGATGGCAGTTACGTGCATAAATGGATACTGCTCAGCCAATGAATAGTAGCCGAAATGATCTCCAAATGGACCCTCGATTTTTGTCTCTCCAGGAATTGTATAGCCCTCGATTACGAAGTCCGCCTCTGCTGGGACATAGAGGTCGTTAGTCAGACACTTTGTAAGTCGCAAGCGAGCACCTCCGAGTAAGCCTGCAAATTCGTATTCAGACAAATTGTCTGGAAGTGGTGCAATCGCTGAGAATATCAATTCTGGCGGCCCTCCAATACAGATTGCAACAGGCATTCTGTTGTCACCAGAATCGGCAGCGTGGTCAGCTCCATGCTTGTGACGCTGCCAGTGTAATCCAACCTCTTTAGGACCGAAGATTTGACCGCGATACATCCCCATATTATGGATTCCAGTATTAGGGTCAGCAGTTACTACCAATGGTAGCGTAATGAATGGGCCACCATCTTTTGGCCAAGTGGTTGGAATCGGTAGTTTAGTCACATCAGGGTCAACCATGCGAACTTGCTGGCAGGCACCCTTCCTGACTTTCTTGGGTGCCATCGACATTCCTTGCAAGGCTAGCGGAATACCAGTCCACGGCGCCCGAAGTATTCCACCTATGTCCGGCTTCATCAAACCGACCATTCGTTCACCGATTTCTGATGGTTCTTCGACTCCCAAAGCACGATTAGTTCGCTCGTATGTTCCGAAGAGATTCATCGCTAAGGGAAATTCACTAATCGAACCATCAGCCAATCGGGGTTGTTCAAACAAAATAGCCGGTCCTTTCGACTTGACTAACTTGTCGGCAATCGTCCCCGCTTCAAGATGACAGTCTACAGGTTCAGAGACTCTACGCAACTCTCCTGCACTGTCTAACGCGTCGATGTAACGCGAGAGCCTACGCCAAGTCATAACCGCGCGTGGCGATTCACCGTTGAATATGTTCGTCAAGACATTTTGGACAAATTAGCCGACGGATTCATGGCCTATCCCACTTCGCCAACCATTGTGGCGGAAGACATCACGACCTGCGATGTGCTGGTTATCGGAGCCGGACCGGGTGGCGGTAACGCCGCTCTCCACAGTGCTAGAAATGGCCTCAAAACGATTCTAATCGAGGACCATTCAGAGATTGGAACTCCTGTGCACTGCGGTGAATGTATCTCTGATGTTGCCTGTGATAATCTCAAACTCAACCTGCCTGCTCACGTCATCAGTAAGCGAGTACACGGCATTCGTGTGATATTCCCAGATGGAACAGCCAAGAAACTCACTGAAGAAGGATACGTTTTGGAAAAGCACCTTTTCGAGCGATGGATTGCAGAGGAAGCGGTATCTGAGGGGGCTCAATTAGAACTATCTCACAAATTGCTTAGTATGGAGAAACAATACGACGCAAATGGTAAGTTCACAGGTTGGCTTTGTGATGGAAATGGTGAGCAATTCCCAATTCAAACAAAGGTCGTTATTGATGCATCTGGCGTAGCCGCAGTGGCCTCTAAAATCCTCGATTTAAACCCTCGAGGTCAGGTTATTGCAGGTATGCAATATGAGATGCTTGAAGTTCCAACAGATGATTATCTCGACTTTTATATTTGGCCAGAGTACGCCGAAAAGGGTTACCTATGGATGATTCCAAAGTGTGACGGTAGAGCCAATGTAGGTTTGGTTACGGAGGATAAGCCCCGAACTAAGAAGGCCCTTGACGAATTCATTGAAGTTACCCACTTCAAAGATCTAGAACAAGTTCCACCTCCATGGAAGGAAAAGGGCAATCCTGCCTTCGGTGGCACAATTCCAATTTCAGGCCCGTTCGAATTAACCTATGATGATGGATTGATGCTGGTAGGTGATGCAGCTGGCTTCACTTCGCCATTGTTCGAAGGTGGCTCTCATCTTGCTCTCAAGTCGGCCACCTTCGCAGCAGATGTTGCTGCCGAGCAGATAGCAGCCGACGACCTCTCGGCGAGCAAGATGTTTCGATACCAGAAACTCTGGAGCGATGAATTCCCGCCTTATGGTAAAATTTTGAAAGGCAAGTCGGCGTTATTCAATCTAAGTGACGAGGACATGTCAATCATGGCTCAGTGTTTCCCAAATGAAATGAGCAATATGGGTCCGCATGGAAAGTTAGCAGTATGTTTGCGTCTATTGATGCGAAGACCAAGTCTCTATGGAAAGCGAATAATACCTGCAATGCTTTCATTCGGTTATTCGCGGGCGAAGTATTACGGCTGGTGATCCGATACTCTCCACTGTTGGAAATCTCCTGATGTTGCTGGCGGTAGTATCCAGCCTAATTTGGTGCTTCTCACGATTGCCAAGAGGAGAGCAGCTGGCACGACATACTACCTTAGCGGCTCAGGTCGCTCCTTGGGTATTCTTGACGACGGCATTCATCTTCGATTTCGAAGGTTTAGATTTGGTTTCAAGGTACGGCGGAGAAGAATTACCACTGCTCTATCGAATCTCTGCAGTTTGGGGTGGTAGAGCAGGTCCACTTTTGCTTTGGGCGGCAATAATGGGAACTGTCACTTGGTTCATGTCGGGTCGCAGTGTATCGAATTCAGTTGAGGTTAAATTAATGCACGGTTGTACCGCAGCGATAATTGTAATTTCTTGGATTCTCACTCCTTTTGCAGAGTCAACCGGTTGGAGAGGAACTCTCAATCCATTACTACAAACCGATCTAATGGTAATTCATCCACCGGTTGTTTTTGCATATTACTCACTCTGTCTAGCAGTTGCTAGTATAGCTCTCGCCGGGCTTATCAAAGGTCACGAGGCGAGGCGGGTGCACGAAGCGCAACTACATTGGGCACGCGCTGGATTCCTGATCGGAACCATAGGAATTGGATTAGGTGGATTGTGGGCCTATACAGTACTCGACTGGGGTGGATATTGGGCTTGGGATCCAGTCGAGACCGGCTCTATTCTGCCTTGGTTCGCCCTGTTGATGATTGTACATGCTCGTGCGCGAATCGACTCCGAAAGAGACTCTGCAATACTTGTCTCACCGGCCCTTGGTATGCTCGCTGGCGCACTTGCAATCCATGCAACCTTAGTCACACGTGCAAATGGAGTATGGGCCTCAGTACACTCTTTTGTTGGCAATGAAGAAGCAAGAGAATACAACGACCCGTACATAAGAATCGTACAATTATTCGACGATGGTGCAGCCGGTTTGGAAGTAGCAGCATATTTTCTGATTATGATATCACTTTGTTTTGCAGCCTTCTTATGGCTGGTAAAGCAACAAGAGAAGCTACTCGATTCATCTTCAAAGACTTCGATGATAATGGGAAATCGTAATCTATCCATTGCTTTGCTCATCGCTACCCCAACATTGGGTATTTGGATGGGTTCAACAGCGGTAACTTTGGTCGGTGCAGCACTGATGTTTTTACTAATCAAAGGAGACTCTGAGAAACCCCCTGCGACTTGGGTCTTTGGAGGAGTCTTCCTAATGTTGTTCGCAAGTTGGTCGTGGGCCGCAAGTTTGGAACAATCGATTATCGGGATGCTATTTTTCCTAAGCCCATGGTTGATGTCTGCGGAAGAAGAGGAATCACCTCTAACAAAACTGTTCAACGATACTTCAGTCCGAATGAAAGTGGCTAGGGCGATTCCTTGGTATTCTGCCGCCGCCTTCCTTACATTGACCTGGTTATTGCTCGCCGCTGAGATAGACGGAACCAGCCTAGCGGCTCACGAATTCTATGGCTCTCCAATACTAGTCTTGGCGATTCTAGCGATTACAATCTACTCTCTTGGAAAGAGCATCGATGCAAAGCGTGGAAACGCATTCATGACTACTACACTACTCGCCTCATTACTATTCGCCTATTACGCAGAGGAGTTCTCTCTTCCCGGCGACCCCCAACTTATGCTCACAGACAATATCTCGAGGGGTTCTCTTGCAATGTTCATGCTAACTTGGCTATTTGTGGCTCTACCTCCAACCGTGAAGGTGGCGTTCACGACTGGTCGCAAGGTATTGCCGAAATTAAGAGCCGATGGAATAACCGCCAAATCTAATGCAGCCCGTTTGAGATTGATTGGTTCCCATATTGCACATTTAGGACTCATACTACTTCTCTTAGGACACGTACTTACTACTACCTTGGTAGATCGTGCTGACCCAAGCCATCTTGTAACGTTAGAGAAAGACAACCCTGTGGAATTCAAGGAATACGAACTAACTTTCCGCGATACTGTCTTGTTAAGTGAAGAAGACCCAGAATACGACTACAAAATAGGCGACGGATTCGCTGGATTTGTTATCGAGGTGACAAAAGATGGAGAGAAAGTTGACGAAGTTACTCCCGGGATTCTCCGCTTTAGTTGGACAACTACGCGCTCGGAAGTAGATAGAATGATCCGTCCAAGCGGAGATATGATCTTCATTCTCGATCAACAACAGGCAGAAATCAGTCTGACCTCAATGATGCGAGGCGAGACCGATGAAGTCGAAGAAATTCGCGTCACGGTACACGATTTACGGGGCTCCCACCTTGTCTGGGCTGGCTGGAGTCTAATCATGTTAGGCGGCCTCGCGGCCCTACTCAGTAGTAGCCCAGTGACCCCCGAAGAAGAGGAATAAGTCGGAAAATTTTCCCTAAGAGAGAACCGTTTGTATCAAAAAGGGGAGATAGGTCGGCGGGTCGCCCTCAGGAGGCTAATCCATGGACAACGGTGCAATCGTTCACGTAGAATACGACCTTTACAACGCTGAATCTGGCGATCTTATCGAGACTACCAGAGAGGAAATTGCCAAGGAACATGAAGTATTTGATGAAGCTCGCACTTACGAGCCGATGATTACCGTAGTCGGAGAAGGTCGCCTAATCGCTGGCTTCGAGGCTCATCTTTCCGATGCTGAGGCAGACAACGAGTACACTTTCGATATCGAGCCTACCGATGCTTACGGGGAGCGCGACGCATCCCTAGTGGAGACTATCTCCCAGAATGTTCTACTTCGAAGCGTTGGTGACCCAAACATGCTTGCAATCGGTGCTCCGGTCGAAATCGGCGGTCGTAACGGAATCTTGCAAATGCTACGTGCTGGTCGCGCCCGAATCGATTACAACCATCCTCTAGCGGGTACTACATTACGTTACACATACACCATCGTCAAGGTGGTAGAAGACCGCGCTGAGCGGGTTGCTACACTCCTTCAAATGAATACTGGGCGCTCGGACTTCGAGGTTGAATTCGATGGCGACGATGTTACTATCACACTACCAGACTCAATCGCCTACGACCAAAACTGGGCATATGCCAAGTTCTCTCTGGTCCGCGCACTGCGCGAGCACCTCGAGGTTGGAACCGTGGTATTCCGAGAAGTTCACGAACCACGTGTTGCAGCAGATGAAGAAGAGTGATTGTGCCTCTCGGTACTCATAGGGTACGTCAACGCCTTACGGCTCAGTTGACCCTTTCGTCGTCATTGAGGCGACTTTGGGAGATATCCCTCGGTCATCAATGTAGCAGTTAATCCACCAATGTGCGAATTATTGGCTCTACTTTCCGTTCGGTTGAAGACTGAGAGGCGTTCCAGAATCATACATGCGCACGCGGCTGACCGTGTTCAGTTTGCTACTCATGCTGGTATTTTCGACTATTAGTGCTGGTTGCATGGGTTTGGTTATGCAACGTGAAATTATGGAAGATATGCGCGAAGAACCGTTTGTAAACAACAAGGAAGAGTCGTTCTTTTGGGAAGTTATGTTCACCTCTGAATCTCTTGACCTTGAATCCGTCCAATACACAAATGAAACCCCAATCCTGTTTGACGAGACAGTATCAAAGATGTCGATTACCTTCCGTGCTGAATTCCCTTATTCTACTCTGCTTGATCTCAATGAAAGCAATGAGCTTCGATATGTCGAAGTCAAGGTTTGGGAGCCTGGCGTAAAGGAATCTGGTGGTAATCCATATTGGGATATTAGGGCAACTCAGGATTATCCATTAGAGAGATTTGATTTTTCTAGTTTGGCAAATGGAAAGTGGACGGTAGAACTCGACGCTAGGGGATATGGGATTGATCCCGGTGTAGCACAATTCGCTTTTCACGATTATTTTGAAATGACACTAACGATTACCAAGCCCTGTGTACAGTTCAAAGAAATACACGAAGATGGCGAGTGCACTGATTTATCAGTACTCGAAAATATCTGATTTTACCGTTCACGCCCCTTTGGGGCGATGCGTAGCGCTTATGAGGGAAGGTCAGGTCGCCGCGCCACTGAGGATACATCATGAGTGAAAATGAGTCCCCCCTAGTGCCGTACGATGTCTATGAGACACACGCGGTTCACATCGGAACAAATCAGAAGTCTTCAGATATGCAACGCTTCATCGATAAAGATCGAGCGGATGGTAGCGGACTGCATTTGATTGACATCAATCAAACCGACGCTCGAATCAGAACAGTCGCTAATTTCCTATCTCGCTTCGACCCTGAGCGAATCCTTGTCGTAAGCGCTCGTCAATACGGACAGAGGCCTGCACGCAAGTTCGCTCAGTCAATCGGCGCAAAAAGAATCGTTGGCCGTTTTATCCCGGGAACCTTAACAAATCCTAAACTACGAACTTATACCGAACCCGAGGTATTGTTCGTAACCGATCCAGCCGCCGACTCACAGGCCCTGTCAGAGGCTGTATCAACAGGTCTTCCAATAGTCGGAATTGTAGATGCAAACAATACTCTTCGAAACGTTGACCTTGCGCTCCCTGCGAATAACAAAGGTCGCCGCTCGCTGGCTCTAATTTACTGGCTACTTTCCCGAGAGATGCTAACATCCCGCGGAGCTACAAACTACGCAGATTGGGAACGTGCTCAAGACGTGGAAGAGTGGGAATCAACTTTCTGAGTTCTAAATCTCATTCCATCATCGTTGGATTGATGATGAATGGGCTTCCGCCTCTTCTCATGGTAGAGCCGGTGCCGCTATTTCTCGCGCCGATGGCGGGAGTCACTGATTTGGCCTACCGTCTGTTGGCGTGTGAGACCGGTGCAGACTTGACATTCACCGAATTTACAGCTGCCTCAGGTCTTTCCCGTCATGCTAAACACTCGTGGCTTAAGGTCGAATCTGACCCTAGAGAATCACCATTCATTCCACAAATCTTTGGCGGAGATATTGACGAGATGGTTCAGACAGTAAAATTGCTACAAGATCGGGCAGACATAATCGATCTTAATTTCGGCTGTCCTGCACCTAAAGTTTGTCGCAACGATGCTGGTGCGGCCTTACTTCGTAATCCCAACAAAGTCGTTGAGATGGTTCGTGCATGCATCGAGGCAGCAGACATTCCAATAACTGTGAAGATGCGATTAGGAACAGGAAGCGGTCCTAATACCGCTTTGGAAATTTGCCAAAGAATAGAGGCAGAAGGCGTCGAGCGAATTTGCGTACATGGTCGAACCCTTCGCCAAAGATATTCCGGAGAATCGGATTGGTCCCAAATCAGAGATATTGTCGAGGCTGTCGATATACCAGTAATCGCCAATGGCGATGTAGTAGACGCCAAATCAGCCGCGGCATGCATCGAAGCCACCGGGGCGGCAGGATTGATGATTGGAAGGGGAGCAATAGGCCGCCCGACAATCTTCCATGAAATCAAGCGAGATTTAGGATGGCTAAATCAGAAGCCACATTGGGGTGAGGATAACCCAGCAGTAGCACGTTCTTGGTGTTGGGAAAGATATCTTCAATTGAGTTCAGAGGTATACGAAGAGGGTTATTGTAAGAACCTCAAGCGTCACGCTGTATCTTTTACCAAGGGACTTCCTGGTGCATCCAATATGCGAGTTGAATTACATTCGGTACAAAACCAACAACAATTAGGGATGCGAATTTCCAGATACCTGAAGGAACTTACTTCAACTGAGGTAGCAGCGTAATGCATGATTCAATAAATGTCAAAGGCACGGAATTACAAAAATGCTCAACCGACCCACTCACAGGGTGGTTTAGGGATGGCTGTTGTAATACAGATTCACGAGACAGAGGCTCACACACCGTTTGTGCAATTCTAACAGACGACTTCCTGCAATTTGCTAAGTCACAAGGTAATGACCTAATCACACCAGCTCCTCAATTTGGCTTTCCTGGGTTAAAGGCCGGCGATAGATGGTGTGTTTGTGCTGGAACTTGGCACGATGCAGCGGAAGCAGGG
>NTJQ01000011.1 GCA_002457555.1 Marine Group II euryarchaeote MED-G37
GATTTAGGGTGACTCTGATTCTAGTGTTGCAGGATGTGCACTTACGGTCCAATCTTGTTGTCCCTTTGTCTCGGGATTTCCAAGTCTGGTGTGTGTTGCAAGAAGGGCAACGCCATATCCCTCGTCGTCCAGTCACGTTCACCCCCGGTGTCAACTAGTACAACAAAGAATCGTTGTATGGCTCAGTATTACACCACTATAACGAGAGGAGGCTATCCTTCAGGCCATCGCTATGATATTAAAATCCTGTATATAACCACAATTAAAAGCTAGACTAATAATAAAAGCACCATAATTATAGATAAATATCCGGGTCTTTTATGTAAAACAGCAAATATTCAGCCTAATACCACAATTAAACAACTGATAGAAGACGTATATACCACAAATAATGGCATTCAATACTTTGGGACTGCAGAATCTATCTGATCCGCCCAAAGGTGAATGCCACCAACCATATTCCAAACCCTAGCTCTGTCCCATCCAGACTGGCCTAACCATCTAGCGACGGCATCCGAACGGCCTCCGCTTCTACAGTAAACGACCAAATCACAATCTTTTGGCAAATCTTCTGCTTTTGCAGGAACTGCGATGTGTTCAATCCGTAAATCAGTTCCCGGCAAACTAACGATTGCTGCCTCATTTTCTCTTCTAACATCCAAAAGGAAAGGGTTCCAACCCTTAGAACGCCTTTCGACAAATTCTGCAGGAGTTATCTCTAGTATATGTCCAATAGGAGGCCCTCCCCTAACCTCTTGACTTTGGCAAGCCTCTATTATCAATTGTTCAGACATTTCTGTAATTCGCTCTCTTTCAGTTATTTTATCAAATTGTAATGAACGGGTCTTCATGGATTTAGCATCAATCACCATTAGATGACCAGACAACGAGTCACCAATGCCTAGCAGTAATTTGATTGCTTCAGCAGATTGAACGCTACCCACTATTCCTGGCAAAACCCCCAATACTCCTGCCTCAGCACAATTTGGAGCCAATTCAGGAGGGGGTGCATTAGGAAACAAATCTCGATAATTTGGTCCGCCGTTAAAATTGAAGACAGTAACCTGACCTTCGAATCTATGAATGCTTCCAAAAACCCATGGTTTTCCTAGAATTTCACATGCATCATTGATTGTATATCTTGTTGGGAAGTTGTCAGTACCATCGATCACTACGTCCCAATCAGAAAGTAACTCCAAGGCGTTACTGACATCTAATCTGATGTTATGTTCAACAATCTCTATTTCAGGATTTAATTCTCTAATCCGATTAGCGGCTGACTCAACTTTTAGAGAACCAACAGCTTCTGTAGAATGAATCACCTGTCTTTGAAGATTAGTTATGTCGACTCTATCGTCATCGATTATTCCAATCCTGCCAACACCTGCCGCTGCCAAATATAGCAAAGTAGGAGATCCTAATCCACCGGCTCCAATAACGATTACAGAGGAATTTTTCAATTTCTTTTGGCCCTCTTCACCCATCTCAGGAAGAATCAGATGACGCGCATATCTAGCCCTCTCCTCTCGGCTCAGTTGCTCGCCCATGCTCTTGAGAGAACACCACTCATTCATTTTGTCTTCGGCCTGCACGGCAGACTCAGAAGGCGCCAGATAAGTAGAGTCTGAGAAATGCAACAGTGAAACCAATTCGGCCCCATATCCGAGTCAAAACCTGTGCTGTTTCGGATGAAATATCCCTTCGGAACAATAGATTCCAAAGTCTTCGAACAAAATTTTGGTCTAATGGGTCATCGGGTCTCGGGATTCCTTTGAAGTATCTTTCTAAATCTGAAAGTATACAGAATCGACCGCGGAAAAACCAGAGTATTTCCGTGGCGGCGTATAGAATGACGACACCCCACCACATCCACTCATATGGCCCTAACCAAAGTACAGCGCACCAAAGCGTGACTATCGTGTGAGAGAGGTAGAACAAATCACCTACCCGGTGTGATAGCCAACTTTTCTCTTGCCAGTGTTCTCGATTACTGAATACTCCGAATTCAACCATTCCGTCACTTCAGTGTTGATCTTCTAACCATCGCTCAGCATCGATTGCCGCCTGACAACCCATTCCAGCGGCGGTGATTGCCTGCCTGTATCTTGTATCTACAACGTCACCAGCCGCAAATACTCCAGGGGTGCTAGTCATTGTATGCTCCTTTGGAACTATGTAACCTGAATCATCGGTTTCAATTTGATCCTCTAGGAAGGTTGTAATTGGTTTGTGGCCAATTGCTATGAATGCTCCAGTGCATGAAATCTCTTCTGTTGAACCGTCACGAGGATCTTCCAATACAGCTCCAGTGAGGCCTTTTTCATCAGAAAGCCATTTTTTCACTGAGCGAAAAGTCTTGATTTCAATCTTTGGATGATTTACCGCTCTGTCGTACATCACTTTTGAGGCCTTGAATACATCCCTTCTGTGGATGATAGTAACCTTGCTAGCGAATCTAGTCAGGAAAGTAGCTTCTTCCATTGCTGAGTCACCACCGCCTATAACGATAATTTCCTCATCACGGAAAAATGCACCATCACAGGTTGCGCAGGTGCTGATTCCACGACCTTTCTGTGCATCTTCCCCTTCTGCACCCAACCAAATCGCCTCTGCACCTGTACAGATAATCAAGGTCTGAGCAAGATATTCTTCTCCTTCAACCCAGACTTTGAAAGGCCTGTTGCTGACATCGACCCTCTCGACGTTTTTATCGTGAACCTCAAGGCCAAACCTTTCGGCTTGTTCTCTAAGTTGAATCATCATTTCGGGGCCGCCGATTCCTTGTGGGTAACCGGGGAAATTTTCGATATCAGAAGTCAGCATGAGCTGACCTCCCGATGCATATCCTGCGAACATCAAAGGCTCCAGCATCGCTCTAGCAGAATATAGCCCAGCGGTGTATCCTGCGGGGCCTGAACCGATGATGATTGTATTGCGGACCTCGTCGGACATAGGTCTCCCAATGTCCGGTATTCTTTGAACATTGACTCTCAAACTTGACTGATATTTGTCCGAATAACATCAGTTTTTCATAGCAACTACAGCGCCAACTGCGGCACGAGCATGAGGTTCTAGCCGGGGTTCAATGTGCTCCGGCTCCGCCCCCGGTCCAATAATCCCCAAACCTATTGGCTTGTCGTGCTTAATTTGTAAATCGATAATTGCACGGGTTACAGATTGCCCCATCACCAGTCCATGCTGGGTCTGTCCTCGCTCGATAATCCCCAATGTAATCGCTGCATCGACATCCTCACGGATGAGTAGTCTTTCTAAAGCGAGAGGTGCTTCCATAGAACCCGGAACCCAAACAACATCCGTTAATTGTGAGTTCATAGTGGAGGCTTCATCTCGGGCAAATTCTAACATTTTCTCGACTTCTTTCTTATGGAAAGATCCGCAGACTGCAACTATCCTCATCTCTCTATCTCCATACTTCTAATTGTGTCTACAACCGCTTGAGTTCGTGAATCCACTTCAATATTCACAAAGTCTCCTTCGGATTTTTCTCCGATGGTGGTAATCCTCAGAGTTTCTGGAATGATATGTAGATTGAAACCTTCCGAGTGCACTTCTCCAACCGTCAAAGACATACCATCAACGGCAACATATCCCTTCTCCAGAATGTATGGTTTGGTATCGTCTCGATGTTCAATCAGTAAATCGATTCCTTCGCCTTTCTCAGTCCTTTTTAGGATCCTAGCAGTTGACATGACATGGCCGGAGAGAATGTGACCTCCCAACTCATCACCCATCCTTAGAGATCTCTCAATATTGACTCGACTTCCCTGGCGAAGCAAGCCAATCGTAGTGCGGTCCAAGGTTTCAGGAATCGCCTCAAATTTAACTCTTCCATCTTGTGAAGACACTACTGTCATACAAACGCCATCTATCGCCACACTAGCGCCTATTTCTAGGTCCTCGTCATGGCCGCTGAGGTTTACAAGAATGGAACGTACTTCTTCTCCTTGCTCTGTTGCCACAACCTCGCAAGCTGCGACTACAATCCCGGTAAACATTCTCAATCCTCCTCGTAAGGACCACCAGTTTCACCAGACCAGAGTTCGATAATCCGAGCAATGATTTTCCTTGTTCCGTCGAGGTCGTCAGCTAATCCTTCCACCCTTCTCACCTCGATATTACCCCAACCATTCTCTTCCAATCCTTTCTTGATAGAGTCGCGTGAGTGCTTCTGATCGTAACCTAAAGCGATAACATCGGGTTTCACTACTTCTAGAATATCGAAAATTGGAATAGTCGGAGGATTGCCAATTATAGCATCATCCACCGGTTTCAAACCTAGTACCATGCGCCTGCGTAAATCCTGGTTAGTTACTGGTTCGTGTTTTTGTTTTCTCACAGTATCATCGTGGGCGACTACTACAATCAACTCATCACCTAGGGACTTTGCTTGCTCGACATAATGCAGGTGACCTGCGTGCAGTAGGTCGAAAACCCCGACTGCCATGACCCGAACCATCAATATCTCCTCTCAGTCAAATATCCTCAATGCTTCGGTCATTCTTCAATTCTCAGAGCGTTCAATAAATCAGCACCTGTTATCATTGGTATACCGTGCAATTCTGCGTACTGTCTTGCTGCCTCAACACTCAGAGCTTTATCTCCATCTGGTTGTAACATTTCGGCTCCTATGGTGGCTGGAACATGTCCAGAAAGTCTTGCTATTGCAACCGCCAATTCAGTGTGCCCTTGTCTAGTTTTTAGTCCACCTGATGATTCCCTACAAACTGGAATGTGGCCAGGGGTTCTGAACTCAATACCGAGGGCCTCCTGTGCTTTTTCCTCAGATGCATTTACCTCCATCATCTCACCTGCTAATTCCCCAAACCTTCGTGTGGTTAGGGCACGATCCCTGTCGGTAATTCCGGTGTATGTTTCTCTATGATTCAAAGAAAGCGTGAAGGCAGAGCGTGAATCATATTGTAAGTCGTCAGTGATTAGTTTACCAAGAACTGGGTTTTCAGCCACGAGTGCCGGATGGGTATGGATATCCTGTAACCAAGGAAGCCCGAATAGACTACCTATTTCATCACCGACTGCCAAGAATAGAAGCCCTCCGCAGTCCTGTCTCAATCTTCGCATAACCGCTGGACTGGCCGCTGTTGCAGGCCATAGAAGGTCGGTTTCGCATTCTCTGAAATCAGAGTCGAAAACCATCACTGGCTGACCTTCTGAGAAGGCTTGGATAGCACTTTCAACATTCGACTGCATGTTTGTCCCGACCCGGTGTTGATACCCGTTATTTTTGGTTCTTTGTTCTCACCGTAGGGTTATCATCACCAAGCCATCAGGCGATTCATGGGTGGATATCGAGCCCCACTAAGAGTCGACCTTGCAGGTGGTTGGACCGACTTAGCACCATACACTCACGATCATGGAGGTGAAGTTGTTAACTTCACAATAGATAAGTGGGTTATAGCAACTCCCACAGGAGGTGGAAATGTCGATTTCCAATTTGAAGTCCCTACAGGTTCTGGACTTGGGACTAGCGGTGCTCTGAATGTAGCAAAAATCGCCTCTCTTGGAGTTGATGATTTAACTGACCTAGATGCAATTGCAGAATCAGCATTTGAGGCAGAAACAAAGAATGGAAATCGTTGTGGTCGTCAAGACCAATGGGCATCTGCACACGGCGGATTCAATCGTTTTCTATTCATAGGGGATGGAGTTGAACATCTACCATTTGAACCAGCTCCATCTGCTAGAAAATGGCTGCATAAGCATCTGATTATTGCCCATAGCGGAATACAACATAAATCGGGAGATATGCAAGAATTAGTTTGGTCTCGATATGATGCAGGCGATCCCGTTGTAATCAATGGCCTGCATACTATTCGCTTGGCTACGAAAAAGATGGCTGATGCCCTGCAAAGAGATCATCGGCAATTAGTTGTAGATGCCTTGAATGAAGTCTGTGAGGGAGTCGATTCACTTGACTCCTCAATACATCAACCATTTCGCTCGACAATCGATCCGATGATTGCTGATGGTTCGGTCATGGCCTGGAAAGCATTGGGTGCAGGTGGTGGGGGTTGTGCCGCCCTTCTTTGTAATCCAATGAGACTTAATTTGGTCCGTTCTAGATTATCTGAGAAAGGTTGGCAAATAATTGATTGGAACTATGATAATTCTGGATTGGTAGCAATTTGAACCGAACCTTGTTGGGCGAACACTCAAACGCTACTTTCTACCCCCAAACCCATGCGCTATGCAAGTAGAGGGCTTTCTTTAGCGGTGGTCTTACTTTTCTCCGTAAGTATCCTATCTGTATTTGTTGCAGCGCAAGATGGCCAAAATAATCATCCAACAGAAGAACAACCCTACATGTACTTCTGGGGTTCAGATGATTTATCTGAATGTTGGAGTAATTTCGATAATGCTTCAACAGGTTCCTCAAATTCAGGATATGGTGAAATTGCATTTCCGGCAGGGAATGATGTATCTGTAGAGTATACTTGTAACATGCAGTCAGCTTTTACAGATGGTTTCCTACTAGCAATTAATGAAACTATTTCGATGAGATTGAAATTTAATATTGAGTCTGGAAATTGTGGAGGCGATTGCACCGACCTAACTCTAACTCTCTCTAGAGGGCAAGAGGAAATTGATCAATTTGTTCAATCGGCGAATTCTGTTAATAATGGCAACGACTTCACTACTCAGTGGGATATTCTAGTAGATGATTCAGTTAGAACGTGGGACAAAGACACCATGCTAACTTTGACTGTAGAATACTCAGTACCGGCTCAGGGCGGCCCGCAATGTACAGACCCCCCAGGTCCCGTTGGCCCTATTGCTGACTGTTCCGGTAATTTCCGGATGTACTATTCCGATGACGGAGGCAATCCGGGTGAGGTCTATGCAGAATTCCCAATTTACGTATCTTTTACGGATTCAAGTAATAACATTGGCAAGACCTCGGTTGGACCTATTGCATTCTTCATACCGTTCCTAGCAATCACTGCTCTTCTCGGTGTAGTTGCTGTGAGAGAAGGTTGGAAGTCAGAATCGGAAGAGCCGTTTTATTCAAATGCGTTTGATGTAGAACGTTACAAATCGATGCCTTCAACTGCAATATCATCCACAAAAACAGCATTTTCTGAATGGAGAGAAGGCGGTCCTCTTACGGAAAACAAAACCCGGAGAGTGATTACTCTCTGTATTCTTTACTTCGCTCAGGGATTGCCATGGGGATTCGCTAGCGTTGCCTTTGCAGCTTATCTTGTGGAGAACGGCACAGAAGTGAAGGATATTGCAATTCTATTCGCGACTGTAGCATTACCTTGGACATTCAAGTGGATATGGGGTCCTGTTGTTGACGCTGTATTTATCGAGAGATTTGGCCCACGTCGACAATGGGTGTTGTTCGCTCAAACTGGAATGGCTGTGAGTCTAGGTGGTTTGTTGGTTATTGACTCGACAATTGGTGATTTGAATAATGAAATTCAATTGGTGACGAGAGTATTGTTCATTCACAACATCTTCGCTTCCCTTCAGGATGTGGCTACTGATGCTCTAGCGGTTGAAATTCTTCAACCAGATGAAGTTGCTAAGGTCAATGGTTTCATGTTCGCTGCAAAGAGACTTGGAATTATTATTGGTGGTGCTGCACTAGGGGTCCTTGTCACTAAGATTGGCATTATTGGAGTAATAGTAGCATCGATGGTACTTCTACTGATGGTCGCATGGTTCCCACTAACCATGATTGAAAAGCCGGGAGTGCAATTATTCCCATGGTCAAAGAAGGCTGGTGTTATTGAAGCTGAAATCGTTAGTTCAGAAGCAGAAGAATTCGAGGATGTTGAGGATGAAGAGACTCCATGGTTAGATGAAGAAGACTTCCGAGTAGCGAGAACAGTAGGTTATGCGGTGTCCGAAAGTAGAATCTCAATACCTGCGTTGTTTGCAATTCTCGGTCTCACACTTTGGTTTGTTGGCTTTGCAATTGATGTATTCACTATTGATTGGAGCCTCGGAGCGGATCTTCGAGAATTTACAAATCCTGCTTCATACTTGTTCATCTCTCTCGGAATAATCACATTAGTAATTTCAAAATTAATGAATCAAATAGAAGATGCGAAAGAATTACCTAAGGTTCCAAATCCATTCTTGGTATTACCAACAGGCACTAGAACTACTGTTGCAAGAACTTCGTTTTATCTTGTCAAAGCCTTTTCAGTACGGTCCGCTTTCTTACTGATTTTCCTCTGTTTGTTATCAGAATTGTATTACTTCGTGGGACCGATTGTCATTGATATTTTCATCAACGAAGCCGGTTGGTCACAGGCAAAGTACAATGCTATAGTTGGTGGAGTTGTAGTATTTGGAGCAATGTTTGGTCAAATCTTCGGTGGACTTCTTGGGGACAAGTTCGGAACAAGAAGAGTTGCTATGGTTGGATTCCTTTTACTTTCGTTGGCTAATGCAGCACTTGCAATGCTAGAACCCTTTTGGACGAATACTACTGTAATGACAATATTCCTGATTTTTCAGGCATTCGTGGCAGGCATTGCTTGGATTTGTATCATTTCACTTGCAATGAGGCTAACTTGGAGCAAGGTTGGTGGAACCCAATTTACTGCTTACATGTCTCTGTTTAATTTGTCCGGAGTAACCGCTTACTTGCTAACGGAGAGAATGATTGAGATATTCGATTATTCATCTGCAATTTATGTTGGTGCCACATTAACAATGATTTCAGCAATAATGTTGATTTTCATTGATGAAGATGAAACAGACCGAGTCCTAGAAGGCCGTTTGGGCGATGACGATGAAGACGAAGATGAATGGTGGACTGAAGAGGGAGAATCAATGGAGGGCGCAGAGCTTGGCGAGCATGCAACAGTGGCTTGATTCTTGTGAGACAGATTTCCTTATGTTTTCACAAACGGTGTGCTATTATTGCACTCGAGCGAAAAATGTCCTGGATGCAAAAGGGCTAACTTACACCGAGGTAAACTTCGACCATGAAGAGGACCTTCGATGGGAAGTGGTCGATGCAACAGGTCACCGAACGGTTCCAGTTTGCTTCGACGTTAGGGGTGAACAACCTATCTTCATTGGCGGCTCAGATCATTTGATGGATTACCTTGCCTGATTTGATTAAACCGAATCAGCCATTCTTTGGATTGAATTTTTCAGTTCATTTAATTGGTTCAAATTGACCATATGGCCTTTCTCATGTTCAAAACGAGTAACCGGCCATCCTACTGATTCGAAGATTTCGGCGTGTTCTATCGCTACCTCTAGAGATACAAGATGATCCCTTACTCCATGCATCCAAACAACTTCTCGTGGCTTTAGGAAGGGAAGTGATTCGATTAATCGATCTGGCCTAACAGTCTTTGTTCCAATTAAAACAAGACCAACGATTCTTTCCTGTAAATCAGTTTCCAAAAGTGCAGAGGCAATCGCCCCACCTTGTGAAAACCCTCCGATAATTACGGGTCCATCTGGAATCTCTTCAATCACTCTCTGCATCGACTCTTCGACCTGCATTTGAGATTCAGAGTCCAATGGTAGAGTTGGGTCTTCAGCGCGTAACCACCAAGCAAATCCACCTCTTGTTGGATGTTCGATTTCTGCTTGTGGGCAGAGTATATTCCAACCATAAGGTGCTAACCTCCTGGCAAGTGGTTGCATTTTCTCTGTAGTCCCTGTCATGCCGTGTAGCATAACGAGAGTTCCGGAGGTCATTTCGACACCTCAGAGTGTCCAAGAATAGGTAATTGCACCGGCTATAATTAATCGAAGATCTGAATCGCCGGTAAAGGTCAGAGTAAGTGTATATTCCTCACTCGGGTAGGGAATGGTTCCGAGAGTTCCGTATTCTTCTGTTCCTGGCCCCCAAGTACGTTGTAGAGCCGATACCGAGGTGTGGTCTCGAAGAGTTAGGCTAATGCTTGAACCGCCACTTCCACAGGCTGCGTCTAGGTAGTACACCATCTCATCCCATTCTCCATCACTAGGGTGGTCACTGACGAGGAATGTATCTCGTATCTCAAAATCAGTACCCGCATTTTCCCAAGCATCTGAATAGAGATCACCACCACGAATGAAGAAGACCTCTCCATTGTGTCCTTGGCCATCTTCTGTGTGCCCATTTGTTGCGAGCATCATTCGTAACTGCTCAATCCCTTCAGCATCAGTCCAGATGAAAGATGAGAAGAAGCCAACATCTGTGTTGAAGGTGTAGTCAAGTCTAGCACCATCTGCTGCTTGTGCAGACATTGTTGCATGGTTGCTACCTACATTTAGGGCTGTAGTCGTCCAATCGTTGGTAAATAGAGAAAATGTCCAAGAGTCCCCTTCTGAAATTGGGAAGGTCAGAACAGGTTGAGCGATACCATTCTCAAATGCACTGAGATTGTCGTGAGTTATTCTTCCAAGGAATGGGTTGTGGTTGAGAACAGCGTGCCTTCTTGCCTCTCCTATAGATGAGATTGCCAGCATGTAAGCAGTTCCTTCTTCTTCGCTATCCGAGGCAACTACCAGGCGGGCAGTATCATCGGTGTATTCTGGGGTTGAGAATGTGTATAGCCACCAATCTCCGATGTGCCAAGTTGGTACATCAATTGTGTGATCTGAACTTCCACCTCCACCTGACCCAGTAAGACCAGCACAGCCAGTTACACCCGCCATAAGCAATAGCATGGTCAGGCCAATGGCGCCGCTCCGCATGGTCGACCGTAAAGCCAGACTCTCAAGAGTCTGACGCTTCAGCGTCCAAACCTGTTTGGGCAGATTATGCAATTAGACTGGCGATAACAACCGATACGATTGACATCAGCTTGATCAGGATGTTTAGTGAAGGTCCGCTGGTGTCCTTGAATGGGTCACCAATTGTGTCACCGACTACCGCAGCAGAGTGAGCATCGTCACCCTTTTCTGCGCCTGGAATCTCTCCTTGCTCGATAGCTTTCTTTGCATTGTCCCATGCTCCTCCGGCGTTTGCCATGAATAGAGCCATCAGTACACCAGTTACAGTTGCACCAGCCAAAGTTCCTCCGAGAGCCTCAGGTCCTAGTGCCATTCCAATTACAACAGGGCTTGCTATTGCAACTATTCCTGGCATAATCATCTCGCGCAGAGCCGCCCGTGTGGAAATATCGACACAAGTTGCGCTGTCTGGTTCGACCCCTTCACGACCTTCCAATAATCCGTCAATTTCTCTGAATTGTCTGCGGATTTCTGTAATCATTTCTTCAGCCGCACGCCCTACAGACTTCATTGTCATAGCAGCGACTACGAATGGAAGTGCGCCACCGATCAGTAGGCCGATTACAACATCTGGATTAGTTAAGGAAAGGTCTAGCGTTTCACCCACTCCCAAGGCTTCTTCTGCCCTAGTCTTGTATGCGGCGAATAATGCCAAAGCAGTTAGTGCAGCACTACCTATTGCGAATCCTTTTCCGATTGCAGCAGTTGAGTTTCCAATTGAGTCTAGGCCATCTGTGATTTCTCTCACTTCTTTTCCTAGTCCCGACATCTCTGCAATTCCACCAGCATTATCCGCTACTGGTCCGTAAGCATCGACTGTCATGGTAACACCAACTGTTCCTAGCATTCCCATAGCGGCCATTGCTATTCCGTAAAGGCCGGCATCTCCGCCGCCCATTACATCGTTAGCAAAGTAAATTCCACCGGCCATTAGAAGAACGGGAAGGAATACAGATTGCATACCTACAGCAAGACCTGCAATCGCATTCGTTGCACTGCCAGTCTTGGAAGCCTCTCCGATGTATGGAATAGCTTGTACCTTGATTCCGAATACAGGTTCAATTCCTGTGTAGTATTCGGTAACCAGTCCGATTAGAATACCTACTAGTGATCCAATTGCCACTGCTTGAATTACGGTTGTGTCTAGTTCTAGATAATCAAGAGCGAAGTATCCTCCACCGATGAATAGAGCAGCCCCAATGAATGTAGTGTTACGGAGTGCAGCACCAGGATGCATGTTTTTCATTCCAGCAATTGAGAAAACCCCAATAATGGAAGAAATATATCCTACAATAGCCAGAGCAATTGGAATCATGAGGTAATCTGGGCCCAGATCTTCGCTGGCCTGAGCGATGACCATAGCAGCAATGATTGAACCTACGAACGACTCGAAAATATCAGCACCCATTCCAGCAACGTCACCAACATTGTCTCCAACATTGTCAGCGATTACACCAGGGTTGCGTGGGTCATCCTCAGGAATACCAGCTTCTACCTTACCGACAAGGTCAGCTCCTACATCCGCAGCCTTGGTGTAAATTCCTCCACCAACACGAGCGAATAGTGCGATAGAAGAAGCACCCATTCCGAATCCAGCGACGTTCTCAACAGAAAGGAATCCGTCTCCGCCAACTGGGTCTGTCATGAAATACATCAGGGAGATTCCGAATAGTCCGAGTCCGCCTACTGCGAGTCCCATTACTGCTCCACCATTGTACGATGTGGTGAGAGCCGCAGCTTGGCCTCCGTTTGCCGCAGCTTGCGCTGTGCGACCATTAGCACTAGTAGCGGATTGCATTCCACTAAATCCAGCTGCTACACTACAAAGAGCACCGATGATGAAAGCGACCATGGTTTCCAAACCAAGGCCATTATCCTCACCGCCGACGAATAATAGCGCACCGACAATAACGATGAAAATCGCCAGCATTCGATATTCCGCCATCAGAAAAGCCATTGCGCCATCCTGAATTCTTCCTGTGATAGTTGCTACAGTTTTGTTTTCAATTTCGATTGAATCTACCTTTCGATATAACAAGAAAGCAATGAGCAGACCTAGTATTCCTGCTCCCATTCCCATCATTCCAATTTGTTCTCCGTCCATAATATCACCAATTAGGTTGAGACGCCGACCTAGGGTCCCTATTTAATCCGAATCCACAATAATCGCCCCTATGGGGCGGAGATTATGCTTGATAGCGTTCTACGACAGTGGCGAATGAAGACAATATGCTAGCCCCATCATGCTCGCCCTTGAAAGATGCCAATTCTTCATTGGTTATGTGGCCCCATTCGTGAGCCCGCTCAATTCTCGCTCTTGCAGCCTCTGGATGGAATTGTATCCCCCAAGCCGGTAAAGGCTCGCCATTTTTGGAAAGAACTCGCACTGCAGCAACTCCGTTATGATTGGTTGAGCATAGAAGAGAACAAGACTCTGGCACGGTCATAACATGATCTTGGTGGGTGAATAATCCAGCTACAATTGAATCATCCGAAACGTGCGAGGTAAGCAATTCATCATCTCCTCCATCGTCTGTCAAATTCAAGTCCCAAATTCCGCTTGATAGCGATTCAGCACGTTCGATAGTGGCGCCTAGAGCGTGGCAGAGTAATTGGTGACCAAAACAAATTCCTAATGTTGGCTTTCCAGCATTTGCAGAGGCTCGAATTAAGGACGCTGCAGGAGCCATCCAATCTTCCCACATGCTAACATTACGACGGGAGCCACTACAAACAACGGCATCGACAGTAATCGAGTCTAGCCAATTTAACATATCTGCATCATTTTCAATCATGGGCATTACGATTCTGCGGAAGCAAACTGTTCTGCCTTCTAATTCAACGGTGGTTGATTGCCAGAAAGGAAAATCATCATCCCAGTGAGGAACATCTTCTTCAGAAAGTGTCACTTCTCCTAATTCGGCTTTTTTTCCGGCCTCAAATGATTGCATTTGAGGTGTTACAAGAAGTAACTCTACATCTCCAAGAGCTGCAAATGGTCTCACAACCTCTTGATTCCCCCCATGCCCGAAAGTCTCACGCTCGACCAGCAGGTCGACCATCAGAACCCTCACCATGTCTGCCACATTGACGGTCAGCCCACCAATGGTTCAAAGCACCTCGCCCGATGGGGGCTTTAGAGGGATTCACATGGCAGAGGTGGATAAGCAGTTAATTTTGCAATCCGTCGGTCCAGTTCAAGCAATTTTGGACGCCCATGATGGTATCGTCAATGTAGTCGACACCACAGATGGAATAATCATGATTTCACTTGAGGGGGGTTGTACTGGATGCAGTTCAACTCCAATGACTGCCATGCAGATTTACTATTCATTGATGAAACTCGATGAAGTTAACGATGTAATCTTTGTCAATGGGGAACTCCCCGCTTACATGCGTGCCTTTATTGATGACAAATTGGGCGTTGAATGAACTTAAGAATAGAATCATTCTTCATCTCTTTCACGCTTTCTCATCCTCATTATTTCGTGAGGGTTAATCTCGCCTTGCACATCTTGGCCCTTGATGTTTAGAGATCCTGCAGCAGCAACAATTAGAGCGGTCAAAGCAAATGGTAGTGCAACGTTACGAGAACCCCACAGTTCCCCTCCCAAATGATGTAGAAGAACTAACAAAAATGCAGAGGTCACACACAAGACAAAGATTGTTTTCTGAGCGAATGCTTCTCCCCACTCAGCTCGAGTAAAAGTACCAATACTCATCCAAAGCAACATAGCGATACCACAGAGGGTTATCGAGGCGGTTTCAAGAGTCGCAAGTAACCCCACATCTTTGCGATTGGGTCTGCATTTGTGAGTCTTGGGTTCAACAGTGCTGATGGACATCCTCAAGGGCCGAGAAGCCTCGTTCAGTTCATGGTGAAGGTCAAGGGTTGGAGTCTACCCAAACCTCGAAGCACAGGCCCTCCTTTCCAAACCAAGTCTTCCGTGGTTGCTGTAATGGAGCAAGTAGGAGTACTTCTGGAACTAGATGGAGCCAATGTGTTTAGAGTCAGAGCATACCAAAATGCCAGCCGAGCCCTCGCATCCATGGAGGAAGATCTACTCACTGTTGTGAAAGAAGGAAGGCTGGTTGAGGTCAAGGGAATTGGTAAAGGAATCAGCGGCTTAGTTACCGAGGCTGTAATGGAAGGTACTTGGGGGGATTTGCACGGACTATATGGGAAAATCCCACCGGGTTTAATCGAGATTGTAGGAATACCTGGATTAGGGCCAAAACGCGCCCGGTTAATGTATGAGGAACTCGGAGTAGATTCGGTTGACTCTCTAAAGATAGCATGTGAATTAGGCCATGTTGCTCCTCTCTCAGGTTTTGGTGAAAAAAGCCAACAGAAATATCTCGAAGGAATCGAGTTACTCCGCCGTTACCAAGGCCGATCTAGAATGGACGTAGGTCTGATGTTTGGGCGGGCTTTGGAGGCTAGGGTTGCTTCGATTCCAGGAGTTTCTCGGGCGCAACTAGCAGGTAGTGCACGACGGCGTAGAGAAACTATTGGAGACCTAGATATCGTCGCTGCGGCAGAACCAGAGAATCATGATTCTGTAGTAAAGGCTATACTATCTCTTCCCGGAATTGCTGAGGTAAAGGGTTCTGGCGAGTCAAAGGTTAGCCTAATTTTAGAGCAAGACATGCTATCGGTCTCTGGTACAACAGGAAGTCTTGATGCGCAACTTGCAGAGTCAATGATGGAGCGAAGCGGGGATGCAACAATCGATGCTCAGGTCAGAATAGTTCCACCCGCTACTTTTCCATTCACTTTGGCTTACTTCACGGGTTCGAAAGAACACAATATCCGAATGCGTCAGTTAGCCATAGACCGTGGCCTTAGATTGAATGAATTCGGCCTATTCTCCGAGAAAGAGGCCGGTGATGCAATTGGTATGGAGGCGGCCAAATACACTCTAGAATGCGCTAACGAGGAGGATATCTACAGTCATCTGGGACTTGCTTGGGTTCCTCCTGAAATGCGTGAAGACACAGGAGAAATAGAAGCGGCTCAATCTAGTTCCCTTCCAAATCTAATCCAACCAGAGAATATTCGCGGAGCACTTCACAACCACACTGTGGCATCTGACGGAGTAAATACGTTGGAAGAAATGGCCACAGCAGCACAGGAGTTAGGTTGGCAGTATCTCGGTATTGCAGACCACTCTGAAATCCTTAATATCGGAGGTCGACAAATTGGTATTCCCGCAGATGGAATACCAGCACAAGCTGAAATGATTCGTGCACTCAACGAAGGATGGGCCGACTCAGGTGAAGATTTTCGAATTTTCCATGGTTCTGAGTGCGACATCCTAGTTGACGGTGGTCTAGATTATCCAGATGTAACTCGCCAGTCTATGAGTCACATTGTAGGCTCAGTACACGCCTTAGGGAGTTGGAGAAATCGAGACGAAATTGAGAACACTGAAGCCCTGATTCAGGCCATTGAAAATCCGACATTCACTATCTTAGGTCATCCAACTGGAAGAATATTACAGGGTCGAGAAGGTTTTCCTGTTGATATGCATGCAGTGTTACGAAGGATGGGGGAACTTAACTCAGAAGGTGAATTGAAAGCGGTTGAAATCAATGCCTCCCCCTATCGACTAGATCTAGATTGGAGACTCTGTCATTATGCCAAGCAACAAGGTGTCCCAGTTTGTATCAACCCTGATGCTCATGGAACAGAGGGTTTGGCTGATGTTTGGTACGGTGTTCAAATCGCTCGAAAGGGCTGGCTAGAAGCAGCAGATGTGCTGAACACAAAGACTGGTTTAGAGATGGAACAACTACTGGGCCTCTGACGAAGGTTGATGACTATTGTAGTCTGGCCGTATTCATGCGTCTAATGAGGGGGCTGGTGTTTGGGGGCGTGTCTTTGTTGCCCGCGCTATTTGCCGGAATAGCAGCCTACTTTCTGCTTGGAGGAAGCGCTGGTGAAGACTGGGACACTTGGATGTACGGCCCATGTTACCTAATTCCAGGATTAATTGTAGGCGGCTCACTATTTCTGGGGCTCCGGGAAGAGGGGGAAATTCAACAATGAAAAGGGCCGATAAGGCTGAAAAAATAGGGGCGCAGTTAGACGAATTGTACCCTGAAACTCCAATTCCTTTAGATCATAGCGACTCATACACATTGTTAGTTGCAGTTATGCTTTCTGCACAGACAACTGACAAGAAAGTAAACGAGGTGACACCGGCTTTATTTGCAAGAGCCGATAATCCAGAAAAGATGGCTTCTTTGGAAGTTGATGAGATACAGAATTTAATCCGAGAAATCGGACTCGCACCAACCAAAGCAAAGAATCTGAAATCAATGGCAGAACAAATACTGCAAGGAGGTGGAGAAATTATTCCGGATTGGGATTTCTTAGAATCACTTGCAGGGGTTGGGCATAAGACTGCTAGCGTCGTTATGGCTCAAGCATTCGGAATTCCAGCGTTTCCTGTGGATACACACATACACCGTTTAGCAAGTCGCTGGGGCCTCTCTAAGGCGCGTAATGTGGAGCAAACGGAACGTGATTTGAAGGCTGTTTTCCCCATGGAAACTTGGAATCGCCGCCATCTACAAATTATTTTCTTTGGTCGCGAATATTGCCCAGCACGTAATCACAATCTATCAGATTGTCCTATCTGCAGCTGGGCGGCGAGTAAAAAACGAATTCGAGAAGAATCAAAGGGATAAAAATCAATATCTAACTAACACAAAGACACCCGTGCTAGATAGTGCCACTCCACCAAGTAGCAATGAATATTGTAATGAAGAAAGAAGGTCCCGTGAATCTCTTCCATCCTGACACTGTCCCTCATCCCAGCCGGTAATTTGTCCAATTTGTCCACTCGTGCTATCGCAATTTTCTTCTAACTGATTGTCGATGTAATCAATCCCCATACCCGCTCCAAACCAACCAATCAGAAATAATACTCCAAGAATAACAGAAAGGGTTCCTCCAAACGTTCCTACTTTACCCATACCTCTATTCAGACAGCCTTGTTTCTTCAATGCTCCCAATACGAGCATTCATCACCCCCGTTTATTTGGAAAAATTATGAGCGACGAGTTGGTAAATTTTGAAGTCGGCCAAAACGCCCCAGATTTTGAAGCTGAATTGACAGATGGAACCACGATTAGGCTAAGTGAAATCCTTGAAGGAGGGGAGAAAGTAATTCTCTACTTTTATCCGAAAGATTCGACGCCTGGCTGCACTAAACAAGCCTGTGATTTTAGGGATAATTTTGACAGATTAAAAGCAGTAGGATACCGAGTCATTGGCGTATCCAAGGATTCCTCAAAATCTCATTCTAACTTCATAAATAAGCATAATCTCAACTTCGAATTAATCGTTGATCAAGACACCGAATTGCATAATCTCTTCGGCGTTTGGAGAGAGAAGTTGAATTATGGAAAGACATACTTGGGAGTTTCTCGCTCAACTTTCGTCATTGGTTTGGATGGAAATTTCGAATTTGTAGGCTATAATGTAAGAGCCACCGGCCATGTAGATAGGCTGATGGGTGAACTTGGGGTTGAGAGTTAATGGATATCGACGAACGACGAAAAGTGGTTTCTAGATACCTTCGTCGTTGCGTCACATACTCCGATGCATCGATTGCCCGTAAACAATCTAGAGAGGAAGATCCTTCGGAGATTGCTCGTTGGCAAGCATTCCGTGAATTCACTGCATTTTCTGCGAGTGAGATGGAATCGGGTGCACTAGACACATGGCTCACCGATGAAGAAGGAGACCCTCCACCTCCTCCAAAGATAGGAGATGGTTCATACAAAATCGATGTAGATTCCCTCGGATTCAGAGATAGAAGGGCTTGGCTTGCATCCCTATTAATGCCGAAACCCGTGGTTCTTGTAGGTACAAAATCCAAATCAGGAGTAGAAAATATAGCACCTATGTCTTCAATCAGTATTGTTTCAAATCACCCACCACTTCTTGCCCTCTCATTATCGACAAATAGGGAGGGGAGACCTAGAGATACACTAGTAAATTTACAGGAAGAAGGGGTAGGTTCCAAAGCCTCGATTTTTATCTTGAATGCTGATTTGGAATCAGCCAGTGCCGTCAACAAAACGGTCAAACTTGTAGCAAGAGAAAAATCAGAATGGGATTTCTTACCCGAATCACCGCCAAATTATGATTCTGCATTATGTGCAATTAATTGCAGAGTAGTGGATTTTTATCCATTGCCTGAAGAGGCCGTTGGAACTTTAGTAATCCTCAGAGTGGAAGAAATCGAGGCGCCAGAAGGAGTAGGTTCCGAATCCATACCTGTGAAACTTTTCCAGATAGGCTTCGACAAACTCGGGCCCGGCCCTAGCGAATCGGATTGGCGTAGTCAAATCGACTATGCTTAGTCATCAGATAATTGGCTCCATTGAGCCACCCCTAACTTATGTTTTTCCGTATCAACTCGCATATTACGACCGGCAATCATCAGCAAGGTGTCTGCCTCGTTTAGAGCAAACACTGGAAGTCCGGTTTGTTGCGCAAGGTCCTGAATTCTTCGTCGACAAACATCTTGTTGACTTGGCATATGAGTAAGTGAGCCAAGATCTACAATCACAAGATTTCCCTGCGCTAAATTATGGCCCATCCCATCTACATTCAATCTATGTAAATCATCGGGTTTAATATAGTGAACAAAACGTTCAGCTTCGCCAATCAATTTATGAGTCCTCTCCACCCATATTTCCTTTCCCAAATCATGGAAAGAATCGTTGTTCTGAGGCCCTGGATCGGCTGACCGTGGAGGCCTCTTGATAGGTTCAGCCGACTTAGAGGGGTCGGGTAAGCCAAGTAATCTGAATAGATTAACCACAGCTACAGGAGCTACTCTTCCTCAATGAGTGCTTCGCTAAAATCGAGCAACAAAGAACGGTTATTGAGAGTCTTGGCTACAGCGGTCACTCTTCTTCGCTAGAAGACTCCGTGTCTTCCAATAAGTCATTGAATACCTCGTCATTAACCACTTCTGAAGATCTTGCTTGTTCATACTCTTCGTCGAGCTCACTCATCTGAATCATGGGAGCATCTTCGGATACAATTAATTCAGGAACTTTAGTTTTCGATTTCTCTTTTGGCTCCACCATTTCGCCCTCATCATTTCTTTTTTGTTCTTGTACTCTCCTCTTGGCCTTGTCCTGACTGAAGGGGTCAAATTCAGGGTCGTCAAATGCATCATCCATGGATACTTTACGACCGCGCTTTGCCTCTGCAGGTGCTTGTACTAAATCGTCGGGTTTACGCATCTGCACATATGCAAAGCCTCCACCACCGGCCAAAATTAGCAGAATTACAATAATCACGATCGGTGAAGAAATTAAGTCTCCAAAGCTAAAAGGCGCTTCTTCGATATTCAAGGTAATTAGCATTGAATCAGAGAGCTCCTCATCTGTCACGGTTAGTTTCACGGATATTGTACCTGAAGTATCAGTTTCCCACGTAAACCATTGTCCCACGTAATCCTCATCATCCGAGGGATTACCATTTCCGTCACTGTCGGTTTTTACATCCAAATCCCATACATATCTCAGAGTTTCAAGGTCATAACTTGAATCGGTTGTCAAGTTAGCACTTAGAACTATAAAATCTCCTATTGTTGGATTTTGATTACTCACCATAGCATATGCATCCGGCTTTACGTTGTTGACACTTATTGGAATCTCAACAGATACGGTATCTCCATCATCATCAGTGGTGTGGAATATTATCATCGATGGTGCCTGTTGAGCATCTGGCCATGAACCAATAAATCGATTTCCTTCGAAATCGCAATCATCGGTTGAATCTCCTAATTCATCACTATTCTCTTCTGGATTAAGGTCGTAACAACTGACTAGAGTTTCTAAATCTCCTACTGTATCCCAAACACTGGCAATGATACTGATTTCTCCGTCTTCTGGGACTGGTAGTGGGGCGCTAATAGGGTCTATCTTTGGAGCGATATTTACAACCTCAATTGCTACGACTAAAGTTTCTGAACTGGCACCATCATCGTCGGTAACTTCTAGTGTTGCTAGGTGTAATCCTGAGGTGGTATATGTATGCTCAATAATCGAATTTTGTCCAATACTTTCCAACTTTATCTCGGGATGATGTTCAGCGTCTGGTGACCATAGGTGGGCCAAATCATCAATATCATTTGGTGAATCCTCTGCAGAGCCTCTAATCTCTATTAAATCACCTTCGTTAATTGTGTATACTCCTCTAGAGTCTGGAGTTAATCTAGTACTTGAAAGCCAAATCTCCACTTCTAACCCTGATGGGGCGATATTCGTCACTTCTACGGTTACTTCTTCGGTAACAGTGGCTCCATCATCATCCAATGCAATTACCTCGATTGTGTAATTTCCTTCTTGAGTTGGAGTTACTGTGCATCTGGCGCTAACCGTACTACCTTCCTCACAGGCGGTCTGCCAGGATATATCGACAGGGGAGATTGGATTATTCGTATCCATATCTTCACGATGAGTTACTTCGAATGTCACAGAGGAAAGCACTGGAATAGAATATGCTGAAGCATCTACGATAATTTCAGGTGGGCGATTTAGGATAGTAAAGGTCTCCTCAATCGTATCTGTGTCACTCTCCGCATCTGTAATCGTCAATCGTACCAGATATTCACCATCATCCTCCCAAACCAAGTCATGAATACAATCATCATCTTCTATAATTTCCATATTTCCAGAGGTTGATTCAATCTCAAATACACATTCCACGATTCCACCATCGGGGTCGATTGAATTCATTGCATCAAGGGTAGCAGTTTCATACGTTTGAACAGGGGAATTTGTCGATAATTCTGCAACTGGCAATCTTCCAATATAGAGGCTAAATAAACCTAAGTTATTGCTTCGATTTCCATCATTTGTTATCGCTTCTGATTCATCGACTATGAATTCTAACAATGAATTACCTATCGGTTGACCAGCGGGTACTTCCCAATCCAATTCTACACGCTGTTCTTCCAAACTTCCCAACGAGGGAACATAACTTGTGGAGGAGACACCATCAGGACCAGTTACTCGTAGATCAGTTTCTGGGGAAGTTAGTATGCCTCTGTTTACTACTGGCACACTGAAAGTTAGTACATCTCCCGGAACTGCGTTAAATCCGATTGCTGGATTCAGGCTAACTGTTCTGTCCCCCCTAGTTCTCTCTACGCTCACTCCCGCAGCATTTGCTATCAGATCCACAGGGTGGAGATTCTGATCAATAATTACCGTAGTAGTTCCAACTTGAGGGAAATTACCATCAATCCAAGCAATCATTCCGTGAGATCCATGTTCACTTCCTCCATCGGATTGATCCGGACTATTTCCTGTGTTGAAATTAACAATAAACTGTCCATAGGAATCGGTTGTAAAAGTCCTGATATCTTCATCTATCTCAAAACGGAATTCTACATTTTGGTTTGATACAGCGTTCCCAGCATTATCCGTCAACGTTACAGTCGCGTCAATTTGCATGTCTAGAGGAGATAATTGGAATTCGACATCAACATCTATTTCGTTGATTCTTGCAGATTTTTGGTACCAGCTTAACTCATGGGTAGCGATGAAACCTATACTTTCTGTTGTTGAACTTTTGATATCATTACTAATCGCAGGGCAATACCACTTATAGCCGGTATCATCGCCATTTGAGTTACGTGTTGTTATATTGTAAGATTGAGCACATCCGCTGTATGTAACACCGGAACTTCCTCGTGAAACAACTTCCCATGATGTGGTATTGGATGAGCTGGTATCGGATGGAATCTCTACTTCATCTATGGCAGTTCCACTATAGGTTGTATCTTGAGAGTAACTGGTTTGCCAATACTCTCCAACACTAATTGGGAAATCATATCCCTCCAATGCAGGATCATATTCGTTAGTAACCACTAATTCTGCCACTTGAATGGTGTAGGTCCAAAACCAAATTTGGTAATCAAAATCAATGTCTATTGTTGCCTCTTGTTCAATTGTTGCTAAATCTGAGACTCGGATTATTTCTACAGTATCTATCTCTATGATTAAGTCACCATCGTAGCCAGCTAATTCTACGTTTTGTGCTTCATATTGTCCCTCTGATTCAACCTTGTATACCAGCGTGGAAACACCCTCAACAGTCGTAGTATAGATATCGGTAACTTGGGTATCGAGATTTCCATTCAAAGTCTCTACATTAGTGGCTACACCACTATCTGCAACAAAGTCTCTAACATCCAGAAAGCCACTGTAATACCAACGATCTCCAATTCTCCAATCGGGAACATCAACAAGGCTTACAGGATTACGATTTACGTCTCTTTCTTCAAATTCTTGAGCTAATTTTGTGGCTTGTTCGACTTCACCGATAAAACCCATTGCAGGCGCTAGGATCAACATCAGGACAACAATGAATCCATTGAAACTTAGGTTAGACACGAATCTTTGCAGACTACGTCTGCACATGAATCTCACCCAAACGCGTTCAGGCGAATCAAAGGCCCAATTAATTGGATATTATATCACAATAAGTCTGCTAATTCATCTTGGATAAATTGTACAGCTTCTAGAATCTCTGACTTGTCTCGAGCTCCTGTAATTACCATCTTTCCAGAACCGAAAATCAGACAAACCACTCTAGGGTAATCAAGTCTGTAAATTAGACCAGGGAACTGCTCCGGTTCGTATTCTACTTTGTCGAAAGGTAGGTGGAAGGTCAAATTATTCAGATTCAATCTGCGAGGCATAGTTGCTAGTGGTTCTCCTTCCCGAATTCCTCGGATACGTGGATCCTCAGCTTCTACTTCTTCGTCTGTAGCAGCGCGAATTTCGTCTTGTCCGACGTCGATGACTCTGGTATGGTTATCATCCATCCTAGCTTTTCCGTTGTAATCTTCTGGGTAGTGTAGTGCATAAGTCGCAACCATATTTTGCACCTCGATTTCTACATCATCTAATTCCCATGTTTCGATACCAGCGTCCCTTAGGTCGCCAATCATTCTCTCGATACCAGTGTGGATGTTATCCTTGTTCTTTCCACCAGTACAAACCGCTCGGCCGGAGCGGAACATTAGGATGGCAAGCTTTGGATCTACAACACGGTAGACTACACCAGGGAATTGTTCAGGTTCATACTCGCAGTTCAGTTGGATGGCAATATCGGGTAGGTCCAATTCCTCCGCCACTCGGGTGGAGGCGACCACGTTTACGACAGTTAGTCGCTCTTCGTCGCTCTTCATGGGGACCCCCACTTATGAACTACTTATAAAGAATCGTCGTGATAAAGAAGCCTTACAATACCGAATGATTAGGCTTAGTAGCCCGATTTATCACAATATTCTGACACCATCGGCACCAAGCCGTGAAATCAATGGGGTTCCACCTGCGACTTCGATAGCTTCTGCAACTCTCTGCGGGTGCTGTGTAAGGGCTACCATACACCCACCTCCGCCAGCTCCGGTAAGTTTAGCTCCGAGGGAGTGAGGGCGAACCGCCTCCACTAGAGAATCAAGTTCAGGACTACTAACACCGATGTTTTGCAATTTCTCATGGCACGCATCCATCGCCATACCTACCGCCTCTAGATTTCCAGCGCCTAAAGCGGTTAATCCAGCTTGAGTGATAATTGCAATAGAATCCATTTCTTGGTGCTTGGAGGAGTCTTTTTCCAGCAATTTTGCGACTCCAGCAACCATCTCTCCTGTCGGCGAACCAATACCGGTGAATCCAAGCACTAACCATGCATCCAAATCCACAGGCAGTTCTACCTTGCATACTGACCATTTTCTCTCACCTTCAGGGGTAACCATCGAAGATTCGAATACGTGCTTTGTGCCTGTGACTTGCTCGCCAGCCACAACAACACATCCACCCAAGGCACTGGTTGCGGTGTCTGTCGGACTCGCTCGACCAGATTGGGCCTTTGCTTCGGCCGCATGTCCGATTCTAGCCAATTTTATCGAATCCAATTCTGCATTGGAATCCATGATTCGAAGTAAAGCCGCCCCCATAGCATTCGATAGGGCTGCAGAAGACCCCAATCCAGCGGCTGAAAATAACCCACTTTCAATATTAATCTTCAAAGGACTTCCACCGTAATCGAAAACATCGTTCAAGATATGTGAAATGTGAGGGTGTTTCTCACTTTGAAAAGGCATACTTCCAATCGTCCATGAGTCTGATTCAGTCAATTCTACCTCGACTCCTGCGTCGATGGCAACAGCAACCGCGGGATGACCATAGACTACCGCATGCTCCCCGAAAAGGATACACTTTCCTGGTGCGAAGGCCCTCACCATGTCTTTCGCTGAGGTGTTGAGGAAATGAGGGTTGGGGAGATGGCTCGTGTTGTAATTAGCAAGCGGTTGATTGAAGGCCCGGCCACACTTGGGAGTATCATTCAGGCCTAAGGCCTGCAGGTGATTCATGATGGAGCACCCACTTCTTCAGACCTATGGTCCACTTGATGGGTGGATGATTCTCTTAGCGATAGGGGGGCTATCCATAGGCTTCTTCCTATACCAAGTACAATTGGCAATTCGGCTGGTAATGATTGGCTCCAGTGATGATCGTTTTGATTCATGGGGGAAGAGAGTCATGGAAGTCATCACCGGCTGGCTAGGCCAGAAAAGAGTACTCGAAGACAGAGTTATTGGAATTATGCATGTGCTGATGTTTTGGGGCTTTTTGATGCTCTCAACCGACATGTTTGACTTGGCCACTGCAAATTGGTTCTCTGGAGAAGTATTGCCTAGTGCTCTAGTAGGGCCTTGGAATGGAATAGTAGAACTTGGTTATACAATGGGTCTAGTTGGATGTGTCGCAGCACTTACGCGTAGGGTTGTATTCACTCCTGAGAAATTAAAGGGTAAATCACAACTGGAAGGAAACTTCATTCTCTTCCTAATCATGACAATTACAACTACTTCCTTCATCGTAGAATCTGGCGAATCACCCTCTTCGATCTGGGAGCCATTGGGGTATTGGTTTGCTGAACAAGGCGTCACAGAAGGGCAGGTAGTTGCAGCTTATTGGGCTCATATGTTGGCGATTTGTACCTTCTTTGTACTAATTCCAATGTCTAAGCATATGCACTTGGTTATGGCATTCCCTAACGTATTCTTCTACGACACGGAGCCAATGGCCAAGATGCAACCGCTAGCGGTGAATGACAGCGGCCAAGCAGTTCCCTTGGAAGACTTGGAAATTGAGGCATTTGGAGTTGCAAGTTACGAACAATTCTCATGGAGGCAGCTGATTGATGGTTGGGCTTGTACAACCTGCGCACGATGCCAAGACGTTTGCCCAGCCTATGAATCGGGCAAGGCATTGAACCCAATGCAAATCATTCATGACGTACGAGATTATGCAAATGATCACGCTCCAATTCTACTCAAGGGGGAGACTCCGGATGAGAGTATTCTCGACCGCATGAGTGCAGAAGCAGTTTGGGCATGTACGACCTGTCATGCCTGTGTAGATGCTTGTCCAGTGTACATTGAGCACGTTCCCAAACTCACAGACCTGCGTCGAAATGCTATGATGGAGACAATGGAATATCCAGAGGAATTAAATGTCGCAATGGGCAACCTTGAGTCCGCCTCAAATCCATATGGATTCGGTATGCACGAGCGTGGCAACTGGGCAGAAGGACTTGACATCAAAATCGGTGAACCGGCGGAATACATCTACTTCGTAGGTTGTGCTGCAAGTTTTGACGAGAGGAATCAAAAAGTAGCTAGAGCGACTATTGGTTTGCTAAATGAAGCTGGATTGGATGTTGGAATTCTCGGAATGCAAGAAGGATGCTCCGGTGATCCTGCTCGTCGCGCAGGTAATGAATACCTATTCCAAATGCTTGCAGAGACCAATATGATGACTTTCCAAGAATTAGGCGTAAAGAGAATAGTCGCTTCTTGCCCTCATTGTTTCCATACTCTAGGTAAGGAATACGCAGACTATGGCGGTGACGAATTAGAGGTATTCCACCACTCTGAAATCCTTGCTAAATTGCAGGAGGAGGGAAAACTTCCGGATGTATCAACTGAAGAATCAGTCACTTTCCATGACCCCTGTTACCTTGGTCGAATAGGAGGTATAGTCGACGAACCTAGAGACATTATTGGTGGAGTCGATAAAGAAGTCGAGAGACATGGAACCGACTCATTCTGTTGTGGAGCGGGAGGCGCTCAAATGTGGATGGAGGAAGATGCCGACAAGCGCGTTAATCAAATTCGAGCCAAAGAAATTGCCGAGACTGGTTGCGATACAGTAGCTGTCGGATGCCCGTTCTGTTCAATCATGGTCAAAGATGGATTAGATTCGGTCGGCGCCGAAATGGATGTCAAAGATGTAGCCGAAATTCTTTGGGAACAAATTGTCGCTAGAGACGAAGAGATTCAAGCCGCTGCTGCCACAAATGCACCTGAGTGATGCATAAATAGCACCGAATGCACGAGTGACTATGGGCGATGAGTTCACAGTCTCAGGCTTAACCATCCCGAGAATCGCAATTTACGAAGGATCAATACTTGTTTTGTGGGGTATTGCAGCATACATAATATCGGATCAATCCTCGATTACAGCAATGATTCCTTCGTTCATGGGCGCTCCCCTAATGATTCTCGGACTGCTATCCGAAAAGATGCCGGAAATACGCCATCACCTGATGCATGCATCAATGGTACTGGCACTGTTGATGGTGCTTGGAGGCGGAAGGGTTTTTGCAGACTTTTCAGAAATGTCAAATCTTGCGATTTCCTCTCATATTATCCTAATTTTCGTTGGAATGACGTTCTTGGTTTGTGGCATTATGTCATTCCGCGCTGCTCGTCTCGCTAGAGAAGCGGAGTGATAGTTTGTCATCTCCTATAATCGGGGTTACCACCTCGATTAACTTGCGAGATTATGAAACTCCTGAGCAAGCAGTTGTAATGTTGCCTGCTAATTATCCAAATGCAATTAGAAAGGCTGGTGGAATACCTGTTTTGCTTACAGAAGGAGATGATGAAGAATCATTGCTCGACCTCCTCGATGGGATAATTATCGCTGGCGGTCGAGATATCGACCCAGCACGCTATGGGGAGGAACCACATGAAAGAACCACCAACCTTAGTCCAGAACAGGATAGTTGGGAGGCATCACTAATCATATCTGCAATTGAAAGAGATATACCAATGCTTTGTGTTTGTAGAGGCCATCAATTATTGTCAATTGAGAGAGGAGGTAGACTTCACCAACATCTACCTGAAACTCCCGGTCATGAAAGTCACGGTGCAACTGCTGGCGATTGGTCTAATCATCCTGTACAGATAGAGGAATCCTCGCTATTGGCATCTGTTATTGGTACTGAAACCATGGCCAATTCTGGTCATCATCAAGGAGTTGCAGATGCTGGAGACCTCATGGTGGTTGCTAAAACTGATGACGGGCTTATCGAAGCAGTCGAACTTCCAGGAGCTAGTTTTCTGCTTTCCATGCAATGGCACCCAGAAATGATTGACCAAACAAAAGTATTCGATGCACTAATCGAAGCAGCAAGGCAATGATTTGCTAAATTTCTACACCATCGATTTGAATTACTCAACCAGCAAGTGCAGAAGTTATGAGGAAGCAGGGGCGGGCACCTGTAATCGGCATTACTGCCTGTAAAAGAGACTCTACTTTTGGCCCTTGGAATATCGAAGCCGTAATCCTTCCCTCAACATACACTAACGTTATCGAAGAAGCAGGTGGACAACCAATTCTTTTACCACCTGGGTGCTGTACTTCAAACCTAGATTTCCTTGATGGATTAGTCGTGGCGGGAGGCCCTGATATTCATCCTTCCTTGTATGGACAAGAACCGGGGAAAAACATCTACCTCGCCCATCCCGACCAAGACGATTCAGAGGCATCGTTAATCAGAGACGCAATAGAAAGAGACATTCCGCTTCTAGGAATTTGTAGAGGGATGCAATTGATGTGTGTAATCCACGGTGGTTCAATGCACCAGCATCTGCCCGAAACTCCTGGATTTGAGGAGCATGGGGGTTGGGATGGAGAGGTGACTGAACATGGTGTGTCGATTGTTGCAGGCAGTCGTCTAAATGGTATAATGGGAGACGAAGTTATTGCAAATTCTACTCATCACCAGGGAATATCTGATCCCGGAAGTTTGCAAATCAATGCCTATTCCGTACATGATAAATTGATTGAGGGTGTAGAGCGAACAGACAAGAGATTTTGCATAGGAGTTCAATGGCACCCAGAACGCATTGGACACGTCGGATTGTATCGCGCGCTTGTGGAAGCAGCGCGGGGTTCTTGACCGATAAGTCGCGCAGAGCAATCAGAATGACGCTCAGGGTCTACGACACACGTACTCGCGAGAAGAGAGAATTCTCGCCCCTTAACGAGGGAAGGGTTAGCATGTATGTCTGTGGGATTACACCATACTCTCCTAGTCATTTAGGGCATGCTCGCTGCTACTTGGCGTTCGACTTAGTGCACCGGTGGCTAGAAGCTAGCGGCTACGAAGTTGATTATGTTCAGAACTTCACGGATATAGATGATAAGATACTCAATATTTCCGATTCAGAAGGTGTTGATTTTTCTGTGGTTTCAAATAGAAATATCGATGATTATTTCGAAGTAATGGATGCCATGAACGTCCTTAGGGCTGACCACTACCCTAGAGTAACTGAAACCATATCAGAAATCATTGATATGATTTCTAAGTTACAAGAAAAGGGACACGCCTATGTTGGCGGTGATGGGGTTTACTTTGAGATAGATACAGCACCTGAAAAATATGGACAATTAACAGGTCAAACCCTAGAGATGGTGAGAGCAGGTGCAGGAGGTAGGGTCACAGACACCGGCTCAGGCAAGCGAGACCATCGCGACTTTGCCCTTTGGAAGTTAGCAAAGCCCGGTGAACCATTTTGGGAGAGTCCATGGGGCGATGGTAGACCAGGATGGCACATTGAGTGTTCAGCCATGTCTCTAAATCACTTTGGGGAACAATTCGACATTCATGGTGGCGGGCATGACCTTAGATTCCCCCATCATGAGGCCGAGATATTCCAATCTGAGTGTTCTACAGGGTGCGAGCCTGTTGTAGGATATTGGATGCACAATGGCTTCGTGAATGTCGATGGTGAAAAGATGAGTAAGAGTCTAGGTAACTTTTGGACGGTTAGAGAAGCCTTCGAGAACTACGCTCCACTTACTCTTCGCTATGCATTACTGAGTATACCATATCGAAACCCAATTGACTTATCTCCAGAATTCTTAGAGGATGCCAGAAAGCATTACGAGAGGTTGATTGAGGCATACGGCGTATCTCTTTCTTCAGATTCAGATTCAGGTGTAGACCTATCTGAAGCCAGCCAACGTATCAAGGATGCAATGAATGACGACTTTAATTCTAGAGCTGCGATTATTGGGATTCAAGAGATTGTCTCTCAACATTCAGGTAAAGATATTGCTACTTGGCTAGAGAAGTACGCAGGTGAAGTTTTGGGACTTCTACCAAGTTCAGAAGAGGTGTTAGCCGGACGCGCCAAGGCGGACTCTGCTAGAACCGAGGTTGCCGATAAAGTAGAGGCTCTACTTAGAGACCGGGAAATCGCCAGACAATCAAAGGACTGGAATCGCGCAGATGAGATTCGTGACGAACTCACTTCGATGGATGTTATTGTCGAAGATGGCCCTGATGGGCCAACTTGGCGATTAGCTTAATCATTCATCTTCATCTGAACTTCGAAGATTCTGATTGATAGTTACAATCGAAGCGACTAGAAGCCCAATCATTGAAATCACTGCAACCCAAAACAATGGTCCTTCCAATAGTGAACCTTCTTCATTTTCGGGTAAGTCTGGCTCTGGCTCAGGTTCAGGATCCTCCTCTATATCCAAGTATGACCAAGCATCCCTGCAAGTCACATCAGTAGGCAAAGAGCCAGTGTCCTCACACAGCTTACTAGGTACTGCAAAAGCATCCCCTACCTCTAATTGACAGTACCATCCTTCCAATTCAATACAATCATCGGTAGGTTGCATGACAACTAAAATCGAACCACAGAGTAACTCTTTGTCCTCGGGCGTTGTTTGTCCGTTATCGGAGATGCAAGTTTCAAGATGTATTCCTTCATCTATAGTTGTAGGATGAGAAAGAGTCGCACCTCTTGGCCCATATGTTGCGAAGACGTTTGGCAAATCTGGTTCTGGAACAGTTTCTCCTCCATTATTACCATTACCGCCGTTATTTGGATCGATTGTTGTGTTGATAGGATCTGCCCCTCCAACAGTTCCTCCTACTCTGTGCCCCTCATCATCTAACTCAATATCATAATATTCAGACCAGAGGTCTATGCTTCTTCCATTCTGGAAAGTCTGTGAACGGTTCAGGACATCGAAGTATCTCTCATCACCAAGAGTGAATAGATACTCAAGGGGAACTTGTGCATCTTGGTTGCAATTTGCTAAGAATGCCATCAGTTCGTCAACGGTTTGTGTTGCTTCAGGAACTCCATCGTAGGTTATGTCAGCGGCCTTGGTGAACCCCTCTCCTTGGATAATCTGAATTTCATCGTCCATAGATTGCATTATGTCGACATCACCGAATACGGCTAGTCCGCCCACTACAACAAGACGTACATCAGGATCAATTGCCTCCACAACGTTACGATAAGGATCGGAATGGAATGTATCTAGGATAACTAGGTCGGCAGCAAGACCGGGTTGGATTCGACCTGTAAATTCATCCCAACCAATCGCATCTACAATATTTGTAGTAATCGTCTGAACCAATTCATAATCGGTGAAAATGTCTCCAAGCACATTCTGATCCCACCAATCTGCAGTCTTCAATTCGTGCATAGAACTCTTTGAACCTGAAGGGGCCCAATCGGGGCCAATCATTATGTTGACACCTTCAGCCTTGGCAGTTGCAATATCTGTAGTTTCTCCGTAAAGGATTAGGTTGGAAGTAGGTGACCACGCGAGACTTCCTCCTACATTTCCGAGCGCATTAAATTCTGCTTGGGTTAATCCTGTTCCATGAATAACAACCAATTCGCCAACTAGTAAGTCATTTTGCACCAAGATATCGAATTCTGCTCTGCTGGATTCGTCAATACCTTCTGCTAAGTGTAAGAACCAAGCATCTAATTCACCGGATGAGTTTCCGTCTTTGATATGATTTCCTTGATAATCAGAAGCTAATTCTGAGACCTTTGTGTGGATGTAATCCTTGCCAAAATTGTAGAGTTCTATGTTTCTTGCAAGCATTGTTTCGAATGTGTCAGTGTAGGAAGTTGAACTTCCCTGTAGTGCAGTATTTCCCCCAGCTATTGCCCTTAATTCCGCAAATCTTTGTGCGGTAGGATCGGTTAGGGAGCAACCAACCTCCTTAGCATCTCTGTAGGAATCCTCAGCCTGCCATTGGTAGCGGTTATCCCAGCCATCCGTTCCGTGATCCCATAGTGGAATAATGTTGTATTTCGCATGATTATGCGGGTCGATGAAACCCGGATATATTGTGCCACTGGTAGGAATTGATACAACTCCCTCTGCAGCCGAGGGGGTTGGGTCAGAGGCACTCCAAACAGCCTCAATCATTCCATCGATTACGAGAATACGACCATCATCGATGACAGAATCGTGCGATTCCATTGTAACAACCCGGCCTTCTAGGATATATTCGCCTCGGTGGATATGATCTTGAGGAGGGTAGCAGTTACCTTGCACTACGTTTGCTACACCTACCCATTCCTGATCATTAACCCCTCCCGGGGTTGGAGCGCCATCCGAAAGTTTAGCCCAATTTCCTGTTGAATCGTATCCGTACGGAATATCCCAAGTGGAGTCTTCTCCTTGGTAACTCACAGCATCGATTTCATTCATATTGCCATCGAGGATTCTAATTGTGTCTCCTTCCCAGTAATCGAATTCAATTTGTGTCCAAGATCGAAAGAATGTGAGATAGCCGCCGGGTTCAAGAATTGTATTCCACTTGATACTGCAAGCAGGCGAACCTCCATCCGCAATGTCATCTAGGTACCATCCGCCAATGTCTATTGCTTCTGAGGTTGGGTTGTACAACTCAACATATTGATCGCTGTACGAACCCATCGAACCATCTCCATTCCAGTCAGTACCTCCGAAGTTTGCATTGTTAACAGATACTAGAATTTCATTGATTACAATTGAATTTCCAGTGCCCTGTGCCGAAGCAGGCATCGGTGTAATCGTCATCATTAACATCAGCAGGGCCAAGGCTAGAGCTCTACGCATCGAATAGCACACGAGTCAATACTCCCCTTCAATCCAACCCCGATTAGTTCAAGGATTTGATATGTCAATTTTCCTGCTGAATTTTTCATATCGAGAAAGCGAAGCACCGAAATACTGACCGAGTGCATAGCACTAGCGTTATTCATGCAGCGTAGCGGAAGAGTGGCCTGTGCGGCCCTAATGGTCATCACCATGTCCTTCGCCGGATGTCTTTCCAGTGGGTCTTCTTCTAGCCCTAGTGATTCAATCCCAGACTGGGATAAAGACATGATTTACGTCGATGACCCAATTGGGCACTCTGATGCTAGAAACTTCGAAGTAAGTTCACCATTCAGTAACCAGTCTTGGGGTAATTCTAGTTGGGCGGTCTTCGGAAACGAGGAAGGAGGGAATTGCTGTGAACACTATCTCGCGGCCACCAAAGAAGGCTGGATTCTCAATTTTGGTGGTGAGTATCCAACTTGGTCAGAAGATAGAGGGTACACTTGGCAGGAATATCGTCCAAGTGTACTATCCCAGATTGGATGTAGAGAGCCGAAGCCAACCGTTCCGGGGCAAGAAGGTCTTGGCGAAGGTAGTATCGTTCAGGCCACAAATGGAGATTTGATTTCCATGGGTTGGTTTCCATATCCAAGTAGTAGTGGGGCCGACCAATTCTATGCTTTCCTGTACGACGCAGAGGACGAGGAATGGAGTTGGTGTTTCAATCGTACTCCCGAACCATTCTACGATCGCTCTTGGCAGGTAGAGGTCGTAGGTCCGATTAATGGTGGAATCTATGGTAACGGTGAATATGCAACTGTGGTAATCTCAAACTTTTGGCACCAAGTTGCAAATCTCGGCGGTCAGATTTCCACTGATGGATTGAATTATGACTACTTCGATTTCCCAGACCGAGATGCAAACCTCGATTTTATCGAAGTCGATCTAACCGCCGAAGGTTTAGGCCCTGAGTGGGACTTTACTAAACCCCACAAGGAAATGCGAGCTTTTCCAGTACCATCTGGAGGACTGTACTTTCCCGACTATTTCACGGATGGAACCGATGCATTCGTTGATACATCTCTCAATTGGTGGTCTGCCACGACATTGAATGGTTCTTCTTTACCCACTCAATATTGTGCTTTTGATTCATCAACTGCACTCCATTGTTTTGGCGGAATGTCGGGTGGAGTTGGAATTACTCATTACATATCTTGGGATGGGGGAGAAACTTGGGATTTGCAGGATTACAACATAACCGGAGTTGCTACTGAAATTGAAGAATGGGAATGGCATTCAAGTGGAGTTCACGATTTAATGGTTGTAAATATCAGATATCAGAGTGCAGAAGGTCCAGATGTTGATGTTGCCTGGCACGTGCGAGGATTCTCAGAATCACTTGAACCATATACAATGACCTATCTTGGTCAAGGCGACCTAGATTCAACATCTGGTGCAGGGAATGACATTCGGTTTGACTTTGCGAGTATGGGAATTCTACCAGACGGTGGTTCATTCATCGCTTACCATGATTCGACTGACCCCGACCCATTGTTCGGGCTAGAACTACTCTTGCCGGCTGAATATGGTCCTTCAATAGCGATTTGAGTCTAAGATTCTACAGCAAAGTTCACCGAGACACCATCAACCTCGAAGTTGTCTCCCTTTGCACTGCCTTGGTTCAGGCTTGCTGAACCCGCTCTGACTTCTGATTGAACGTGAGCCCAGTCGTATTCCGACAAGTCAAGTCCATCAATCCAGACGGTCAAATCGATTGTGGCTTCAACATCGAGATCGAGATCCTTACGCTTTGCCTGAACTCTGCGAATAATGTCACGGGCAAGACCCTTGGATAGCAAATCTTCGTCTAAAACCATGTCAAGAACTAGGGATACATCTCCGATGTCCTCGTCAGAGATTGTAGCCGCAGCATAGCCTTCTTGTTCGACTCTGCGAATTTCGATATCTTCCATTGTTAGATCATATCCTTCAAGGATACATATTCCTGCATCGATTTCGAGAAGTAAGTTTTCAGGATCTGCTTCTGCGAGCAATGCTAGAACCGCGGGCAAATCTTGACGGCACTTTGCACCAAGTGACCTTCTATTCGGTTCGATAACGATTCTTTGGAAACGCTCGAGGTCATCTTCCGTGGTCAGTGATTCAACATTCAACTCTTCAGACAATAAATCATGGAATTGTGAAATGTCCGGCCCACCAACTATCCATCCTGACTTGCATGGCAGTCGCTGTCTGCGATCCGCTTCAACCCGAATTCGTCGTCCGGTTTCTGCTAACGTTCTAACCAAGGCCATCTCTTGTTCCAATGCCCAGTTCTGTGGTGGTAGGCTAGAATCAACTAATTTTGAACCAACCGGCCAATCGGCGAGGTGCACGGATATTCCGGTTAGGTCTCGATGAATCTGGTCTGGAATGAACGGAGCCACTGGTGCCATCAGACGGCAAACTGTCAGGAGGACCTCGTGGAGGGTGTGCTGACAGGCTCGCTTATCGCTTGAATCGGCCTCATCCCAAAGTCGTCGTCGACTTCTACGCACATACCAATTGGACAAGTCATTAACAACGAATGATTCTAAATCTCTACCTGCTTTATGGAAATCCCAAGCTACGAATTGGTCGTGATAAGCGTTGGCAACCGTATGTAATCTTGAGAGGATCCAACGGTCGAGTGGACTTCTTTCGGACACCTCAACAAAGCCCTGCTCCTCATCTGGGTCAAAGCCATCAAGTGCGGCATAGTCTGCATGGAATCGATGAACATTCCAAAGAGTCAGGAACATCTTAGCATACGACTCGCGGACTCCGTTAGGGTCGAAATTGGTCGGTGACCAAGGGGCACTTTGTGTCATCATATACCAGCGTATTGAATCCGAACCTTCCTTGTTGAAATGGTCCCATGGATTGACAACATTACCTCTTGATTTCGACATTTTCTTACCATCTTTATCCAGAATATGACCCAATGAGAGACATCTTCTGTAGCATATGCTGTCGAATACAGTAGTAGATACTGCCATGAGTGAATAGAACCAACCCCGAGTTTGATCGACGGCCTCGCAAATGTAGTCCACAGGGAATGAACCGTCGAATTTATCGTGATTCTCAAATGGATAATGCCATTGGGCGAAAGAAGCACATCCTGAATCAAACCAACAATCCATAACATAGGGTTCTCGAGTCATTTCTCCAGAACATCCATCCGATGGGCAGTGCAATTTTACATCGTCAACATAGGGTCTGTGTAATTCTGGAGGCATTGAGGAGTCAGTGGTTTTCATTTCCTCCATTTCAGCGATACTCCCTATACAGTGTTCCTTACCACATTCTTGGCAAATCCAAACTGGGATTGGAGTCCCCCAATATCTTTCTCGACTAATCGCCCAATCTTTGATGTTGGAAAGCCATTCACCCATGCGCTTTTCCCCTGTCCACGAAGGAGCCCATTCTATTTCGGAATTGTATTGAAGGATTTGTTCCTTGACTGCAGTCATTCGAACGAACCAACTGTCCATTGCATAGTACAACAGAGGATGATCGGTTCGCCAACAATGTGGGTAATCGTGTGTGTAGGTGTGCTCTCTGTAGAGTGAATTTTGCTCTGCCAGAAGGTTGATAATATCGGAATCACAATCCTTGACGTATCGTCCGTCAAGTTGTGTATGAGTTCCTTCAACAAATCGTCCATCCATTCCAACGGTATGTTGTGCAGGAAAACCTTCCTTCATTCCAAGATTGTAATCGTCTTCACCATACATTACCGCTGTGTGTACAACACCTGTACCGTCAGTAGTAGTAACGAAGTCAGCACCCACGATCGTCCAAGCAGAAGGGTGCTGGGAACCATCGATTGCATCTGGGAATAATGGTTCGTATGAGCGTCCGACCAATTGAGCGCCCTGAAATTCCTCAACAATCTCGATTTGGTGCCTTAGAACATTCCCCATCAGGTCCTTTGCTAGAATCAACTCTTCTTGCAATGGTGCGCCCCCACGACCTTCCCATGAATCTGAGGGCGGTTCCGTTATTCGCACTCGAACATAATTCACATCAGGTCCAACTGCAAGTCCTACATTCCCAGGGAGTGTCCAAGGAGTAGTAGTCCAAGCCAAAACCGAAGCGTCATCATCTGAAAGTTTGAACTTGACAAAAACCGCAGGTTCTGAAACTTCTTTGTAACCTAGTGCAACCTCGTGACTGGAGTAACTCGTTCCTGTTTGAGGGCAATATGGTAGAACCTTATGTCCCCTGAATAAGAGTCCTTTGTCGAACATTTGCTTCAATGACCACCATGCAGATTCAATGTATTCATCATGCAGAGTAACGTACGGATCATCCATATCGACCCAGAACCCCATTCTTTCCGTCATTTCCCTCCAAGCCTGCTCGTAGGTCCATACGCTCTCCTTACATTTCTGGTTGAAGGCTTCCATTCCGTAGGCTTCAATCGCTTCGTTACTCATCAAATCCAGTTGTTTTTGAACTTCGATTTCAACAGGAAGTCCGTGAGTATCCCAGCCAGCCTTTCTTTCCACGATATGTCCTTCCATAGTCTTCCATCGACAAACTAAGTCCTTGAATAGACGAGAAATAACGTGATGAATACCAGGTTTTCCGTTAGCAGTAGGCGGACCTTCTAGGAAGGTGAAAGGAGATGCACCTTGGCGGCGCTCCTCAATGCTCTGGGCGAATGTCTTCTCATCGCTCCAGGTTTGCATTAAGGCAGTCTCTAGGGCGACCGGATCAAGATCACCTGCTTGCGTGGGCACTACCATCGGAGCACCCGAACTGAGATGTCGTCTTGAACTTGAGGGGGTCGCCCAAAGGGCGCTTATGGCTAATTGCAAGGGTTCAAAGGCTAATTCAGCGGGGTTGTATACATGTCAGATACCATCACGCTCGAAGTCGGGGGAATGACCTGTGACGGATGTTCATCTAGAGTTCGCGATGCTCTTCAATCAGTATCTGGTGTTAGTTCTGCCGAGGTTTCTCATGAACAAGGAACTGCGGTCATTTCTCACTCTGGCTCATCAAGAGAAAATTTGTCCAGTGCAGTGCGAGCAATCGGATACACCGTGGATGGCCTAGGGGAAGAATTCCATTGGCGAGATGGAAGTGTATGGAAACAGTCAGCACACAATACCAAGTGGTGCTTGATTGGCTGTAGCATTGGTGATTTTGGAACAATTGCCGCTTTCCAATTTATTCCTTATCTTGATGCACTTGGCTGGACCGCAATGTCGATTATGATGCTTGCAATGTTCAATGGAATCATGACCTCAATAGCACTTGAGACCTTCATCTTAATCAAACAGATGGGAGGAATTAGAGAAGCATTCAGAGTAGCTATTGGGATGTCTCTTATTTCGATGATAGCAATGGAATCTTCGATGAATGCTACAGACATTCTAATTATGGGAGAACCTTCATTGACATGGTGGGTAATTCCGATTATGTTGTTCGTAGGGTTCATTACTCCATGGCCATACAACTATTGGCGCCTAAAGAAATACGGCTTAGCATGTCATTGAAGCGGTGAGAATGTGATTGATTGGAGTGAATTAGCGGACGAAATTACCGCTTGGATAGCAGATTATGCCGAAAGTAATGGCATATCCACTCTAGTCATTGGAGTTTCTGGTGGCATCGATTCTGCCGTAACCTCAACTTTATGCGCCAAAACTGGAATGAGAACTCTTGTCTTCAATTTGCCCATTAACCAAGCAAATTCTCAGTACGATCTTTCCAACAAGCATATAGAATTTTTACAGCAGAATTGGAATAATGTGGGTAGCCATGAAATCGATCTTTCAGAAGTATTAACCGCCTTTGAAAATACGGTCGGTGAGTATAACTCCAATCTCACTTTGGCGAATTTTAGAGCCAGATTGAGAATGGCTACCTTGTACAATTTTGCTGGGTTGAAGGAAATCAATGGTATAGTCGTCGGTACAGGTAACAAAGTGGAAGACTTCGGAGTCGGCTTCTTCACTAAGTATGGCGACGGTGGAGTCGATATCTCTCCAATCGCCGATTTGTACAAGTCAGAGGTCTATGCGTTAGCAGAGACACTAGGGGTAATTCAGGAGATTCAAGATGCCGCCCCTACTGACGGACTTTGGATTGATGGCAGGACGGATGAGGACCAATTGGGTGCCACATACGCAGAACTTGAATGGGCAATGAAAGAGATTGAGAACCCCTCTGGCCGAGAGCACTCGGCTAGGGAAGAAGAAGTTCTAGAGAGGTATCTAGAGCTCAACAAAGCTAATTCACACAAGATGAATCCAATACCAATTTTCGAGATGAAGAATCGTCAATGAGTGATCCTGATGTCGATGCAATTCTGTGGAGCCGAAGAGATTCGAGATGCTATTGAAAACGGAGACGCCATATCTTTGATTTTAACAAAAAGAGCTCATGGCAATCAGGAAGTCGATGAAATCATTTCGATGGCTGAAAAATCTGAAATTCGAGTGATTGAAGGTTCAGAGAATGATTTGTGGAGAATGGCAAGGAACAATTCTGATGGTGCTCCCGATATTCTTGCTTTAGTAGGAAGAGATCCTTCTGCCACATTTGAAGAAGTTCTCCAATCCGGGGGTCTAATTTGGATGCTTGATGGAGCAAAATATCCTGTCAACATCGGTTTTTGTATACGGACTGCTGAAGTCTCTGGAGCAGATGCCGTAATCATAGACGGTCCGTTGAATAATCAAGAAAGAAGTGCTGCGAAACGCGCTTCGATGAAAGCACATAGATTCATTCCAGTATTCTGGCGCAATGCAATTGATTCAATTCAGTTTGCTAAACAGGCAGGGTTCAGAATAATCGCGGTTGAAGATATTGGTGAAAAGACACCTTGGGAAGTAGACTTGACTGGTGATGTGATTCTAATCGTTGGGGGAGAAAGAGAAGGTATCAGTGAGGCGGTGCTGTCCTCTGTTGATGAGATAATCAAAATTCCAATGACTGGTTTTGTACCCTCTTTCAATTTACAAGCACCGTTGTCTGCAGTGGCGATTGAAGCCCAGAGACAGCGTTATGGTTGACTTTGAGTCATGCTTCTGAACTAGGCTTGATGGCTATTTGGAAAGTTGCTACCACTGCAAAAATTGTGGCGGCAGTTAAGGCGATCATAGCTCCACTTCCTGATTCAGTTTCTGCTGCTAAATATATGCCTATAATCGTCGAAGTCAGACCAAAAATTTGCGTCCATATAACGCACGAACGAAAACTTTTGCCAACGAATTGAGCGGTAGCCGCGGGAGTTACTAAAAGAGCGGTTACTAGCAATGCGCCAACGATTTGGACCATACTAACAACTACTGCTGCAGTTAGAACACTGAACAATAATCCAACATCCCGCACGGGTAAACCTTGAACTCGTGCGGCTAATGGGTCAATTGTAGTTGCCAGCAATATTGGATGAATGAAAAACAAACAAAAAATTACCACGATAGAAACGATGGTAATTAGGCTGAGACTGTCGGGTGTAATTAGGTTCAAACTACCCCAAAGATAACCCTCCACATCGCTGGTAATTCCTCCCCCCCATATTCTAAGCATCACCAATCCAAGTGCTAACATACCCGTAAGGAAGATAGCAATTGACGCATCACCTGTCAATAACTCTCTTGATTGCAGTTCGTAAATCAAAATAGAAGCAATAGCGCTGAATAATAATGCCCAATATAATTCGTCTGCAGAGCCGATAACTAGCGCAAAAGCAACCCCGCCGAAAGAAACATGAGCTAATCCATCACCTATCAATGACAGATTACGAATCAACAAGAAAGAACCCATGAGGCCAGCAATTATGGTCACCAAAATTGCCGCTATTAATGCTCTTTGGAACAGTTCGATTTCAAAATAACTAGGGAAGGTATTACCCGGGACAATGGGTGCAATAAATTCCAAAATAGGGGATGTAAATTGTAGTAATATTTCTCCAATAATTTCCATTACATCTCCTCCCGAATAAATTCCCTAATGTTGGTGTTGGCCAGATTCATCGTGTACTGGTTTTATTCCCCTTAACTCAGCGATTTCCGTAAGTTCCGGAAATTCACTGGTTTCGCCATCGAATTTGATAGATTCTTCAAGGTAAATCATTCTATGAGCAGTCTGGCGAATAGCCGCTAAATCATGAGATACCATTAGGATTGTTTTTCCAGCATCATGACAGAGTTCATCTAACAATTTCAACAAGGAATTTCTTGCCTCTCTATCAATACCAACCAGTGGCTCATCAAGGATGATAAAATCAGCTTCTGATGCTAAGGCACGGGCAATCACTGCTCTCTGCCGCTGCCCACCAGATAGTCGGCCAACATCTGTATGTTCCTCATTCTTCAAATCAACCATTTCTATTGCGTTGTCAACTGCCGAATTGTTTCTGTTACGAGAAAACATGTTACGGCTGGAAATTGTACCTAATTTCACTAATTCCCTGACTGTAATCCGTAAGTTGTTCGGGAGATTAGAAGCGGCTTGAGATACCCATGAAACTCTGCCATCATTACTCTGACACATGGGCTCACAGCCGTATATTCGGATCCTGCCAGAGTTTGCCTTGAGAATTCCGAGTATAGAAAGAAGAAGAGTTGTCTTTCCACTTCCGTTCGGCCCTACAATCCCAACGAATTCGCCTTTAGAAAGCCAGAAGTTAATGTCTGAAATTACTAATTTACCGGAACGAATTACCGAAAGATCCTCCACTTCCAAAACGAAGTCTTTTTCGTTCATTTTTGGTGAATTCGGGGTAAGCATTTTTGACTCCTCAATATTTTTCCAGGATGAAAACCCCATCCTTCATTATTTATCAAAGAGACCTTGCTTGTAAGTATCTACTCATCATTTTGAAGGTAAGCGAGAAAAACACAAACCCAACTAATACAAGCGGGATGTAGTCTGTAGTGTGCATAATCTACCCACCTGTTTTTCTGATTTGATGAGCTTGCTTAACAGCCCATTCCTGCCTTCAAACTATCTAGGTTCTTTTCCATGAGACTGAGGTAGTTGTCCTCTGAATCCATAGGTGGAAGTTCCATAGTGTACAGAACCTGAATTTCGATACCATCTGGCATTGTACCCGATTTTGTCTGTTCTACGATTCCGGCTACAGCATTGGAGTTGGTATATTCCTCGACGAACAATACAGTCAGCCCATCTTCCTCAATCTGCTCAAGAACTTCAGCAATATCTGCTGCTGAAGGCTCCCCTTCTGGGTCTAGTCCATGGACAGTCACGAAGCGTATATCATAGAGTAATCCGATGTAGGAATATGCATTGTGATTGGCAACAACAGTCCTTTGCTCACATTCGTCACTGATAGCATTGTACTTCATGTGCAGACTATCCAATTCTACTTTGAATGCCTCAGCATTCTCGTTGAATGTATCTTCATGCTCAGGATACTGTTGGTTTAGGACTTCGAGTACCAGGTCAACTTGAGCCTTGAATGCAAGTGGGGATAGCCAGCTGTGCGGATCAAACTCAATCTCCTCATCCGAGTGGTCATCGTGATCATCTTCCTCATCTGAGTGGTCATCTTCCTCATCTGAGTGTTCATCACCGTGATCATCGTGATCATCATGGCCATGGTCGTGTTCATCATTCATTAGAACGAATAGCTCCACATCCATTGAAAGAGCGAATCCATAGTCACCCTCTTCTTCTATGTGAATGACTACGTATCCAACTTCGTGATGTCCCTCCTCATGTGAATGGTCATCATCATCATCGGGTCCGCTGTCTGCTGCAACCCACATTAGACCATCAGCCACACAGTCCTCTTCATGTTCGTAGGTCATGTTGACAGTATGGGTATTGATGTCGTAACAAACCATTTCTTCTGGGAAGGATAGTGTGTGAGCGACGAAATCTGCATGGATTTCGGGAAGGTCATGGTCCTCCTCTTCCATCCACATGTGACCTGCGGCCACGCAGTCCTCTTCTGTTTCGTACTCATCGTGATTTTCGTGCGTAGTAGTATCATGGCAGACACCGTGATGGTCATCGTGACCATCTTCCATCCAAACATGCCCTGCAGCTTCACACTCTTCCTCAGTTGATTCGTAGTTCTCGTGAGTATCGGTGTTGTGGCACATCTCATCTCCATGCTCGTCTCCATGATCATCATGGTCATCTTCTTCATCTGAGTGGTCGCCTTCCTCATCATGGTCGCCTTCCTCATCTGAGTGGTCATCATCATGGTCGTCATGGCCATGGTGGTGGTGTGCGTGTCCACCTGGCATCTTCAAAGCAGCCATGTTGAAGTCCTCATCATGCTCAGATTCGAACTCAAGAACATATTCTCCTTCTTCCATGTGGAAGATTGAGATTACTGTGTCAGTAGGGCAACCTGTTGGATTTTCGATGGTTTCCTCTGCTTCAGCATGTGCGTGTCCATCATGGTGGCCTTCCTCTAATTCCATAATTTCGTGAATGAAGTGTTCAAGTTCATTGATGTCCAGAAGCCCATCCATGTTTGCATCACTCTCGTTGAATATTTCCATCAATGCGGACATTTCCACTTCGTGTTCATCATCATGGTCATCATCATGGTCATCATCATGGTCATCATCCTCGCCTTCTTCCCATGAAACCCAGAATTCATCCCAAGACAGAGATCCATCGCCATTCGTGTCGAAGTACTGTAGAGCCGTCTCAGGAGTTATCTCTTCTCCATCGTCATCATGTTCACCATGGTCGCCTTCCTCATCTGAGTGGTCATCGTGATCATCATCATGGTCGCCTTCCTCATCTGAGTGGTCATCGTGATTATCATCATGGTCGCCTTCCTCATCTGAGTGGTCATCGTGATCATCATGGCCATCGGACATGGTGCCCAAAGTAGTACTCTCAAATGGCCCCTCAGTCAGAACTTCACAAAGATTGGAAATCAATACCGATTCGTAATCAAGCGTATCCAGTCCAGTTGGCATTGTGTGAGTCATTACAGAGAGGGGTGCATCTTCCCCTAGAGATTGTATTGTTGTGTCTACCCATGGCTCTAGATTTAGCCCGTGATAGAAGAAAAGGTCGGAATCGCTCAGCCTCACTATGTCAGCAGCGGATGGTTCGTAGTCATGTACTGGGACGTTAGAAGGGCTGATTACTTCCACAGTTAGTGTATCTCCTACGACTGCAGATACCAACTCTCCAACGTGGTAAGTTGATACCATAATTGTCGGGTCTTCTTCTTCTTCTCCGCCTAGGCATCCAGCTAGACTGGACAAAACTAGTACTAAACTCATCAATGCGGCTCTGTAGGCTGTGCTATTCATTGCCCCCGCGCCCTCTAATAACTATATAATTAAAACTAATAAACAGACTTCAGGTTATTATTATTAATCAAAGCCATTTCGGCCAAATATGAGTCAAATCATTACCTTCAGCGTCGACAAAGAATTTGCCGGACGGCTAGATGGAATTATCCAACAGACAGGTTACAAAAATCGAAGTTTGTTTTTGCGTGATGCAAGTATTCACTTTGCAGATTTTTCCATTAGGGGTGATCTAGAATCTGTTGATGAAAATAGACAAGTTGACGGCACTGCGATAGTATATTTTCAACACCATGTGGAGCATAAACTTGCAGAGTTAAGACATTCAGATAAATTCCAAATTACATCTTATCATCATAATTGCCTGGCCACTAGTCACACATGTGTGGATACCATGCAGGTAAGTGGAGAAGCAGGATCTATCAGAGACATGATAAAAGACCTGAGAAATATCAATGATGTAGACAAAGTAGAGTTCATTCTAGCCCCGTTTAGAGATTCTGGCTGCTGTTGAATGAATCAGAAATTTTTCCGGGGTTCTCGGACTTTGAAATTCTCAGTTCGCTCGAAAATTAATTGTTGTAATATTTCTGAAAGGCCGGATTCGGGTCCATTAGTGGCATAATCTCGAGCCCATTCAATAATACCTCTGTAATGTTCATCACTGCTTAATCCGCCTAACCATATCGGCCCTTCCACAGTATCCAATATCACGACATTGCGCATACTGCACGGACCTAGGCAACCAGAAAATTTTAGCGGTATATTTTCATTTAATTCATGCATTTCCCACTCATTTTCTAGTAACTCAAATGGTACTTTGTCGTGCCCTTTTTCCAAATTACCACAACAACAACCATTGCACACAATTACACTTGGAGCCATATTATACACCTAAAAATTAGAATATAGATGAATGGCTTTCAATTATGCAGGCATAATAAAGTCATTATTGTCAATAGGAACCCAAACATTGGTTTTTTCTTCGTCTTGTATTTCCACTCTGTATGGATTTCCTTGGTCCCAGCATTTGAGAATTATACCCTTGGCAAAATCTCCAACATTGGCGTATACAACATCTCCTTCACTAAATCGAAGTTCTTCCGCCTTGCAATCCATCAACCCTTTTTCGAGCTCCTCGTGGTCTAAGTTCCGACCAATGAAAACAAATCTACACTCCCTTTTTTCGTCTTCTTTCCAGAGCCCAATCTCCTCACTGAAACTGCCACCAAAGAGCATGTGGACGCCTTGGAAAACAAATTTCTGATCCATTCCTTTCACAGCAAGAACTCCTTTGTAACGGAATAGATCTTCAGCCTTTGTTTGCATTAAATTTCCAATCCATCTCTCAAGTTTGTTTACATTTAATTCGCCTTCGAACTTTGAACTCATTGAAGTTACCCTTTGGTCATGCTCGTGCTCCGCGTCGGTATCTAGGAATTCAGGGTCCATCTCAAGAGTCTTTTCTAAATCGAAGGAACCTATATTGATTAATTCCTTGGGGTCAATTAGACTATTTTCAGTGTGTAAAATTGGAGCAGAACCATTGATTGATTTGATCTTTCTTTCGACCTCTTTAATTTCATCTTCCGATACCAGGTCTATCTTATTCAACAATATTCTATCTGCAAAGGCTAGTTGCTCAACAGCCTCATTTTCGACACCTTCTGGTTTTTCTTCTTCTATTCTTGGAATAATGTGTTTGGCATCAACTACGGTAATTATTCCATCTAATTTGTATCGTTCGGTAACTCGCTCGTCAACGAAGAACGTCTGAGCAACAGGAGCAGGATCTGCAAGCCCTGTAGTTTCAATAAGGACCCCGTCAAAATCCTTTATTTTGCCATACATATCATCCAACAATTCTGTCAGGTCGCCTCTGACAGTACAGCAAATACAGCCGTTCATAACCTCAATAATGCTCTCTTCAGAACTCTCAACAATAATGTTCTCGTCAATCCCTATATCACCGAATTCATTTTCGATCACCGCGAATTTCATGTTGTGCTCAGTACTGGACAAAATATGGTTCAGCAACGTGGTCTTTCCCGAACC
>NTJQ01000012.1 GCA_002457555.1 Marine Group II euryarchaeote MED-G37
AGGTCAGAAGATAGTAATTCGAGCCCAACATTTGGGCATCTTTGGTGCACTGCTTTGATACAATTTCGATAATGTTCAGCCCCTCCATCTGCTAAGTCGTCGCGGTTGACTACAGTAATTACTGCATGACTAACTCCCATTCTATCAATCGCTTCAGCAAGTTCGATAGGCTCGTTTGGATTCAAAGGAGGGGGTGTTTTCTCGGTACCAACTGCGCAGAATCTACAACCGCGTGTGCAGACCTCACCTGCAATCATGAAAGTGGCAGTCCCTCTACCCCAACAGTCGTGTATGTTTGGACATTGAGCTTCTTCGCAAACAGTATGCAGTCCATGCTTGTGAACATTAGATTTTGTTGCGTTAAATCGAGTTTGTGCGTTACCGGTGGGGAGGGTTGTTCTGAACCAGGGTGGAAGTCGCTTTCTTTCCGCTTTCCGGCGTTCTTGAGCACTAATTCTTGCAGAGCCTCCGCAACCATCAGCAGACACTTCAGTCCCATCTGCTTGGGGCAGCGGTACACCCATTGATTACGAGGAGTGGACATACGGCGTTAATCGTTCGCCTCAATCACCCAGATGAGGTTTCTCAAAACGAGGAGAGATATACCAGTCTTGACTCGGATGTACATATGGCTCGCAGTGCTGCACTCGTTACAGGAGGCGCTAAGAGAATTGGTGCAGCAATTTGTCTTCACCTAGCACAAAAAGGCCACTCAGTGGCAGTTCACCACAATTCATCTGCGAAAGCAGCCGAGCAACTAGTGCACAAAATCAGAGGGTTGGGTGTTGAGGCTTGCATGGTAAAGGGTAATTTATCGAATCCGGAAGAAGTAGCAAAAATCATCGCTGAAGCATCTTCACAAATTGGGCCTATTCGACACCTTGTGAATAACGCTTCCAAATTCAGGCATGACGACCTAGAAACTTTCGATAATAACTCTTGGAATGAACACATGGATGTAAATGCAAAAGCCCCTCTAATGTTAACTCGCGAGGTATTGCATAATCTACCCGCTGACCTTGCGGGTTCAGTTGTCAATATCCTCGATCAAAAAATTGCCGCGCCTAATCCCGATCATATTTCTTACACCGCCTCGAGATATGCCTTGTTGGGTATTACCGAAGCTCTTGCAAGAGGTCTTGCGCCTAGGCTTAGAATTAACGCGGTCGCACCAGGTCACACCTTGGCCAGCCCAGACCAAACAGAAGCAGGATTCAGCCGGGCCCAGTCTGAAAGTCCACTTGGGTATGGGCCATCTCCCGACGATATTGCTCAGGCAGTAGTTTTTCTCGTTGAAGCGAAATCAATTACAGGACAGGTGATTTTTGTCGATGCTGGAGAAAGATTCCTTTCCAGAAGTCGAGACGTTGCATTTGAAACGGAGGATGTTAAATGACTTCCCATTCAGACGCGCTGATGCAAATTTTATCGCAAAATCAAGCGGCTACCAGTCTATTCCTCGAGAAGGTAATTAGACAGGTCGACATAGGTGTTCACGACCATGAATTAGGTTCTCTTCAGCGCCTTTCTTTCGACATATATGTTATGTTATCAGGTGACAGTACACCTCAGGGCGATGAAATATCAGAAGTTCTAGATTATGAATACCTAATCTCTGCTTTAGATGAGACTTTGAATCTACAAAGAGCTTCACTTTTGGAAACACTTGCAAACCGCTTATTGGATCGAATACTAAAACCTAGTTCGGTTGAAGCCGCTACGGTTGTCATCACTAAATTAGATGTCTTAGGCGGAGACGGCCAATTGGGCTGTTCTATTACTCGAATAATGTAGTGGTGCAGGGGGTGGGATTTGAACCCACGAAGCTCTACGCACCGGAGCTTAAGTCCGGCCCCTTTGACCAGCTCGGGTACCCCTGCGAGGTCTCTGAGCACCTTATCAGACTTGAACCGAGCGGAGTTTACGCCCCCTTTGGGGGGCGTGTCTAAATCGATGCAAAGAGCACTCGGACTTCACGAACGCTTTAACACCCCCGGGAGTGCCGGTGAGTGATGAACTGGAGCAGTACGCTGATTCCGAATGGCAAGTCAAGCCAACTTGCGGTGTTCCTCGCGATTCTGATGATTACCCCCCAAATAGCAACATTAGTCACAGAACCCACTCACCTAGTTGCAGACTCTCGGGCCGAGGCTTCTGAGGAAATCGAATCCAAACTTTACACACTATATTTTGCGGAAGCAAACTCATCTTCTGGAGGTGATGGGCACATCACAACAATGGTCCCCGAATCAGGTGGTCAATCGACTTCTAGTGCCCTAGATTCGACAATTGAGTTTACAACAGGGGAATTGTTGAGTTCACTAGAAATTACTGGGCGACCAAAACATGGCTCTTCCAGTGGCCAATTTTACATTCCTCTACAATTTTTCTTACGAGCTCAGGGCCCTAGCAATTCCCAGGTGACTTGGGATATCGTGATTAGCGCAAATGGTAATACTGTTGGCTCGGAATCTTGGGAGGCAGACGCATGCAATCCAGGCATAACCAATTCTTGTAACTTTGATCACGAACTCTTCGAAGTTATACTAGATGGCGGTGATTCGTTTGTTATTCAAGACGGAAATGAATTGACCGTTGAGGTTTCCGCTGAAATGTCTGGCTGTGAAAGTTCGGGTGGACCATTTGGTAGTAGTTGTGAGGCAGAAGTTGCTTGGAACGAAATAGATGACGAAAGTAACCGATTTTCTCAGATGGAAGTTGAATCCAATGCAATTGCAGATAGCGAAGTGATACTTCAAAGGGATGGAGCAGAACTTGCAGATGGGGTAGAATTGGAATGGTATCCGAATGATGTTTTAGCAGATCGGACCATGCAATTCTCATTCGATGTTAAGAGTGCCTTTGGTAGAGAGGATATGGATTCTGTTAGATTACTAATGCGAGATCCAAATGGAAACTATCGGATAGACCATGAGATTTCAACTGATGATGATGGAATAAGAGATACTAGTCAGGGTATCTTTGGCACTTACACATGGACCTATCCTACCGGCCTTCCATCGGGTGAGTATACGGTAGAATTGGAAATTACTGATGTACAAGGAAACGCATTCCTTGTTGAACACGAACCGGTTGAAATGATTCAATGGGGCGTGGCGATTAATCATCGAGAAGATAGAACTGTAGAATATATCGCTCCAGACGAAACAACTCCGGTGCCACTTCAATTAGTTCACAGAGGAGACTCTACTAAATCGATGACTGTAGAACTTGAATTGCTTACCAATTTAGGTAGTTCTTGGCTTGTTGAATTTGACTCTCCAGGAGGGTACACGTTGAATTCAGGTGGTGATATTCTGAATCCAATACTTACAATCACAGCTCCAGATGATCTGACAGGGACTCCCGATAAAATTGAGATTAGAGCGGTTGCTGAAGCCACAATAGAAGGTGTTCAAACGGTGGTGCATCAAGACCTATTGTCTTTAGATTTAGAAAAGCTCGAGGTCTATCAGCCCCCTGATATATCGGTTTGGAATATAGACCACGATATACCAATTGCGAACTCAAGCCGCCCTGGTGATATCGACCCAACAATACCAAGATATGTTGAAGAAAACCAATTCACTACATTCTTACTTGAGATATTCAACACGGGATTCGATACAGATAATTTCAGAGTGGATATATTGAAGCGGTCTAAATCAATTATCCAGATTGTCAATAACGATACTGGCCAAAGAATTCTCGAAGATGATGGCGATGGAACTTTCCACATACCGCCTCTAGAGAGGCATTCGACTCAGATTCTAAGATTCAACGTAAAACCGTCAACAGATAGGGAAGATCCAGATATTGGAACGATTGAGATCGAGGTAGTAAGCAGCGGAAATTCATCTCTTAGGACGACTGTTGAATTCACCATTCAGAGAACCTTTGGAATCCGCGCAGAAGTGTCTCAAGATTGTGATGGCACTCCACTAGGTCACATCCAGGTATCCCTTTGTTCTTCACTAAGTGACCCCGAAGTGAATCTTCGAGCTCGCATAACAAACAGTATGACTAGTGGTGAATCGGCCACTCAATGGCAAATTCTCAATCCAGCAAGTCTTGCCGAGAATACCGATAGGTTGGCCGCATATGGTCAATGGGAATACCGAATTTTAGACCAAAATGGTTCGGCAGTACCTCAGGTCTCCCTTGGCCCAGGTGACTTCACTGAGATATTCGTAGTAGTTACCCTAACCGATCAGGTAGTCGTTGGTAATCATACGGTTTATTTACGAATAAAGGAGGATACTTCTGATTCAAACCCAAGATACTTCGATTTGCCTATGGTTTTCGAAGTTGATGCGGATGAGCCTGACTTGACAATTGTTCAGGTCACATCAAACAGAAAACTAGCACCAGGCGGCCTCTATGACTTCCAATTCGAGGTTCGAAACAAAGGGAACAGCCCTCTAATTGTTCTTCTAGACGCCGAGTTCGAAGGCGCAAATGGTTGGAATGTTGACATCGCTGGACCTACCGGCTCTAGATTGATTGAATTAGACGCCTTTGAAGAAGTGACGATCATTCTAGAACTAATGGTTCCATCATCAGCAAATAATGGGGATACAGCAAAAATCACAATTACAGCTGAACCACACGATACTGAGCAGAGTTGGCCTGATGAATTCACGGCAGAAAAGAATCTCAATATGGTCGTTGGAATAGATGGGATTTTTGATCGATTGGTTAACGAGGTGACCAATCCTCGTGGCTCTACCTTAATCGTTATGGTGGTAGCAATTTTACTAATGTTTGCTGGCATCCAAAGCCGGATGAATCGTAGGAAATGGGCTGCCCATTTGGCGTTACTTGAGGCCATGAACGAGGCTGAAAATGACGATTTAGATGGAGACTCTGAAGAAGATTACCACATTCCTATTGTTGAAGAAGAGGAAGAAGAAGAGATGGTTTACGACGACGATGATATAGAACTCATCTGACTTTACATTAGATAATCGTCCGAACGACGCTCCATTCCGCTTAAGACCCGTATGAACCGCCGTAGGCGGTATAGGGTGTGCATTATGTTCGGCTACTCGCGTCAGGATAATCTTGTAATCACTCGTAGAAAGGAGCGTTCAGCTGTTCTATTCAGCCTCCTTATGTTGCTAACCTCTTACTCTGCAATCGAATTTGCAGCGTGGGAGGCGATGGGTTCAACAGATGCCGATGGAGATGGTCTCCCCTATGGTTTGGAATACTACATCAACACCCAACCTCAAGATTGGGATTCTGATGGGGATGGGTTGCCAGACGGCTGGGAATGGCAGTATGGTCTCGACCCTCTTTCAGCCTCTGGGATTAATGGTTCAACCGGAGATCCTGACGGAGATTCCCTAACAAATCTAAACGAATATCAATATGGAATACCTGCTAATTGGGATTCGGCAACTACGCCAAATAAGCTCGATAATGGGGTTTGGTGGAATGGTACAGTTCCAGTTAGCAATTGGGACGAAGAGAGTGCTATGCAGTTGATTCAAGGATTGAATTCAGATGGAGCCGATGAAGACCCTATGGGGAATATTTGCTTCAACACATTTGACGATGACCACGATGGAATGGTTGATAGTTGGGATGGCGACAATGACGGTGATGTCGATTGTTCGAGCAATGATGATGATGGTGATAATTTAACCGACGAAGATCCAGATGGTTGGGACACAGATGGAGATGGGATGCCAGATGGTTGGGAGGTTGCTAACAATCTAGATCCAACTTCAAATTCAGGCGACGACGGTACTGCTGGAGACCCTGATGGTGATGGTCTGATCAATCTCTATGAATACGTAAATCCGGCATGGGATACAAGGAATGGTACAACAAACCCACCAACTCAATATTGGAGGCCCGGCCCTGACAATCGAACCAACACTGAATCACCTTGTAATCCTGTTTTAGCTATCGGACCAGGTTCTCCACCTTGTTCACTATTTACAGCTGAAGTTGATGGAATCACCTATACCGATCCAAATAATAATGACACCGATGGAGATGGATTAAATGATTCACACGAGGCATTAGTCCTTCTGACAGACCCTACAGCAGCAGACACTGATGGAGACGGAATCTCAGATGGTGTTGAAGTAAATGGGTCATATGGAAACCCCCCGCAAGCCTCTGACCCTCGAAATAACAACACGGATGGTGATCAATTCGATGATGGTGAAGAGGATACGAATTTCAACGGAGTCGTTGACGCTAACGAAACCGACCCTACTAGGATAGAAGATTCAGGAGATTTTGACGGGGACGGAATTCAAAATTGGGAAGAAAATGCCACTTGTACACTATGGGACACCGCAGACACAGATGGTGGAGGTATCGATGATGGCACCGAACTTTCTCCAGCTCATGCCAGCGATCCATGTACATCTACCTACGAATTATATCTCGACGTCATCACATGGGTTCCCGTTGACTTTTCTGTAACTTTAAACAATACTAGCAAACTAGACCCCACTCCACTAGACTGGCGCCAAAACGGAGCTCCAATGGCGTATTTTGAATCTGGCACAGGAAATAGAACTCCCTTCCAATACTCCTCAATCGATGGCAATATATTGCGCTCTGTTTCAATTACTATGCCTTCCGATTCTATCTATGTAGTTGTTCTAAATGGCTCATGGTGTTGGGATGCTTCACTTGGTTCTGCTAATGAACAGCATTGTGATGATGATTATCGAGATACTGATGGTGATGGTCTAGCCGATTGGGAAGAATCGTTGGGGTCTTGGGGCTTTGAATCATTACCCACACTAACCGATTCTGACGGAGATGGAGTAAACGACCTAGATGAGGTGATCAATTCGACTGATCCTTTAGAGCCTTGTAGTAATCTAGCAGATTTTGATGGTGACGGTCTGAATAATTATTTCGAAAATACTACTGGTTGCCCATTGATTTACGGTATTGAGAATGGAAATATGTCATTAGATAACTACACAACACTGTGGAATAATTCCGATACAGACAATGGCGGCGTAATCGATTACCAAGAATATCTCGATGGAACTAATCCGCAAAATAATCCTGATGATGATTTGAACCCGTTAGATACCGATGGTGATGGGATCCCTGATACCATCGAACAAGAAATAGGCACTGATTGGTTAGATCCAGATACTGATGGTGGAGGTGTTCCGGATGGAGATGAATGCCTGCCTGAGTATTGGGATAATGGTTGTGTTGATTCGCTGTTCGATCCATGGGACCCGACGGATGACATTTCTACAAACATGCTATATTTCTTTGCCGAGAATACAACCACTGGTATTGATTACAACATCACTCATTATTGGCGCTGGCACACATATGACTCCTATACAGGCGCTTCTTGGGGCGTCAATACTAGTTTAGTTGGGTACACGCCAATGTTCCCTACTTGGTCAACAACTCAAGGTGTTGCACATCCCGACTTTTGGGATAATTCAGCACTACATTCGTGGGAAATTTCATTCAGTAATAACGGAATATTAAGCCCTGGAGATGAGTTGATTGCACCATACAATGCGGTCAATTACACCGGTTGGAGTGATGTAGCCGCAGGCTTAAATTTCTCAAATTATACTCGAGATGTTTTGATTGATTCTTCTGTTGTCGACCAGTTATACGTCACAACTCCTCAAATTATTTTTACCGATGCTATTCGAGATAATACAACTGCATTCCAAAATAGCACTTATGCTACCGATTATAGAGGATTTACCAATGTTACGACAATCACACAGGCTGTGCTGAATGAGAGTGGTTGGACTTCTGCGTGGGATCAGATTGAGGCCATACAAGAATTCCTAATTAATGGTAACAATAGTACTACATTCCTTAGAAACCACGCTGGTTCAAATGTGAATCGCAGCGACTCAGGCATTGTAACTTCACTAGATGACACCTCGGTTTGGATACTTGAAGAAGCTCTTGAAGGTGATTGTGATGAGTTTGCGACAGTTTTCGCTGCGATGTTAAGAAGTATTGGATTACCAACTAGAAAGGTTACAGGCTTCTCCGGAGGGACATGGGTCGATAACGGATTCGAGGTATATGGTAATGATTTCACATGGTGGGTGGAAGTCCATCTACAGACAAATGCCAATCAAGGCGAATTAGACCTTGGTTGGATTCCATTCGAAGCTTGCCCCGACGTTTCAGTTGTCGAGGTAGTGGATGAAATTTGGTCACCAGATTCCTTGGAAAGGGATTATTCATCAGGTAATATCTCTCTTAATGGCACACTACAGTTTGTCAGTAACTCCTCAAGTATAGAGGGAATTACTCTAGAACTATACCTAGTACCTGATAATGAGACTGTAAATGTTCCAGGAAGTGCTGCATTGGCAACTAGACTAATAGGTACTACAACTACTGACTCTGAAGGATTCTTTTCATTCAATGGCTCACTTTCTGAGATGATTGAGCCTGGTTTTGGTTCTCTAGTGGTATTAACGCAAAAGCAAGGATACGTTGGTGTTCAGGGGGTATCCTTCCCATGGTCAATTAATATCACAGACGATGTAAATTTGTCAATAAGTAGCCCCGCTCCAGCCGAACAACCTATGTTGGGGGTAGGGGTTAACTCAACGGTAACCGGAAGCATGACTTGGGCTAACCTTCCACAAACAGATCCGGCCATGCTGGATACTCTACAAGTCCTCCTTAATTACACAACAATTGAGGAGGGTGATGTTAACCTAATTGCTGATGTTGGTTCGGGTGGATACTTCGAGTTCGGTGTACCGATATCAGAAAATGAACCTCTTGGCCTAATTAATGCTAGTTTAGCATTCCTTGGTTGGCATCAAATCGATTTGAATAATGCTAGCAATCCAGAATATCATCTAAGGCCCAAAACAATTGATTTTAATTTTAATATAACACCTTCACCAAACCTAACAATATCTCTAGAAGGTAGTGACTCAAACAACAGCATTTTGGATATTAATCAATTAGTTTTCATCAATGGTACTGCAGTTAGTAGAGGGCCATCGCCCGATCCATTGAATGGCACACTTACTTTCCAGATGCGCAGAGCCGGAACCAATGGCCCCTATACTGATCTCGCTACTTGGGAACTTAATTCTAGTAATTGGACAACAAATCCTGGTCAATTTGCTATCGAATGGGACTTCAATGAGTCATCTGTATCTATCCCCGCGGGTCTTGTTGAAGTGAAGTTCATTTATTCTGCAGATGAGTTATTCGCTTCCGATGAGGAATCTTTCCAGTCTAGTTTTGGTATCAGATCATATGTGGAATTCTCCTATGTATTAATTGCAACCGAAAGAGGTACAGAGGCTTCCGTCGCAGTACAATTATCTGATCATACTGGAACATCAGTTGCCGATTTCCCTGGCCTATACAGTGTTGACTTTAATGGCACTGAAGTATTCAATATTACCGACCCTGAATCGAGTAGTTTCAACGTAGTATGGGTGCCTAATTTGAATACAATCGCTGGAGATTACTTGTGGCAACTAAATTACACGGGGTCAACATGGCTCAGGCCTACTTCTGCACTGGATAGTATTAGGATACAAGGCAGAGCTAACGTAACAGTTACACTGGGTTCCGAATGGACTGAGAGAGGAACCGTAACTTGGGTTTCAGGGGCGGCTCAGGATATTTTCCATCTTACTCCAATAACAGGAAATAACTCCTCAATTGTAGTCCAACTTGAGATCCCATCGGATTTACCTCCAAGCCCTGATGGAAGCCCCGCACCCCCTGTCATCCGCACACTTGTCGGCGGCTGGATTAACGAGACAACAGGTGCGTATAACTACTCATTCACTATGCCAACCGATGTTGGTTCAGGTGCCTACTTCTTACGCTTTGTTCTAGATTTTTCAACAAATGCCGAGGTCCTTGGCCCATTCTATACTACTCTTGCACAAACAAGAGTTTTGACAGGAATTCAAAGCGAATTTGTAGTTAATGCAGAACCTCAATCAATCATTGTTATTGCCGGCAATACTCTAATTCTAAACGCCACAATAACGGACATAGCAGATGATTCCGTGGTGCCAGATACAGATGTCGACTTATACTTCGATTGGGGCGGCCCTAATCAAATAATTATCGATTCAGCGACAACAGATGTAGACGGTATTGCAAGGTTCAGTCCTTCTATTCTAGAAGACACCACTCCAGGATTCTATGACCTACGTGTCCAAGCTAATGATGACCTAACAGATAATCTAACAGACGTCGATGCAGGGCGTTGGATTGGGAATGATACATTTGCAAATTTAACCGTGCAGGTAGACAGTCAAGTGGAAATTAACTCCATACCTCAAGAAGTCACTGCGGGGCAGTCATTTACCCTTTCAGGACGGATTTTAGACGGATTCGATAGTAATAGAAGTGTCAGTGGGCCAATGGCGGTCGAGGTATTCTTCCTTAACGATTCTAGTGAAAAATTAGTATCCAGTCAAACAACAACAAACAATGGTTCATTCTCAGTATCGGTTCCAACAGACCCATTTGGTGATGGAGTTTCGAGTGGAACCAAGACAGTAGTCGTGAGCGTAATTGAAGGAAGTTCCCCATTCTATCTTACAGGTACTGGTAATGCATCTATTCTGGTAAGGGGAGTAACTCGATTTACTGATAGAACTCCTATAATCCAGACAGTTGTTGATCGCGGAACATCAATTACTTTCGGGGCTCGATTAACCGAATTCTCTGATAATGACCTTGCTGTTGGAGATATGGAAGTTGGAGCTAAATTCCATGATACATGGTTGAATGGAGGAATAACCAACGGCCAAGGTTTGGTCAATTTCACCTTTGATGTCCCACATTCACACCCGCTTGGTCAAATTGGAATCACTCTCTATTTCAATGGCTCTGCAACTCTACATTCAACAACCACTGTATTGAACCAAATTTTTGTCCGTTCGCCTACTAATCTGACGATCTCACCTGTAACGGAAAATCCAGTTGCTGGCGAATCCTTCAATGTTAGTGGAACTTTACTTTCTAGTAACGGTACAGGAATAATGGATAGAACAGGTGCTGCTTTACCTTCATCCCTTACTTTCTCTATAGACGGCACCGATGCTGGGTTCCAAGCAACGGGAGGTGTTGTGAATCCGAATGGCACTTGGAGCGCCGTAATTACGCTCGGGCTATCTTTCCCTAGAGGAACTCATAACATCACCGCGAGTTATACTCCAACTGTAAATTACTACGGCTCAAGTAGTGGTACAGGCTCTTTCGATAGTAGGGGGTACTCCCTAATTTCAATATTAGATCCAGCAGACTTAGATCCCGATAGAAGAGTTGTTAGAGGCGAGGATGTTAGTGTAAATCTCTCAATTATAGATAATGCAGGTCAATTGGTAGAAGATGTCGAAATAGACATTCTAGTTGATGGTTCATTCATTCAATCTGTGACCACCGATGCAATAGGAAGAGCAACTTTGGTAATTCCTGTAGATGCACAGAGAACACAAGGTCCAATGCTAATTTCTGCAGAATTCCCGGGAATAAATGGTTCTACAGGTTTAATCGGAGATTCCACTTGGTCTAGAGTAATTGTTCTCGCTCCAACAATAATAGAATTCACAGAGCTATCTGGCTCCATGGTTGCTGGGGAAAACATTACTTTCACTGGCACCCTTCTAGATGAGCACGGCCAATTATTGACTGATAACGGTTTAATTTCTGGAGGCGTAATCCATATTTTGATCGATGGAACCGATGTCGGTTCAATCTACACAACAGTTTCGAACGCCTCTACAGGGCAGTGGAGAGTGACCTATGATTTGCCATTAGATATGGATTACGGAGCTCATACAGTTACTGCTAAATTCCTTGGAGGATTTACTTGGGTAGATCCAATGGGACAAGGAGATTCGTTGAATCCTGAATATTACCTGCCCGCTGCAAGTACAGTCGAATTCAATGTGACACAAACATCTCAAGTTGTTCTCACAACTCCGCCCGGAGAGGTCGATAGGAACCAGTTACTTCTCATTGAAGGAATGCTTACGGATGGAGCGGGTCGTACACTTGGAGATAGATATCTAGAAGTCACCATGAATGATCAATTTCTGACCGGACTTCAGGTAGAAGAAAATGGCACATTCAGCATATATCTTCCAATCCCACCAGATATGCCCTTAGGTCCTAGATTGGTGAAGATTATTTTCCAGGGTGAGGAGTTCATACTCACTTCAAATTCAACCACAGTATTCACAGTATACGCCCCTACTATAATTTCAATAGACCCTGTAAGTGCATACGCTGTAGGAGATGAAATGAGGCTTACTGGAACAGTTAGAGATAATCTCCCTGATGGCGGGTTGGCTAATCACTCCATTGAAATTTTCATTGATGGCACTCTAGTTGGGATAACCACAAGTCGTGAAAATGGTGACTGGTCATTCAATTGGGTCATTTCAGACTTCTTGGACATCGGTTTCCATACCATAACTGTAACGGCGCCTGCACAAGGGTATTACAGGCCAGGAAGTGTAGACGCCAATCTGACAATTGCTTACCATACTTCGATCAATTTGCAAGTGGATGATGTATCGGTTACTAGAGGCGAAAAATGGAACTTCACAGGTAGACTATTTGACTCAGATACAGCAGGAGCGCCAGGTCTTTCCGGACGAGAAATTATAGTCATTCTTGATGGATTAGAAATTAATCGAATAACCACTGGCGAAGATGGTGTTTTCGAATTGGAATATTCGATCGGCTACTTGATTGCAAGAGGCGGACACGATATTAGATTCACATTTGAGGGTCAAACATTCTACCTGCCGGTGGAGTATAACATGACGGTTTATGCAAAGGCAGATATCCAAATCGAGGTTCTTTGGGAGACGGACTTGATTATTCGTTCAGATGATTCTAAGGAGATTAAATTAGTAGGCAGAATAATCGAAGTTGGTGGAGAAAGCAACGTCATTGAAGGTATGGAGGTGGTATTGCTTTGGAATGGTTTAGCAGAACCATCAACCATAGTTTGGGACGAATCCACAGGTCACTTCGAACTACGTTCTCCTGCCCGCTCGACAATGCCGCCTGGTGAATTATCACTTACAATATCCGCAATTACCGATGCAGACAGATTCCTAAACGGTTTGGAAATTGAGCATATTGTCAACATCCGCGTTCCGGTGAGTTTTACATTTACCCCAGATAGTCATCATATCAAAGAAAACCAAAGGCGAATAAATGGTACAGTGACCGTTACTGCAAACGACACCGGTCTGCCTGTAGAAGGTATTTCCATCGTTGCAAGGCTAGTCAATCAATCGGTGATACATTTCCAAAACGTAAAGCTGACAGATTCAAACGGAATAATGGATTATGATTTCACAATTCAAAATCAACCGGCATTTTATGACCAAAATAAATGGGGAGAATTATCTCTTCTCTTCCAAACAGATTCTCAACTAATCAGTCCAAATGATCGATTGTGGTTAAACAACGATTATTCGGGTATTGAGATGACCTACGAGGACCCCGCTCCTCTCTTCACATTCTGGCAAATTATTGCTCTTATCGGGATGCTCTTGATTTTGGGGACTCTTATTGGACTTGGTTTATCCCTTAGAAGACGCCGATTAGCGGCACTTGATGAGATGGCTGATATTTTCAGTTATACGGCTGAGTTACTAGCTGCTGGAGATGAGATACGAGAGGCTATATTCAATTGTTACGAGAGTCTATGCAATATATTGATGCGAAATGGATTCCTTCGTCGAGACTTTGAGACTGTTAGAGAATTTGAAATGGCGATAAGAAAGGCCCTACCAATTAGTGAAGAAGCACTTGTGGCATTGGACCGAATTTTCGAAGAGGCCAGATATTCATCTCACAAGTTGGGCGATGGCCATAGACAAAATGCTCAACATGCACTTTCGATGGTATTGCAAGAAATCGATGAACTACAAGATGTCCCAGAGAGGGACTCATTTGATCTCAGTGAGGCAGTTGCTTGATTAGTCAAAACTCAGATGAAGCACTCCATCTGAAATTTTAGCCGATTCAACGTCCATTGTTGCTGGAACCGAAAGAGTACGAATCATACCTCCGAAGCGTTCAGGTGCAATTACTCGAACGAGTCTTCTCTCATCGTCTATGGAAGTTTTTACAGTAAGACTAGTCAAAGATTCGATATCTAAATTGATGTCGAACCCTGCTTTTGCGGACTCTTTATCCAACTCATCAAAGGCAACACTATCTGAATCAAAAGTTCTAGTGTGTTTTTTTGAATGTTCTATTTTTCCTGAAATTTGTTTCAAAATTTCGTTGTGATTACTTTTTGCGGATTCAAGATGTGGAATGTCTGCCAAAAAACGGTGATGCATCGACTCAGCGTCGATGTCGAGTCCTCTATCCAGATTTTCATCGAGTACTTCCGCTAGGTCATTGGAACCCACAACATCGACCTTCCGCCACATGCCCTTCAACGCTGCGAAGAATCCGACTTTGATGAATCCATTGATTGAATCTCACTCAATAGCTGGATCTGGAAAGCGTTGGAAGAACCTCTTTGCTAGACGTCCTGTTCTCTCTGCATCTTGACTTCTCATCACCTGTAAGTTTGTAGGGATGCAAAACCGGTATGGTCTTTCTCGAATTCGTTTTTCTAGGATTACTACAAGTGCCCTATCTTCTGCTTTTCTTATCGGTCGTCCAATCGCTTGTAGAACACTATTTACTGCTGGTTGGTGACTGGAGTACCTTCTGGCCGCGTTAGCTCCAAATTTGTCTTGACAATATTCAGTTAACGCCTTTTGTCGAGCACTAGGCGGCGGTACAGGAAGTCCAATACAAACTACTGCATCTAGAATATTTTCGGGATAATCAACTCCTTCCGCTAATTTACCAGAAAGTACCCCACAAAGCATGACTCTGTCTTTTGTTCTACGTTTTTGATATAGATTATCTACCATCTTTGCGACCTGCCGTTTACTCATTCGAGAACTCTCTTTCTCTATTTGGACACCCCATGGTATCCAACGGTAATCGTCCAATACCATATCTAGCATTGCATAACTTTGAGCAAATAGGGCAACATGACCGGGTGTATTTCGTAAAACCTCTATGATATGGTCTCGGATATTGTTTGTATTGTTTTGTCCACGTTCTGTATATCTCGAGGTAGTATTTTGGGCGACTAAAACAGGTCTTCTTTCTGACAAGAAGGGCGAATCATAGTCCTTAGCAATAAGTCCCCTTTCTGCATCATCAGGTAAGCGCAATAAATCTCTATACATTTCAGCAGGAAACAATGTCCCTGACATGAGTATAGATCCTCGACAAGCAGCGAAAAGAGGACCTGATACTACCCCTGGGTCAAGGAGAAAAGACCTCACTCTAGGCTCATCGAGTAATTTATCAAAAACCAATACAAGAGCAGCAGAGTCCTCGTATTGTCCGCATGTACTAATGAAAGAGGCTAACCTTTCGCTACTCGTCTCTCTCTCATCATCTTCTTCATTTTCCAAATCCACACGAACCGATAATAGTTGTGCAACCAGTCTTCGGAGGCTAGAGAATCTTCCCTCTGGAATTTCCTCGAGTGTTTCATTCAGGATAGATTCCATCTCTTGCAATAGATCTCGTGTCTCGATTTGCATATCTTCCTCATCCAATCGAGCCAATTCTTTTTCTCTTGCTGAGAACCAAGTTGGCATCTTAGACTGAAGTCGTTTTAGCGACCGTTCAGCCCACTCCATTTCATCCAAGTTCATTTCTTCTCCTTGGGATGATGATAATTCAATGGCTGTTTCTAAGTGTTCTTGAACCTCGAACCGTGCATCTCTAAAAGTGTTTGAGATAATTCTACGTTCCATGCCATTCCGAACTCTATCTGGTAAATTGTGTGCTTCATCCACAATGAGAATGGTATTTTCAATATCTACTCCCATAGAAGGTAATGAAGCCTCTCTAACACTATCGATGAAAACATGATTGTAATCACAAACCAATATGTTGCAACTTTTTACCGCCTCTCTAGCAGTCGCCCAAGCACAGAGATTTATTCGTCTACTATTCTGTATCAAATCATCTACATGGGTTGGCTTTAGCAAAATGTTCGCTTGCATATCTGCTCTCAATTCATCTCTCATTGACCCCTCTAAGCTATCTTCACAATCACATTTCCCACTCATTCGGTCGACATTTTGACACATCCCCTCACGTCCGATTAAATCCACCAATTTGATTGGTGGTTCAGTTTGACCAAGTTTCTGGTTTATTTTCTGAACCGTGTCAACAACTATCCTGTGTTGTGATTGACGACTTGTGAGGAATAATATCTTCAGATTGTCTGATGAAGCCCTCTGTACGCTAATTGCACTGGCTAATGCGGCAGCGGTTTTCCCTATTCCAGTGGGGGCCAAGGCCATCAATGACCCCTCTGATAACAAAGACTCGATCCCATCCTCAATCATATCCGATTGAGATTCTCTAACTTCGGAATGAGCGAAGTATCTCACCGAGGAATCGACTCCTTTGGCGGTCATGGATTCGAACCTGCCGATAGGCCGCCCAAGAAGATTGGCCTTATCAACGCTGAATTAAATTAGGTGTGTCCCGCCCGAATTGGGCGGGACGGTGTGTGTTGAATTTCAATTTTCACGATTTTCTAGATCGTGATGTCTGCTACGTGTTGAGAGGTTTGGCCGCTTATGGCGAGGTGCATCGGAGGGCGAGTAACCTACTGCGTTGGATAGTTTTGCTCTCTTTCGAAGGCCATTTAACCCTACAGTAAAAACTGCTCTGGATGAGGTGTGTGCGGAGGGGCGACTTTGCCGCCCCCCCGCGGAGTTTGAGTGCATCCCATTCTCACCCATGTCTCTCACCTCATTGTTCAGTCGACTCGTCGAATCGAGCCCGAAGCTCTTCCAGGCGCTTACTTAGCACCGCGTCGACTGTTGCATCATCAGTAGAGGAGCGCCCTATGTGTTCGCGCGCTGCATATCTTAGGACGACATCTGGTTGTTCTCCATGTATACGACAAAAGTCGTCCAAACGAACACTCAGGTCAGGGCCTAATTCTACTTCGATGCGGGTGCCGGAAGAAATAGCAGGAGTTGCCAGGTATCTCCTGATGGCTTCTCGAATTACATCAGACTTGTTTCTCATCCCATCGAATCCAACTCTGCGCTCAAGTTCGAGCAAGTAGTCTTCTGGAATTCTTAACGAAATCATAGGACTTTGGCCTGCCACTCTGCTTCCCTCCTAAGTCTGCGAGAGAGCCTAGGGGTATTAAGTGTATTGCAAATGAAATGCAATTGAAATACAATAGGTGTGAAATTTGGCGCAATATTGCTAATGTGCCTAATATTCTCTATCCAGCCAGAGCAGTTCAGTTGAAGGGGGGGGAGTATCTCGGAATCCTGCAGGGTGTGTCATGAAGCGCATCAACGACACCATTCATGGGCAAATTACCCTTGACGGAGTTAGGGCAGAATTGCTCTCTACTCCGGAGATGAATAAACTAAGTCACATCAAGCAATTAGGCCTTGCTCATCTTGTATTCCCGGGAGCCCACCACACCCGATTCGAACATTCACTAGGTGTATCTCACCTAGGTGGGATGATGGCGGATGCTATGTCTCTGGATGAATCTGAAAAGACGTTGGTGCAGGTTGCTGGGATGTTACACGACGTTGGCCATGGGCCATATTCACATACTCTAGAACATATTTTGCATGAAAGGGGAGGACTTGATCACATGTCGATTACCGAAGGAATAATCCTAGGTGAATACGATGTACTACGGGAAGGTGAAGAGTCTAGTATCAATAATAGGAAGAGAGTCCCAGATATTTTAGAATCTTACAATATCGAACCAGAAGATGTTGCAGCATTGATTCGAGGTCCGGATGCAAGAGGTTCTGAGAGAACTCTACTATCCTGGACAGATGGTAAGGAGGATTTGGTGGTAGAGGACAAAACCCTTGGTCATTTAGTTCATGGACCAGTAGATTGCGATCAACTTGACTACTTGTTACGAGACTCTCACTTTACTGGAGTAAAGCACGGGATTGTAGATCATCATCGATTGATTTCTTGTCTAAGAAGACATGGTGGGGATATTGCGGTAGAGGAAGGGGGTCTCGCTTCGCTGGAAGGAATGTTGGTTGCCAGAGGCTTGATGTATAGTGCGGTGTATTTCCATCGTGTAACAAGAGTAACTGAAGTTATGCTTAGTAGAGCGGTGGAACGTTCCGAGGATTCGCTTCCAGATCCTAAAGATATGCAGAGAAGTGTAGATGCCGAAATTTGGCAGGCGCTATATGAGGCTGGAGATTACTCTAGAGACATGATGCGCCGCCTAAAGTACCGTGAAATGCTAAAAATCGCAACAAGTAGGAGACAAGAAGAACTTTCTGAATCACAAATTTCAAACCTTATTGAAATCGCAAACAGTTCCAGAAAGCGAAGAGAAATTGAAGACGAACTAGCGCATCGAGCAGGTGTAGAACCCGGGTATGTTGCAATCGATGTACCTAGCGTCAAACTACTGCTTTCTGAACCAAGAATGGATGCAGTCGATATAAGAATTATTGGAGATGATGGCAGAACAAGAAAGATGAGTGAACACACTCCAATCGCTGATGCACTGAAAAAGCGGCAAGTAAGCCAAGCCGTGGTTTACGTAATGACTCTTTCAGGACATCAGGAAAAAGTCGCAAAACTAGCGGAAAGCCTCCTATTCAGTTAACCCTTGAAAGCCCCTACGGGGCTGGTTATTTTCTGCATCTAAAAGCATACCATTCTGTATCTAAAAGCATACCATTGAAAAGGGAGGTTCCGCTCGCTAGAGCGCCCGGTACTCAACCTGTGAATCGGTTCCTAACGTCGGTGAACTCAATGGACAAGACGATGAAAGAAGTGTATGATAGCGTAATAGCAAGAGACCCCAACCAACCTGAATTCCATCAGGCAGTTGAAGAAGTTCTAGAAAGCTTAGGCCCGGTAATCAAGGCACACCCAGAATATCTACCAGTTGTCAGGTCGGTGATAGAGGCAGAGAGAATTATCCAATTTCGTGTCCCATGGTACGATGACAATGGTGAACATCATGTTAATCGAGGATTCAGAATTCAGATGAACAGTGCAATCGGTCCTTACAAAGGAGGGCTAAGATTCCACCCTTCGGTCAACCAATCAATTCTCAAGTTCCTCGCCTTTGAGCAGGTCTTCAAAAACAGCCTTACTCAACTTCCTATGGGTGGAGGTAAGGGTGGCTCCGACTTTGATCCTAAAGGAAAGTCGGATCAAGAAGTCATGCGCTTTTGTCAGTCTTTCATGACTGAGTTGTGGAGGCACATCGGTGCAAATTGTGACGTGCCGGCTGGTGATATTGGAGTAGGTAGTCGAGAAATTGGATATCTATTTGGTATGTACAAAAAATTGCAAAATGAATTCACCGGAGTATTTACTGGAAAGGGGTTAGCGTATGGGGGCTCACTTATTCGACCCGAAGCTACAGGCTACGGCTTGGTTTATTTCGCTCGCGAGATGTTGGCAACACAAGCCAAGTCGTTCGAGGGAGCGACTGTATCGATCAGCGGTAGTGGGAATGTTGCTCAATTCGCTTGTGAGAAAGTCCTCGACCTAGGGGGGGTCCCTGTAACAATGTCGGATTCCTCTGGTTGGATTCACGATTCTGCTGGAATCGATAGAGAAAAACTCGCTTGGATTATGGACTTGAAGAATAATCGCCGCGGCCGAATCAAGGAGTACGCAGACCATTTCGAAGGAATAATCTACAACCCTTCCGAATCAGAACCTGCTCTCAATGGACTGTGGGGAGTTAATGTCGACGTCGCTTTACCTTGTGCTACTCAAAACGAAATCAATGGACAGGAAGCCCAAATGCTCGTTGACAACAATGTACTCGCTGTTGCTGAGGGTGCCAATATGCCTTGCACACCAGAAGCGGTCGAAGTATTCCTAGAAAACGGAGTATTGTTTGCCCCTGGTAAGGCAAGCAACGCAGGTGGAGTTGCCACATCAGGATTAGAGATGAGTCAAAACTCGCTTAGACTTTCTTGGACACGTGAGGAAGTGGATTCACGTCTTGAAGCGATAATGGTTAATATCCACAAACAAGCATCTGAAACCGCCGCAAAATACGGCATGGAAGGTAACTACGTTGCTGGTGCAAATATAGCCGGCTTCCTCAAGATTGCAGAGGCAATGACCGCACAAGGAATGATATAGAAATCAGACACTTTCTTCGTTTATCGATGAAAGGAATTTCTGCAATCTTTCAGTCTTTGGCTCGTTGATAATCGAGGAAGGCCCCTCTTCCGCAACCTTCCCATGATCTAGGTAGACTATTCTGTCTGCCACATCCCTTGCGAAATTGATTTCATGGGTTACAATGACCATTGTCATTCCTTCGTCTGCCAACCCTCGAATAGTTTTCAGGACTGAACCAATCAATTCTGGGTCTAGTGCACTTGTGGGTTCGTCGAATAGAATAACCTCTGGCTTCATCGCTAGCGCTCGAGCAATTGCAACTCGTTGCTTTTGTCCGCCTGATAAATTACCAGGATATGCTTCTACCCTCTCTAACATATCGACTCTTTCTAGAACCTCTAATGCTACCTCTTCGGCCTTCGATTTACTCATTCTACGAACATGACGGAGACCTAGAGTGATATTGTCTAGAACTTTCAAATGAGAAAATAATTCGAATGACTGGAAAACCATTCCGATTCTGCTTCTAACTTGATTTACATCTGCTACAGGTGTGTTAATCTGTTCTCCTCGTAGTTCTATTACTCCATCTGTCGGCTCAATTAATCTGTTGATACATCGTAGAACGGTAGATTTTCCAGAGCCCGAAGACCCGATTATCGCTACTGATTCTCCTTCATGGACATCGAAAGTAACTCCTTTTACCGCATGAACTCCCCCGGAGTAGATCTTCTGCAAATCACGAATTGAGAGAACTACATCTGCCATTCATGCACCTCCTGAAATCCCTAATCCTGGAATACGTGTAGTTTCTTCTAATCTCCTCAGTAGAAGGGCTAGAGTCCAAGTTACTACAAAGTAAGAAATCATCACCAATCCCCATGCGGAGAAAATTTGAAACGTAGTGGCAATCATTAGTTTTCCTTGTCGTGAAAGTTCGGAATAACCAATTACCATCGCAAGTGAAGAATTCAATACTAAATTTACCATCTCGTTACCAATAGGTGGGATACAAATTCGGATCGCTTGAGGCATTATCACTAATCTCATTGTTCCCAAATAGGTCAGACCGATGCTTCTACCTGCTTCCATTTGACCCGAAGGTATGGCCGAAATCGCACCACGTATAGTCTCGCATTGGTACGCTCCTGAATTAAGGCCTAGAGTGAAAATTGCGCTGAGAAAAGTTCTGTCTCCATAAAAGAAGTAGTCAATTCCATCAATACCGGGGTCGCCAAAAGTTCCTTCCATCAATTGTTGAATTCGCATTCCTAACCTTAGTCCGAAGTGAATGAACATAAATTGTACAATCAGAGGTGTATTGCGGAAGAAATCAGTATAGACGGTTGCTAATGAGTTCAATGGTCGAACTTTGAAAAGACGCCCGGACAATTTTTTATCGGCTAGAATGAATTGAATAGAAATTACAACAATAGCTAATCCCAAGACAAACATCGCAAATCCTCGGGGGTCCCCTACAGGAGTGAAAATATACTCCAACCCCTCCAATTGTAATTTTGGAAATCTAGTGACTCCGGTGTATAATAACCATAATCCGATTATCAAACCGAATGCTCCAAGTCCCCTAATTTGATTTGTAGAATATTTTTCTAGTATGTTCTTGAAAGACGTAGGTGCAGTCTTTAACATCGCCAGGAGAACCCCAATTGTGAATCCTAATAAAATTCCGAATACCACGATTTTTACTGTTGCAATAAATCCAGATAACAGCATATCATCCGCGTATTCAACAAACTCTCCAAAATTATTGTAATCCGGAATTTGGAATCCAATATCTTCGTTTTCTCCTGCTCTATCGGTAAACAAGATGACACCTGAATCCCCAACTACAATTCCTGAAACATAGTCAAACATAGCATGATCATTGAACGAAGTATTTACTCCAGCGGGTAGAATGTTTCTTTCAACATTTAACCCCTGATCAAGACTTAATCCAAGGTATCCGTCTGGTCCAGCAAATAGAATTCTAGAAGATGAGACCACATCGATAGAGGAAAGGGTAGTTGCAAGCGTTGTATTGTACCCTACAGATTCAATCTCCCGGAGTTGCCATTCGAATCCACCAGGAGATGTGGAGTAGAGTATTTGCCCAGAATCACTCACAGCAAACATTCGATATGGGTTAAAGTAAGAAATTGAAATAATTGTAGCATCCTCATCTGGAGACTCTCGATAATCCCACGTAGCACCTCCATTAGCTGTTGCTAGAATAGTCCCAGCATCACCAACAGCTAATCCTTCTTCATCCCCGTTGAAGTCAATATCGTGCAGGTTTTCAGTAAAACTCGTTGTTCTATTCCACCAAGTCTCATCAATATACTGCCAAATATTACCTCCGTTTCCTACGATTACGAAGGAATCATCCCCGGTTAAAGCGATGCTATTAATTCCTGTTTGGCTTGATTCGATTGTACCCCATTCATCATCTACACCTTCTTTCATGTAGATCACCCCCTCTGAAGAAAGTACAGCAATAGATTCTCCAAAGGAATCTGCAGAAATTAGATTTGCATCTCCTAAAGAAGTGTGATTTTGCCATGTGGCGCCAGAATCTTGACTAAATCTAACTACCCCAGAATCTCCGAATACCCAAGCTATTTCTCCTTGAATAACAGCTGAATTTAGATCTTTATCGGTCCAACTTTCAGCCTCGCCCCATCCTGTTATTGTCTCTTGACCACTTGAGTGCGGAATTGTACAGATTAACAAAGTGCAAACTAGGATAACCACCCTTGATTTTGAGTCAATTGCTGACCAAGAGAAGATTCTCTCGATACCCGGAGACGCACTTTTCACAAGATGGTCACGCAGAAGTTAGGATATAGAATCGACCCGTATCACATTGTGTTATTCATTTAGTATCTTGAATAAATTGGAGTATTTCTATTCGTAATGTTCATGGTTGTCTTTCAAGGCCCATCTTCATATGGGCGAGATGATTTACCATGGTAAGGTGAAGCAAGTTTGGAGTACGGACAATCCAGATATTATTGAATTTAGATATACTGACCAAATTAGTGTCTTTGACCAAATTATTCCCAGCCTTATTCCTAGAAAAGGTGAGTCCCTAAACCGGACATCTTGCCATTGGTTCAAACTCGTCGAGGAAGCAAAAATTTGCGACACTCATGTAATCGAGATGAATGCACCTGACAGAGTTTTAGCCCGTAGGTTCGATGTAATTCGTGAGCCGGGTGCGATTTCAAGGGATCAGGAAAATGTCTTCGTTCCTTTAGAGGTGATTTGTCGTCACTACCTTGCAGGTAGCGGTTGGAGAAGATATGCAAGGGGTGACGCTCCAGCCGAAGAGTTTGGCTTTGAACCAGGGACTCAACTACAAGAAGGTGTGAAATTACCAAAACCCTACCTTGAGGTTTCAACTAAGTTTGAAAAATTCGATAGGTTACTAGATAGAGCGGAAGCCTTGGAGATTTCCAATTTAACCGATGAGGAATTTGACTCGATACTAGACATTGTAATCAAAGTCGATGAAATAATTGAAATCGAAGCCGCAAAGCGGGGGTTAATCCATGTCGATGGTAAGAAAGAATTCGCCTTAGGAGAAGGTCGAATTCCCGTTTTGGTAGACTCATTTGGAACCCTAGATGAGGATAGATGGTGGGATGCTGAAGCCTATGAGCTGGGAGAGATAGTACAACTATCGAAAGAATTTGTCAGAGGACATTATCTTGAGACGGGACACCACTCCGAGCTTTATGCGGCTAGAGAGGCCGGAATCGAAGAACCACCAATTCCAGCCTTACCTCAAGACATAATCGACCAAACATCTATGCTGTATGCTGATATGTACGAGAGATTGACCGGTCAGTCATTCTGAGATTGGTTTGTTAGTTGTGTTTTCTCATTAAAATCCCACAACGCCTTTTCTCTGCTCCACGTAAAATTATTGTCAGGTGTCTGAAAGCATCGGCAACTCCGCCATCTATTGGCTCACTGGGATTAACTGCCCATTTCCCCTTTCGGATTGCTCGACGGAGATTAGTTACGTCCTTAATATCCAGCCAGCCGCATAATTCCAAACCACCCTTCCCTAAAGAAAACCCACTTTCTCCAAGGAACTCTTCATCAAGCCCAAGAGTTAATTTTGCCAGCAAATCATGAAGACCATCATCGTTCTTTTCAATTGTATGATTAAGTAAATACTCTATCGCATTACCTCCTTCTATCGGAAATCTTCCAATCCTATCTCTACTTATCCCTCTGTCTAGAGGTTCTGGCATTCCACTATCTTCTTTCCACGCAACCGAACACAGGAATAACATCATTGCAGGATCCATAGGTGGATTTTCTCCTTCTTCTAATTCAAGAATTGACGACGGAACTCGCTTTAGAGATTTTATTTCTGAATGGTCGCCGCCTTGGGATGATTGTATTGATGGTATCAAATCCAGGGGGTCATGTTGCAAAGGCTCGAAAGTGTAGAATGGACTAGGTGGGATATACCGGCTCATGTTACTAGCACCTGTGGTTAGTCGTCGTAGGTCAAGCGCTTCAACCTGCTCTCGAAGTCGTTCAATTGTTCTTCAATAACTTCAGGAACTTCTTCGACCGATTGGCTTCTTTCCGATTCAACTTCCTTCATTGATTCCTGGATATTATCTTGAGGTATTTTTTCAGAAGGGGGTGTAGGTTGTGGAAGACTCGATTCTTGTTTTTTCTTGCTAAGAATTGATTCGGTCATATCTAGCAATTTCTTCCTTTCTCTCTGGTTGTAGAGAATCCATGTCAAGGTGAGGGCTAATGCTATTACAAGAACAGCGGAACCTATTGCCGTACCCCATTCAAAGCCTGAATCGTTATTTACCGATCCGCCGGTAAGAATCAATTTTGCTTCATTGTCGCTAGGGTCTGAATCAATATCCCAAGGGAAGTAGCATTGCACTGTGACAGTAATTTCCGTCCCATCTGGTGCATCATCTAGCGGGGGTCGATCCAACTTTGGTTCAGGTGGATAAGTCTTCGAGAAATCTATCTCATGGGTTGCAGTATGGCTACCGGCTATTACCAAAATACTACAATCAGCATCGGTTAATAGGTAGTGGTATTCTCTCTTAGTCAATACCTTAATTTTCTGTGATTCTCCTTCCCCTTCAAGCTCAAGTCCAACTAAGCCAATGTTCCAATCATTTCTGCGAATTTCAAATGCATTATCATCAGAAGCAATCACAATTCCCCTTTCATCTAATAACCGAATAATCAGACTCCGCATTCCAGGTTGAGGGTTCCATGACGTAGCGCTTAGGTTGACTTGACCGGAAGTCATGTTTGCCCCCAAATCTCCTTCGAATGAGTCTAACAATTTACCCTGTTCGTCTATTAGAATTACACTGTATCTGAAGGGTTGGGTGCCATTTGCAACGGTACATTCTGCACTTACGGAAACTGCAGTCCCGGTTATTGAACAGGTAGCATATCTAAGGGCAGGTTCGATAACATATGCTGTGTATGTTAGAACAGTTTCTGAATCTACAGTAAGTCCAGTTCCAATAGCTCCTAAATTCGCTTGCCAAATCCAACCTCCTTGCACATCCCAATGCAAACCGGACTGAACATCATCGACAACCAAGGAATCAGGTGAAGTCCCGTGTATATCTAACAGGACACTATCTCCTTGAACCGATACAATCACCGGTGACGATGCCCATGAATAATCCTCATACTGAGTGTCTAAGAGAATGCTGCCTAGATTTCCCGCTTCATCCTCAGCATCTATTCTGATAGTTTTTGTTGAACCATCCCAATCTGAGGATGGGATGACCTCTAATGGGACTCCAGTAATTTCTCCTACACCAATTACTACTTGGGTAGGTCCTGAAACTTGCCAACCCGGTGGTAGGCTAAGAACATCGAGTGAAATTGTTGTTGGAGCATTTCCTTGATTATGTAATTCCGCATGAGGGTATCCTCCCTTATCTGAAACGATCCAATTCCCCGTCCCTTGTAGGCTGAATTGATGAATAATCGCTACCCTTAGTGGTAGTGTAATCGTAGCCTCGCTACTACCATCTCCTTCCCTTAGTTTAACTAGTAATTCCACAGTTCGTCCATGTCTAGCAGTGGAAGGAGGTGTGATTTGTAAGTCTAGAGTTGCGGTACCCCCCGGGTCTAGGATTGGTAATTCTTCGGGTGTTTGGACCTCCCATCCATTTTCACCATCTACTTGGACACTTACGTATGGGCGGGTGGGGGAATTTCCTTCCTGAACAACTGTTAGGGAAACGATAGAACCAGAGGGGTCAATCTCTAACTCTGCATCTGATGCTATAGCATTCCAACCTGCGACGTGAGATACTTCTATTGTGAATGTAAAGGTGTAAACTTCGACATCAAAGGCAACTATCGAACCACTAACTTGGTAGGTCGTTCCATCCCAAGCCCCTAACGGAACTTCTACCACCAAATACAGTGTAGTGGAACTGTTAACTGGAATTGCAGAGGCATTATCTCCAAAGATCCCCCAATCCGTATTTGAGTCAGCACCTTGATGATTTATTATACCCAGGCCAGAAGCGGAAATATCATCGTCTAGGTTTCCAATATTTGTTGCATTTATTTCTACAATGAAGGAGTCACCGGGGTTAATCTCAAATGTACTCTCCTCAACATTCCCCAGCGATGAATGTAGTGAAATATCCCAGCGATGATCTTGTCTAGCTTCGAGGGTGATGATCACTGAATCCGATATTGTTGAATTGCCTTCAGACGTCATGAAAATTTCGATATTAACAGGGTTTCTTGCAGGCGTTGAATCTGGTAAGATTATCTCTACAGGAAGAGTTCTCAAACTTCCGGAACTAAGAGTCACCCTAGAGTTACTAAACGTAACCAAGATGCCAGGGTCTTCTGTTAGATTCTGATCCAATATTACCGAGTAGGACATGACGTAGGTATCTTCTCCATTTCCTGGATTATACAATCGAACCGTGGCTGGTATAGATTCCTCTACTTCTACTAAATGTGGGGACTCAGTAGGCGATACCAAAGTGAGAGAGGACCGGTAAATTTGCAAGACTTCAACAGATAGTCTAAGTGAATAATCTGAGCCTAAGCTACTAGAGTCTAAGAATGAGTGGAATGCAGGAGTCGCATCCATTGGAAGTTCTACAAATAAAGTCCCACTCACTCTTGAACCCGGAATTCCTTGCATAGTAATATCATCTCCACTGATGGATAATGCTCCTGAACCGGACCAAATCCAATCATCTATTGACATTCCAGCGTCACTAACCTTCCAATCTAAAATCCCAGATGAGGCAGGAAAGTCGGCAATAACATTCCATTGTAATGTATTTTCAGGCATACTCCGTTGGTGGTCAGTTTCGGTTACCACACTTGTAGCGATGAATTGTAATAGAACGGTTTGACAGGTTTCATCTTCTCCACTTCCAACACACATTGTAAGCGGTGTAGAAACGCTATCTCCGAGGGATGCGTCTGTTGGTACGCTGAGTCTTGCAGAAATGATTTTCTGTTCCCCAGCAGCCAGTGTCAATGCAGGAATTTCATTTCCACTTTCATCGTACAGCTCCAGACTATTTTCAACAGAATCCCAAGATGTACTATCCCAGAACATTGAGATTGAATTTTCATCAGCATTCCCAAGGTTTTCTACAATCAACCACGCCTTCGCGGAATCCCCAATTAGGCCATAGCCATTACTTGCAGTGGTACCTGAAGGCCCTCTTATTGATAGTCCACGAGTGCGGTTTGCCTCTACTGGTAAAATCCCACTAACACTAACATTCTGATCTTCATCAAGTGTGAGACTAAGTGACAGATACCCTGCATCTGACCCTTCCGCACTTATCGGTGCATGAATTCTTAGTGATGGGGTCCAAGTTCCATCTGCTGCAATCTCTATGGATGTGATACCTCCGGGGGTATCATCACTCCAAGTCCACCCTTGAGGTAGATTACTTGCATCCACGCTCATGCTCCAAACACCTGCAAGTCGGCCAGTAGAACGAACAGTCGGCTGACCAATTGTCGATTCTCCAGGATTTGCTCTAACAGGATTCGTGGGCATCTCAAATGTCGCATTATACGGAGGTACAATCGCCAAGCTGGTGGATTGTGCATCGTTGTCATAACGTGATTGGGTGACGTTTTGGTATGGGTCTAGAACCAATTCAAAGGTATATTCCCCAAGTCCGCCAGACCATTCTACAGAGAATGATTCGAACCCCGCAGACCCCGTGGGATCCGTCGGTTCTAGGCTATCTGCACGATGCCGGGCTATTTCGGTACCGTCTGCGTATAGTATTGCGTCTACGGCCTCGTCAATTTCGATTGTTCCAGCATTTTCAAAGAAGGCTGTAATCGTAACGTCTTCGTTAGGGTTGGGTGCGCTTGGATTGAATTCTATTGCACGCCCATCTAGTAATGGCCTAACATCGGCTAGAGCCGTGGAGATTACCGTATCGCCAAGAACTATGTCTAAAGTCGCATCTCCATCGACATCTGCTAAAGATGGTGAAGACCAGGTTCTGTGCTCAACTTCAATCTCATTATTCCAATTGCTATTGATTGCCGCTTGAGTGCCAGTATCTCCATCCCAAGCCCAAAGAGTCCTTCCATACGCAACTAGTAATTCAGCAGCGCCGCTACCATCGATGTCCATCCAGACTGGCTGTGCGACGGCAATTTCGTCGTTAGGAGCTCCGCTGGATTGCTCCAAGTCATTGTACCAGTCAATTTGCGGGTTATTCCCTGAAACATCATGACAGCCTGCATGACCATGCCTAGCAGTAGTCTCCTGATACCAGGTTACCCAGCATACCCTGTCGATTACATCATCGTCATCTGTATCTATCGCTAGTGGCGGAGCATCGGCGTATCCATTTACTGCCTCAAAAGACCATATCTCCGTTCCATCGTCAATCTCCAATCCTCTAAACTCGGCCCCATCGACACTGCTTGAACCATCCGCGTCTGTTGGTATTGAAATTATCATTTCAGGAGTAGAGTCCGAATCTAAGTTAGCAATTACCGGACCAGGGAGTCTAATGTGTGGTACATCCGAATCTCCATCTAAATTGGATAAACTTAGTGACCATAATTGGTCCCCGGATTGAGAATTTAATTTCCAAACCCACATTGCTCCGCTAGAGGCATCAGTTGTAGTAAGCAAGACATAGGCAGTTTGGTCATCAACTTGAGCGAATGCTGGGTCAGAGGGGTGGCTTCCGTCTTCGAGAGTCGATTGCCATATTGGCGTAGGCACTCCGTTTGCACCAAGAGGTAGGGCTACGACTACTGGTTTTTCGTTATCGTCGATTGCTGCGAGAACTAATTCAGCATCTCCGTCTAAGTCAAGATCGGCGAGCAAAGGTTGAGTTGTAGGTCTGTGCCCTCCCAACCAAGAAGAGGTGTAGGGGCCATTTGTACTTCCAATCTGTAAGGTATCGTCACTGTAGCTCCACAGCAACTCTCCACTTTTTGACCCTCCAGGTGACCAACCGGTTACTGAACAATGAAGTCTTGGTGAGTAAGCATCAACGTGTAGAGCGCTACCAGCGTCGTAAACAATGATGACTTCTTGCATTCCATCGTCATCTAGGTCAACAATTACTGGTGAAGCCTTGATAATCTCCGTGGCTCCTAGATCTACTTCCCAAGCCAAATCAGCGTCCTCACCCTCGATAATTTTCACGACACTGTGATCGTTACCACCAACTACCTCGGTTTGGATTAGTACAATGAACAGAGAGTCGCCTCCACATCTTTCCATAGCTGCCTCATCGGTTACAATTTGTTGGCTGAAATCTGCAACTGGGGTGCCCAGTGCATCTGTGCCTATCGAATAGGTCCCATATTCCCAATTGATTACGGGGTTGACAACAGAGGATAATTCGGTTGCATTAGTTGGTATTTCCGTCCCAGCGCCGCCATCTGGGGAATGGGAAGGCCCTTCGGAGGTCCTTTGAGCTATTCTTCCTGGTTGAGGCCAAGGCTGTCCTCCATCTACCCAAGGTTCTACAGTTCCGGTGAATGCTGTATCTTCCTGTAAATTGTCCAACTTTCTAACAAAATCCGAATCAATCACAATCAGGGGGGATAGTGAAAGAAGTAACAAACAGAATACTGCCAGCACCGCATTCTGCTGCCTAGTAGATCGCAAATTCGAACTCGGCATACTCATCAGAATCCAACTTCCGCTTTCCAAGCCACTTGAAGGTTAGGGGTATACTCTCATTCAGACCTACGGTCTGAGGGACTTTACACTTCGCGGAGAGTAATTCTATTGCAGAATCTCTTCCGTTGCGCTTATAGCGGGGTCTTTTGTCGGCGAACCGCACGGACCTCTCCTCTGGAGGCACAGCCGATGAGGGACGGGAGGGTTGACCTGCCTTTCCTCCGACTGAACTCGGAGCGGTCCGGCGATTGGAGGAAACCGAATGTACAGCCTAGTAACAATGGAGGATACCATCAGAATCCCTGCGGAATATATCCGAGCGGGACGCAAGTTGGAGGACCACATCGACGAATTGGCCCACGCAGCTTTTGAGGGACGATTTGATGAAGACGAAAATTACACACTGCTAACCTATGACCACGAAACCGTGGGCCGTGGAAAGATAATTCACGGCGATGGTGCAATCTATCAGAGAGTTCGCTTCAAGGCGCTCCATTTCACAATGGAAGCGAATGAGGTAGTAGATGGCGCAGTTTCAGAGGTGTCTGAATACGGCGCATTCGTCCGTATCGGCCCAATTGAGGCGTTGCTTCACAAATCACAGATACTTGATGAACCTGTACAGGTAAACATGGGAATTAGAAGAATCGAAGGTTCTCAGTCTGGCAAGCATATCGAAGAGGGTTCATATGTTCGTTCTCGAATCGTCTCAAAGGCGATCAACCAAAACGACCCTAGATCTAGTAAAATTGGCTTGAATTGCAAGATGGTGGGCCTTGGGGCTCTCGACTGGTTGACTAGAGGTGACTGAGGATGGCCAAATCCTTCGCTTGCGGCGAATGCAACAGGATTCTTCCAGATCCTGAGAAGAAAAGCGACCCACCTCAATGCATGCACTGCCCTTCAGCGCCGGTAACCACCGATTGGTCGGGTTACGTAGTCATCATGCACCCAAAACGCTCAGAGGTAGCGCAGCGATTGAACATCGAAAACCCAGGCTCCTACGCTTTGAAGGTGAATATCCGTTAAGGAGGAAATGAATATGGAAATTATTGAGAGAAAAGAGAATCCTTTGCTTAACCGAGTTGAGATTAGTTTCCGATGGGAGCATTCCAAAGGAGCGACTCCTAAACTTTCTGAAATGGTAGCTGCCGCTGCAAAGGCCGAACCAGGTTCCAAGAAAGAATTGACCTTCGTAAAAAATGTAAACACCCGATTTGGCAGACCACAGACTACTGGAATCGCCGTAATTTACGGTGACGCAGAGGCGGCAGCCCTTGAGCCAGAATATGTTCACACCCGCCACAAGTCAACCAACTCTCCAAATGAGGCGAAGGAACCAGCTATGCCAGAACCTGTTGCTGAGGATTCCCCTGCTGAAGAAGATGCAGCGGAATCAGAAGAGGGAGGCGATGAGTGATGGGCGAAGGACCTAATCCAAACGGTAAGCATTCGAAATATTCTATCGAAGATGGCGAATTGATTCGAAAAGAGACTTGTCCAGAGCCTAATTGTGGCCCGGGCGTATTCCTGGCGATTCACAAAGATCGTAAGTCATGCGGTAAGTGTGGATATACTGTCAAGAACGAGTAACTGCAAATTCGAACAATGTTCCATCGTTCGTAAGCACCTTGTCTGCTACAAACCCCACTCCTAGTTCTTCTCTGGAAGACATATCAAGGCCTAAATTGCTTAATCGGCCATCGAATCGCCAGCCTGTAAATTTCCACACTCCATTTCTTCTTATAGCTGCAAATAATGGCCCTGGAGTTGAGTAAGACTCCAGTATCTGCTCTCCATCTGAAATTAGAAATCCACCTCCCGATAGAGCCAATAGGTGGGATTCTCCCGAATGAAAAATCCTTTCAATTCTATCTGGAATGTTTAAGCTTCTCCTATCGATTTCAACCCCAGAATCTTCGGATATATCTACGACCAATCCATTGTCATACCAAATACTTAGGGAATTTTCTGATTTGGAAATTGAAATTGCGGTTTCAAGTCCTCGCAGTTTCCCGTCTATTGTGCTTGGCAGACTGGATCTCCAAACTTCGTTTGCATCCAAATCCATTTGATATATCCCTTTTCCACGTAAAACAAAACAGAAATTATCACCAAGGCTTGTTATGCATGTCGGTTCTGAATCGAGAGCATGAGACCATACTGAGTTTTGAGGGTGTAAAGACATTGGATTCAGAGAGGTCCTTAAGTCACCACGCGAAACACCATTTCCCCATAAATCATCTAATTTCATGCTAGCAATTCTTGCCAATCTCATTTCAGCCTCAACCCAAATTCCAATCCAATAATCTACCAATGGAGTTGAGTGAGTAATTGTAGAAGCGAATGGAATAGAAGATTCTCCAATCAATGTTCCATTTCGGTCAAGTTTTGCTAATTCTCCAAGGCTTCCGATTACAATGTAATATCCCCCACAGTCATCCACTCGCGTTGGAGTGAAGGGGACAGTTCGTTCCACGACTTGACTCATCGGCTATTGTGTTTGAACCTGTGGTGCTAACGAACCTCGTTATTACGTTTCTAATTGGATGGTTTCAAGTCATCAGGCTTCCAGCATGTTCTATGGTGACACTTCTGCTAGCCTCTCGAGCAGATAACGCCTCAGTAAATCTCCATGAAGCGGTTGTAGAGCTTGGAGACTGGGAGGACCCAGAAAATTTGCAGCATGGATTGTTGATGCGACATTCTGTTCGCCCAGTTCATCTTCTTCTAATCGAAAAGTTACATATTCATGCTGATGGTATCGATTTAATTCATGAAAAAGAAACCGCTGTGTCTGTCGACGAAGTCCTAGTCCTCTCTCGTCATGCGGCAAAGAGCGGAATCCCTTCACTTACCGTTCATGCAATAGGTGTGCCGGGTGAAGTACCTCACGGAGAAGTTGGATTTGCTGGGGGGGAAAAAGGGTTAGCAGTCCCTCCTTCACCTCGATTTTCTGCTATTTATTCAGCTCTAAGAGAAGAAGCCTCCAAATCAAATATGGCAAATGAATTTGAGGTTAGTTTAGAAACAACTCATCATGGTCCAGTACTAACTAAACCTACCCTCTACCTAGAGATTGGCTCAAAAAAATCAGAGTGGATTCGTAAAGATGCCTCAAGCCTGTGGGCGGTTGTAATCTCGAGGGTTCTGGGGTTGTCAGATAATTTAGCGGAAGGAGAGTGGCTTGGTGAAGGTGAGGTTATGGTTGGTTTTGGAGGAGGCCATTATGCACCTCGACATTCGGATGTTGTAATCCGTAGTGGCATACCATTCGGTCACTTAATTGCAAATTATGCATTGATTTTTGATGACCAGAATCCCGACTCGCCATCTGGCCCTTGGCGACATTCTTTGCATGAATCCATCAAAAAAACTCGTATTGCATTTCCAGGTGGAACCATCTTTGCACATTTAGACCGTAAATCATTCAAAGGTTGGCAACGAAATGCAATCATTGAAGAATTATCCTCTCTTGACGTTGAAGTTCGCCGAGGAAAGGAGATTATTCCTTGAGCAACCGTGAAAGTGCGCCTGCTACACGGCTGGCAATATGGGGTTCATGGGCCGTCTCATCATGATGATGATGCCAATCACTCCAAAATTCATTGTAGGGTGGGTAGCTAAGAGATATGTTGCTGGTCCTGATTTAGAAAGCGCAATGCGAGTTATGCGTTCAATGAAATCTCAAGGTGCTTGTTTCACTCTAGATGTATTGGGTGAAGAAATTACAAATTTAGAAGAAGCAGACTTTTTCGTCAACGAATATCATCGAGCTTTGAATGCGATCGTTTCTGAAGGAATGGATGCCAATATTTCTGTAAAACCAACCGCCTTTGGCTTACTAATTGATGAAAATAAAGCATTAGAAAACATAGAAAAAATAACCTCCATTGCAGCAAATAACGATATTTTCGTCAGATTGGATATGGAAGATCATCGAGTCACTCAGTCCACAATTGACATTGTTACCGATATGCACGATAGAGGATTAACTAATATCGGAACTGTACTTCAATCTCGGTTGTTTAGAACCTGTGATGATATCTCCTTACTCGCATCTAGACTAGACGGCAATTCCGATGTTAGAATTTGTAAGGGGATTTACCTTGAACCCGAAGGCATTGCGCACACGACGTATCATGACATTGTCGTAGCAACAAACAGGGCAGTTGACGAATTACTAGATTCTGGAGCATACACCGCTATTGCCTCTCATGACCTACCTGTGATCAACCATGCACTCGCGGCTTTGGATGAAAGGAAAATGGGTCCAAAAACAGCTGACCCTAGAGGAAATGCAAGACCTAAAACAATAGGTAAAGGACCGGGGTATGAATTTCAAATGCTTCTTGGTGTAAGAGGAAATATACGACGAAAGTTGGCCAAAGATGGCCATCGAACTCGCGTATACCTCCCCTATGGTAATATGTGGTACGAGTATAGTATGCGTCGCTTGAGAGAAAATCCAGATGTTGCATGGCATGTAGCAAAGAGCATCATTATGCCTTGGACAAATAGAAGGTAATCATCGCCTATACTGTCTTCGATCTTCGTCTCTATTGTACGGAGGATGAAGATAAATTCGTCGAAGGTCGATTGCTGCTCGCTTGCCTCGAAGTGTTCTACCCTTCCCTGTATGTAGCGCTCGTATCCTCCATCGTACTCCTTCAATTTCCATAATAGAACCACAGGAAAATACCTTATCTGGAGAGCATTCAAAAGACGTTGAACTACTTTCTTCTCCATCCGTCATTGTTATACGAACTATGCATTTATCACAGCGAACCGCCCAAAGAGTTGAGATTTCACTAGCAACCATACTTTGTTGAGACCTTGTATCAGAATCATCTATTCGAGTCACTCTATAAAGGACTCCACTATGGTCGAATACATCGCCTACAGAAATTAATTCGTCATCATCCGACTCTACAGTCTGAGTTTGACTTTCGGCACCATCAGAAAGTATCGATGTAATCTTGATTGGCTTACCGGGTCTCAAATGAATAGTTTGTACCTCATTACATTCGAGACATTGGATTAGCAAATCTTCTCCTTCTCCCATGTTTACTCTTCGAAGTATATTGTGCTCTGTGAAATCTTCACAGTTTGAACATTCAGAGACATCTATCGTCTCTTCGTCATCTAGACCTTCGTTCACATCTGCGCGGCTGACCTGCTGTTCTTGAAGCCATCCGCGAGTGGGATGGTTCAAGAGAGAGTCACTAGAGGCTGCAATATGGTCGATATAGGGGGTGGAATAGGTCTACCAACTATGTCCCAAAAGGAGATGTTCGAGCAACTTCTTGGAGACGACGAGTCTAGTGATGCATCTGAACCAGAAATCGCTGCCGCAATTGGCGAACAAATGATTCACATGGACTTGAGGCCTTTGCCACGCTCTATCCGAAAAAGACTTCGCGACATAACTAGCCGAATTCCTGCTAGAAATGTCGTAATTGTCGGTGGTGGTATTGGGCATCTAACCGCTTGGATGATGGATCTATGGTGTGGTGATCCTGCTATCGATGAATCAGAGGGTAGTAATCGTCCTGAGACACTTCGAGTAATAGAAGAAGGAGGCAAATTCGGTGTGATTATTGATAGATTACTTCGCCGATATAACGCCTCAAGTTGGGCACAGGTAATTTCAGATCCTTGGAGCGAAATCGTTGCTGAAACCGAATCGTGGAATGCAGCGAATGCAACCCTCCCTGATGTCGCTAGAAGCGCTCTATTACCTCAGCCAATAGATTTGGTAATTATCGATTTACCTGAGATAGAAAGAGTTTACGCAGCATCTTTGGCCTTCAATCTATTAGCGCCGGGTGGGGTAGTGCTGGCTTTGGAACCACAAGTGCCTACCGGGGATGTTGGTGAACCTGAACAGGGGGTTGAAATGACTCCTGCACAACAGGTTGTGGCATCCTTCAATCAATGGATAGAATTCGTTCAGTCAGTTAACTCAAACCACTCAGCGGCTTTCGTTGAGCTCGCAGGTGGAACAATTGGTGTTTTCCTTCGTTCTGCCTGATTCGAGCAGCAGTTAATGTCGCTATGTTGTAATTTCACGACGGAGTTTTCAGTCACTTCTTCCGAACTGGAATTGCTCAATGAATCAAGCATTAAATCGATTCTAAAAATCCCGTACCCAAAGCGATCATCATGTTCCGATTGTCCATCGTCCATTTGTGAATTATCACTTAATTTAGTTTTGATAAATTCAATTGCATTAGGCCCTCCCGAAGCCCCCTCTCTTTGTAATTCGGGATGTGCTTCGAGTATTATCGCTAAACCACCAGATACCCAAGCAGTGGCAGCTGAAGTCCCACTCGCCCAACCCCACCATGAACCATCTCCACTACCTCCAGCGAATAGAATCGGCACTTCTGCTCCAGGTCCCAAAACTTCTGGTTTCATGTCGGGGTCAGAACGAGGCAGCATAGGGGGCCAGAGTCTTCCATCATTATCTCCCTCTGAACTTCCACTCCATAAATTACCCAATCTAGTCGCTCCACCAACACAAATAACATCCTCGACAGAACCAGGGGAAGAAACATCTCCATCATCGTCTTGACCACCATCATTTCCCGCAGCCGCGACCACAAAGATTCCTTGTTCTAAGGCATCTTGTACAGCATTTTCCAATTGATCGGTTGTAATTCCTCCTATGCTTATTCCTCCTTCTCCTCCGAGACTTAACGAGATAATATCGGCCTGATTATCCGCACACCAATCCACAGCTTCAGCAATTCCTGTATCAGTCCCCTGTCCATTGGAATCAATTGCTTTTGCAACTAATAGATCGACACCTTGAGCATTTCCAGTGAGACCGTTTTTCGCAACTATAATTCCCGCCATTGCGGTTCCATGACCCTCGTCATCATAGGGCTCATTTGCACCATTAATCACATCAAACCAACCAGCTAGGGCAAGATGTGTTAAATCAGGATGATCCATTTCGATTCCAGAATCCACTACACAAACCACCACACCACTTCCGTCCAAACCGCTGACCTCGTCAAATCCAGTCAATTCTTGGTACGATTGCTCCCATCCGGTCAAGGTTGGTGGAGGCCCTCCAATCAATATCTCATCAGCCACTGATCTAAGCCAAAGGAAAATGACTGAAGCCACTAGGATAAATGCTAATGTAGAAACTGAGCCGATCAACCATGGCAATGCGCTATTGTCGTTTGTTGGGTTGTTAACTTCAGATGAATTTTCGATTGTTTGCTCTAATCTATATTCACTATCTTGATATTCATTAGAATCTCTAAATGAATTATGAAAAAATGTCACCAAGCCTACAAGAACTAGCAGAATCCCAATCAGTAAGGCGATAATCTCTAAGAAATCATCATCAATGATTGAATAGGAAAAGATAAACAAAGCACCAATTGTTAACAAAATTATTGCTAAGATATTCCGCATTTTGGGCGGAATAATATCTAGAAAATCGTCATAAAATAATAGTGCAAAATCTAGAAACATCCTAGGTCCTCTGACTTTGATATTACCATGCATCGGACCGTGAAAAATGACTCATTACAGTAGTGCTTGAACCGCATTCTCTACAAGAGATTCTTGCGGGAATTGTTGTGTTACATTCGGAACAAGTCGTACCGGGTGCGCCATTTCCGTCACATTGCGAGCAAGGCACCTGAATACTTCCATCTTGATTTTTGATGGCAACGGAATCAACACCACAAATCGGGCAAGATCCTTGCCTACGGGTAGACTTTTCTGGGACAAATTCACCAGCGACTTCCCTTGCTCGAACAGATTGAATTCTATCTTCTGCGGCACCTAGCATAAATTGTGGATACCACAGTATATGGGCTAACAAAGCCATAGAAAGAATTCCAAATAATGCATAAATTACTACGTATAGAGTCATATCATTCTCAATAGGGGGGCGAGGAGAAACCGCATGAGCTCCAGCCCAAGATGAAATATTCAGAAAAATCATCCAAGTTGCCAAATTCATACTCCATGCTTTCAAGCTGTGATCGCGCCATGCCTTCTGAACAACACGAGGGTCAGGGTGAGAGTGACGCTCCTCGACATGAATATCTCTAGTTTCGATTACTGCCCTGTGTACAACAATTACTGAAAGGAAAATTAGGACTAAGTTACCAATTGCAAAACCTGCCCAATCCCCAGTTTCTGCATCAAATGGAAAGTCGCTTGCCGACGAGTGACTGATTACAAATCCAAGTTGGACTGCAAATGTTGCAGTTGTCAACCAAAGGAGATTTTCCCTCATCAATGGGAATCTAGTCCAAAGTAAAGCAAAGAATCCAATCCATGCAATCAGCGAAAGTAAAGCCAACATTAGTGAGAAATCATTGATGTGAAGGAATCCGGCATCATCACCGAAAAGACCCCATCTTTTGTAATCCCCTCCTGATGAGATTTCACCAATCCCCAAATCCCACGCACCTAAGATTATCGATAGGGCACCGATGCCAATAATCAACGCTTCAGTGACTCCCCATTGTTGAGAAATCATCTTACCGTGAAATGTGTATTCCTGGATAAGAGAGTCGAAGGGGGCCAATCTAGAATTGCGGTCTTCTAGCTTGAAAGGAACTTCTACATCACTCAATCGAACTTGGGTTACCTCACCCCAATCTTCGTCGATTGAATCGACCTCTCCTTCATCCACGTGTCACACCGCGTAGAATCAACCATAAGAAACAAACTTGGATTTGGGGTTGATAAATGAAAAACTGAACCCTTTCGAATCGGGTTGAGTTGAAGTGGCGCCGAGAGGGAGATTTGAACTCCCGAGGGTAGAACCCACATGATTTCCAGTCATGCGCAATACCAGGCTATGCGACCTCGGCTCATTCTCTCCGAACTAAGACCTTAACTTGAGTCTGACGCAGCATTTCTTTGCAACCTAGACTGACCTGTAATGGCATAGCCCAACCCGCAGTGATTAAATTGGAACTTCGGGTGGCGCGCTCACCGCCACTGTGGCTTAGGGGTATAGCGTCGCCTTGGTAAGGCGAAGGTCGGGAGTTCAAATCTCCCCAGTGGCTCCAAAAATATGTTTTTTTTGTAAATAGTCAGCCAATATACCGAATTATATCTCTTCTTTTCTCTAGTCAAAGGAAACCACCCAATCGGATTAAATACCCTGTTCGTAGAACAGTAACCGAGTGTTCTATAATCTCCCCATGCTTGTAATGGCTATGACCGCCAGCCGCCGAAGACTAGCAACCGCCCTTGTAATGCTAATGATATTCGCTCCATTTGCCAGTGCAGGAGTTACAAATTGGAGCATTTCTACTCCGATTAATCCAGACGATGATGGAGTCACTTCAAACGCGTTTAGCGTCCCTAGCAACGAAACCATTGTCGATGGTTGGATATCAGTCAATAGTAACCCCATGGCTTCTTCTATGATGGATTCGATTTCAATAAGCGGTGATGATTTCGATAATGGCACATACGACGGTGCTACTGATTCTCTCTTGGATGGCAACCTAACAATGTTTGATGATGGTTCCACATCGTCAGTTTGGAATTTTGATGATAATGGCAATTTCTCAATTGCTATGGCGGATGGTTATCATTCAGGTCCAGGTGCTCATCTATGGCTCTTAGAGAACCCTGTTTCCCCTTCCAATGAATGTGGAGATTTATTGCTGTACAACCTAACTTCTGGATTCGATCTTGACTTTGATATGTCTCTTGATGACGATGAGGTTACGTCTGTAGAAAATCTATGTCAAACAAATATGACAATAGAAAATGGAAGTGGTTTGCCTCCTTCTGGCGATGTGAATGGCACAGTTCAAAATAGTACTGTTGTCGTAGAGAGTACCACACTACAGACAGGCAACTCAACATGCCCATATGGAGGTACATACATCCAGTGGGGTAATGATTTTTCGATGTATTACGACAAGGTCGGTTCCCTCAATTCATCTGAAATCGAGGGAATATTCTATTTCTGTGATGGACAGGAAATTTGGTTTGCTACACTACTTGATTTAGGAGGGGCTATCTATGGGGACCAACAACAATTAGCTCACGGTGTAGCGCCATCCTCACCATCTGAAGGAGAAGTAGTAGTAGGCACTCTACCTGGCCAAGCAATAGATCCTGGAACAGATGCATGGCTACTTCTTCCAACGTCTGATATTCCTGCGAATCCGGCTACGCATGTGAATTACTCGTTCTCTTTCGATCATTGGCATGACTTGGAATCTGGTGATGGTGCTTGGGTCGAACACAGGTTGAGAAATGGTTCATCTGGTTGGGGTGGTTGGACGTGGACTGATCTAGAGTCTGGTTACTCACATTCAATTTCGATTGGTGACCTTGATGTCTCAGGTACACCAACTTCCAGCACAATTCCGGTTTTCGGTGGAGATGCAGTAAGTGGTTGGGTCTCGTCTTCCACAAACCTATCTGACATTTCAGATATTGCCTCCTATACCGAAATTCAATTCAGATTCAGAATTGTAACCGCAGCAACCTCTACTGGCTCTGCAGGATGGTTCCTTGATAACATAAATTATCACAATGATGGTGATAGTAGTGGGGCTTGGCATCATGGATGTGATGTTAATGGATACGCCGCTTACATGTACACAAA
>NTJQ01000013.1 GCA_002457555.1 Marine Group II euryarchaeote MED-G37
CCCACACTAGCACTTTTTGTGGGCCTCTGTCCAATAGGTATACTCGATTCTATCACCAATAAAATTCGAAGGAGAGTTGTGCACGGCCAAAGCGGAGGGGTAATACCCGGTCCCATATCGAACCCGGAAGTCAAGTCCTCATGCGTCGTTTACTGTACTGTGGTGCGAGAGCCCACGGGAACTTGCGTCGCTGTGCCACTCTCTTTCACCTCCCCGCATCAACATTCATTCACTATGGGCGTAGCCATACATACAGAAGAGCATAGGTGAGTCCATGGGAATATCAACAGGCGACATACTTGGTCATGCTCAAGTTGGAGTTTATCTGAGTGTAATAGGTGACGTATTGTTCCACCCTAAATCTTTGGATAAACCTGCTATTGAGGAATTGCAATCTGCCCTTGATTTGGAGATGCATCCATGCCTAATTGGTGGTTCAGCCTTACTTGGTTCTCTAATTCGTGGAAACAAGAACGGTTTAGCGGTAGCTGATATTGCCACCGAAACAGATCTTGACGAATTAACCAGTTTCGGTGATATTGTTGTTCTAGAGAGTGGTGTAAACGCCGCTGGAAATCTAGTCACTTGTAATGACCATGGTGCTATAGTCAGTCCAGTTATTCCTGGGCCTGGTGCGGATATGATTGGCGAGGTGCTTAAGGTCAATACACTACGAACCAAAGTAGCTAGTCAGGAAACCGTTGGTTCGATGACCGTAGCAAATAATAAAGGAATTCTCGCTCATCCTGATATCTCTGCAGAAGAAGCGGAAAAGATAGCCGAAATTATGCAAGTTCCTGTGATGGTTGGAACGGTTTGTTTTGGTTCACCTTACGTTGGCGCTGGATGTGTAGCTAGTAATTCAGATGCACTAGTCGGGTCAGGTTCTACTGGACCAGAACTAAACAGGATTGAGGATGCTTTAGGGCTCATTTGATGCGATTTATCAGATTAATCTTGGTTTGAGCCTAAATTGCTGTAGGAGCGACATGGTCGTCCTCTTTGTCATCTTTAGCGCGTACTCTATTCCAGACATTGGTCATCAATTCATCATGATGTTCTCTACAATAATGAAAGCGACGATATGCTTCTCGGAACGAATAGGCCTTTTTGCCGGTAGCAACTAGGAAACCTTGAGGAGAAAGCCGACTAATTTTTTCCCCCTTGGCTTTACATTCTGGGTAATCGCAGGTCGGCATGGGTCTCCTCCAAGTGCTACTCAGTTTTCTTTTCTTCGGGTTGAATGATGATTAATGGAGAATTAGCCTCAACGCTATCCCCCGGTTTGCAATTAATTGCAGTCACCGTACCAGACAAGGGGGCTTGAATCTCATTTTGCATTTTCATCGCTTCTAGAATCATTACCACATCTCCCTCTGATACTATTTGTCCTTCTTTAATCGATATGGAGACAATTTTGCCCGGTATTGTTGAGGAAATAGTACCTGACTTTTTCCCCCTAGCCGATCTTTTCCGTTTACTACCTGAGGTTTCTCCGACAGAACTACCTTCGATTTCTATGTTGAAACTCTTTCCTTCAATGGTGACATTCCATACTCCATCCTGCTTTTCAAGTTCAACGTCATATTCCTCACCGTCGACTTTGACCTTGCGTTTTTTCATATTATCACCTAGTGGTACTTCTACGTGTACGAGCTCGGAACAAATTCCTTCTTCCGATTAGAGACCGTCTATGGTCAAGAGACCAGTCTGCTCCACCATCTCTGCCTTCAGAGGATTGCAGTGCCTGCCCTTCTGCTTCTTCTAGCAACACAGCCAGTATAGCAGCAGCACGCAAACGTTCTTTTTTCCGAGCCATAGTATACCTCATAAGGGAATGTTTCCGTGTTTACGAGCTGGTCTAATTTCTTCTTTTTCTAGCAGGGCCCCTAATGCTTTAGTCAACTTAGCCCTAGTTTCCCTCGGCTGAATAACATCATCTAGATATCCTAGGGAAGCGGCACGATATGGATTGGCGAATGTTTCTTCATAATCATCGATTAACCGCTTCCTCTCACCTTCTTGATCGCCTGCAGAACCTATTCTGCGTCGGTGAATAATTTGCACAGCACCTTCAGCCCCCATAACTGCAAGTTGGGCAGATGGCCATGCAATGTTGTAATCGCCTCTAATGTGTTTACTACTCATAACATCGTAAGCGCCACCGTATGCCTTCCGTGTAATAACGGTTAATTTTGGAACTGTTGCTTCGGCGTAAGCATAGAGTAACTTTGCTCCATGACGGATAATCCCCCCCCACTCCTGACTTGCTCCGGGGAGGAAACCTGGGACATCAACAAAGGTTAGCAATGGTACATTGAAAGCATCACAAAACCTTACGAATCTAGCGGCTTTTACAGAGGCGTCGATGTCTAAGCAACCTGCTAAAACTTTTGGTTGATTGGCAACAACCCCAATGGTATGCCCGCCAAGTCTCCCGAATCCTACTACAATATTTCCAGCAAAATCTGCCTGTACCTCTAAGAATGCCGCATCGTCTAGGGTTGCTTCGATTGCATCTAATATATCATAGGGAGTTGTGGAGTCATTTGGAATCAACTCATCGAGAGTTTCACAATCCCTATCAAGGGGATCCGATGTTGATTTTATTGGTGGTTTTTCTAGGTTATTTTGAGGTAACATTGCAACTAGTTCTCTTACCAGTTCTAGCGCATCATCATCGTTATCTGCAGTAAAATGAGTTACACCCGATCTAGTTGCATGGGTAGATGCGCCACCTAAGTCTTCGAAACTTACTTCTTCATTAGTCACCGTCTTGATGACTTCTGGACCAGTGATGAACATGTGAGCGGTTTGGTCGACCATTACCACGAAATCAGTAATCGCAGGAGAGTACACTGCCCCTCCAGCACAAGGACCCATGATTACCGAAATTTGTGGGATAACTCCGCTTGCTCTTACATTTCGGAAAAAGATCTCAGCGTATGAACCTAGGCTAGCAACTCCTTCTTGAATTCGTGCTCCACCGCTGTCGTTTAGTCCAATTACAGGGGCACCAGTCTTTAGTGCCATATCGAGTATTTTGCAGATTTTTAGACCATGCATCTCTCCTAATGAGCCACCATATACTGTGAAGTCTTGGGCAAAACAATACACGGTTTTACCATCAATTGTACCGTGTCCGCAAACCACTCCGTCGCCAGGAATGACATTTCTATCCATGTCAAAATCACGACACCTATGTTCAACTAATCCATCGACCTCTACAAATGAATCTTCATCTAATAATTGTTCTATTCGTTCTCGAGCAGTCATCTTGCCACGAGCGTGCTGTGCGGCGATTCGCTTCTGTCCACCACCGGCTTCCGCCTGTGCCTTGCGGCGGCGCAAGTCATCGATACGTTCCTTCACCCCTGACATGAATGAAACCACAACGAGTCAAAGCCGCCCATGAGCATTCCTGATGAGAGCATACAGAGCAAAACACCCCAATCGGTTCCTTGAAGGCTATCACAGATGTCCCAAGTACGACTCAACCATGCGGATAGTAGTTGCCAAACCCGGCCTTGATGGTCATGATAGGGGTGCTAAGGTAATCGCAAGAGCGCTTCGGGACGGAGGTCATGAGGTGATTTATACAGGCCTTCGTCGAACTCCAAATGAGATAGTGCGCATTGTAATTGACGAGGATGCAGGTGCGCTTGGGCTTTCATCGCTATCTGGGGCTCACTCCGTTCTAATTCCAAGAGTTTGTGAAGGATTACGTGAATCAGAAATGAGCAATGTAATCGTTTTTGCAGGGGGGATTATTCCAGAGCACGATCGACAAAGTCTGTATGATGTAGGGGTTAGAGCTATCTTTGGTCCTGGTACGACCTCAATAGAAATTCTAGAATTCCTTTCAACTATTGAAAATCGTTCAGAATCAGGAGAACCTGTTGGAGTTGGTGAAGAGGCTGGGTGGCACTGGTGAATACATCAGAGGACCTGCTAGAAAATGCTCGTGCGGGTAATCGACGTTCTCTTTCTAAACTACTAACTCTTGTTGAGGAAGGTCACAATTCTCCAGTTGAACCTGGGATAGGTTCATCTTTAGGAATAACGGGGCCTCCTGGAGTAGGGAAATCCTCTCTAATTGGAAAGATGATTGATGTATGGGTCGAGCGTGGAGAGTCGGTAGCCGTATTAGCGGTTGATCCTTCTTCACCGAGAAGCAGAGGGGCTATTCTTGGGGATAGAATGAGGATGGTAAATGCAGATTCCTCGGATTTAGTGTTCATCCGCTCCCTTGCGACTAGAAACCATCCTGGTGGATTGATGGATTGTTTGGCGCCTATGGTTGATATTCTATCTGAATGTGGTTGGAAGAATATCATAATCGAGACTGTGGGTGCAGGTCAATCTGAGATTAGAGTCGTAGCATTTGCTGATAAAATTCTTCTGGTCGATGGTCCGGATAGGGGAGATATAATCCAAGCAGAGAAGGCAGGTATTATGGAACTTGCAGACTTGGTTGTAATCAACAAGTCAGATTTGCCAGAAGCGGAAAGAGCAGCAAAGGCAGTAAAATCTGCCTTATCTGTTGGGGAAGACGATACGACTCCGGATGTCCTGATGGTTTCCGCCCATTCAGGACAGGGTGTAGAAGACTTGGTTGATGAACTTGAAAATGTGATTACATCTACAGATAGAGAACGTCTAAGAGTACGTGAACGTTTGATTTCCGCATGGGATTCAACCCTACTTACTTCTACGGAATTAGATTGCACATTGCAAGCCCTTGAAAAAGGAAGTATTACTCTGCAAGAAGCAGTGAATAAGATTCGCGAGGAGGGGTGACCAATGAGTGAAATACCAGTCGATATTGACCATGCCAAGCACTCTGTAGGTGGTGCTGGAGGGCATTGGTTTCGTCGAGGGACTCATATTGCAATGTGTATTATTCCCTTTGCCTACTATCTTTGGGGAGATGAAATTGCAGGATTTGTAAATCTCAAACCCCGTGAATTCGTTATTGCAGTATTGGGTTGCTTTATTCTAATTGAAGTGATACGAGTTCAAATGAAAATTGTAATCATCGGTCAAAGAGAATACGAAGCAAACCAAATTAGCGCATTAGGATGGGGTGCTTTTGCAGTCTGCCTAGCACTAATCTTAGCACCTCAAGAGGGAGAAGGGTTAGAGGCAGGAAAATACACAATCCCGTTAATTTGCGGATTGACTTTTGTCGACCCAATCATGGGTGAGGTGAAGAGAGCAAAGAAGGGGATGAAGGCCGCAATTATTGTCGGGCTCGTAGTCTCATACTCAGTTTGGATGATTTCAGTCACTCTATTTTCCACGCCCTTCCTTTCAGCTTTGTTTCTCGCACCTCTTACCGTCGCGGGTGAAGTTCCAAGAGTAACTTGGATCGATGATAATGCAACTATGATATTGTTCCCTCTCGTTCCATTGTTATTCACTCATTGGATATTCTGATGCTCAATACTGAATCTCTCCTAAGTGGTTTTTTGGGAGTCACATTTACAACCCAATTTGCCGTGCGTGAGGGTGATAAACATGGCCGAGTCAGAGAAGTCAGAAGGGATTGTAGAGTCTCCTCTTTCACAAAATTTCTACCTATTTGTCTGGGCATTGGCCTCCGTAGCATCATTTGCGATATTCATCCTCTTCCCTGTCTGAAGTTTGAATTCAATTTTTATTTGTAATTCCACACATCACTTTGATGATGTGACCGCCTCCGTGGTCTGAATATGTGCGGCATCGCTGGCTTACTCGGGAATGGTAGTCTCGAAGACGCTGTTTCAATGGCGAGCGCTATTGGCAAACGGGGTCCAGATGGGTCAGGTGATTTCCTGTCTGATGTAGAGCAGGCTGATGGTTCAGTTGCTTTTTCACACGCTAGACTATCGATACTTGACTTAGATGGCTCCAATCAACCAATACACAGCGATCATGGTTGTGTATTGATGGTTAACGGAGAAATTTACAATCATAAAAAAATCAAATCTGCATTGCGAGATTATCCATTCCGAACGGCCGGTGATTCAGAGGTCATAATGGCTTTACACAGAAAATATTCTTCGAAACAATATGTTGGAGAAAACCCTGCTCAGAGACACATTGAATGGGTCTCAAAATTGGACGGGATGTGGGGTTTTTCTCTTTGGGATCCTAATGCTAAGGAATTGATTCTTTGTCGTGACCCTTTCGGGATTAAGCCTCTAGTAAGAACTCAATTATCAGATGGAACCTTGCTTTTTGGCTCGGAAGTCAAAGCTTTCAGAGCTCACCCTGATTTTTCTGCCAAACCAGATATTCCCGCACTTTCGGTAAGATTAGCTTACGAATATCCTTTGGACCAAACAACGTTATTCCAAGGAGTCACATCGGTTGGAATCGGCACAATCGAAACTTGGTCATTGGCAGAAGGAAAAGCGACCTTGACTGGTGTGGCTAAGTACTGGAAACCTCGTGTAATACCAAGTGATAATTGGAATCCTTCGAATAGCGCCTCTCAATTGCTAACCAGCCTTAGCGATTCAATCCAAGACCGTTTAATGGCAGATGTCCCAGTTGGAATTGTTCTTTCAGGAGGATTGGATTCCAGTTTGATGGCCGCGTTGGCACATGATGCAGCAGATTCAGCAGGCAAACCAACGCCTGAATGCTGGACAGTTGCAGATAGCGAGGAAAATGTCGATTTACAGGCATCAATTTTGGTAACAAAAAATCAGGACTTAGGGCATCACGTCCATATTATGGATGAAAATACAATGTGGAAGAAATTGCCAGAATTTGTTTGGAATGGAGAAGACCTAGATATCTCTGTGATGTTTTGGCAATCAGTTTTTGAACAAATGAAAGGTAATGTAAGAGTCGGACTGTGCGGACAAGGAGCAGATGAATTGCATGCAGGTTATTCCAGATACCGAACCTTAACAAAACACTCAGATATTGTAAAATCTAGATTGAGTTTATGTGGACAAATATCTATTTCAGACAATGATAGAGGCCTTGGAAAGTCTTGGTCATCAGATAGCATTAGGCCAGAAGATAATTTTGCTAACCTAAGGGGTACATTGGAATTTGAACAAAGTAGGGGCCAAATGTCGAATTTTCAACTAAGGCTTGGTGACAGACATTCAATGGCTCAATCCCTAGAAGCTCGAGTGCCGTTTCTCGGCATGAGTCATGCGAATCTTGCTAACCACTTGCCATTGTCTTGGCGATTATCTAATGATGATGAAAAGATGGCACTACGTGCTGCTGCTGATTTGACCAGTTTGCCCAAAGAAATCGTCCGGCGGCCAAAACTACCCGCTGGAACCGCTACAAGCCCAACCTTAGTTTCGGAAATAATACACTCACTATCAGACCGAGCAGAGGATTGGGCTAAAGAATATGGAGTCATGTCTAAACAATTGTTAGATCAACCCGATATGGCAATTGGCATGAGAATATTCCATGCAATGCACCTCACTGAACCGGGTCCAAAACCTAGAACAGGGGATTTGTTAGATATCCTCGATGACGTCGGACCTTGGCCTCAGTAAGCCAACCTTCCTCTAATGTCAAATTTATTACCTTCATGCATCAATAGACGAATTTTCGTAGAAGCTCCTCCCTCGCCACTGTAGTTTCCAATTGCTCCGTCACTTCGAACAACCCTATGACAAGGTATGAGAATAGGCCATGGATTCATTGCCATTACCGAACCCACTGCTCTACTAGCATTTGGATGCCCTACAGCCGTAGCGAGTTCAGAATAGGTAATCGTTTCACCAATGGTAGTTTTATCTCGTAAATATCCTAGAACTTTTCTTTGAAAAACAGTCAGTGATTTTTCGCAAAAATAGGGCAATGAGCTAGCTTTACCCTCGAAGTAATCGACAAGCCATTTCCTAGTGAATTGTAGGTTTGGCTGCTCCGTGTTCTTCCTAGGGACTTTACTCCAACCAATCTTTACCAAACCGTATTGGTTTGATTTGAAACTAATTGGGCCCATTGGAGAGGATATCCAATCTTGAGGCATAATATTTGTTATTGTTTTGAGTCCTTGATATTTTCGTCGGACTCACCCCACCAATTGCTTTCATCATCTTCCTGACTGAGTTGGCCCTCGGAGACAGTTCCCTGCTCATCCAGATCTCCTCCTTGGATTGCTTCCATGCCAACTATCTCATAATTTGATGGAAATAGAGCTACTATTACACCTGCAATCATACATACTAGACCCAACTGAAATTGACCTGTGATAATCATTTCTAGTGCTATTGCGCACAGAATTAAGCCTCCTAAATTTGAGATCCAAACTAGGTTTTTGAAGGTAGAAAGAGAAACTCCAGTAGAGTTCTCAGTTCTCTTGGGTCCAAATTCCGCACCAAATCTTACAGGATCTTCTTCGGTCATTAAATCACCTATCAATCATAATTATTGCATCCGTCGGGCAAGCAAGAACACACAATTTACAACCTGTACATGGGTCTCTTAGCACTCTTGCCTTTCGGTTGACATCAACGTCCATTATCGGGCTTGCTAATGGAGTAGCATATAGTTCGATGGCATCATCGTCACATACAATTGTACACTGGTCACATCCTATACACAATTCTTCCTTAACCCAGGCAACGGCATCTTCCCCACCCTTTAGCTTAGCTCGTTCCTCTGCCCGCATAGCATTCATCATCATACGAATGCGTTTTTGCTCACGAGCCCTTCTGGCTGCTAGGTCGGGGGCACCGGTCATTCCAATCATTCCTGACTGCTTTGACTTATCAAAACATGTTAAGCGAAAAAAGTTAGCCAAAGTGGATGTATGGAAATTAGGAGAGCCACAAAGAATCCAGCCAGAGTTCCCTTTGCCATGTTGGGCCTTCTATAGCCAAGAGCGATTAGGATAAGAAAAAATCCAATAATCAAATCACAAACCATACCGATCCAAGCAGCTTTCCATGTCAGGCTAAATGCAACGGTAAGGGTAGCTGCAGGTCCAATCATGAATCCACAGATCCAATCACTGTCGACGGTGGTCACTAACTCACGCCTGGTTCTTTGATTCAATCTGTCTAGCAAGGAAGGACACTACATCAAGGATTTCGAAGTCATGTCTAGGGTCGCCTTCAAACTTCAGACACTCAAAGTGGCTGACACATTTTGGACAACTAGTAAGCATGATTTCGGCACCAGTGGCTTTTACTTCGTCAAATCTTTCTAGACGTAAGGCTCGACTATTCTCGTTACACGACATCATGCTAGACACACCACAGCATAGGGCATCTTCTCCGGTGTGTTCCATCTCCACTAGGTCAACTCCTTCAACTGCCTTAACTAGGTCTCTAGGCTCATCGTAGATGTTCATTTGGCGGCCTAGGCGACATGGGTCGTGGTAAGTTACGGTTACATCTTCGGAGACAGCCAAATCCATTTCAAATCCATTTTCAATTAGATACTCAGTTGTGTGCATAACCTTCATGTCTTCGAGTTCGTAATCCATAGCAAAGGTACGGAAACACTCTGCACAAGATGTAACCAGTGTGTCTATTCCGCTCTCTCCGAGCTTTTTCTGGTTGTACGCCTTGAGTTTCTCAAATACCTCAGTCATGCCTTGCCACTTTTGGTCGTGACCGCAGCACTTGAGAAAATCTCGACCAAGGTAGGTTACATCCTTGTTCATTTCTTCAAAGATAGTGAAAGCAGCGGATGTTGTCTCACCTAGATTCATCTCACCTTCATTCACATGACTAAATATCATTTCTTGATCGATGTAATCTACACAACCGGGATAATATCCAATACTTGAGTCAATGGGGTATTCTTCGACTGGAATGAATTCTATATCTGCATCCTCTTCCGCTTCCGCTGCCAATACTGCTTGAAGAACGGTGTGGGGTATTTCTGCGGCTGGTGGACCACCGACGATTAGGTTACGTCGAATATCTATGTATGAGTCGTAATCTACCAATTGAGGACAAGCGTTGGTACAAGCAGTACAAGTCAGGCATGAATACAGCGGAACTCCATCGTCTTCATTGTTCCATGTGTTGTAAATAATATTCAGCTTATCACCTGCGTTGAACAATCTCACAGGACATGCATCATCACACAAATCACAGCCATAACATTTGTTCATTTCCCATTCGTAACCTCTTGCCATGCTTCTCATAAGCATAAAGACGATTGCACCAATACCCAAACAAGGAACGAATATCGAGTAGGTTAGCTTTGCATCCAAACTTTTTGGATTCTTTTGGAAAGTTGGGTTTTCTAAAGTCATAGTGGATAATTCGGCACCAACGGGGAGGTCGGCTCGATTTACTGCCGCTCCATTCTCATCTAGTAGAAGGGGTTGGAAAGCTACAGCCGAATAATCGGCAATCATTGTTACGGATTCATTCACTCCACTCGAGCTGACTTGGAAGTCAAGCCGATAAGTTCCTGGAGCCAATTTTAGTGTTGTACTATCGCAAGAATCCTCTGCTGACCAGAGAATATTACCTGCATTGTTTGAAAGCGTCAAGTCCTGAGTGTGAATCCCTGCACTTCTTTCCGTGGTTCGGAAATTGCACCCTATATCAACAAAGACGGAAGAAACTCCTAAGTCTTCGATTTGAATTATGTCACTCCATGAATTACTAATACTGGTGCCATCGTTTGTGCCGATATATTCTACGGGTTCACCTGCTGAGTTTTTTCCGTCGAATGAATGGTCGTTGAATCCTTCAAAGTCGATAATCATAGATTGTGTTGGTTGGTAGATGCCCCAATTTGACCAATGCACTGCTGGTATAACACACCATTTTACTGGGTCATAATCTTCATCCAAAGTCTGCCAAACACCTAGGTCTGATGATTCGGAGAACGTTAGACATTCATCTTCCCAATCATCCCAATCGTCACCTTTTTCATAGTATACTAGTGTATCAGATGGTTGGCCCCGCATGGTTTCTAATTCCTCGATGTCATCCATCGCACCTAGGCCTCCGTAATCCCAAAAACCACCTTCGTAAATCGGCCAAGTTACTGCTGAAATTAACACTGTGATTACCAGAGAGCCAACCGCTACTTGCTTACCAATAGAAGGCGTTAATCTAGCACCGATAGAATTAACCAGTAGCCATCTGATACTGAAAAATAACACAGCAAAAATGAATATTCCAGTTAGAATCCAAGGCACCGCATTGAATACTTCTGCTGTCCATGGTGCCTGTCTTCCACAGTCAAAAATATGTTTGGAATTAGCCCAACAATAATCCGTCCTATCTTTGGCGTATAATTCTAGGAAAATGTTGATCGAATAAACAGAGATAAACCAGACGTGGGCAAGATACACTGCTCCAGCAGTTGCAAACCACGGGTCCTCAACTCCTCTCTTTTCCCGTCCAGGTAAGAAAGGTGGAAGTGCTAGAATACCGACCGGAATTCCGGTTAGAGCTGCTCCCCACCAAGCTGCATTCCATGAGATTACTGGTGAACCTAGGAATTCTCCAATTGGACCAGCTGGGATTACGAATTGGGGTAGATATTCTCCCCATCGCAAGTATCCGTAAGAAAATAAAACATACCAATCTGGGAAAACAAACCCAGCTTGTGCAAATGGATCGGCAGCGCTGTGGAGTGGCGGAGGGATTAACCAACAATAGAAACATAGAACCATCAACATAGACGCAAAGATGATTGAATCACGTAGAACTTCTGTTGGCCAAAATGCGTGTCCCATATGGACACGCCGACGTTCTTGTTCAGATTCCAAAAGACTGCTTTTTTCACGGACATAGGTGTCTGCTATGCGTCCAAATCTATCGATCATTCCCATGTAATTAACCTCCCCTCAATGTGGCTCCGCGATTCCTTGTACCCATACGATGAATAAGTGAGCAAGAATCAATGCTGTTACAACAACTGGTAAGATGAATACGTGCAGGAAGTACATTCGTGTAACAGTTTGACCAGAGAGTGATGTCCCTGCAAACATAGCAGTCGCAATCCATCCGCCAATCAATGGGGTGGAGTTTGCCATGTTGATTCCAATTGTTGCCGCTCCGAATGCTAGACTATCCCAAGGCAGGAGGTATCCAGAGTATCCGAAAAAGATGGTAAAGAACATCAGGGCGACTCCGATTAGCCAGTTCAATTCACGAGGATTTCTGTATGCTCCCGTAAAGTAAACTCTGCACATATGTAGGAATACTGCGGCTACCATGAAGTGTGTAGTCCAATGGTGGATGGAGCGAATGATATACCCAAATGGCAACTGAGTCATGATAAATTCCATAGAGGAATAGGCAGGAGTTGGGTCACCCTCTCCCCCTGGGACGTAATAAAGTCCTAGAATTGCGCCTGTGATCACCAGAATGACGAAGGCAAGGAAGGAAATTCCGCCAAGGCAGTATAATGGATACCAATACCAAATGATTCGTAGTTTGTATTTCTCAGCGTGGGTAAGTGGCATTTGACGATGAACACTGTAGTAGGCGTCTCTGCTCATGCCCCAATAATCTTGAATTCTAAAGCGAGTGTCTAACCACGAGAAAGCCCAGAGGAAGGATTTCTCTGCTAGCCCCATACTTCCAGCGCTTGTTTCCACAGCCCGCAAGATATCTTTTCGAGGCATGTCATCTCGCTCCTTGCGGAGGGTAAATGCAACGAGCACAACAATAAGTGCGATGAATAACCACAAAAACCAGAATTGTAACATTTTTTCACCTTCAATCGCAATATGTGTACCAATCGATAAAGTCCGGCAGAGCTTCGATAATATCTCCAGACTTTACCCAAGGAATTAGTGGTAAACCATAGGGTGCGGGTCCTCCCGTTCTACGAATTCCAACGAAATCGAATTCCGCACCAGATGATCTGTTTCTACTACGGTTTTTCTCTATAGCCGTGGGGTCAAATCTACTAGAGTGACAGATGCAAAATAATTTGTTTCCTCCCGCGTCGACAGCGTTTGGAGTCCATTGGTCATTCGTGAAATCATTTTTCACAAGTTGCCAGCCTGGTATACAACAAAGGTGAGTACATCGGGAGAAAATCAAAATTAGATTATCATGAATTGATAATGAGGCATAATCAGGATTCTCTTCTAGTTCGTAACCACTTCCGATATATTTTCCACTCTCATTGTAGCCGTCCATAAATTGGAACCTTGGTACATTTGTGGTTGAAGGCTTTGAGACGTTTTCTTCATGAGGGACATAAACCACGTTAACTGGCATGCCTGACCATACACCTTGTGCTCCAGTCATACCGGTGCCACTGTTTGCAGCGGCCTCAACAAAAGCAGAGTAATTCATAGGTTCGAGGTGCCTATCTCCGTACCAAGCGGAATCTTCGGCCCCAGTAGGCACCCAGAATCTAACAGCGGAATCCCCTCCTGATGAATCGGCAGTACCCATTAGTAGCGAAGCAAAACCGATGCTGCCAAGACTAGCCATGGTAATGACTCCAGCCGCGGTATTGAATGAGTGGCGCATAAACTCCCTTCTATCAATAACCGGATTAGAATCGTCGGAATCTACATCCTCACTGGGAAGGGTTCTCAGTCGAAATCTTCGTGCCATCATTCACACCTCGTATTGCTTCCATCCGTCGGGGTCGTTTGAAGTAATGTATTTGTTTCTTCTATGCTTAACGATAATCACATCAGGCATTACAAATCTCAGGTAAACTATGCCCATCAAAATCACGGTGAGTAGAGTCATTGCAAGATGGAAGGATAGCCGCTGTTGATCCCAATGGTTGTACAAACCATAAGAAAGCGTTCCAGCCCAATATAGAGTCCATAAAATTCCCCACAAAGCAAATATGATGACAAGCCAAGACTCACCAGATGGCGAAATACTGGCACGAATAATTGTCCCAGGTTCAGGGTCGTTGAATACTCCGTGGTCTACTGCATTCTGGTAAGAATCCTCACTCAACTCAACTTCAGAGAGTGCATCGCGAGCATCTTCTACACTGACTTTGCCAGCCTTGACTTCACGTAGAAGTTTCATCACAACATCGTCTTTCATAGTTGATCACCTCGGCGAAGGTGCTTGATTCGTAATTTTAGCAAATTGCTTCTTCCGACGTAATGTCTAGAGAATCCATACCTTAGGAAAAATCCACAGAAGAGAATAACTAGGATAACCGCAGCAAATCCGAGTAATCCTAACCAGTGTGCTCTAAGCTTAGCACCCATGTGGTGAAGGTCTACTTGAGTTTCTGCTGGAGCAGGAGGTTCGATATCCCCATTTCCACTGAAAACGGTTCTTGTGTCTCCTGAGTCTTCCCCCTCTTCTAACGATATTGAAAGACGATTCCATCTATCGAGTTCACTTGGAATACCATCTCCATTTACCGAATTTCCTGCTAACCAAATGGTTACTGCCCCTGTTCCGGTTTCGGGAGCCGTCCAAGTAATCATCCAACTCCTATCAGGGGTTTCAGCACCGGCACCCGAATGAGTCAGACTAGTTCCATCATCCTCCCAATTCTGTACTAGCGATTCGAACCCTTCTGCACCTGCTAGCGAACCGGAAGTAACTCTCAAGGCAAAACCACCAGTGTTCGAAGATGAATCTATTTCAGGCCCTCCAATTAATTGAATCGTAAGTGAGTAAGTCGTACCTGCAGAGTAATGATATGGCAGCCCATCTAAGATTACAGTCACTGAGTTATCTGGTAATTCATTGTGGCATGTACAACCTGCAAGAGCCACATCACCGTCGCCATTTTCATCACCACCAATACCGTTTGAATATCCCTGTGTCGAGCCGGCCAATAATATGGCAAAACAGCCCAGAACCACAAGCCGATGAAAGGTCGGTAGATGCGCTCTCATCATTTGACCTCTGTCCGTGGTCTCTTCCAGCCCTTTGAGGGCTATCAAGGTTTCAGTTTGACCCCTTCGGGGTCCCTTATTTTCCGCGAAAAATTTTGCAGCAACCCCTGGCAGAGAAAACTCAAACCAAATCACTTCCTCGTCCGACTTATGGCGGGGCCTGTTTGGAAGAATATCTACCGCCTGAGCGACGACCAAATCGCTTCTCTAGACGAGGCAGAGGGAAAGATGGAGGTATTGGATATTTCAGGCGCTGAAGAGATACTTTTACGGATGTTGAAAGAACATCCAGATTGCGTTCCTGTTTTGAATAATTTAGGACATATGAGTGGGAGGTATCTATCAGAGTTTGAGAAGGCGGTTGAGTACTATGACCTGGTTCTTGAGATAGAACCAGACAATGCTTGGGCAAGAGACGAAAGAAGGCGATATCGTCGTTATCTTACCTACGATTGACCCGCAGTTTGAAGGCGCGTCGGTTCTCCAATAGTAGATATGCACGAGGGTGCGATACTCATCGCCGGAGTCGGTGGCCTTGGTTGTGCATGGGCTGTTGCAGCGCACCAACAGTGCGCAGACCTCTCAGACCTTCTGTTGATAGATGCTGACGAAACCTCGTTTAGGGGCTCTGGTCAAGCACATTGCCTGCATCTAGATGCAGTTGGAGACGGAAGTGGTGCTGCTGCTCTCCCAAATCTTGCAGCGCATCGGCTAAGCGAGGGTCTTGGAGCAATCGAGCCTTTATTCGAAACAGCAGAATTAGTATTCATAATGACGGGATTAGGTGGAGGTACGGGATCAGGGGCGGCAAATGAACTAGCACGAATTGCACGTACTAGAAATTGTATTGTGATGTCGGTCGCGGGTCTGCCATTCGCTGAACAACCCCTTAGAAGCGCTATAGCTAATGCTACATTACCAGCATTGGAAGAACAATCACATGTCTGCATACGAGTCAGTATGGAGAGACTTGCTTGGTATGCTAGATCTAGGGATGAGGATTGGCAATCAGGTTCTGGTTGGATTCAGGATTTGGTCGAAGGCCTAGTGACGACTTTGGCGAAGGTAGGAAAACTAAATCTCGACCTAATGGATCTTCGAACAGTTGTGGGACATCAAGGCGGTGCTACTCTAATAGTCGGAACGGGAAGTGTCGTCGATCCGTTGCAGGTTGTAGAGTTGGCTAAACGTTCTCCGTTAACCGAAGTGGATGTTTCAGGAGCAAAGGGTTGTTTGATACAAGTTGAAGGAGGCCCGGATATGACGCTGTCTCACCTTAACCTGTTAAGCGAATCATTAGTCAGTTCTTTACACCCCGATTGTCAGGTGATTTTGGGTGCACGTGCAAGTGATGAAATGGTAGGTAGGTTGCGATTGGTTGCTGTGGTTAGTGGCCTTTCTTAATGGCCAAACAATGAATTATTCGAAGTATATTCATACGCAAACTCGTTAAGCATCGCGACCTAGTCATAGTCACATGGCTCGGCAGAGCAAAGCCTCCCGGGGCAAATTTCGTTGGTTGGGTTTACGGATAAACCAGAGCTATTTATCTCGTAATTCTGCAACAGCAATAATACAACATATATTGGCGGGCATTAATTTCAGAATCTTCGATTGCTTAGGTGTTGATTCCCATACATTAGTTATCATTCAGGTAAATCTAAATGACATAGAGTTGGCTAGGGAAAAATTCAGATTAGATACTGGAATTGAAAGTCTGACCACTTCTGGAAAGATTAGGTTGGTCAGAGATCGAATGGGGCTTTCTAGACCTGTTAGAAAGTAATGGAAAAAGCCCCCACATCTTGAATGTCATGTTTTGAAGTTGCAGAAAATGCCTTCAATTCACCTGTGTCTGAAAGGCCAACAACGTTCACTATTTGTTCATCGTATTGGGCGGTCACTCCTCTTGATAGGATTTCACTCAATTTGATCCAAGATTTTTGTTGCCATAGTATATTCCTGGAACTTTCTATTGGTGGCGAAGAATCCAATATTGAGGCGATTGAAGCATCGATAATTTGGAACATATCCTTCGCACTGATATCACCGAAATAATCCTCCCAACCGGCGTAAGAAATCCCTTCTATCTCTCGCGCATCCTTGTTCAATCCAACACCAATTCTAATCCTTCCTTCGGAGGTGCTAGATTCAAGAAGAATCCCACCGCATTTTTTTTGTTGAAAAATCAAATCATTTGGCCATTTCAATTGTATACCTAATGTCTCGCTAATAATAGCTCCAATCGACACTTGTAATAGGCCTGGAGCCCACTGATTAATTTCATCTAGTCCAATACTCCAAGAGGCGGTCATATCACCTTGTTTTGAATGCCAATTAGCACCCCTTCTGCCCCTTCCATTAATCTGTTCTTCAGAACGGATTCTTTGCCAGCCGACTTTCGGTAAATTCCTTGCCTCATCCATGGTGGAGTTTGTCACCTCTATGTGTTCTGGTACGGAACCAAACCCAGGCCGCCAGAAAGCCACGACTTCTAAGGTGTCATCCCCTACTCTTTCGGTCGCCAGAGTCCGTCGAGCCCAACCTTTTTTTGTCCAACTTAATGGAGAGTTTTTTGGGTTTGAATCCGAACTCATTAGAAGTGCAAATATTGTGTCCTTTTTACTCATATCATTTACAATATGTAGTAATTTTTCCGACCAACCTAAGTTTGCCTCATCAGTCATAGCGGCCTCTTCCATCGGACCAAGCATGTTTTCTAAATCTGGGGCTAAGTAAGGAAGGTTCCATACTACCAGATCTGCATCTTTAGGCAACTTCCAATTTTCGCCCCCTACACCTCCCTCCTCTACAGTAACACAATCATCTACTCCCGCAACTTCCGAATTTCCTATTGTTGCCACAACTGCTAAGGGATTTACATCAAAGGCTGTTACATTCCAGCCACCTAGGGCCATTGCGATTGAAATGGCTCCAGAGCCACAACCTATTTCCACCAGATGTCCAGTTTGCATCTTTATGCAATTTAGACCTTTAAGAAATAGTTCTGTATCTCTTCTAGGGGGGTAAACAGTGGGCGGGACAGTCAACTTGATTGAGTCACCTCCCTTAATCTTGAAATTATGGACCTTGGATATAGTCGAAGAGGAATACTCTACCTCTCTCAAAATTTTATCAGAAACCATTATTTCACCTAAATTTCGAAAACCTTTATCCATGGGAGTTAGTACTCAAGTTTGCTCTCTCGGGCTCCTAGAGGGCAAACGGCCCTGCCCTGCCTATGCTATGCATAGACCGTCAGTTTCTTAAACACCCCTTCGGTCGCCCGGTAGCCCAGCACTAGCCATGGGCCTGTAGCTTAGTCAGGTAGAGCGCCGGGCTTTTAACCCGGTGGCCGGGGGTTCAAATCCCTCCAGGCCCGCCTGACTGAGCCTCAGGCCCACGGTTATTTGGGTTTCGAGGCGACGCAAATGGCAGTAAAGAGTTCGACAAAAAAGCGTCTTATCGAGTTGGGCATCGATGCAGAACATGCGCATAAACTCGCTGACGACGCAAACATGGATGCAATTAAGAGAATGACGGTTGAGGAAGTGTCTGAAAAGACCGGAGTCGCGATGAGTGACGCTACCCTCGAGAATATAATGACGATTATCAGGGAGCACAATACCTCTCGCCGACGGAGTCGCTCGGGGCGAATCACAATTTCAAGAAAAGCTCTGGAAATGATGGACATACCACAAGGTGACGATCGTTTTAATGTGCTAAACCACATCCTAGTGCCGCACCATGAGTTGGTATCCGAAGAAGACGAATCAGCTGTTTTGTCTCAGTGGAGTCTAGAGGTTCACGACAATGAAGGAGGCGTTAGGCTTGCAAAGGAGCTATTGCCTAAGATTCTAATCACCGATCCAGCAGTTCAAGCCATTAAAGAAAAGGTAGAGTCTGAGAATGAGGACTTACCAGCAGGGTGGCTTGCAAATAGAGTAGTCCGGGTAGTCCGATATAGTCGAGTTGCTGGTTCCAGTACAGCGTTCAGACTAATTGTGGAGAGTGCTTGAGGGGTTGATATTATGAAGGAAATCGTAGAGAGTTATTTTCAACAAAGAAGCCTAGTTAATCATCAATTAGCGTCCTATAATGACTGCATCCCATCCACAGATGGTAAAGTAAGCCGAATGGAAAAAATCGTCCGTAATATTAGAATTGGAACAGATGACCTAATTGAAGACGATGATGGTGGAATCATCAAACTCGACGTTCTAGACAAGGAGATTGTTATCCGGATGAAGAATATTCATCTCGGCCGTCCTACAATTAAAGAGGCAAATGGAGCAGAGCACCCAGCAACTCCATTAGAGTGCAGACTTCGAAAACTAACATATTTCTCACCAGTACACTTAGACTTCCAGATTATCCATGACGACAAACCAACACCAGATGTCGAAGAAAGGGTTCACATAGGCAATCTTCCAATCATGGTTCGTTCGGCTCAATGCAATGTACACGCTAACCATATATCTCATCTGTGTGCCGATGACGATAGGAAATTATCACCTCATACTTCGACAGAAGATGCGGACAGACTAACCGAGTTACTTCGCCGAGCAGGAGAAGATCCTCTAGATCCCGGTGGCTACTTCATCATTAACGGAACAGAGCGAGTGTTAATCTCAATGGAAGACTTAGCACCAAACCGCGTGACTGTAGAAAAGAACAAGAAATACGCTCACGAGACTGAGGTAGCCAAGATATTCTCCCAAAAGGACGGTGTTAGAAAGCCGTTGAATATCGAAAAGCGCCGTGACGGGATGCTGATGGTTAAGATCCCAAGTGCGGGAACAACTCCTATCCCTGTTGTATTGCTAATGCGTTCACTTGGTATGGAGAATGATAAGGAGATTTTTACTGCAATAGCAGGTCCTGCTGAAGCAATGAAATATACCGTCGCCAATCTAAACGAGACCAAAGACAACGAAGAGTACAACGTCGAGAACACGGAAGAAGCACTACAGTGGCTAGAGAAGAAATTCGCCGCAGGTCAACAAAAGGAATACAGAGAGTCTAGGATTCAGAATTTATTAGACAAGGAACTCCTGCCTCACCTTGGTGCTGGCCCAGAACACCGAGAAAAGAAAGCCATATTCCTCGGTCGAATAGTCCGCCAAGTACTTGAGATGGCGATTACAGACCAAGATCCTAACGACAAGGACCACTATGCTAACAAGAGAGTTAGACTAGCCGGTGACTTAGTTGAGGATTTATTTCGAGTAAGTATGCAACAACTCGCACGGGACCTGAAGTACCAACTAGAGCGTCACCACAATAGAAAGCGTGAGCTGCGCATTAATGCTTGCTTGCGACCAGACGTTCTAACTCAGAAAATTATGCACGCTTTAGCGACTGGAAATTGGGTTGGTGGACGCAGTGGTGTCAGCCAACTTCTAGACAGAACAACCTATCTAGCTGCTTTGTCTCACATGCGCAGAGTCACAAGTCCTTTAGTTCGCAGTCAACCACACTTCGAAGCTAGAGACCTACACCCTACTCAATGGGGAAGGCTTTGTCCAAACGAAACTCCCGAAGGCCAAAACTGTGGTTTAGTAAAGAATGCATCACAAATGATAGACGTCTCTGAAGAGGTTCACGAAAATGAAGTCAAGCAACTTCTGAGTGAAGCAGGAGTGGACTCCTCTCCAGCGGGATGGGCAGAAGGATTCCGTGTTCACGTCAATGGGGATATTTTTGGATTGCACAAAAATGCAACAAGATTAGTCAATCAATTCAAGGCTCGAAGACGCCAAGGTCGAATCCGCCCTGAGGTAAGCATACGCTATGATGGTGCCAACAGGGATATTTTCATCAATACCGATAGAGGTCGAATACTAAGGCCATTATTGGTCATAGAAGACGGAGATTTGGTACTATCCAAAGACCACATGGACTTAATTAAATCCGGAGAATGGACTTTTTCCGATTTAGTTTCAAATGGTGTTGTTGAATGGATTGACGCAGAAGAAGAGGAAGACCTACTTATCGCCCCTCGTCCATTTGATCTACCACCCGTTTCTCCCAAGCATGGTCGTCCAATAAATCCGGCTTCTGTAGACTGGGTAAACCTAGGGAAATCTCAGATAAAGTCAGCAAAGTTGCGAGTAGAAGTCAAGATGCCCAATGGTGATTCAGAGATAGAAAATTTCAGTGTACCTCTCAACTATTATCAAGAGGATCTTGAGGCAATTATAAGGAAACAAAAGAGGCAGAATACTGTTCTCGCATATACTCATGTCGAGATAGACCCACAACTAATTTTAGGGGTGTGCGCATCACTCGTACCTTATCCGGAGCATAACTCTACACCTAGAGTCACCGGTGGTACCGCAATGGTCAAGCAAAGTCTTGGTCTTCCAAGTGCTAACTATAGACTAAGGCCAGACACTCGTATGCACGTAATGCATTACCCACAACAATCGATTGTTGGCACCCGTTCAATGAAGACTACCAATTTCGCCCAGAGGCCAGGTGGTCAAAATTTCGTAGTGGCTATATTGAGTCATCACGGATACAACATGCAAGACGCCGTTGTAATTAACCGAGCCGCAGTTGAGAGGTCACTCGCCCGTTCGTCTTTCATTCGAACATACAATGCTGAGAATAAGCAGTTCCCTGGTGGACAGAAAGAACAAATAGAGATTCCAGGAACGGGCCTTGATGAAGTAAAAGGTCTGAAATCATGGGAGAGCTATGTCCATCTCGAAAGAGACGGGCTACCTACACCAGAAACTCACTTGTCAAGTGTTGGAGCAGAGGCTGGAGTATTGGTAGGGAAGACAAGCCCTCCAAGATTCCTTGAAGAATCTCACGGGCATTTCTTGCAAGCCCAGGAGCGCCGAGAGTCATCAATGATGGTTCGTAATGGCGAATCAGGATGGGTAGACAACGTGTACGTAACCGAGTCTCTAGATTCCGGTTTACTTTGTCGAATTCAATTGAGAACAGAAAAGATACCAGAACTTGGTGATAAGTTTGCAAGTCGACACGGTCAGAAGGGCATAATCGGCCGACTTGTAGATGAGAAGGACATGCCTTTCACCGTTGATGGAATCGTGCCCGACTTGATCATTAACCCGCACGCGATTCCATCCAGAATGACCGTAGCTCACGTTCTGGAAATGATTGGAGGAAAGGTCGGATCGATGGAAGGACGTCAAATCGACGGCACTGCATTTGGTGGGGAGAAGGAAGATTCTCTTCGCTCAGGACTGCTTCGAAATGGATTAGCTCATACAGGCCGTGAGCCTATGATGAGTGGAGAAACTGGAGAAGCATTCGAAGCTGAGATATTCACTGGAGTGATTTTCTATCAGAGGCTACACCACCTAGTTAGCAGCAAGTTGCATGCTCGCAGTCGTGGTCGTGTACAGATTCTAACTCGCCAACCAACGGAAGGCCGTGCCCGACAAGGTGGTCTGAGGTTTGGAGAAATGGAAAGAGACTGTTTGATTGCACACGGTGCATCAATGGTAATCAAGGATAGGTTGCTTGATGAATCCGATGGTTGGCCACTTATGGTTTGTAACAACAGTGGCTGTGGACATATTGCATATTACGATTGGAAGAGGAGGACGCCTGTCTGCCCTGTTTGTGGTGATCGAGCAGACGTTCATTCAGTACAAACCTCCTATGCTTTCAAGTTACTTCTGGACGAAATGAAGAGTCTTGGAGTGGCTATGCGCCTTGAATTGGAGGACCGAAGATGAGTGCCCGCGGAGTAGCAAAAATCCCAAAGAGGATAGATTCGATTAAGTTCAGCCTAATGGATCCAAACGAGATCCGAAAAATGTCTGCTGTGGAGGTCAAGACGGCTGATACATACAAGGATGATGGACACGCATTCAAGCAGGGTCTCATGGATCCTAAAATGGGAGTTATTGACCCAGGTATTCGCTGTGAGACATGTGGAAACAAGCACGACGAGTGCCCAAGTCACTTTGGTCACATTGCTCTGGAACTACCGGTTATACACATTGGTTTCGCTCCTCTTATCAAGACGTCTCTGAAGTGTACTTGCAATGAATGTAGCCATATTCTATTACACAGTGCAACAGACACTCACCCTCTAGATCCAGAAAAGTCGGAACAAGATTACTATCGCGACCGTGTTAACGATGTAATGCAAAAACATGGCGTGGGTTCGACTGAATTCAAGAAAATAATCAAGGAAATAGAGAAGGAATGTTCCAGTGCCAAGCGTGCAATTTGCATGCACTGTGGGTCAGAGCAAGGTAAGATTCTCCTTGACAAGCCTTCTACTTTCAAGGAGAAGAAAGCCGATAAGGGCGAACACAAGCTCAACGCAAGAGATATCCGTGAATGGCTAGAAAAGATTCCTGACCAACACCTAATTTTCCTTGGCATGGATAGTAATTCGAGTCGACCAGAGTGGTCGATAATGAAGGTCCTTCCAGTTCCTCCGATTACAGTCCGACCATCTATCACATTAGATAGCGGTGATCGCTCAGAAGACGACCTCACTCACAAAATGGTCGACGTTCTCAGAATCAACCAACGTCTTCGAGAAAACCGTGACGCAGGAGCACCTCAACTGATTGTTGAAGATCTTTGGGAGTTGTTGCAATATCACATCACGACATATTTCGATAATCAGACAAGTGGTATTCCCCCAGCAAGACACCGTTCAGGAAGGCCTCTAAAGACTCTTTCACAACGTCTGAAGGGGAAGGAAGGAAGATTCCGAAGCAACCTCTCTGGAAAGCGAGTTAACTTCTGTGCCCGAACAGTTATCAGCCCAGATCCTAATCTTGGAATCAACGAGGTAGGAGTTCCAGTTCGGACCGCGAAAGAATTGACTGTTCCAATCCGAGCAACAAGCAGGAACCGAGAACAATTACGGAGAATGATTCTTCGTGGTCCAGATGTCCACCCTGGTGTTAACTATATTATTCGTGGAGACACTTTCCGAGTCAGAATTACGGATAGAACCAAGTACATCTGGGCCGGATTCCGCTGTTTGAATCCAGATTGTCACTGTGGAAGCGACGAAGAGCCTTATGCTGGATATCGACCGGACCTCAACACAGTACTCCCTGCGCCTAACTTCCTTCCAGGTCTTGAACTGATGAAGCAAATGCGAAGGAACGAATTAGGGGACCTTGAGGATGTTTGGTCAGTAGATCTAGATAATACAATTTCCAACCTTCGAGGTGAGGATGAAAACGGTCGACCACTAGCGGAAGAAGACCCTCGATCTGTCATCCACAATCGATGGGTATGGGAAAAGAACCACCCTGACGAATTCTTGCCGGAGCATCTTGAAGTAAACTGCCCCCACTGTGGCAGCCCCTCTGTGGAAGATGAATATGGTGAAGTTTACCGAACTGAAGTGGAAGACCGACTGTCGAATTACGACAGGGATGGAAACCCTCGCCCGGGTGTTATCGTCGAAAGGCACCTTATCGATGGTGATGTTGCAATCTTCAACCGCCAGCCCTCACTTCACAGGATGTCTATGTTAGTTCACGAAGTTCGAGTCATGCAAGGAAAGACCTTCCGCTTCAATCTAGCAGATTGTACACCTTACAATGCTGATTTCGATGGAGATGAAATGAACCTCCACGTAATTCAATCTGAAGAGGCAAGAGCCGAAGCAAAGATTCTGATGCGAGTCCAGGAACATATCATTACACCAAGATACGGAGGTGCTGTAATCGGAGGCATTCATGACCACATTTCGGGAGCTTATCTTCTAACTCATGGTGAGAGAGTAATACCGAAACAATTGGCCATGGAAGTCATGGGTTCCGTTGGCTGGGACGGCCATATGCCTGAAGAAGTTACTAGAAAGGATGGTATTGTCGGTTACAGAGGTGCAGATCTCCTCAGTTTAATTGTTCCTGCAGGATTCAAACTGAACTACACTAGCAGAAGTGGTGACGAAGTCAATGTCACTTCAAAGGGTCTTGTAAGCGGTACGATAGACAAGCGTGGTATTGGAGCTGAAGACGGTAGGTTACTAGACGCGGTAGTTCAAACTCATGGCACAGATAAAGGGGCCGAATTCCTAAACCGAATGACAAAGATGACAATCGCAATTTGTACTTCCCTTGGATTCACCACCGGAATCGATGACGAAGACTTACCACTCGCGGCTATAAAGGAAATCTCCGGAATCAACGTCCGTGCTAGCGACGAAGTAGACGCTGAATTAGCAAAGTTTGGTAAAAATGGACGCGGATATGAGACACGGCCTGGAAGAACTCCAATTGAGACACTTGAAGAGAACATTTTACAGATTCTAGACTCTGCTAAGGCTGAATCTGGTAATGTAGCAAAGTCTTACCTCGGTGAAGATAACTCTGCTGTAATTATGGCAACTTCCGGCGCCCGTGGTTCCATGGACAACCTAGCAATGATGGCTGGTTCGATTGGTCAACCAAAGGTTCGTGGAAAACGACTAGAACGAGGATACCAAGATAGAGTACTATCACACTTCCCCCGTGGTGTAAAAGGCGCCGAAGAAAAGGGATTCGTTTCTTCTTCATTCAAACAAGGCCTTCAACCAACAGAATTCTTCATGCTATCGGTATCAGGCCGAGAGTCTTTGGTTGATACCGCGGTTCGTACATCCAAGTCAGGATATATGCAGCGACGCCTAATCAATGCTATGGACGATCTAAAGGTCTCTGAAGACGAAAATGGTTCAGTGCGAAATACTGCTGACCGAATCATCCAGTTCGAATATGGTGAAGATGGTATCGACCCAGCAAGAAGTAGAAAGGGGCTTCCATTTGACATCACCAAGGTCCTCGATGATGCTCTTGGAGGTGATGAGTGATGGTAGTCAAGAGTGCAACCAAGAAGAAACTCATGGATCTCGGAATCGCCGAAGAATATGCGCACCGTCTTGCCGATGATCGCAAATGGGATGATGTTAAGGTATTGACTGCTGGAGAGATTGCACAAATTTGCGCAACCGATTCTGGCATGGCACAGAAAATTTCTGAGGTAATTCAAGGCTCAACAAAGGCAGCTCAGAAGGTACAAGCGGCAGAGAAGACATTGATTCGACGCCGTGTTTCTACGCGACGCAGAAAGAAGAGTGTTCTTCCATTGCAAGAATATGATTCGGAGGATAAGATGCGCCAAATTCACCGTGATTTGGATATTGAGAACCCGATGTTTTCAAGCCTTTCAGATGCAGCAGAAAAGGAAAACATTCGAATTACACCTAAAACAATCAACGATTTAGTCAACGGATTACTATCAAGGGGTAAGAAGAAATTGACCGCACCCGAGGCTCGTAAGGTAGTGACTAGTGCTGCTGCGGAAATGAAGATGTCACGTGTGGACCCACACGAGGCAGTTGGAATTACTACTGCTCAATCGATCGGAGAACCAGGAACTCAGATGACTATGCGTACCTTTCACTATGCGGGTGTCGCTACAGTAAACGTGACACAGGGTCTCCCTCGTGTTATAGAGATTGTAGATGCAAGAAAGGTTCCCAAAACCCCTACAATGCTTGTTTACCTAAATGAGAATGACTCGAAAAAGAAGCCACTTCGCACCAATGAGAAGAAAGTCCAGGCGATCGCCGCCGCAATAGAAACAACAACAACTCGCGACATTGCTTCTATCGATGTCGATGTTGCTCAAAGGCACCTTAATCTTGAGTTGAACACTTCGAACCTACGCTTGAAGAAAATGAATGGTGCAGAAGTCAGAGACAAGTTGCAGAAAGCTCTTCGACTTTACATTCAGGTTGATAATGAAGACAAGCCTAAGGTTCTGAAAATAATCCCTGGTGTGGCAAAAGAAGATGATTTAGCCACATTAGCCAATGATCCACCAACCTACACCGCTCTATTGCAATTAGAGGATAAGGTCAAGAAACTCAGGCTAAAGGGTCTCCCTGATATTGTCAGAGCAAATGTTCAAGGTCCAAACAAGGATACTGGTGAGTATTACATCGCTACTATTGGTTCAAACTTGTCCAAGGTCAGTTTGTTTGATGGTGTAGATAGGGGCCGAACCTACACAAATAACATCAATGAGATATATGGGTATCTTGGGGTGGAAGCTGCAAGACAAGCTATCGTTAATGAGATGAAAGATACTCTTGAGGGAGCAGGTCTGGATGTCGACACTAGACACTTGATTACCGTGGCAGATGTAATGACAAGTGAAGGAGCAGTTAGAGCAATAGGACGTCATGGTGTTAGTGGAACCAAGCATAGCATACTAGCTAGGTCTGCTTTCGAGGTATCCGTGAATCACCTATTACGAGCGGGTATTATTGGGGAAAGAGACCATCTTCGTGGTGTTACAGAGAATATCATCGTTGGTCAACCAGTGGCTCTAGGTACAGGTAGTGTTGAATTGTACTACATACCAGATGAGGCAGACGCGTGATGGAGGAATTCTAATGGATCTAGCAAGACAATTGAAACAAGGAATTAGCACAGGAAACGTACTATTCGGTCAGCGCCAAACAATAAGTGCCTGCAATAAAGGAGACGCTAGATTGGTATTGGTGGCTGCAAACTGTCCAGAGAATTACATTTCCAGCTTGACAACGAGCCATCCTGATATTCCTATTCATCAAGTTACGATGGTTAACAGACAGTTAGGTGCTGCTTGCGCCAAACCCTTCCCCGTCAGTGCATTGTGTGTCATAGATCCTGGTCAATCAGACCTTTTAACGCTCAGTGCAAACCTATGATGGCGATTGAAAATAACCATCAATTTGGATGTTGATTCATACATTATAGGGATTCCCTTCAAGGTATATACAACCACCACAAGTCATGGAGGATACTGTCGGGGATTTACTCCATCTTCGAGGTGTTAGGTTAACACAGGCAGTTAACGTAGTCGAAATAGTGGGATTTCGATGCCTCGGTGTGGCGGAAAAAATTCCTGAATTAGAAGATGACTCTGGGTCTTTTGTGCACGTTTGGCATGTGCCTAAAGCGATTCTTCCCGTAAGTGTTGCAGAGGCTGAAAGATGGCTTGTAGATGCCCCTAATGGTTCACATTGGATATTAAGTGAGAGAGTATTTGAGAATCAGGCAAGAGAGTTATTATCTTCTAATTTGAAAATTGAATATTGGAGTCCAGATGTCTTAAGTCGTTGGATTGGAGAAGCGGTTTTACGAGGAGAGATAGTCGCAAAAATCCCACAAATAGAAGTCAACGAAACCCAAATAGAGGATAATTCATCGCTTCCAAAACCAAACAAATTAGTCATTTTACCAGCCATAGTTGACTTAGATGAATGGTGTGTACAGAGAGGGGTGGAATATGTCGATGCCAAGCCAATACTTCTTCAAGCTCGTATTTGGAACATTACAGGAGCCTTAGTCAGTCCAGAAGGAAATAGAGAAGAAGGTCATTGGAGAGTATTAGAAGATCCTTGGGCCAATCGTTTACAGCCCTATGATTCAGAACAAATTCTAAACAACTCTCCGAATCTTAGGATAATACATCCCACCGAAAAAAAATGGTTGAGCGATGGTGATTTGAGAGTCATGTTGGTAGGGGTTTTGGAGGTCAGAAGGCAAAAACAGGAAGAAGCCGTAGAAGGAAGTTCGGTTAGAAGTACTATGCTAGAAAGATGGGAATTTGATTCAGAGGGGGCTATATTGGAAGAAATCCCATCCGCCATTCCCGGCTGGCTAATCGACCATGAAGGCGGGATTGAGTTACTTCATTCTAGAAATGGAAGAGCTTACGAAATCAATTCCTCTGAAGTGCCATGATTTCGTCAGTAGATAGTGTGTCACCAGACATCAGTCTTGTCATCAGGTCAGCCACTTCCACTTGCTCATCATCATCTGTACTACCTCCCTCTCTAGAGGCCAATGACTTTAGCAAATCTTGCATAGAATGTATACACCTCAATGATACAATATACCTTCCATGAAGCGAGTCCGCTTCCCTTTTAGCTCGAGTGACTCCTGATTGAGCAGAATTAGCTTTCTCTCTTAATCTATCAACCTCTTCAGATAATTCGGCCATCAAGTCATGTGCTTCCTGAGCGCCTATAACCGCACGCTTGACCTTCTTGTGGGCGTCTTCTTGTTTCTTTTCAGCATCCCTAAGTAGAATCTTTAATTCCCTAATTCCTCCATCGGATTTCTTTTCCTTAGCTTCTCTTAGTTCTTGATGTAACTTTTTCATCTTGGAGACAAATTCACGTTCCTTCTTACCAAGGAATCTTCCTTCATTGTATTGCTTTTCCAAAAGATCTATTTCTGCTCTAATCCTACCGGGGGAACGGGCCCTATCGCGTTTTTCTTCCCTTTCTTCTTGATGGTTTTTGTCGGCAATTTTCTCCCTAAAATTAGTCCTAATTTCTCTTAGTATCTCGGTCTTGTCTACCCTGATTTCTTTTAATTCTCGGACAGTTTGGTTTGCATCATCTCGCATAGCTTTTTGATTCTGAACCTCAGTAATTAATTCCTTTACTTGGCGATTTAATTCGTTACGTTCGTCGAGTAATTTACGAACCTTCGAATTCCACTGGTCACGTTCTTCACGATTATAGGAAATCTGCTCCTGTATCTCTTCACAGAGTGGTTGAAGAATACCGCGAATTTCCTCGCTTTCCATCTTCATATAATCGTACCCCTGCGAACCGACGTCCTTAGTTTTCCATATAAGGCCATTTGAAGGCTATTTTTCTCATTCTCGTCGGGTCGCTGAGTTTCCCTTTCTCGGTCCGCCTCTAGTTACCCCTAGTCTCCGCTTCCCCTTCTTTACGGGTCTATTGCGTCTAGGGGTCGGGGATTTAGTAGCCTCTGGTTCTGGCACTTCACCGGCGATTCCAGTTAAACTTCCAGAATCTAATAATGCAGATAATTCATTGGCATTTAGTGAGCCTCCTGTGCTGGCTCTCTGTTTTACATCGGTTAATCTGATTTTCTTCCCTCTTGCTGAGGTAATCTTCAGATATGACCTGACTCTTCCAGATTCTCTTCGCAGTTTCTTTCGTTGTGATTTAATCGCTTCTAATCGCTTATCTATACTGCTAATTCTCTTGCTCATTTTCCTGATTTCACTACGAGTTATTTTATCTGAATTTACATCAGTAGCTGAAGTCGCAGATTCTGCGACTTCCTTACTAGCCTTTTTCGTCGCGTCTAACTTAGAGGTGACTTTTCTTAAGTCCTCAATTTGACTTACGTATCTAGCATGTGCGCCTTCGGCTTCTCGCTTCCGAACTACCGCTGCTTGTAATTCGAAGAATCTTCGAAATGAGTCTAATTCTCTATTTAACGTAGGCACTGCAGTGAGGTCGTTGTCTATGGTGGTTAACTTAGAGTGTGTATCGGTCATCCATTCTTCTAGCACAGAAGCGGGAGGTGGAATCGATAGGTTGACTCTGTCTCGTAACGTTCTTTCCTTGTCGGCCTTTTTCTTTATTTCATGAAATTCACGTAACAGATTTCGCCTCTCACTACTTGCCTCTTCAATTCCGCCCACGGCTCCCCTCAACGATTTTACAATCTCTACCTGAGATCGACGATCTTGGCGCAGCGAATGAAATTCATCTTCTAATGAGCGTAAATCGCGGTCTAACTGTTTGACCTTATCCTCGATTTCATCATAAGGAAGCTCCTCAAGGTCATCGAATAGCCCATCGCTCATTCTTCTTCACCTCTTGAATCGGAGGATTTGACCCGTTTGTCTTGTTTCTTATTTGAAGGAGGCTGTTTTTTTTTCTCGTGGTTCTTCGCAAAACTGGAGGCACCTCCATTTTGAACTTGATTCATGTCCCTCAGTAGGTCAGGGAAACCAATCCCTAACTCACTATATCCATCCTTTAATCGGCGTTGCCAATGTTCTATTGCATGGTCTGACTGAGAAAGTAATTCCTTTGCTCTATCCAATTGTCTCCTGACTTCGCGAATTTCGGCCTGCATAGCTACTTTCTTATCATGCAACGGTTGTGCTTTTTCGACAGCTTTCATCATATTTCGATGAGCCTTGTTAGCAACCATAAATTGGTGAGACATCTCTCTTCGTGAATCGATATATTCAGCCATATCAGGATTAGAATCCCTTCTTTCCTTGAGCCATTTTTCGTTTTGCTCAATTAACTTCTTTCTACGTTCAATCATCTTTTTTTCGGCTTTATGGTCCAATGCTGAAGTTTGGATATTTTCTTCTATTTCATCCAATTCTTCTAATAATTTTTCTTTTTTCCAATCGGGGTCTAAATTAACCATGCCACCTGAATCTACCAATACATTTCGATGTTGCTTTACCTTTGGAATTAGATTTCTTGCTTCGATTTGAGCGTGGTCACGTACTTCTTTCAACTTCGCCACTACCTCATTGGCTTGTTTGTGATTATCTACAATACGAGCGACTTTAGGTGAAAGGTTCTGTTCTTCGGCCTCAAGTGTTCGAATTACAGTAGGCAGCTGTTCCTTCAGTAGAATCCTGCGGTCCAACAAAGCCTGCGCCATTTGATTCGGCGTGACTGCTAGCAGAGTATCGGACTCCATATGCAAACGGCCGAAATTAGAGCATATCATAAAGGTCACTACGTGACCTTGGATTGGGGTTCCCTTGATACGTTGACTTGCTCCGACAATTAGCGAATGAAGTCTGGGTTTCGTCGTCGCAACTTGTTTGCGTTAACAGCTGCCGTGATATTTGTTACCATGATTTCCATAACTGTAAGCGCTCAGGACAGATTCACCATAGAAAATTCCGCCGATTGGGGAACCACAATAATCGACGGTTCAACTTCCCAACCCTCAGATAATTCATCGGCTTTTGCAGGCGACCAAATTCAATTATCCATCGAGGTCTCGAATACTGACACTACTGCAGGTCATGATGAGTGGTGGTTTGTGATGGAATTAGACGGACAAACTACCCCCGAACTAACCGGGTTCCTTGAGGGTTCTGAGACTACGGTAATGGTGAACATATCATTCGGCCCACTATCGGAAGGGGTACTTGATCTGATTTTTGGAATTGATTCTACAGGTCAGAGTGAAAGGCTAACGCTACTAGTGGAGCCAAATCCATTGAATCTTACTGCTGCAGGTTCTTCCGAAATAGCACTGATCGGTGAACCAGCCCATGTAGGAGATTCGCTGACTGCCTCTATTTTAGTTCACAATCAAGGCCAAAACCCAGAATACGTAACTTTGGAATTATCTCCTAATGACTCAGACACTATTCGAGGTCAACCCGTGTTGATTTATCCAGGATCTAGTAGAGAGGTTTCCGCCTCGTTTACGCCTTCATCATCAGGTTCAATTAATCTCGATTGGAATGTTCATTCAAGTAATGGAGGCGTTGCAAGAGAACTTAATGGAAGCACTATAATTGAAGTTCTACAGCCTCAATCTATCCAAATAGTGGTGGATTCACTGGAATGGGATCTAGTCGATGGCCTAAATTCAGAAATCTCCGTTTACCTTAGTGATGGTCGTTCTAGAGAGGTAGAAATTGAAGTTGCAATAATCTATCAAACTATTGAAACCAATTTACAAAATTTCGATTTCACCATGGATCCTGGTCGAAGGGAACTAAACCTGGCTCTCGGTAATCCCTCCGCAGACTCACTAATCATCCGGGTTAATCCAGTTACTTGGACTCCAGCAGAAGAGATAGAAATTCAAACTAGCTTAATTTCTCCAGTGCTAGATCTCGAGGTTTCTTCCGAAGGTGTCAGAAATTCTCCGCAGGTAGGTGAAACCGTCAAAATACCCTTTTCCCTAATAAATAACGGAAACACTCCAACTTTACCAGGAGAGGTAAGGATAGTGCGAAACTCAGATCGGATGATACTCGACACAATATCAACAAATTCAGTAGGTCCTGAAAACACATTTAGTGGTGAATTTACCATTGAACAGTGGCCCGATTCTAAGGTTGTGGATGTTGATATCATCTGGCTAACTAGTGGACTTACAGAAAGTATTCTCTTAGAAATAGACACTTATACCGACTCTGATACTGAGGCAGAATTACCATTCGATTTAATCGCTGCAATTTATGGAACTGTTACGGGCTTAGTCCTTGTAATGTTCATTTTAGTTTTATATCGAACCGTCTCTGAAAGCGTAGAGGACACGGGTAAATCAAGGTTTAATCGTTTAAGAAAGGCTAGAGGAGAGAAGAAAAAGGCAGCAGCGGTTGAAAAACGCGAGATACCGTGTCCGGAATGTGACCAACGTTTGAATATCCCCAATACTCACTCTGGTGCGGTAAAATGTCCAGCTTGCACTGCTAGATTTATTGTGGAAGCGATAGACTCCGAAGATGATGTATCAATTCTAGAGGAGGATGTTAATCAGCCTAAATCAGATTCGCCCAAACCTTCAATACCACAGGAGATAATTGCCCGTTCAATGATTGATTTGTTATCGTGTCCAAGTTGCGATCAATCCCTAAAAATTCCTATTGAAAGACGCCCAGTGAAGGCTAGATGCCCGGCCTGTCGCTCAGAGTTTTTAGCAGAAGTTGGAGAGTGGTAATGATGGTTAGCACGTCGACGGGTCTAAGCGATTTTGAGGAAATGTACCTCAAAAAAATGTTTGAGATACATTCTGAACAGCCGTCTGCGATTGTCAAAACCTCGATGTTGGCGGAATCTATGGGCGTTACTGCCGCTTCTACAACTGAAATGATCCAAAGACTCGCCGGGCGCGATTTGGTAACCTATATCCCTTACAAAGGATCGAGATTGACTTCTGAAGGATTTGCAATTGCGGGGAGGATTAAGCGTCGCCAATTGCTTCTTGAATTATTACTAACAGACATCATTGGGTTTGATGGAGATGTGAATTCGGTAGCGTGCGAAATGGAACACGCACTGAATGATGAATTAGAGGCGTCAATTGACCGACTATTGGGTTATCCTGAGTACACTCCTTTGGGCGAAAGAGTCCCTCAAATTTCACGCCAATTTGAAACCGATGTGAAATCACCATTATTACCCATTTCTAATATGCCAGATGGAAGTAGTGGCATAGTAGAATTCATCGCCCTTCCCGGTCAAGATGTGAAAACCCTACTGGACCAAAAAATCTCTATTGGCGCCAATTTATCCAAGACTCAAAGTTCAATCAACATAAGTGGCAAGTCAATTTTGTTATCTGAATCATTGGCGAAGCGAATTTTAGTTAGGTTGGAGGGATAGAACTTGCAGGATGAAGAAATTCCAAACCTAGAGGATGCACTTAGCTCATTAGCAACAGAAGTTCTAGAGGGACAATCAAACCTTTCACAGGATAATATGCACGATAACCTACAGAACAAGGGATCAGGTAGTTTTCCAAAAACGCCTATCTCGGAAGTTGATAGTTTGAGGGCCCAAGAACGAACGCTCCTTCGAATAGACAGACTTCTGATTAGCGGGGGCATTCGATTTGTACTATTTTTACCATTGATTGTGGTAGTGAACTTTGGTCTTGCCCATTCTTACAGAAATACAACTCCACAGTGGTGGTTGGATCATATGCAAGAAGTCGCTCCGATAGAAATGCATCTTGGAATACATTTTCTTTCATTATTCATCTTAGTTGCAAATATAACCCTTTTAATGCTATTATTCAGGTTATTGACAATAACTAGGACGATATTCCACCACGAGGCAGAATCTCTTACAACTGCCGGTTTAACCTTCAAAAGCTCACACGGATATGCAGAAATGCGTGCAACGATTAATGGCTCTAGAAGACAGTTAGGCGCCACCATAAGCTTTCTATTTCTAGCCATAATATTTCTTGGCACCGCTCTTTGGTTGGCTCCCGATGGAGACCTTTCGCCTAGATTGGTTGCGTTTTCCACTGGAACTTTGTTAGCGGGCCATGGGTCCTTCTTGGTTTCAAACAAATCACGCTTCAATGCTAATGAGCCTTGGGGGATGTTGAGTGCATTCTCCCCTCCTATTCATCCTGCTTTACTCCGCCGACCTTTTTCTGATGTGATTAAGGCGCACATCGACCCATTACTGGCAGTTAGAATATCTGAATATTTACGGACGGTAGAATCGGAAATGAACTCCAGCCAATCTATGACGGAATTACAAGAGACCCTCCTTCATTTATTGCATCTTAGGAGGAGGTCCTTGATTGATGAAAATCAATTTAGATCCGCGCTAGAATCTATGATAGATTCTAATTCTATTGATAAATTATTTGAACATCCTGAATTAGGTCAAGAAACTTGGGATAGATTATTGTCCAGAGCAATGCTTGACTGTGCTCCTTTTTTCCGTCTACACGATCGATTGAATATGAGGCAACAAGGGGGTAAATCTGGTGAGGTATGGTTTGATGTGGATATGGAGAATTTAGTTGTTGGCCCGGCAAATCTTTTTGCTTTTATTCTCAATCAAACTGATGAAATACAAGATTTAATTTTGAGGGTTCAAACCCCTGATTTCAGGCCTAATGATTGTGAATATCGCCTCAAGGTGGAACCTCATAAATCGATTTCATTCGATGGAATTTTGTCTCCCAAAATTACCGATACACTCCCTAATATTCTGAATTCTACCAGGATTATTTGGCAGAGTTTGTTACCATCTAGCACTGGGGAGTCTACTGTTACAATCCGTCTAGAAGATTTGGATGGTAACCTAATCTCTGGACGTGTACTAACCGTTCAGATTCGCAATGACCTGTTTACTCGACTTAGAATGACAACAGGTGCGTTGTTCATCCTTGGAGCGATTATAGCCATTCTCTCTCCCATTCTACCATTCATTGGTTCAGTTCTTGGACTCTAACCATACATTAGGTTCATTCAAGAAGCGAACGCTCGTGGGCCGGCCGTGTCTGATGAGGCTACCAACCCAGACGAGGACCTCCGGAGTCGTCTACACGCTATGGAGACTAAGATTAGGCGTATGCGGGATAATCGCAATAGTCACAACGAGAACGCACGTAGAGCCGCAGATTCACGTAATGCAGTACAAGAACAGGCAAAAGGTCTACGCGAATCTATCGATGAGTTGAAGGCCAAACAAAAAGAAATCAGAGACCAAGCAAGAATTCACAAGGCAAGGAGAGACGAAATCCAAGGCCACATCAGAGAGATAATTTCCAAGAAACGCGGCCGCAGGGATGAGGAAAGAGGCTCTAAGTCGGTTGTTATTGAATTGTCTGAAACCGAAGGGCAAATTGACAAGATCGAGAGGCGATTAGAAACTGATGGCAGACTAAAGCTGGAAGATGAAAATAAGCTCCTAAAGGAACTAAAGAAACTCATTGGAAAGAGAAACGAGTTACTTCCATCTATTAAGGAACATGAAGCCCTAACAATTGATCTTGGGGACATGGATGAATCAATAAACAGGCTAAAGGCCGAGGCGGATTCAGAACATCAATCAATGATTGATTGTCACAAGCAGGCAGATGAAGTATGGGAGGAGATTAAACCCCTCTTCGAAGAGAGAGATTTCCTACAGGCTGAGGGGGACAGACTTCACAACGCATTTATTGAAGCAAGAAAATCAGCAGACGAAGTACATTCAGAAATGAAAGTTCTCCTTGACCAAGTAAATGAAATTCGAGATTCTATCAAAGCCGCCCGGGAGGAACGCGAGAAGACTATCAAGGACCATAACCAATCAGTTAGAGATGCCATAAGATCTCCTTCCGAAAGCGAGGAGTTGGCTGGATCCTTAGAAGCGATGTTCCTAGAAAGTGGTAGTTTAACTCTTGGTGGCACTGGTTTTGAAGAAGAAACGGATGCACCTGCACCGCCCAAGGCAAGAAAATCTAAGAAGCGAAAATTAGGCACCACAAGAGGGAAAGTGTGAGCTCACCAGCCCCTTTCTTCAAGACGAACGGCTAGTGTATCTATTTCCAATCCGGGCATCGGTTCACCAATCATTGCACTTGCCTCGGCAACCACAGATGGGTCCTCGAAGTGATGGGTTGCTAGGACAATAGCTTCGGCGGTTTCTATCGGATCAGAACTCTTGAAAATTCCAGAACCAACGAATATCCCATCCATTCCGTGCTTCATCATGAGGGCCGCATCGGCAGGAGTAGATATCCCTCCCGCCGAGAATGTCACAACGGGAATTCTACCCAGTCTAGCAACGTCCTCTAGTACTGAGGTGACTTCTGCCCGAACTTCTTCCATTGTACCAAAGGGAGTAGTATTCGGGTCTAAATTGAACGAGGACACCTTGTTTACTCTCTGAAACCCTTGCATAATTACGTCAACCATTTCTCTTCTTCCATCTTCTCCACTTGATTGGGCGAGTTCGATCTCGTTGGCTACTAGTCTGGCGTGTTGAACAGCACTCACTACATTTCCAGTGCCCGCTTCGCCTTTGGTTCGCATCATTGCGGCGCCTTCAGCCACTCTTCTTACAGCCTCACCAAGATTCGTACATCCACATACGAATGGTACAGTGAAGTTGTTTTTCGCTATATGGAAGAAGGGGTCTGCTGGAGTCAATACTTCTGACTCATCAATCATATCAGCACCCAGTGCTTCAAGCACTCTGGCTTCTTCATCGTGTCCGATTCTTGCTTTGGCCATTACAGGTATCGAAGTTGTTTCTATAATTTCTTTGATCATATCCGGGTGGCTCATTCGAGCAACTCCTCCACTAGATCTGATGTCTGCAGGAACCCTCTCCAAGGCCATGACTGAAACGGCACCAGCATCTTCTGCTATCTGGGCTTCTTCGGCGTTGACGACGTCCATGATGACTCCGCCTTCCTGCATCTTGGCGAATCCTCGCTTTAGCAACTCGGTGCCGTGCCGCATGTTCTCTAGGTTCACTCTCTGAGCCATGGCCGACCCTCTGGGACTCTATTCATCAATCTATGTTTAAGTTCACTAGAGGGTGGAACTTCAGTCTGCGAGTACTGGTGAATCGCCATTTGCCATTTCTAGCTCTAAACTCTCAGTCTCGTTACGATCTATCCACTCTATTTCTTCATCGGGAACATCTGTGTCTGCGAAGATAGCTTCAACAGGGCATTCAGCGACACAGGCGGCGCAATCAATACATTCATCTGGATCAATTACTAAGTAGGTATCAGCTTCTCTAAACGCTTCAACCGGGCATACTGCTACACAATCTTGGTATTTGTGTCCAACACAGGCACTCGTAACTACATGGGTCATGCTTTCACTCGCCCTTCCGTGGTATAAGTTCCATAATAATCCTTGTTCTTATTTTCTGTCTGGTCAACGAAAATAATCCTGTGTTGGAATTATTCGATTTTGGATATTAATTCAAGTAATACTTCACCAGGCTCTTGACCTGGATAAGACTCAATCTTGTATTTTCCCTTCACTGCATAGGTCCATTCCGACCTCTCGGCTAACCGTAATTTTCCGGTGACTAAGGACGATAACGAGAGCCGGATGTGGAAAATTTTATCATCATCAATTTGAGACTCTAGACCATTTTGGACTAATTGATTCAATACCGAATTACCCAATATTTCTAGGCTTTTTTTTGCATTTTTTTTGTTATTAATTTTCATTT
>NTJQ01000014.1 GCA_002457555.1 Marine Group II euryarchaeote MED-G37
ATTAGCAGTTGGTCCTGCTTTCAATTTCGATCGTGCGGTCGCGGAATGGCTAAGACGTAGGAATAAAGTCTGAATATCCTTCATAAACCGGCGAAGCAATCAAAGCAATGTGCCTTTGTGCAGTAATCAATGGTATCCATAGACGACTTCAATTTGGTAGAACTTGTTTTCGGCGAATCTGGCTCAACATTAGAATTGATTTTCGCCGCATCCGCGCTGATTGGAGGTGTTCTATTCCTGTTTTGGTTCCTCTTGATGCTGATTGGGGGAGTCGGCGAGGGTCTGTTTGAGGGGCTATTTGGTATCGAATTCGATGTTATGAGTTCTGATGGTGCATTCGATGCTATGACCTTCCAAGGAGTAATGGCATTCATGATGTTCTTCGGCCTATCTGGATTATACACACTGAAGTCAGATGGAGGAGATACTCTGGCTATAGGAGTAGGTGGCGTTGCTGGATTAGCATCTATGTATGGGACTGGAAAAATCTTCCAACTGTTCTTTTCTCTAGAGGCTAGTGGGAATATCGAATTAGAGCAAGCGATTGGTGAGAAAGGATCAGTTTACCTTCGAATTCCTGAAGATGGAGTTGGCCAAGTTACAATCGAAGTTGGTGGTGCTCAAAAGACCTACAATGCAAAATCAGAAGATGGTCAAGGTATAGCCACAGGGGACTTTATCGAAGTCGTTGACGTCATTAGTTCCACCCTAGTAGTAAAGAGAGTTTAGAATCCATTTACCTCTGTTGATTCTTGATTGTGCCGGCATAGCCTTAATGAGCCAATAGCGTCTGTCCATGTACAGAGCGATTGCTATGGCTGAAGCTGGTGCACTACTAACAATAATGATGTTCGCAACCATACTGTTCTTGGTTGCAATTGTAATATTCTTTGCGCAGAGGTACAAAAGATGCCCTCCGGACAAGGTAATGGTTGTTTACGGCCGTACCGATAAGGGTAAGGCGAGTAGAACGATACACGGCGGTGCAGCGCTTGTTTGGCCGCTCATTCAGGACTACGCCTTCCTGACATTAACACCAATCACAATCAATATCGATCTAAGGAATGCTCTATCGCTCCAGAACATCCGAATTAACGTTCCATCAACATTCACAATTGGTGTCTCAACTGAGAAGCAAATTATGGCTAATGCAGCTGAGCGTTTGCTTGGATTAAAACAAAACGATATTGAAGAAATGGCTAAAGAGATTATTTTCGGTCAACTTCGTCTAACTGTAGCGTCCTTGACGATTGAGCAGATTAACCAGGACCGCGATGCATTCCTAGAACTGACTAGAAAGAACGTAGATACTGAATTACAAAAAGTCGGTCTTTATTTGATCAACGTTAACCTAGTCGATATTACTGACGAGTCCGACTATATCGAGAGTATTGGAAAGAAGGCTGCATCAACCGCAGTTGAGAATGCTCGAGTAGATGTAGCAAATGCAGAAAGAGACGGTGCAGTTGGTGCCGCTAAGGCAGACAGGGCACGAGAGATTGAGGTTGCAGAGAACCTAGCGGAGGCTGAGAAGGGCCGAAAGACCGCTGAGGCTGACCAGCGTGTTTACGTTGGACAACAAGAAGCACTAGCAGTTGCTGGAGAGAACGATGCAAAAGGTGAGATTGCTAACTCCGATGCTGATCTTGCTGAGGCAGAAGCTGCAGCAAACCAACGTGCTGAAGTTGCAACTGCTAAGTCCGAAGCGGAAATTCAGAGGGCTAAATTCACTGAAGAGGAAGAGCGTCTAAAGGCAAGCGAAATCGTACGTGAGCAAATTCAGAAACAGCAAATCGAAATCGCTGCAGAAGCCGAAGCCGAAAGACAACGACGTATCGCACGTGGTGAAGCAGATGCGATACTTGCTCGCTATGAAGCAGAGGCTTCTGGTGTTAAACAGGTCCTAGAAGCAAAGGCTGTAGGTTACAAAGGCCTAGTTACCAGTGCTAATGGAGATGCAAAGGCCGCAGCTACGCTGCTTATGGTTGAGAAGATTGACCAGATGGTGTCGGCCCAGGTCGAAGCAATTCGCAACTTGAAGATAGACAGCATTACTGTATGGGATTCTGGCGGAGATGGTGATGGAAGTTCGACTTCGAACTTTATCTCCAATCTTGTAAAGTCACTCCCACCTCTGCATGACATAGCGTCAAATGCTGGAGTAGACTTGCCCGAGTACCTAGGCTCAATGTCTGATGACGATTGAAAATTAGAGACACGGTCTATCCCTTTGGGATAGTCAGCCTCATGAATGGCTATTATCTCGCTAATGTTAATGAGCGAAGACGTAGTACTAATCGGAGGGGCTAGAACCCCGTTCTGTGAATGGCTTGGTGGGAAGCGCGGAGATGGTGAAGTCGGTGGAAGATTAGCCGATGTAAGTGCTGAGCAATTAGGTTCTATTGCTATTCGAGGGGCTCTTGAGAAAACTGGGACAAGCCCAGAATCCGTTGACCATCTAGTAATGGGTCACGCATTACAGACAAGTGATCAGGCAATTTTTGGCGCTCGTCATGCAGGGCTTAATGCGGGTATTCCACAAGAGGTTCCAATGCTTACGCTAAACCGATTATGTGGCTCAGGAATTCAATCAATAATTTCAGCATCTCAAATGATTATGCTTGGTGAAGCCAATACTGTGGTTGCAGGTGGAATGGAAAATCTCAGCCAAGCACCACACGTACTGAGAGGAATGCGCTCCACCTACAAATTAGGAAGACCACCAAGGGAAGGTGATGAACTTCCCAAGGATATGGAAGATTATCTCTTCACTAATTTGCTGGACACCACTTGTGATTCCTTCATGGCCCAAACTAGCGATGAAATCTGTCGTCGAGTGGGCGTCACGAGAGAAGAAGCCGATTATTTTGCAGTAATCAGCCATTCAAGAACTGAAAATAGTGTTGATAATGGAGTTTGGGCTGAAGAAATTATTGATGTTGAGACGGCCGATGGGTTAGTCACTGCAACCGAAGAAGATCACTTTGTTAGAGGTACTAGTGATGAATCTCTTGGTGCTCTTAGGACGCATTTCGGGCCTACTTCTCTGGTAACCGCTGGCAATGCCTCTGGTGTAGTCGATGGTGCAGCGGCAGTAGTTCTGAAATCCTCATCTCAGGCCGCCTCTGACGGGGACAAACCCATCGCTAGAATAGTAAACTGGGGAGTTGTTGGCCTTGAACCTGCAATAATGGCATATGGCCCGGTACCGGCTAGCAAACTAGCCCTTGAAAGGGCAGGTATGAGTGTTGATGAGGTCGATCTATGGGAAATCAACGAAGCCTTCGCCGGTCAAGCAGTGGCTTGTATGAAGGAATTGGGAATTTCACATGAGATAGTCAACATTAACGGCGGAGCAGTCGGTTTAGGACATCCTCTTGCAGCAACAGGAAGTCGTCTCACACTAACTCTAGCACATACACTCAAGCGAGAGGGTAAGAAGTTTGGAATCGCGACAGCATGTATTGGTGGCGGACAAGGAATTGCAATTATTCTCGAATCTGTGTGATATTTCTCTAAATCATGTAGAGGGACAGGTTAACTAAGCCCCATCTTTTGAATACACTATGGCAGAACACATTCCTGGTACAGGCCACGCCAATAGAACTCGTAGTTTGATTAAGACTGTCACTTGGAGAACAATAGGTACTCTTGATACAATTTTGATAGCTTACGTTGTGACAGGAGATATCAGGGCTGGGGCTGCTATTGGTGGAACTGAATTATTCACGAAGATGTTCCTGTATTATTTCCATGAAAGAGCGTGGAGTTGGTCAGACTGGGGTTTGGAAGATGTCGATGAAGATGCATCAGGTTCAAATGACTAATTTAGATTCTCGACAACATCGATCAGATATCGTATCAGAGAGAGGCTAACTGCTAGCAAGTACGGGTAGGTTAGGACCCTTTGAGGTAGCATACGTATTGCGGTTTTCGCACCGGCCCATGCGGTTACAAGAACAATTAGAGGTAATGCTAGGGTAAGTGTATCAAATTTGGTAATTTCATCAATTAACGATGGGTTAAACAGTAAATGAGATACTATAGCAACAGGGACCACTCTCATGACGATCAAGTAAGAAGTACCTGCAGCTTTATGAGGTCCCAATCCTAGAACTATTCTGTTTAACATGGTAAAAATAACCCCTCCTCCAATACCAATTAATCCTGCGGATAAACCTCCTGTTAGGCATCCTAACTTGTATTTGTAAAGTAATGCACCTTGAATAGAGATGCCCTCATTATGAATGTCATTTTGTTTCTCTTCGATTAATTTCTTTATACCACGATATATCACTAAACTGAGCAAAATAATTGCTAGAATTTTGATAATACTTTCACCCGCTTCGGCAATTATCAGATCAGCGGCTAAAGCGCCGATAATTGCGCCAAATATCGCTACAATCCTACCTTTTCGACCAACTCCTGCAACTGTGTAACCGCCTTCATCGTGGGCTCTACGAGAACCTATACTGACAAACCAAACCAGAATTAATGAACAAACGATGGATAGTTGTAGGTCCCAACCTAAAATGAAGTAAAGAGTTGGAACAAATAAAAACCCCCCTCCTAGACCAAGCGGAGCGAACATAAACGCGGTAATTAGAATGATTGCTAGAGCGATAATTTCCTCCAATTAATCACTCTCCGGCATATACCAATGCTGTTTCTTTGGAGAAAGAGGTCGCTTCATCCATAGTGGCCGGCGCTCTCCTCTTGGATGAGTTTCACGCTCTTTCGCCCATTCATTCCAGCGTTTATAGTACTCAAACGACTTATTCCGATCGACTTCTATATCTCCATATTCCTCATCCTCACTGGGAATGGATAGACGCACCTTCTGAAGCCAGCAATGCGCTCCGGAAATTGGGTCTGGTTGAACTGCATGTGTGATATTTTGGTGAACTCCTCCATCTCGCCACCAAATACGATTGGTATCGGGGTCATCAGACTTCCATGGCTCGACTCCGCTAATTGTCTTCATGCGCATTTTCCCATCACCCCGCTCTTCGATTTCAACGGTATTGGTTAGGAATCGATTACCTCGGTCTTGTTCTCTTCTCCACCTGCCAATGTGGTGGGAGCAGCCAACAACTCCTGGTTTTATTCCCTCTGTAACCCATACTTTATCGACAAACCAACCAATTTCGGTTTCTATCTTTAGTAAGTCACCTTCAGCTACTCCGAGTTTCCTCGCATCCTTGGGATGAATCCAGATTGGATTTCTATGAGCGATTTCAACCAACCATTTTGCGTTGGCTGAGCGTGAGTGTATATGCTGTGGTAACCGAAAGTTAGGAAGTAGACAATACTCATCTTCGTCTGATAAATTGTCTGGATGTACGTGAGATTTCTGATGGTAATGAGGTATCGAATGTTCGGGATAACCGAATTCTATCATTGTCTCTGAGTAGAATTCCTGCTTTCCGCTTGGAGTGGGCCATCCCTCTGATTTGTGTTTCTCATAAGTGGCCTCTTCGATTAGGAAAGCACCATGCTTGCGCATGTAACCAAGTGAGTCGGTGCCTTCCGACTCAGCTGCTTCTGGAAGTCCAGGGACACGCTCGAATAGGTACTGATAGTACTCGTCAACTGTGATTTTTTCACCCTCTCGATAGGGACTCATAAAATGCTCACGAATGCCCATTGTTCCATCATCAATACGCCAAGATAATTCAATCCAAAACTCATCTTCTTCCCAAACTTCTCCGGGATTAATTTCGTGGGTGAATTCTACTTCTTTCCCTTCGCGTCTAGCGTATTCTCTGAGTACCGGTTGCCTAAATGCCACCCATTTACCTGCAGAAGTGGCGTATGAGTTGACATCATGTCGTTCCGAGGCATGTCCCATTGGTAGGACATAGTCGGCAAAAAAGGCGGTTTCATTCCAAGTTGGTGTTAAGGCAATGTGACAGCCAATGGCATTTTTATCTTCTAGCATTTCAATCCATGAAAAGCCATCAGGATATGTCCATACTGGATTGAAGACACGTGTGAAATAAACATCCATCGTACCTCGGCCATCCTTTACGAGATGAGGTAGTATGTGGCTCATTTCGTAGTGAGATAGTGTGTATTCTGGCGGGAAATGTAATTCATTCCAACCATCGGGGTCTGGAGGCACATTGAATAGCGATGGCTTGAATTTCGACCAAGAATTTGGGCTTGTTCCCCCTACAGTTCCAACTGAACCGGTGAGCACATTGAGGAAATGCAGGGTTCGGCTGACCTGCCAGCCACCAAGGTTTCCAATCGCTGCACTGCGCCAGACATGTGTGCAAAGTTGACTTCCAGCATTGGCTACAACCTCTCCCGCTTCGATTACTTGTTCAACTGGAATCTTACATTCAGCTGCTGCAAATTCGGGAGTATATTCTTCATATTCTTTCAACAATAATTCAACAAATCGGTCAAACTTATTTGGCTCATTAGGGTGCACTGCAGACATCCACATTTCCCAATTGACCTGGGTTTCCATGAATTCTCTATCATACAACTCTCTTTCGAGAATCATCCTGGCCCAAGCGAGGAAAAGAGCCGGTTCGCTACCCGGCCATGTTGGTAACCAATGGTCAGCCATAGCCGCTGTATTCGATAGTCGAGGGTCGATTACAATCAGTTTCGCTCCATCCATCATCCCCTCGAGAATTCTTTGCGCGTGAGGGTTGAAGTAATGACCAGTTTCAAGATGAGAAGAAGTCAGTAAAATCACCTTGGCGTTTGTATGATCAGGACTTGGCCTGTCGTGTTGATGCCAGAGTGCATAACCTGTTCGCGCTCCTGCAGAACAAATGTTAGTGTGTGAATTATGTCCATCGACACCCCAAGCTTTCAGGACACGATTGGCATAACCTTCGTGACCCGGTCTTCCGACGTGATAGACTACCTTGTCAACGCCTCCAGCTTTTAGAGAGGTGCGAATTTTTTCTGCAATTTCCTCTAGGGCCTCTTCCCAGGTGATTTGTTCCCACCCTCCTTCACCTCTGGCACCAACTCTACGAAGAGGGTGGAGTATCCGCTCAGTATCTTGAATTTGATTAATTGTTGCGGGTCCTTTGGCACAATTCCTACCACGGCTTCCAGGGTGATGCGGATTACCTTCAAACTTAGTTACTTGACCTGTATCCTTGTCAACATATGCCAACATTCCACAGGCTGATTCACAGTTGAAACAGGTTGTTGGAACTAGAGAGTAATTCTTCTCTATTCTTACCGGCCATGCATTTGCATCTAGCTCCTTGAAATCAAGCCATTCATCTGTTGAGGGGAATTTTCGCAATTCTTGGGAATTCCCATCAGAGTAATCTCTATCGAGGTTTGGAATGATTCGCAATTTCTGAGCGAACTTTTCGATAAATGAATCGGCCATTACATTCACCTCAGTGTAGGGTCTCCAGTTGTGGTTGAATTACGGTATTGTGAGCGTGCCTACAAACTAGTAAAATCATTACAAAGGCAGTAGCCCAGTAAATTAGTTCTGAAGATGTCAGAAATACTATTGATGCGACGCCAAGGATAATCATCTCAACAAGCATCTTCAGTGTGAGATATCTGTCTTTAGACCAATTTCTACCGCTGGCTTGGCCAAATAACCAGGCAGTATAGATGCCTGTTAATGTCGCTAAAGGTATGCCGGCAACTGCTAGGTAATTGAGATAGGTTCTGTCTAGGTCAAAGAAAAGGACCACTCCATTACAAGCCAATACTAATCCAAAAGCACTCAAGATATAGGCCCCTTTTACTAGCCAAGAATCCCAATTCGGCCTCAGTAATACGTAGAGGAATCTCTCTGGCCTATCGAGGTCCTTCACCAATAGAAAACCTGTAATTCCTAGAAAAATCGTACAACCAACTGTCAATTGCCACCACAGTTCATCAGTCATTTCTATAATGCCAGCAAACATCGCTATCATAGCAACCAAATATGCCCCTGAGGCAATTGCCTTAGTGACAATATAGGCAGAAACCTCCCAACCCCAAAGTACCCCTTTCGAAGGCTGGTCGTAGCTTCTCTTTGGTTGCTCAGCCTGTTCATCTAGGCGTTCCATCACATCTCGAATAATAGCTCGGTCCCGGGGATTCGCGGCTCTAGCCTTCTTCTCAAGTGCCAGTTGAACAATCATTGAATTGGTATCTGAGGCGCCCAATCTAGAGTCGGCATACTTTGCAAAATGACCAACCCCTGCTGCTTGATCTGTCCAAAGATATTCACCGGAGCGTTCTGTGGCGTGAGGGTCAAGAATATCTTCACTGGTTTCGACATAGAATACGTTTGGTTTAGCTCCGGACTCTGGTTTTCGAACAGTTACCTCGTGTTCGCTAACGTAATTGGAAATTGATGAATTAGGGTCATCTAGGTCACCCGAAATTATTGCTTCAACTGGACAAACCACCACACAGGACGGTTCGTAGGAATTTTCTATTTTGTGCGCACAATAATTACACTTGGCCGCTGTGCCCTTGTTTGGATCGATGTATAATGCATCGTACGGGCACGCTTGCATACAGGATTTACAACCTATACATCGGTCATCATCAAAATCCACAATTCCGTCTTCGCGAGTAAACAGGGCGGTAGTAGGACAAATTTTCGTGCACGGGGAGTCCTCACAATGATTACAACGATGAACGCTAAATTCTCGAGTTACATCTGGATAGGTCCCTTTCTCAATATACTTCACATGAGTGCGGTTGACTCCTATCGGTACATCGTGTTCAGACTTACAAGCGACGGTGCAAGCATGGCATCCAATGCACTTACGATTGTCAATAACGAAGCCGAAATTAACCAAGTCATCACTTCTTTGGGCTGCGCCCAATACTTCGTTGGTTAACCGTTCACCCAATAATAATGCCCACGATTGCACCACCAGCGAGCCACGCACCGAGGGCTGAGCCTAAGTTTCCGAGTGCGGTAACAAGTAACACCTTACCCACGCGATTTCGATAGAATACGCTGTAATCTTGTAGTGCTAGAAAATCGGTCGCATCTCCCCCAGTTGGAGCGGCTATTTTCAGTTGTGTGTATCCTGCAAACCAGCCCGCAGCTAAAGTAGGATTCAAACTCGTAATTGGACTCGCCAATGCTCCAACTATTATCGACAGAGGATGGCCTCTGGCTAATGCAACTCCTAAACCGGCAAGTATTGCATTTGCAGCGGTCCAATACCAAATTGTATCTTTCAATGCTTCAGTATCTCCATTCCAAAACAGGAAACCAACAACCGATGTTAGGAATATTGGAATTGCCCACGTCACCACCTTTGGCCAAATCGGTTTGGGTGGTTCAAAAGACAATTCACTTATTCTTGATGTGGTTTCAAGAGCCGGTTTCTCAAGGTGCTCGATTATTCCGTTTATGTGCCCTGCCCCTACAACAGCGAGAACCTTTCCTTTACCTCTTATCTGTTGTATTCGGCCGGCTAAGTAGGCATCTCTCTCGTCGATAAGAACCTCTCCTGCACGAGGCGCTGCCTCCCTGGCATCTTCCATTAGAGTAGTCAATAAATCAGAATCTTCAAGCAATTCATCGAGGTCGATTTCATCATCATCATCTTCCCACAGCAGCGCATTCAATACGCGCCATTTCTCTCTAAGGCCCATTTTTCTCCAAGCCCTTCGTAAAGTGATTACGACATCTCTGTCGATAAGTGCGTGCTCTACTCCTTTTTCATCAGCTACCTCGATAGCCGCGAGTAATTCAGCACCGGGTTTTTCTCCGGTTTCCATCCCCATACGCCTCTGTTGAGCCGCCAGAGCGGATTGTAGTAAGATCATTGCAGACTTTCCTTCATTAATTATTTTCAGAAGGTCGTCATTATCCAAATCATCTGGCTGTTGCAAAGATCTCAATCTGGACTCACATAGTTCAACAGCAACCAAGTCTGGCCCCCATTCCTCTATTTGTTCTCGGACTAAAGCCACTGATGCAGTGCTAACGTGAGCGGTTCCGATTATTCGTAACTTCTCATCGATATCAACTATATTTTGCCCCATCACAACACCTCAGTTAATCGCTCGCATCGCCTCATACAAGTCTGCATGCTCACGCACATCGTGAACCCTGATGATATCGACTCCCTTTGAGGGGGCCATAGAGGCGATTCCTAGGCTTCCGGGCAATCTATCTTTGGTATCAGTCCGACCAAGTAGGTCTGCAAACATTCGCTTTCGACTTACCCCCCACATAAGAGGCATGTTTTGTTTAGGGACAATTTTTCTTCCCGCAGATAACAATGATAAGTTGTGCTCAAGCAATTTTCCGAAACCTATTCCTGGGTCTGTGATAATCATCTCTGCATTTAATCCTAAATCAAGTAATTTTCCTGCAGTCGTTTCAAGTCTTTGTCGAACCTCTATTACTACATCAGCGTAACTGGGATTATTCTGCATATTTTCTGGTAATCCTTGCATATGCATTATACAAACAGGGCATTTTTTTTCTATAATTACATTAGCCATATCTGGGTCGGACAAGGAACTTACATCATTCACCATATCTGCTCCCAAATCTAGAGCGGCCTTTGCTATCGAAGCGTGTCGAGTATCTATCGAAATCCCGACACCAGGGTGAGCATTTCTAACAGCCTCAATTACAGGCAAAACACGATTCTTTTCTTCATCAATACCTACTTCTTCTGCCTCAGGCCTTGTAGACTCACCGCCAATATCTAACCAATCTGCACCATCTTCTATCATTTGCTTCGCTCGGGCTAAAGCGTCGTCAATAGAATCAACTCGAGAATCGGCATAAAATGAGTCTGGAGTAATGTTTAGAATCCCCATAATTCTTGGAAAACCATCGTTCCGGCGATTTAGAATAGGTCTCCAGTCGGCCATTTCAGACCTTCCATCAGACGTACCCTTTATGATGTGACGGAGCGGCAATCCGTCGATGGTTTTGGGCGAGGACCCTTCAAATAGGGTAGAAAATACCTCTCAACAAGGTATTGCTGCCGCTGCCAAGGAAGAACTACCTACCAATGATGCACTAGAATTAATGGAATCAATTTTACAGCGTTTACAACCAAAAGACAGACATGAAATCAGAGATATGATTACTAATCGTGGATGGTTATCTGGGGTATTATTGATGATGTCAGGATTATTTTGGTGGATCGCTGTGCAAAAAGGCTCAGAAGCCCTAAACAACACAGACATCCCAAATTCACTATTGGGCGACTTTGACTTTTCCATGTTAGCAAAAATTGTACCTATAATTGTCTTCTTTGCTACAGTGGTTTGGAGTGTTGGAAGAGAAAGAGGGCACGCTTCAATGTCGAATATAGGCGGATTACTAGTCGTATTAGCCGTGTACTATATTTTGGAGCCATTTGGATTCGCTTTACTTACAGATCAAGTAGATATTCAGACTGCTATGTTTGGCAGTCTACGCCTTCTTGCCTTGGCAGTAATGATTCATTACTCTGCAAAGTTATTCATTGATGCATGGTTACTTCAATGGGTTAGACTACAAATGATAAATATGCCAGTTGACTTAATCCCTGATTTTAATGAGTCATCTGATATGGGTCAGGCTGATGAAGTCGGTCCTTCCGCGTAATAACATGAGCGCCTCAAACCGGAGGGTCTCGGTACTGAGATTAGGGCATCGCAGAGAGCGTGATAAACGCATTACTAGCCATCTTGGTTTGACTGCTAGAGCCTTTGGAGCAGATGAGGTTATTCTAGCTGGCGAAGAAGACGAATCTGCTCTGGACACTTGGAGGTCAGTAAGTAAGAGATTTGGAGGTGATTTTGAATGTCGATATGAAACCAGTCCGTTGTCATTCCTTCGTCGATTCGCCAAGGATGCTGGAGACGGCAAACCGGGTGAAATAGTCCATCTCACTATGTATGGGGAATCTTGGAGGGAATCGCTAGGAGTAATTGAAAGAAATCGTCCAATGGTTATTGTAGTCGGTGGCACTAAAGTCCCAGGTGAAGTTTTCAGACTAGCAAACTACAATATTTCCATAGGTAATCAACCTCACTCAGAAGTCGCCGCATTAGGTGTATTCCTTGAATCATTAATTGGTCAAATCGATGAATCTAAACACTTCCAAGGCGGGGAAATACAGGTGATACCTAGTTTAGACAGGAAGAAGGTCATGAGTCCTGAAGAAGAGTAAAATCTCTCTCAATGATTAATAGGCTCTTTCAGGCAGCACCGCTGATGTCGGATAACCCTCCCGGCAGAGGATTCATTCCCGGTGCTGATGTTTCCGGAGTTAAGGACCCTCCAAGTTTCCCAGATGCAGCGGATGCTTTGCTAGATTCAAGTACCTCAGAACCACCTTCTGGAGCCGATGGATTATTGCTACTCGCTGATGGAACGCGATATCGAGGAAGACTATTCGGTGCCCCGGTAATCGCCGAAGGAGAACTCGTCTTTACTACTGGAATGACTGGTTACCAAGAGAGTTTAACCGACCCATCTTTCGCAGGGCAGATTCTAACATTTACATGGCCCCTACTTGGAAATTATGGAGTACATTCAGGAACCTCAGAATCTGCTGGGGTCTGGCCTAGAGGGGTAGTTTGCAGACAATTGATGGAAGTGGCTGACCACAGAGATGCAATAGGTAGTGTACATGATTTCCTTTTTGCTCATGGAGTACCTGGTATTCAGGACATTGACACAAGAAAACTAACACGTCGAGTCAGAGAGTACGGAACGGTTCTGTGTATCTTTGGTCCAGCTGAGGCTGAGAGAGAAATGCTCGTTCGTCTTGACGAGATGACTCCTCCAGACTTCGAAGATTTAGTGGCTGAAGTCACATGTGATGAAGCGGTAATAATCAATCCAGGTGCACTAGATAATGAAGGCAAACCGCTTCCTAGGTTGGCGGCTATCGATTGTGGAGTCAAACACAATATTTTGCGAGAATTAGCCCAACGCTTTGAGGTTGTTTGGTGTCCAGCGACCACAACCTTCGAAGAGATTTTGAAATGGGAACCCCATGCCTTCTTTGCTTCGAATGGCCCGGGTGACCCGGCTCATTCAGGAGCGGCTACAACCGCTAGAGATAGTTTAGCAGCTGCTGTTAGAGCCGGTTTGCCTGTTATGGGTATCTGCTTGGGTCATCAGTTAATGGGGCTCGCAGCGGGGCTACGCACATACAAACTGCGATATGGTCACAGGGGGGCTAACCAACCCGTTGTCGACCTCGAAACCGGCCGAGTTTACATCACTAGTCAAAATCATGGATTTGCTGTGGAAGATCCGGATAAAGGGATGCTCGCACCTCATCCATCTGGTGCCTGTTCAACGCGCGGGAGTAACGAACTCGATGCCCCCTTCAAGGTAAGGCACGTCAATGCTAACGATAGAACCGTGGAGGGACTAGATTTGATTGGCAAAAGGGCCTTCACAATCCAATATCATCCAGAAGCGTGCCCTGGTCCACATGACGCTTCTCCACTATTCGATAGATTCGCCAGAATGGTGGATGACCATTTGGCTGGAATTCCAATCCCTAACTCTAGGGGGGATAATTGATGCCCCGCAGAGACGATTTGAAACGAATTTTAATTTTAGGTAGTGGGCCAATACGTATTGGTCAAGCGGCCGAATTCGATTTTTCTGGAAGTCAAGCCTGTCGCGCCTTGCGAGCAGATGGTTACGAAGTTATTTTGATTAATTCCAATCCGGCAACAATTCAAAACGACCCAGAAATGGCGGACAGGATTTACATCGAACCATTGTTGCCGGAGGTCGTTAAGAGAATTTTGGAAATAGAGAAACCAGATGCTATACTCGCCGGAATGGGCGGACAAACAGCCCTCAATATTGCATCCGCCCTTGCTCATGATGGTAGTTTGGATGAATTGGAAGTAGAATTAATCGGTTGTGACTTGGTATCTATTGACGAGGCAGAAGATAGAGATCTTTTCAAACAGGTTTGTGAGGAAATCGACCTTCCAGTTTGCAAAGCTATAGCTTGTGATTCGATTGAGGCAGTTATGCAGGCCGCCGATAGTCTGGGCGGTTTTCCTCTTCTGATTCGACCCGCTTTCACACTTGGTGGCCTTGGCGGTGGCACTGCTCACAACATGGGAGAGTTGGTAGAGATAGCCAGTCAAGGTATACTACATTCTGCAATAGGGCAGGTACTAATCGAGGAAAGCATCCTCGGTTGGCAAGAACATGAATACGAGGTAATGAGGGATGGAGCCGATAACGCAATCATTGTCTGTACAATGGAAAATATTGACCCTATGGGTGTACATACTGGTGAGTCGGTGGTTGTTGCGCCGCAACAGACACTCTCTGACAGAGACCATCAGATGTTACGCGATGCCGCTCTTCGCTTGATTAGAAGGTTGAATATCAAAGGAGGTTGTAATGTTCAATTCGCAATCGAACAATCGACTGGCGAGTATCGAGTAATCGAGGTTAACCCAAGAGTTTCAAGATCTTCAGCACTAGCAAGCAAGGCAACTGGATATCCAATCGCTAGAATGGCAGCACTAATTGCTGTAGGTTACACGCTAGATGAACTACCTAACCCAATAACCGGTGAAGGAACTACCGCTGCTTTTGAACCAACATTGGATTATTGTGTTGTTAAAATCCCTCGATGGCCTTTCGATAAATTCCGAACTGCGGACCGGACTATTGGGACCTCGATGAAATCTACAGGCGAGGTAATGGCGATTGGTCGTTGTTTCGAGGAGGCTTTTCTGAAGGCTTGGGCTAGTCTTGAGTATGGTCAACCCCATCCAAGGCCACTCACGATGGCTGATGCTTCAGGTGGGGAGTCGATGGACGAACGAGCAAGTGAACCATTACCTGAAGCTATGCTAATCGATTGGTTGAGAATTCCTACTGATAGAAGAATGGGGGCTCTATTTGAGGCATTCAGACGAGGATATTCGATAGAAGACGTCCGAGATGTTTCGGGAGGTGTTACTCGATGGTTCCTACATAGATTTGAGAAAATGGCCGCACTCGAAACCGAGATACGTGCTGCCGGAGAATTAGGAATGAGTGTATCAGAAATACCCATACTAGAGATGCGTAGATGGAAGGGTGCAGGATTTACAGATTTACACATCGCTGATGCACTCGCAGGATTCCCAGCAAGTGGCTTCAAATCATTACCGGGAGGTTCTGATGAAGATGCCGTCATGGCGAGGAGGCACGAATTAGAGATACACCCTAGATTCCGAATGGTAGATTCCTGTGCAGCAGAATTTGCCGCTGTAACCCCATATTACTATTCTACCTATGAAGGAGGCTCGGCTCCAAGAGGGATCGATAATGTACCAGGAATCGATGATTTCACAAAGCAACGCATTGTGGTAGTTGGCAGCGGACCTATTCGGATTGGACAAGGAATAGAATTCGATTACGGTTGTGTCCATGCCGTTGGGGCCATCCGAGAATTAGGACATGAAGCGATTATCATTAACAATAATCCCGAGACAGTGTCCACGGATTTTGATACCAGTGACCGGCTATACTTCGATCCATTGACATTGGAACACTCTGCGGAGGTTTTGCTACGCGAGAAGGCTCACGGAATCTTACTACAATTTGGTGGGCAAACGGCAATCAATCTCGCTCTGCCATTGGCAGATAGGCTCCCTCATCTAGAAGGAATGGGGCTCAACTTAGCCATGCAGGGTACAACTCCGGATGCAGTTGATGAAGCAAGTGACAGGGAACGCTTCGAAACATTCGCGGAAAGGGTTGGCCTGAGGATGCCTAATGGCACTACTGCGAGTACTTCTGAAGGAGTTAGGGAAGCGGTTCAAGAGATTGGTTATCCCGTTCTAATTCGCCCTTCTTACGTACTTGGGGGCCGAGGTATGGAGATCTTATCCAATAATCGGCAATTAGAGGCATATATGGAGGAAGCGTTTCTTTCGCCAGATCGTCCTTTATTGGTAGACGAATATCTTGGTAATGCTATAGAATTAGATGTTGATGCGGTTTGTGATGGTAGCGAGGTGCTAATTGGAGCGATTATGGAGCACCTTGAGGAGGCAGGAATACACTCTGGTGATTCAACTTGCTTTATTCCACCACAAAATGTCTCGAAGAAAGTGTTAGCACAAGTTGAGGATTGGACAAGAAAAATCGGTATTCAACTTGGAGTAAAGGGTTGTTTCAATATTCAATACGCCATTCGTGGAGAAACATTGTATGTTCTGGAGGTAAATCCACGTGGTTCACGAACATTCCCATTCGTAGCCAAGGCTACCGGTGTCCCCCTGGCTCGTATTGCAGCCCGTTTAACGATGGGAGAGAAACTAGCCGACCTTGATATCCCAGAACCTCAGAACGAGGCTGTTTGTGTCAAAGCACCGGTATTCCCTTTCATCAAATTGCGAGGCCTTGACCCCGCCCCAGGGCCTGAGATGAAGAGTACTGGAGAAGTAATGGGAAGTCATAAACGCGCAGCCGCAGCTTACCTGAAAGCGCGCTTGGCGACAGAAATCCCGGTACCAACCGAGGGTGGAGTCTACATCACGGTCAAGAACGCCGACAAACACGACGTTATTCCCTTGGCCCAAGAATTAGAAGAGATGGGATTCACTATTTACGCAACAAGAGGGACAGCACATGTTCTCAGGGATTCTGGTGGAATAAATGTCCAGACTTGCTATCGAATTACTGAGGGTCTTACTCCAGATGCATTAGATCTAATGAGACAAGGTAAGATTCACTTGATCATCAACACACCTAGGAGCACAGGAGGTGCGGTATTGGATGGAAATATGATGCGTAGGCTAGCAGTCGAGCTCAATATTCCATTTGTAACGACGATGGCTGGAGCAAGCATGGAAGTACAGGCAATAGCTGAGGCAAAAGAGGGAATGCCCGAACCGAGGCTACTTGATATCGCGATTCTAAGTTGAATGACAATACAACATCCTTTTGAGCAATCACCATCTATGGGTGCCAATGGATTTGCAAGGTCTCGCAACTCAAGGCGCTGCGGGTGCAGCTCTGGGTGCCGCAACAGCGGCTGTGGTCAAATTTCTGAAGAATTTACTGAAAATTTTCGCATTAATACAATTCGGGTTGCTAACAGCTCTCGAATTATCTGGTATAATTACTGTAAATTGGGATAAACTATGGGAAACGATAACATCAGCAGGAGGTCTAGTCGGGGACGCAGCAGAAAGTGCCCTTGATGCCCTCATGCAAATGGGAAGTTTTGGTTCTGGATTTGCAATTGGTTTTGCAACAGTATGGTTTCGTACAGAGAAAAATTGACATTTTTAGGATGATAGTAGTTTAATTGCGTCATCCTTACCTATTTCTAACAAAAGAGACGAAGCCTTTGGACCATGTTTACGCCCCAACATAGCCCAATACAGGGCAACGTAGGATTCTCTTCCACTGACTCCGCAATCGGAAGATATTGTTCTAATTGTATTCCCTATGGCTTCATCAGACCATTCAGAATCACTAAGTTCAACAGCCAATCTTTGTAGGAATGTAATTTGCTCTGGGCTTAATTGTGCACGTGCATTATCCTCGATTTTCTTTTGAATATTGATCCTTGCATCTTCTGGAAAGTGTATGCTTCCAATCCAGTTTCGCATACGTTCCAATCTGTTTTGTAAGGCTGAATTTGGCTCATCAGTTAGGTGGCCACTATTTCTTAGTGAATTCCAAACATCATCATCAGAAGTTTTGATTTGTGCTAGCATTGCTAAGTGGCGGAATGTAACTCCTGCAAGTGAATCAACAGGGTCGGTTCCTCTGTTAATTTGGCTTAGTCGCATTGCTCCGCTTTGGGTTATTGCAGCAACCCGCTGTCTTTTCGTCAGATCTTCAGCGTCTGGATTTGGTGCGGATGCAACTAATCTCTCGTATTCATCTGCCATCTGGAATAGTGCCGAACCAGTGTTGAAATCGATATGACGATTCATCTTTGAGCCTGCGATTAGATATCGCAGAATTTCAGGGGGTACCAAGCTTAGGGCTTCAATTGGACCAACTGTATTACCAGATGACGAGGACATCGGCCCTGCTCCCTTGACCTGAATCCATTCATAAACCATCTTCGAAGGCGGTTCAGAACCCAATAATTTGCAAATCGGCAATCCTGTGTCGAAAGAGCCTCCAGCGGCTCCGTGATCTTTTCCTGCTGGTTCGCAGGTTATTCCATGGATTCCCCAGCGAGCAGCCCAATCTATCCTCCACGGTAACTTTCCATCTGCCTTTCTAATGTCTGCAGACCCCGAATTCCCATGCCTATCCGTCCAATGTACGAATGGCTTTTGGTAGCCAGTAACAGTTACACCATCCATGCTACCATCCGAGCCAAGCGGATTGTAGGGAAACCAATTCTCATCTAATTCTCGACCGGAAATCGATTCGATGATTTCTCGAATCTTATCAGCTTGTTCTATAGCAGAATCTATCTTTTCAGCAAATTGTCCACTTGCATATGTCTCGTGATTCATAATCACCTCTGGAAACACTCCAATTTCAGCAAGCGCATCTAGGAATGGACCGAGGAAGTGTTCAGCGTATGACCCTCCCTCTGGGTCTGGTTTTCCAGCAGAATCCGGAGCAGGAATGAATGCTAGAGGGTAACCGATGTATTGTTCGTAATCTTCTGAAAGGAAGGGGTATACTCGACGAAGTGGGTCCATTGAGTCGACGATGAAAATGTATCGAGAATCTAAACCAGCATCAAGACAGGCTCTGTGTATCATTTCAGCAGAAAGTATTTCTCTAATGTGACCAATGTGGAATTCACCTGATGGTGTAATCCCTGAGCAGGCAACTTGTTTATTGCCTCGTTCCTTGCTGAGTTTTTCAGCGGTAAAGTCCGCCCAGTGCATCGATTCTACCTCAGACAGTGACCACTCGAACTAGGCCTCGCAACGGAACCCCGTCAATCTCATCCATTTCGGTCTTATTGGCTAAAACCAAACAGAGTTTGACTTCAGCTCCCGATTCACGAAGGTGCTGTACGGTCTTTCTCATCGTGGTTCCAGAAGATACTACATCGTCGATAACAACAACTCTCTTTCCACTAACATTAGCGAATACCTCAGAAAGATGGCCAGCTTCAGATTCACTGATGGTTCGACTTACTGCTAACTCAAGATCGATCTGTCCGGCAATAGCCTGTGCAAAGGGGATCCCATTTATCGAAATTCCAACCATTGTATCGACTTCTTCACCTATTTCTTCTTCAATTATATCACAGAATACGTAAGACACGGCTTCAACCCTAGCGGCTTTGACAGCTACAGAACGCCATCCAACTCTGATATCGGAGGGAGTTTCTTCGTCAATTGGTACATTTGACGAGGAAAGCCATTGGATGGTGGTCTGAGATAGGGATAACTCATCAGCTATTTGCTGGCTGTTCAGACCCTTGTTGTGGTATTCCTCGACCTTTCTGCGAAGCTCGTCTATGCTCAGTGGCATCAATTGGACCGCTTCATCCGGCCCGTATCAAGCATTCGTATGGCGAATATGTAGAAGCACGGTTCTACGAACCGTGTAAAGATAGTCAGAATCTGCCCGTGGAACCGAATCCACCTTCTCCACGATCGGTCTCACCAAGTTCATCAAATTCCACTTCTATGAATGTTGATTGAGGGATTGGAGTGATCAGTAATTGCGCTATCCTTTCTCCCTTCGATATGGTGTAAGAATCGCCTTCTCCAATCCAAGTCATCATGACGAATAACTCTCCGCGATAATCTGCATCTATGGTACCTATTCCATGTGGTGGAATCAATCCCCTCTTGCCAAGAGATGATCGAGCCCTAACCTGACCTTCATAGCCAACTGGAATTGCTACGTGTAAACCCGTTCGCACTAGTGTTGCAGTTCTGTAGAGAACTTCAGTATCTTCCAAAGAATATAGGTCATATCCGGCAGCGTGAGCGCTACCACGAGTTGGCAATTGCGCATCCTCATGCACCTTTGCCACCTTGACCTCGATGACCTCATCCATAACACTCCGTTGGTAAACTGGTCTTTGACGGTTAGTGCCTAGCCGGGAGCCTATCCGGTGAGGTGAAAAGGGAGACGTTGCTCGCCCGAGAAGATGACTGACTTCGAATATGATGCTCTGCTCGACCGAGCACGGGATAGAATTCCGACGGACATCAGTGAAAGAAATCGTTGGACAATGCCTAATCCAGAGATATTAGTCGAGGGTAATCAAACAATAATTCGCAATTTTTCTGCAATAGTAGATGCGATGGATAGGGATGCTAATCATGTCTATCAATATCTCATCAATGAGTTAGGGACTTCAGGCACTAGGGAGCAAGTTCGTGTTATGTTGAAGGGTAGGGTGCCACCTAAAAGAATCAAAGAGAAAATAGTTGGATATGTTAAAACATACATTCTCTGCGGACAATGTAAGGCTCCGGATACTCGTTTCATCAAGGAGGACCGTACAACTCTGCTGAAGTGCCAGGCATGCGGTGCTACCCGACCGGTTCGTCTCTGAGTCCAACCGTTTCGGTTTTCTCTGAGTTAGTCAACCATAAGAAATTCATCTGCGGCTTTTCCTTCAGCTAGATGTTCTACGATTCGGGCTATTGCTTTGTCGTCATCCGGAATCGTATACCAAATACCATTGGGGTAAACGACGCAAGAAATTCCATGCTCACACCTGTCTAAACAGCCCGCCTTATTGACTCGAACATCATGTATTCCAGCGGCTTTAGCCGCTCGCTTAAGGCGAGTCATCACATCAAGGGCGTTCTTAGAAGCACAGCACTCTCGCGGTTTTTTTGGGTCTCGTTGGTTGGTACATACAAAGGCGTGAAGGCGGAATTTTTCCGACATTTTCTCACCTTAAATCTCATCAAATTTTGCTGCGAGGACGAAATCCGATTCAGTGAGTCCGTTTATTTTATGAGTCCAAATCATAGCCTTCACCCTGCCCCAGCCTAATTCAAAATCAGCATGATGATTTTGTTCCTCGCAAATAGAACCGGCGGCGTTGACAAATTGAAGAGCAGAATCAAAATCCGGCAGTGCCCAAATCCGTTCAATGTGGTGTATTTCGATTAATTTCCAATCTGAATTAATTCGCCCAATCATTGCTTGTGCTTGTTCTAGTCCCATAGGAGGTACGCCACCCTTACAGGGTATGCATTCTTTCTTCGATAAATCTGACATACATCAACCCCACAAGTGACTGTCATCAGAGCCACCATCGGCTTGTCTCTCTGCTTGTTCATGAACATTTGATCGTCTTCGCAAATCCTCTTTTTCGAAAGTAAGTAATTCGTCGTCCTCAATGTACGGTTTCCTCAAGTGAGTTACAAGTCGTACTTCGACTATTACATCTCTAGCAATCGAACGGTATTGGCCAAATTCGTCTAACATTTCTACAGCATTTCGGGAAGTTGCTAGTAACATGCCTCGAACCCAAGGGTCATCATCTGCTCTCAGCGCCCGTGCATCAATTAGCAATTCGATTAAATCGTCCTTCCTTAGGCCGCTTCGTCTATCGATTAGAGGGCCAAAGAATACATCTCCGCGACCATGCAATTCCTTTGCCCCGTATTCGTCGGCAAATCGCTTCGCCCATGTGGGCAAATCATCTATTCCCTTACCGCGCCGTTCACTAGTCATAGCGTCGCGTGTGGTTCGCCATAGAAAAGCACGCTGTTTGAAGAAGGATGGGTGCGGCCGCTAGAACGGAGGAGAGGTCGTGGCTTCTGTAGAATGGCGTAAGATTCCAACTGTTCTTTATCCTCAGGAAGTGCTAGACAAGGCGTTTCGTCGTGCTGGGAAGCAATCCGACTTAGTAGAGGACCCCGACAAGTATCATCGTGTAAGAAAACAGATGGCTAGAATGGTACAAGCAGCAAGTGATACAATCGCTGAAACCCTGCTAAAATGGGTCGACCAGTGGCCCAGTCTTAACGCCCAGTCGGAATTTGATCAAGCCTTGGTTGATGCAGCCGTAGGGGCTGATGAATTTAGGCAAAATCTAGGCGCGATTCAGTGGGCTGCAGAGAGGGTCAGAAAAATAGCTGGTGAATCTCAATCAAAGATGCTAAAATATCGTAATATCGAGGCATTTCATGAAGAAAGACGTCACGCTTACGGTAGAATGTCATCGATTATAGGCCAAATCGGAGATAATATTCTCTGGTTAGGTGAGGCTAGGGACATTCTACGTGAATTACCTTCAATTGATGCCGCCGAGCCTTGTATCGTGGTCGCTGGTGCCCCGAATGTTGGGAAATCAGCCCTGATCACAGAATTATCCAGTGGAGAGCCAGAAGTTGCTGCTTACCCCTTTACTACGAAGCGTCTACATGTAGGTCACTTTGAGCACCGAAGAAGAATTTACCAGATGGTTGATACACCTGGGCTTCTAGACCGACCGATGACTGAGCGTAATCAAATTGAGATGCAAGCGATTGCTGCTTTGGAAAATGTAGGAGACATTGTATTGTTCTTAATCGATCCATCTGAATCTAGTGAAATGAGTTTGCAAGACCAACGACATTTACTTGGCGAAGTCACAGAATTACTCGCGGATAGACCACTCCTCACAGTCTATTCAAAGTCAGATTTACATGAAGAAAATGCAAACGAAGTATTACGAATTAGTTCTATAAAAGGCGATGGAATTGAGGAATTGCGTAGGAGACTTATCGAATCTATAGCAGCCGATGAAGTAACCGATCCACTTGCTTTACCAGATACTTGGCATAGAGAGATCGAAGAGATTGAGCCTGTGGGTTCGCCAGAAGAAATTGAGGCTAGAATGGAAGCAGCGATGAGAAATGCGCCTAAACCAAGACGTGGAAGAAAGAAGTCTGCCGACTGACTCAATCTACTCGGAATTGAGCGCCACAGGTCGCACAGTATACGTTGTATCCTCCAAAAGATCGAGGAAGCCCCTCTGCTCGAATTTCCGCACCACAGGAACGACACTTGGTTACTGCCACGAGCAGTCGAGAGAATACTGGTTCTTCAATTAGCCGACGAGACGTGTAGTCAACTAAGATATCATTTGATATATTTCTTCCAAAATAGTTCGATTGGATAAATCATTTCAACCGCCCCAATCATTAGCAGAATCCCGATCACTCCAAGGAGTATTTCTCCAACTGTGGAAATATGGAATGTTGATGTAATTGTTACTAATTGGTTGTCAAGACTAGCACCTTCTCGACCTCCACTTGTAAAGCGATAGTCTCCCGGATTTAGCGAGAATGTGAACTCATCCAAAACCTCCGGGCCACCAGCGACAAATTCGAATTCCTCCGCTTCGCATGTTGTCAATCCATTAGAATCAGGAGGGCAATTTTCAGCATATTTTGCATCGACTACTCCTATCCAAGCCTTTTCAGGTTCATCCCATGCAATATTTACCTCTACATCGATTAAATTGAATCCCCAAGGCACATGGAAATTAGAACCCGTCATGCCAACAGGACAACCACCTGCATCATCATCCAAACATGGGACAGTGGTGGCTTGAACACGAGTAGAATCTATTTCGATCCCCGCCAAACTCACAGTTAGTAAAATTAAGCAAACAAATCCAACGAATCCTGGTAGAACTCCGAGAACTCGGACCATCCGCATGACGATTCCTCTTTGTTGATTGGTGTTGAACCTAACGATGCTAAGGGTCAAATCGCGGTCAAAATTGCTAGTAGAATGGCAATTGCCGGGAATAGGTACAACATGATAGTCAGACGTTTACGAGATGCTTCTCTTTTCTCGTAAGTAGATTCACATTCTTCATCACTACATACTGGAGGTTCTGCACTAAGCGGAATTGGCGCCCAACAGACCGAGCAGTGTCGGTGTGCAGCAACTCCAGATGAACTAGTAGTTCGTTTACTTCTACCTCGCTCACGGGCAGCGGTCTCCCTTGCCTGTGAAGCGGTCCGTGTAGCGGCCTTAGCGATTCTTTCTTTCCTACCCAAAGGTATCACTCCTCCTCTTCAGTTTCAACAATCGTCCCGTGAAATGATTCTCCTTCTATTGCAGATTTTATTCTAGTATGATCTCTTCCGTCTAATATACAGAGAATCAAATTGGCATTTGTGGCGTCGGCGACCCCCATCGGGTCAACAACTCCAGAGGGTCCGGCTTTGGTGTGCTCGGGTGGCCCAACAATTTCTTGCAATTCTTTGTGAGTCAGTGAGTCGTGTGCGTTTGCGTTGGGATTGTCACTAGGGTCAGAGTCGTAGACTCTGTCAACATTGGTGCAGATAATACAACGCTCAGCCCCACTAGAAATTGCGAGACGAATTGCAACCGCATCAGTAGTGTGCCCGGGTTTCGTACCTCCCATCACAACTACAGGCCTCTCATCGAATAGCATCGTGGCCTCGTTGATTGAATGTGGAATAGTCCCGGAAACCATTACTCCAGCATCAGCTAGAGATTCTCTAACCATGGTGGCGTTTAGTCGAGTAGCCGCAATACCAATGCGGTCTAGCCTATCTTCGTTGTCGACTATAGGTCTAGCGAGTGCAATCCCCTCTCTTGCGGGGGCCCCTCCACCTACAACAATTCCAATTCTATCATCGACCAATACCCGGTCTCGTATGATGGAAACTAACTCTTCTAGCCAGGCATGCCGCTCTTCCACCTCAGGCCTCAGAAGGCTCCCTCCGAGCGCCAGTACTATGGTCGCCATCGTGCATTCGGGGATGAGTGCCCCTTTCAATGCCTTCGCTGGATACGCGCGAGAGGGTTGAAATGCCCCTCACTGTGGCCTTCCGCCAAGAGGCTTAGCCATGGCAGATGACTTGGAGATGCAGCAGCGAAGACTGCGAACCAAGAAGGCGCTAGAAGAGCTTCAGAATATGAGAGGTATGGGTACGGAGTTAGTTACGGTAATCATCCCACCAGACCGTCTCATTAGCGACGTTCGCGGACAACTTAGCCAAGAAGCCGCGCAAGCCGCGAATATCAAGTCTAAATTAACCAGAAAACACGTAGGCGATGCCATCGAATCGGCGATTTCAGTATTGAATCGATACAAAAATGCTGGAGAATATGGAATTGGAATCTTCGTAGGTCATGTGATTGTCGGAAATAACAAAAGTCGATTGGTTACTGTAGTAATTGATGACCCACCAGAGGTTTTCGGTTCTTTCCGTTACCGTTGTGACTCGACTTTTGAGTTAACCCAACTAGAAGATATGCTCATCGATCGAACCTCGTATGGTTTGTTTGTTATCGATAGAGGAGAGGCAGCCTACGGAATTGCGAGTGGAAAAAGAATTCATTGTCAAGAGGAATTACAATCCAATATTATGGGGAAACACCGACAAGGAGGTCAATCCGCCCAACGTTTTGAGCGCTTAATCGAGGAAGCGGCTCATAACTTCTTCAAACGAGCAACCGAACACGCTTGCAATTACTGGCTTCCAAATTTGGCTGATATCAAAGGAATCATTATCGGAGGCCCTGGGCACACTAAGGATTTCGTTGTCAAGAACGACTACTTCCATCATGAAGTGAAGAAATTGATTCGAGAACCTTTCTTTGACGTGGGATATTCCAATGAGAGTGGTTTGAGGGAATTAGTTCAGCGTGCTGGCAATCTTATGGACCAGATAGAATTGGACGCTGAACGTGAGTTAGTAGATAATTTTCTTCGCGAAGTAATGCAAGCACACCCCAAAGCAACTTACGGTGAGATGATGATTCGATCAGCATTAGACCAAGGAGCGGTGGATACTCTACTATTGTCTGAAGGCCTACGGAAGAGGCGGGTTGGTTGGAATTGTAAGCCATGTTCTCATCAATGGGAGGCCACACAAAATAGTCGCTCAGAAATCCCCAATTGTCCTAACTGTGGCTCGGAAGATGTACGTGAAGATCCAGATAGAACTAGAGATATAATTGACGAATTGACGGAATTAGCGGGCCATACCTCTGCAAAGGTTACATTAATTTCAATGGAATCAGAGGAAGGTGCGACCCTTCAAACCGCATTCGGAGGAATCGCTGCATTGTTGAGGTACCCACTTAATTGAGGTTAGAATATGCGAGATTTAGTTGATACGATCCGTCCACTTCTCAACTCGGTGATGTCCGACATTGGAGTACAAGAATCGGATTGGGACAACCTTCTTGCAAGCTCTACAGATTCAGCATTCGCCGATGTCGCAATGCCTTGCCACTCACTTTCTAAAGTGTTAAGAAAGGCACCAAACATAATTGCCGATAAAATTTTAGAAACGTTAGGTTCTACAACGGAAGGGATATGCCAGGTCAGTTCAATCAACGGTTTCGTCAATTTTTCAGCAGATCCCGATTGGTTGTCGGACTTATTGCAAGAAGCCCTAATCGATGATAGACTGAGAGTATTAACAGAGAAACCCAGAGTTATCGTAATTGATTATTCTTCACCAAATGTCGCCAAGCATATGCATGTGGGTCACCTCCGCTCAACGGTTATTGGAGATGCGCTAAATCGAATGTTAACTCACAAGGGCCACAGGGTTGTACCAGAAAATCACATAGGAGATTGGGGTACACCTTTCGGAATGCTAATCGAACACCTTATCGATATGAAGATTGATACAGATTCACAGAATCTCGATTTGAGCACATTTTATTTAGATGCGAGGGCCAAATTCGACTCTGATTCTGAATTCGCCTCACGCTCAAGAGCTAGAGTAGTTAGAATGCAGGCTAGCGAACCAGAAACCATCGAATTATGGCAGATGCTTGTAGATCGATCACTAATTCACTTCAACGAGGTATACCAAAGAATGGGTGTATTGCTTACCAATGATGATATTGCAGGTGAATCGAAGTACGAATCCACATTACCAGGAATAGTCGATAAACTCGCAGAGCGTGGTTTACTCGAGGAAAGTGACGGGGCAAAAGTGGTTTATCTTGATGGTTGGAAAAATCGCGAGGGAGAGCCATTACCGTTAATCATCCAAAAGGCGGATGGAGGCTACAATTATGCCACCAGCGATTTAGCCTGTATTTTGGATAGAATAGAAAATGTGGGTAGTCGCGATTTGTTTTACATCGTCGGTGCAGAACAGGCACAACATTTTGCGATGGTCTTTGAGGTTGCTAGAAGTGCTGGATTCATGGATGAAGGCGTGAATGCGATTCATGTTCCCTTTGGTTTGGTAATGGGTGCCGATGGCAAGAAGTTAGCAAGTAGAACTGGCGGGGCAGTCCATCTGAATGATTTATTGATTGAGGCTGTAGAGAGAGCTGATACAATCGTTGCTGAGAAAAACCCCTATCTCCCTAAAGAAGAAAGAGCAGAGGTGGCAAAAATGCTAGGGATTGGAGCAATAAAATATGCGGACCTTTCGACCGACCGTAGTAATAATTACACATTTGAATGGGAAAAAATGCTTTCATTTGATGGAAACACAGCACCATACCTCCAATATGCACATGCAAGGATTTGTAGTATATTCTCCAAAGATGAAATCGATAGAAATTCGACTCGAGATGCAGAAATTATCTTGGCCCATGAAAGAGAGATTGTGCTTGCTCGTGCATTGATAGGATACCCCGAGGCTCTAGATTCCGCTTGTTCAAGTCACTCCCCACACAAATTAGCCACACAACTACACATCATCGCTCAGGCTTTCGGATCATTCTATGAGGTGTGTCCGGTTCTTAATGCGGAAGACAGAACAAAAATTAGCAGATTGGCTCTCTGTGACTTGACTGCGAGAACATTGCAAACAGGTCTCAAATTACTTGGAATAGACTCTCCACAGAGAATGTAGAGTCCCGCGACCTTCAAAATCAATATTCCCTCCCGTGTACATGGTCTCAGTAGGCGACATGGCCCCCGACTTCGAATTGATGGCTTTTGACAAAAACATGGTCAGACTTTCTGACTCAATTGGTAACCGGGTAGTTTTACTGTTTTATCCAGCGGCATTTACTGGCGTTTGCACAAAAGAAATGTGTACACTTTCAGGTTCCATGAATCGAATAGAATCCGCAGAGGCAGAAGTATTCGGAATTTCTGTCGATGGTATATTTGCCAATGCGGCTTTTGCTGATGCTAATGAAATCAACTTCCCATTACTATCTGACACAAACCGTCAGGCATCACGGGCCTATGGGGTAGAGATTCCATTTGTAATGCCTGACTATACAGCAGCCCAAAGGTCAGTTTTTGTAATCGATGAGGTTGGAAAGATTTCCTATGCATGGATTGCTGAAAATCCTGGTATAGAGCCTGATTATGAAGCGATTCTAGAGCATTTAGAATCCTGAAGTTCAATCGCCATAGGCGAGGTGGTAAACCAGTGACCCGTAGATTATTCCAGAGACAGCGAGGCTTTCTTCATTGAACCGGTCCATATTATCTAGATATGTGTGGTATTCTTCAGATCCAGAGCCATAGCAAACTACTGCCCTGCCGTATTGTTTTCCATCAGACTCATCTTCGTCGATATTGTATACGAATGGAGCATGATCAGAATTGTATGGCATTTCTGTGTTTGCAAGTTTACGAACTTCGATATTGTAACGGTTTGCAAGTTCAGGATATTGTTGTTTGAATTTCTCCGATATACCTCGGATATGGTTTATGTCCGCGTTATGATTTCCAAACAATGTAACGCCTGAATTTCTTTCAGCATCGACATGATTCATGTCTAAATTGATGTATAATCGAAGATTTTCATAAAGGTTATTGCGATGTTTGTCTACCCATGCTGTCGACCCAAACAATCCTTCTTCTTCTCCTCCCCAAGTGCAGAAGTAAATGGTATGTTTTGGTTTGCCTATTTGGCTTTCAATTAATCCGAATTGCCGGGCCATCTCTAGAACAGTGGCAGTCCCCGAACTATCGTCGACAGCACCTTGGGCCATGTATACAGTGTCATGATGTGCACCTATGATGATTAAAGAATCAGATTCACCTTGAATAATTCCACAAGGAACCTTGACTGTAGCTTCACCTGCATTCTCGACATAGGTCATAAATTGTAATCTTCCATCTTGATTTATCACGTTATCAATTATCGTCTGGCCGACACTTTGGCTTACCATAATGAATCCCAAATCTATGGGTATATTGTCGATTGCTGAGATGTCTACGGATTTGAAGTAAGGAACACAATCCCCAGAAACCAAGTCCTCACAATTCTGTCTTTCATTTACTAGAATTAAACCTTCGACATCGTTTTCTGAGGCTCTCTTGAACAGAGCGGTATTCGATTCAGTCTCCTCAGCCATGTGGATCAATACCACTGCCCCTGCTCCGCTAGTCCAGTCCGCACTTTCGTTTCCAGTGCCTAAATCAACTACATCGATATCATCAACATAGCGAATGAATGAAGTTCCGGAATATCCTTGTAAAACAAAATCACTTCTGTGTTCAAAATTAATGAAATCAGCATTGATGTCTGTTGCACCACAGGCGAAAGCCGGAAACGTTTCTCCTACATCTCCCGCTTGACAAATACCTAATTCGGGCTCGTCATCAATAACAAACATCGGGACATCAAAATCTTCTATCGTTGATGGAATGCCCATGGAACTGAAGTTTGCTTTGATGAATTCTGCAGTGTTGTGTTCCTCGATAGTTCCTGACATTCTACCTTCCCACTCTGGATGCCCTAAATCGACTAAACTCTGCGCATAACCTCTAGCACTTGTGGAATCAAACTCGATTAATTGGTAATCTGGTTCGCCTTGGATCCATTCAATTAGATCATCACCATAGAGCATGGCCCCTCCCATAGTACCAATTAGCATGATTCCAATCACGGCCAAAACCGATACAGGAAGTTGTTTAATTCGCTGTACAATCCCTTCTCCATCAGATGGTTCGAAATCATCGGCTATTTCTGCATCAAGAAAATCATTTTGAATGGACAAACCCTCAATCCTACGTACTAAATCAGCCTTTTTACCACCTGTATTTAGACCACGGATTTTGCACTCTTCTTTCAGTTGTGCAACGGTGCGTGACTCCCAGTTCGTCATAGGATTTCTAAAATTCGGGCTGACGCCCCCCTCTTGAACCCAACCTGTAATAGAGCGTAATTATAATTCAATCACTCAGAGCCGATTTCATCTCCAGTCCAGCGTCTTCCAAGTTCATGGTCGATATTTAATTGGTCGAGAATTCTCGCCACGATGAAGTCGACCATATCCTCAAGAGTTTGAGGTTTATTGTAAAATCCAGGGCTGGCTGGAAGAATTACCACTCCCCACTCGGAAAGATTTGTCATGGCTCTGAGATGAGGTGTTGCGTAGGGTGATTCCCTGGGCACTAAGATGAGTTTCCGCCTCTCTTTCATCGCAACTAATGCACTTCTAGTCGCTAGATTATCTGAAATCCCACTTGCAATTTTCCCAATTGTCGTTCCACTTGCGGGACAAACGATGTATGCATCAAAGCGGGCAGATCCAGATGCTGATCTGGCCGCTAGATTGTTGTTATTTTCTAAAATTACAGAATCATTGGCTAAATCTTCCGGAGATATTCCACATTCCAGTTCTAGATTTAATGCACCTTCGCGGGTGACAATAAGGTGCGTTTTCCAACCTGCTTGGGTAAGAGCTTGCAATAGCCGTACACCATATCGTGCCCCCGATGCTCCGGTAATTGCAA
>NTJQ01000015.1 GCA_002457555.1 Marine Group II euryarchaeote MED-G37
AGGCTAATCCAAATTCCACCTAATTGCAAAACAAGCCTCACTAGATTTCCAGTATGAGATAACGATGCCCCGTCTCCCAATTCAACAGAATTAATCCACATGTATAGATTGGCTGGATATAAGCAAATCAACAAAGTAGCGCTGGCAAACCCTCCCATCCTTCTTATGGCGGGAATAATCAGCATAATACCTACTAGAATTTCAACCACGCCACTTGCGATTACCCAAAATTCAGGAGAACCAAACAACGGCGGTACAATTGGCTCAAACCATTCAGTATCTGTGAAATGCAATACTCCAACATAAACGAAAAATGAACCGCCTAAAATTGCGAACAACCCGCGAATATTCATCTCAACGCCTAGTCCAAACTGAATATGTAGTATTGTAATCGTTTTTCGAGTCAGCCTGCAATTTTTCGATTACTTCCTCAGACCATTCCGACCTATTCCAATCGGGAAATTTTACTTCCCCACTATTCTTGATTTTGACCGTTGTAACATGAATTTCATCTACACGATCAAGAAACATCTGGTAAATCTGCGCTCCGCCAATAATCCAGCATTCTTCGCAACCATCCGCATAGGCGATTTCTATGGCCCGGCCGATATAGAGAGCTGCCTCTGCCCCATCAGCCTCCCATCCGGTATCTCTTGACATCACGATGTTTAATCGCTCAGGTAATGGGCGGTATTTATCGGGAAGAGAATCCCAAGTTTTCCTTCCCATTATTACAGCGTTAAACCCGTCTCCTTCAGTCAATTCTTTGAATCGAGCCATGTCAGAAGCTAGACGCCATGGAAGGCCTTCCCCCCTCCCTATACAGCCATCTTCATCCATAGCTACAATCATCGCCATACGCATTTTAATCCCTCAAACTGATATTGGTGCTGAAATATGTGGGTGATGCTCATAATTGAGAATATCAATACTCTCCGCAGTAAAACTATCAATGTCAGAAATAGTCTCATCTAACTTGAGTTGAGGCATTGGAAGTGGTTTCCTGGATATTTGTTCCTTGGCTTGCTCCAAGTGGTTAAGGTACAAGTGACAATCTCCACCAGTCCATACAAATTCGCCGGGTTGCAAATTACATACTTGGGCCATCATACAGGTTAGAAGACTGTATGAAGAAATATTGAATGGAACACCAAGGAATGCATCAGCACTTCTTTGGTATAATTGGCAAGATAATTTCCCTTCGTTAACATAGAATTGGAAAAATGCATGGCAAGGCATCAATGCCATATCCTCTAATTCCCCAACATTCCAAGCGGAAACAATAATTCTACGGGAATTTGGATTTTCTTTTATCATCTCAATGGCATTTTGAATTTGGTCTACCACCCTCCCATCATTAGTTTTCCATTTCCTCCATTGTTTTCCATACACTGGTCCAAGGTCGCCATCCTCGTCTGCCCATTCGTTCCATATACGAACGTTATTTTCCTGTAGATAAGCAACGTTTGTATCTCCTGATAAAAACCATAACAGTTCATGGATTATACTGGGCCAATGAAGTTTTTTCGTAGTGACTGCCGGAAAAGATTCGGAAAGATCAAATCGCATTTGATGACCGAAAAGAGAGATTGTTCCTGTACCTGTGCGATCTAATTTCTCTACTCCTTCGTCGAGGATTCGTTCGAGGAATGCTAGGTATTGCTCCATGTCGACTAAATGGACAGAACAGCCGAAGTCCATGAAGGATGCGGATGTGTTAACTCAAATCTTTGATTCAAAGGTTAGGAGTTAGGGTGCACCTAAAATCCTGAGATTTTCAATTAATTGGTCAGTGAATCTCCTGTAGTGTAATTTCATCACTGACCTTTGACCATGTTCGTCTAATTTTGCTACATTCGAAATGTCTTCATCAGACATTCCTCCTCCTTCTTCATCTGCTAACCACTTACCGAAGGTGATTGGGTTATCGATATTGACTTGCACTTTTGCCAATGGATTGACGATTGCAGAGCCAGGCGCCATGAATTTTCTTGCACCAATAATTGCCATTGGTACAACTGGTACTTCAGGAAATCTAGCTGCTAATCGGGCCACACCAGTCTTACCTCTAGAAAGGTAAGGTGGTTTATCTGATCTGGAGCGGGTTCCTTCAGGAAAAATACCCATAACGTTTCCACTCAATAGTACGTCTACTGCACTTGCTAATGCCTCAACACCTCCTGAATCTCGGAAAGTTTCGATCTGCCCCGTCGAGGTCATTAATTTCTGAAATTTTTTGTCTTCGAAATGCTCCGCTTTTGCAAGATAATGCACAGGCCTTTTAGCTCCCATTATTTTGATAATAGGATCAATGTGGGATGTGTGGTTCCCAACTAAGATTACTGGACCTTGTTTTGGTATTCTTTCGACTCCGCTGTAACTTACATTGGTAATGGTTCTAACTAATGCGGGTGTTAATTGCATCAAGCCTTTGTAAAACATTGGAGTTACATGGGAAAGGCCGGTCCCCTGTAGTCCGGTCAAATTGGCAACCATTTCCAAAGAATCCGAAGACAGCCCGGCCATCGCTCCTGCGACCCCTGCCTTGCATTATTGCTTTGCGTTACTGCGATGCCTTCTTTTGATACACACTACGCCCCAATGTTGTGCATACACGTAGAGTAGTCGGCCTGCTAATGTGTAGCATAATTTTGCTACCAATAACAGCCCCTACTGTTGTCGCAGAATGGGATGATGATAATTGGCTTCGGAATATAATCGGGCCAGAACGATTAGAACTTGGAGATGAATTTGGCTGTCATGGATTTGAAGGGGTAGATGTTAGGGAAGAACCTTGGGTGATTGAGGAATGTCGAGATTACCTAAACCGATTTACTAATGCTTCACGTTGGGGCTCTCAGCCCATTTCGTTCGGTCATCCAAATGGCCCCGTTACTGAAGATGTCGCTAATACAATATCCGAAGCGGGGTTTTCAATTATTGGAGATAGAATTGAAGGTGACACCTATGGTTTACACGCTATACAACGTCTAACCAGCCTAGAAAAAGGTCAAGCCAATATATCAGCCTTGGAAGATGCTGAGCAAGACAGTCTAGTCAGTATTTACTGGATTGCAAGGTGGTATGATGTCAATATCAGAGAGGATAAAGGTGCTATTTCTTTACTGAAATCTCAGGATGTATGGTTCACCACTTGGGGGGAGTGGTACGGTCACAAAGAATCTGGAGAATCTTTTGAACACATATTAATCAATGACTCAAACATGAAAACATATCGTATTTCTACATTTGAACAAACTTCATGGGAGGTTCCAGGAACTGCATTCTTTGAATGGTCAGAAGCACCTCTTAATGTCCAATTCGATGGGCAGGATGCTCCGATTATTCCTAGTGATCAAAAACACTTGTTGACAGGAGTTCGTCCCGTTGAAGGAGGCGCGTTTGTTACTGTTGCTCCTGGTGTTTCCGTAGATTTCATTTTCGAATCAGAAAATGTTTCTGTAACTCATACTCCACAGTCAACTTTCAATGGATTACATCATTCTGTGAGTGTGGTTGGCCACCACGTTACAAACTTGCATGATTGGACTTCAGATTTCCATAATTCTCCACTTAGATTTACTTGGTTAATTGAACGTCCTGCGTCGCTCGAGGTGGATTGGAGATTACCTATTTTTGCAGTAGCCGTATTAATCGCGACTCCAATTGCTATCAAATGGGTGGTAGCTCGCGATCAAGAAGACAACGAACAATGGTAGAATTAACCATTACTCAAAACAAAACATTCCAACTAGTCAAACGATATTTCAGGGCCGTCTATTCGTACGTTATTGAGTTTCATAGCGCGTATTATTTGCGAAATTGTATGGTTTCCCAATGCTTCTGGTGCGTGGACACCTACAGGTAACATATCTGGATTTTTCAACCATGCTTCTACACAACATGCAGTCACCATTCCGGTTGCTCGGGCCATAGAATGACCATCATCGCCTCCATGATCCTCAACTTCCCATTCCATGACTTCACCGGTTCTTGACTGAGTTCTAACCTTCATCCAAGTAAATTCAGGAATTTTATGATCATAATTCCACTCCCAAATTAATTCCTCTTCATTCAATTCTCCAGTTTCCCTTTCGTCTATAAATTTCTGAATATGACCCGGCCACCGTACGGTGAATTCAGACATTTCAAATGCAGGAATAGATTTCAGCACGGAACGTAAACCATCTGTAAGAAATGCCTCCATTTCACCATGTTCTCCGGTATCTATCATATGACGTTGGGTTAACGCAGGAAGAATCACTTCTTCTCCTTCTCGAATCACCCTTGCCGGTCTAGTATATTCTGCAATTACATCTACAGGGGAAAATGGTGCCATATACTTCCATTCACCATAGGGTCCGGTTGGGTTTCCACCTACCCAAACTTCAGCTTTTTCCAAAGGTCCAATTTTCCTATCCGCGACGGCTAGCAACATATTCGATAAACCCGGTGCTATACCAACATCCCAAAGGATTCTGGCTCCGTAATCCTGAGCCTTTTGATTATCTCTATCGGGTGTATGTTCACTGAAACTTAAATCCACCACGCGATACCTACTTTCAGCGAGATCTGTCGTTGCCATATGCCCAATATCGCCCGGTAACATATTCACAACCATGTCTACTTGCCCATTATTGCTCATTGACATCAAATTATCCAATATATCTCCTGGATGCACCGTAATTCCATCAATCCCCATGACTCGATGCGGTTCAAGGTCATAGGCGTGAACTTCGTGTCCAAGTGTTGCTAGACGCTTTGCAACCCATGCACCGACCAATCCAGTTCCTAGACAATGCACAACCGCCATAATTACCCCAAGCCGGTTTAGTTCTTGATTAGTTGCAGTCGAGCATTTGTCGCATTATATGGGCGATTAGTTGATTGAGGAGTGCATTCACGTGAGGTCGTGGAAGACACCGCTCGCATCGATCCTTGGTCTTCAGAGCAATCTACAGATTATGCTCGAATACGGGACCAATTCGGCCTAGAAAGCATCGATATTTCGCGAATTCCGAATCCAAGTATGTTGCATCGTAGAGGAATTATCTTTGCACACAGGGACCTCGACGTAGTTACCGGATGTATGGAGCGTTCTGATCCATTTGGTGTATTGACTGGCCTAATGCCTAGCGGCAGAATGCACCTCGGTCATTCCATGGTTATCGAGCAAGTAAGATGGTTTCAGGAACAAGGTGCTGACATCACTGTAACAGTAGCCGACCTTGAGGCCTTAGCAACTAGAGGAACTAGCCTGGAAGAAGGTAGGCAAACCGCACTGAAGGAATATGTCCACAACTACGCTGCACTCGGCCTTAATCCAAAAACCACCAATGTGTATTTTCAAAGTGGCCGACCCGAGGTTCAGAGGCTTGCATTTACCTTGGGACGTAGAACAAACCTTTCAGAATTTGAAGCGATTTACGGATTTAAAGGTGATACGAATTTAGCACATGTCCAAGCCCCATTGGTTCAGGCTGGAGATATAATTCACCCGCAATTGGAAGAATTCGGAGGTCTGCGCCCCATCGTCGTACCTGTTGGCGTGGACCAAGACCCTCATTTGCGACTTACTAGAGGTATTGCAGGTAAAACTCATTGGTTTAATGTAAAAGCAAGAAAAGCAGGGGGCTTGACGATTTCTCTATCCGTGCAGAATAGTAACTCAGAAGTATTTGGAGTGTCTGCAAATGGCAAAGTCGATCGCCAAGTCAGGGAATCAATTTTTGAAAGTCTCAAGGCATCATTAGCCCCAATGGGTTACTCCGATTTAATATCAAATCCAAAACATGGAACCTTAGATATTCCCGGCGCAAATTCATCAGATGTTGCTCAAGTTCGAATGTGTTTACTTCGCCTAGAACGTGAAATGGGTGGAATGGGCCTTATGCCTCCAAGTTCCACCTACCACCGGTTTGCAATAGGTCTGACTGGAGACAAGATGTCATCCTCGAAGCCTCAAACTACAATTTTCATGGACGATACTCATGGAGAAATGAGTAAGAAGGTAAAGCGAGCATTTAGTGGTGGTCAACCAACAGTTGAGGAACATCGAAGGCTCGGTGGCGATTGTTCTAAGGATGTTGCATTCCAATATTTACAATTCTTCTTTGAAGAGGACGACTCTGAATTAACAAGAATTGCCAGAGATTACGAATCCGGTAAACTATTGGCTGGAGAAATGAAACAAATTTGTATCGATAAAGCAAGCGAATGGCTTTCTGAATTAGCCGATAAGAGAGATATGTGGGAAGGCCGTCTTGATGAATTCCTTGCCCCAGATGCCTTATGATGTTCAAGTAGCAAGATCCTCTGAATCAAAAATTGGTATTTGAGGCCCTATTGCTAAGGTTTCAATTTCTTCTTCGGATAACTCTGTTGACGTGGCCGATTTGTGTAGGATTTGAGAATGTCCATTTGGGTCAAGTAACAATAGTTCTACAGATTCTCTCCCCTCCTTGATTCTTGCAATCCTATCGATTAAATCCTGGCAGGATTCAACTTTTTCTAACGCTTCTTCTCCATCTAGTATTGCACTACGTTGAATCATTGCGATAGCATCAGCAAAACGGTTTAGCACTCCTTCTACATTGGAAATATATCCTGTCGCATTGTCGCCAGGTTCTACTTCTAATCCCAGTTCAACAATTTTCACTGTGCAAGATGAAGACCTAACCACACGCGTTGTCATTAACTCGGGTTTATCGATAATGAGTGACCACGCGCTGGGTTTTTTCCCTTCTGATGGGATGAAATCAGTATTTCTCCACCCACATTGATGGCATACTAATGTCATTTCGGTGTGTTCACCAAAGTATGCTATTTCAGAGGTGTGAACAGACAGAGTTAGTCCTTGCTCCGAATTACAAATTGGACAGGGGTATTCAAGAGTACTTTCCAAATCCTCACCTCAATAAGCAGTATTTTGTGTCTCGGATATAGCAAATGTTGATGGTAAAAGTAGCAATCTTGAGTTTCCTAATCTTATGACTTCTCCTGATACGTCGGATTCAACAAAAGATTGAATTCTATCTACCGCTATCCTTAATTCGGTTTCCACAGTAATCAAACGCGACATTTCTAAAATGACAATATCACCGTCAGATACCCAATCTAGTAATTTAGGAATTCCAGTTATGTCATCTAAAATAGCCCTGTGGACGATAACATCCCCCATTCCTCTCGCTACTGGTGCATCTGGGTAAAGCTCCCCCAGATCATGGTAATCCTGACCTGGGTCCATAGATGAATTTCTGGATTGAGAAGGTAAACTAGGCATCTCAATCCACTTAGGTTCGGGCCTAGTAGGCTTTGCCATAATTTAAGCCGGTGTAATTCGCTCTTTGAGGAATACGGTTAGTTTTGGTAGAAAATATCTAATTCAACACACCTTACTAATACTCACAAATCGACTTTCATCAAATTAACAAGATTGAGGACTTTCTCTCAATACCCTCCCGTCGGATTGATAAGGGGCCGGATTTGAGTTCATTCCGCAGGGAACTCTCCGTGCGGTGATTTCAGATGAACGCAGAAGCAGACGCCGTGAAGACCGGAACCAGCACTGTTGGCATTACATACGACGGTGGTGTAGTAGTAGGCGCAGACCATAGAGCGACAATGGGGCACTTTATTGCAAACAAGAGTGTGAAGAAGCTGTTCAAGATTTCAAACAACGTCGCCTTAACCACTGCGGGTCTCGTAGGACATGCTCAATCTCTATCCAGAACCCTTGCTGCAGAATTGAGGCTATACGAACTAAAGCGGAATAATTCGATGACCGTTCGTGGTGCGGCTACATTAACTGCGAACATCCTAGTAGGTCGGCCTCACTATGTTCAACTATTGATTGTTGGAACTGATGAAGACGGGCCTAGTGTATATTCAATAGACTCAGCTGGAGGTTCAATACCCGACGTTTACTGTGCTACTGGTTCTGGAAGCCCATTCATGTACGGTGTCCTAGAAGATCAATACAAGGATGGAATGAACAAGAATCAAGCCCTAAAGGTCGCCGCAAAGGCACTCTTAGCTTCTGCTCAAAGAGATGCTGCAAGCGGAAACGGAATGGACCTTGCAGTAATTACAAAAGACGAGGGCTACCAACAACTATCTGAAAAAGAGGTCGCAGACCTACTTTCCAAATTGTGATTAATCTCCACGGCATTTAGCCTTACAACCTCATCTCGAGGTTTTTGCTAGAGGGTGGAGTTCGCCTAATGAGGTGCATATAATGAGATTAACATTGGCAGAAGTAAAGCAAAGGGTATCCAAGTTAGTACCTGAAAATATTGACTATGAGGTCGAAGTAGAAGCAGGCTCGATTGCAATCATCACCAAACAGCCTGAAGCATTTGGGGGAGCGGGCCAGTCACTGACTGTAAAAATCGCGAAAAATGTCAAGCGTAGGGTTATTGTAAGGCCCCATCCTGATATTCTTGCCGATGAGGCTACAGTTCGACAAAAAGTTAACGAGATAATTCCGGCAGAGGCCGAAGTGAGAAATGTTTGGCTCGACCCTGCACTATCCGAAGTTACTTTGGAATGCGACGATCCAGCTACTGCAGTCGGTCCTAAGGGGATTAATATCAACAATCTCAGGGACGAAATTGGCTGGTTAGTCTCTATCGAACGTGCCCCCGCCTTTGAGAGCCGAACCCAACACGACATCCGTAGGTATCGAAAAGAATTAGCGGATGAAAGAAAATCACTATTGAGGAAATTTGGAACCCGGATTTATCGTCCAAAAAGGGCAGGAGAACCATGGGTTAGACTCACTGCACTTGGCTCGTATAGAGAAGTTGGAAGGGCTATGCACTTGGTTACAACAAATGAATCTAGAGTCCTCGTTGATTGTGGTGCAAAACCAACAATGAATCGTAAAGAGGTTCAACCTTTCTTCAATGCGCCAGAATTGCTTCCCTTGGATAATTTGGATGCTATCGTACTTACTCACGCTCACGTTGACCACATAGCTATGCTTCCAGTTCTATTCCGTTACGGATATCGAGGTCCAGTATATTGCACACCTCCCACTAGAGATTTGATGACATTATTACAAATGGATTACATTAAGGTCTCACAGGCGGAAGGCGACGACCCGCCTTATTCCAAGGCGGATATCCAAGAATGTATCAAACACGTTGTAGATATTCGTTGGGGGGTTAAGACTGACATTGCTCCAGATGTTAAAATCACACTTGAGAATGCAGGACATATTCTCGGCTCTTCCAGTGTTTACATGCAGATTGGGGAAGGGAATTCTGAACATAGATTGCTATTCTCTGGTGATATCAAGTACGAAAAATCATGGTTATTTGATGCTGCAACAGTTAGGTTTCAGAAGGTTGAGACCTTGGTTATTGAATCAACCTATGGCGGTGCACAAGATTTCCAACCAAATCGCGCCGATGCTACACAGGAATTACAAGATTTGGTGAAATTAGCTCTTTCTCGCGGAGGAAAGATATTCTGCCCAGTATTCGCTGTGGGGCGTTCTCAAGAAGTAATGGTAGCAATCGATCAATTATTCAAATCCGGTGAAGTTAAACCGGTAACAGTTTGGCTAGATGGGATGATTTCAGAGGCAACCGCAATTCACGCTAGTCACCCTGATTTCCTCAATCGTGAATTGCGTAGTAAGGTGTTGAAAGGAGGAGAAGAAAATCCTTTCAATTCAAGTTGGTTCAAGCAAGTAGATAGTCGCGAACAAAGAGAATCATTACTTTACGATCCTTCTCCTTGCATCGTCTTGGCAACTTCCGGAATGATGACTGGAGGGCCGATAATTGAGTACTTCAAGCACTGGGCTCCTGAAACCAATAACACACTCTGTTTTGTTGGATATCAGGCCTCTGGCACTCTTGGACGAAGGCTACAACAAGGCCACGCCGAAGTGCCTCTAATGGACAAGGGACAGACACATATGGTCCCAGTGGCTTGCAATGTAGTAACCATCGATGGCTTTAGCGGGCACTCCGATAGACGTCAATTAATGGATTACGTAAAGGCGTTGAATCCAACTCCTAGGAAGATTATTTGTCATCATGGAGATGCAAAAACATGTAATGCATTCCGTCAAGGGCTAAGAGATGAATTTAGAGTTCAAACTTATGCTCCGGACAACCTTGAAACATTGAGATTGAAGTAATTTTATCGAATAGACAAGTTGTCAATGAAACATCAACCTCAAACATAACTGCCATGGACGAATGAATATGCGTGGGGCAACAGGTATCGCAATTTCCTGTCTGATTATGTGTTCAGTTTTTTCAGGTTGCTTATTTTCCTCTTCTACATCTATGGTTGATGACGGCTCCGTTATTGACCCCGAGACAGAGTCTTTTTCAATCGTAGCACCAATAGATACCGGAATCAATGTATATCATAATCACTTCATTATGAATGAATCCATTCCTGATTGGATTATTGAAGGGATGGGTGTGACAATGTGGTGCAATATTACCAAGGAAGGAACTTGGCAGGAGAGGTTTGAGGCCGACAAAGAAAACTGTTGGGATATTATCACCTCGAATGATATAGTATATTTCGTAGGAACTAGAATAATTGGGACTTCACCCGATGACTCTACGGATATACCAATTCTTGATGACCCATCTGATGGCCATGGTACGGCAGTTACAGGCGCTGTTTTGGATGCAAATCCTAATGCCGTAATTTTCTTTGTAGAAGGGTTCAGCGACGCTGCGGTTTTGGCAGCAGCAAATCAACCACTGGTTGATATTATCACCACATCCTTCGGTCCCATTGGGTCAGTCCCTGTGCCGGGAATAGAAGACGCAACAAGGGTTGCAGTAGTCGAAAATAAAAAAATCCATACAGGAGCTGCAGACAACACACCTTCTCCTGCAGTTCAAGATTCTACTGCAGGACCACCTTGGTCAATTGGAATTTCAGGATATGCTGAAGAAGAAGATGATCAAAAAGAAACAATGAGTGGTTCTTATCCAGATATAGCGGCTGATTGGACTCAGTTACTACCCAATCATGACGATATTGATGGGTATCATCAAACATCAGGTACATCATTTGCTACGCCAAGGACTGCTGGAATCCTTAGTGAGGTTCTGCGTATGTTGAGGTCCTTGTCTGGGGATGAAGGAACTGGAGCTTCAACTGAAAGAGGAGGTTTATTGGTAAATGGGACCAATCTTTCTATTTCCAACGATGATATTAGAGACGCACTAAACCTATCTGCGTGGTATCCCAGTGCTTCTACATGGAACCCAACCTCAGGAACTCTTCCAATATCGCCAGTCGCTCCTTGCACACAAGTTGGCTGGGGTGTAGTCAATATGTCCAATATCTGGCCAATTTTCATGCATCTAGCAGGAATGGAATCTATGTCTCAAAGGCCGGCTGATGTAGTAGCGTGTATGCAAGCGAATCAAGCTATGAGGGAAGCATATTGGGGCAGTTGACCTATTTGCATTCACAATACAGGGATATCGAATCCATCTTCTTCTGGATCTGGGACTTCTTTATTTGAATTCAATTCGATTTCTTCTTCCTCCACTAATGTTGTTGTATCATCTGTATCCCTATTCCACCAATCGTCTCGATTTAGTGCCAAAGCGAGGGCCGCTGGAGTGATTAGTAAGGAAATCCATACCTCGAGAGTTATCGAACCGCTAACGATAAATGAGAAAATCGAAAAAGCGATTAGAAGTATAAACGCCAACCAACCGATGACGATTCGAGGGCTTTGCACACCATAGCCTAGTGTTACTGTTAGATTAGTAATGCCCTTAATTCCGTCAAATAGAAGTCAGATTGTACATTCCTCGGTATAGGGCAACATCTTGAACCCTGACTTTGCAGGGTCAACTATGGCGAGTAATTGGCTATTGCTTCGATGTAGATGTGGCCAGTCGTTCGGGGCCCGACAAGGCACTAAGCCATCCTGCAGTCGATGTGGTGAATCTAGCCAAATTACCACCACTGCGGTTTTCACAGATCCCAATACACTAACTGAGGCGGTGGCAAATGCAAACCTACCCTCGGAAATAAGTCAACAAATAGAGAATAAATTGAATGAAAAAAAGCGTAAAAAATTGAAGAGTCGGGATATAGCAAACGCTGGAACAATCCAAAGAATACTGAAGCAATCCACAGACGAAAGAGGCGTGTTAACTCTACAATCACTACGAGTATGTCTCGACATAGAAGGCGTTACTGAACCCTCCGCAGAACAAATTATTGGCATGGCCGAACTACAGGGTGTAGTCCACAGAGCGGGTGAAGATGAGTGGAAATGGTTAGCGTGAACTCCATAAAGTCAACTCAGGTGGCCAAGACACTCACGGGCCTGTGGGTTAGTCTGGCCTATGCTAGATGGTTTGGGACCATTTGACCCTGGTTCAAATCCAGGCAGGCCCACCAACTTTTCTCCAATATGCGACCGCCAACGCAATCTCAAAGGAATTTTTCGATAGCCTCAATATCAAAGAGGGAAACTGCTACCGACAATGCTTCCTGTTTGTCAAACCATTTTGCTTCCTCAATTTCATCATCTTTTGGGACTATGTCCTCAGCAGAAATATCCGCTTCACATTTGTAGGTAAATGAAAGCCAACATATACCATCCGGGGTGAAAATCTCTTGTCTGATTATCGACTCGGACTTTGTTCCACACCCTTCGCTAGACTCTCCGACTGGGTCAGGAATGCGGATGTTGATTCCTAGCTCCTCCAGTGCTTCGCGTTCAGCACCTACCCGGGGGTGCTCACCATAGTCGACGAATCCTCCCGGTAATGTCCAACAACCGGTAAAAAATCCTCGAGTTACTTTTGCCATTAGTATCTCATTTGAAGGGTTCGTTATGACAACCTTGCTAACCACTCTATGGAGGGTCCGGTAAACCGATTCTCTAGCGACTGGATCAACTTCACTATCGCTAATTACCGCATCTTTCCAAGCCCATTCACCAGGCCAAGAAATTTCAGGAGTTGCAACAATCACTTCGTGCATTTCTTGACCTAATCTGAATTGATTTGTTCTCTTTTCCTTCCAGGACAATCCCATTTCTTCTGCTTCTTCGGGAGTTGGAAGACGAATGGAGAATCCTCCCTCTCCTTTCCTTCCCATTTGAGGAATAGCAGGCCCTTTGCCTTGTAAATTAACTAAAAGTAATTTTCCATCATGCTCGAGATGTATGTGACGACGTCCCTCGTTCATCAATCACTGCGAACTTGTACAAGAAAATGAAACCGCCGGGTCATTAGTCCTACTAATAGATGATTTACAATGAATTTTTCTAACACTGATTACAACAATTCACTAACTGCATCACGTTCTTCAAGCAGTGCATTCACATTTTCATCTATCTTCTGTTGGGCGAATTCGTCTATAGACAAATCTTCCACGACAATTATTTCTCCATTCTCACATCGGCATGGGAAACTAAACACTAGCCCCTTTGGAACTCCGTACCAGCCCTCCGAAGGCAATGCCATCGACACAATGCGGCCATCAGAACCTTGCCACCAATCACTCATATGGTCAACTGCAGCGGAGGCAGCTGATGCGGCGGAGGAAGCACCACGTGCTACTATAATCTCCTTACCACGGGTTGCAACGGTATCTAGAAACGCACCTTTTAGCCATTCATTATCGAATAATCCGACTACTGATTCACCGTCTACCTTAGCATATCTGGGGTCTGGATACATCGTGTTTGAGTGGTTACCCCAAATAAATACGTCTTCTACCTTTGATGCTGGAACTCCTGCTCGCTCTGCTAGTTGACCGACCGCGCGGTTTTGGTCCAATCTAGTCATCGCAGTAAATTGTCTAGTAGGAATATTTGGAGCGTTAGCCGAGGCGATTAGCGCATTTGTATTACATGGATTACCTACAGTAATTACTTTCACATCTGGTGATGCTGCCGCTTCTATTGCTTTGCCTTGACCTACAAAAATTGGTCCATTCGCAGCAACAAGGTCCGATCGGTCCATGTCCTGAGTTCGTGGTCGAGAACCGACTAAGAAAATTGCATTAGCCTCGTTAAATGCTACCTCTGGGTTATCGGTACCGACGATGTCGTGTACTAATGGAAACGCAGAATCCCTTAATTCCATAATTACTCCCTCAAGGCGTTGCATACCCGGTGGTATTTCCAGTAATTGTAAGATTACGGGTTGATTTTTTCCAAAACAGTCTCCACTAGCAATTCTCCACAATAAGGCATAGCCGATGTTACCCGCTGCTCCAGTGATGGCGACTCGAATTGCAGCATTCGTTTCATAATCCATAGGTCGCATTTGTTACCCTCAATAGTTGGGGCGAGAATTACACCCTTAGCCTTTAGTGAGTGTTAGGTTCGTTGAATGCCGCCCCAAGCCTAATTTTACATAGTGTATTGGTTAGTACTATGGAGAAAGTCACGAGGGCCTTTATCGCACTATTTCTCGTCTCAGTAATGCCTACCATCTCTATACTATTCACCTATTCTTGGAGCGAGTCTGAATTACAAGGGCAAATATTTTTTGTTTTTGCAAAATTATGGTATATTCTCATACCGGTATATTGGATATACCGGATTGAGGAAAGTAGGCTTATGTTCGGTGAAACCAATTATAATGGGATGGCAGAGTCATTAATTTCAGGAATAATTATGTTTGTGGTTATTGCAGTGATTTTCCTATTGTTTGGTGAAACCATTGATGTGGAATTAATGAAACTGGAAATAGGCGCTACGGGCTTATTGAATCTTCCATTATTTATTGTTGGAATGATATATTGGATAACTATCAATAGTCTAGTAGAAGAATTAGTTTTTAGACAATTTATTGGCGACAGACTTCTTGAGATAACGGAACGAGAATATATTACGGTATTTTTTTCTGCGGCGATATTCACTTGTCACCATACAGTACTTTTGAGCTTATATTTTGACCCATGGCAGAATGCATTAGCAAGTCTTGGCATCTTTATTGCGGGTGTCACATGGTCAGTATTGTGGCTACGTCATCGGTCTCTTTTCGTTTGTTGGTTGTCTCATGCAATAGCCGACTTAGCGGTCTTTGGAATAGCCTATCTAATACTCTTCTAATTACAAGGCGATATTTTCGATGAGGTAACTAATCCGTTTGATTCAATAATCTAATTCCGGTCGGAATGCACAACCGACATGAGCCTATGGCTCATTAGGACGAGTGTGACTTGAATGAGACTAGGTGTGTTGAAAGAACCTGAAGGAGAAACTAGGGTAGCAATCGTACCCAAATCTCTCCGCAAATTAAACAAGTCTGGGTTTGAAGTAATCGTAGAGTCTAATGCAGGTATTACTGCAAACCATCACGATTCAGAATATACAAATAATGGGGCAAACATATCAGACAGGTTAGATGTGCTAAAATCCCCTCTGATTATTTCCATCCATCTCCCCGATGTATCGGAACTTCATACGGGTCAAGTCGTCGCTTGTGTTGCTGATCCTTTTCGCAATCCAGAAAAGGTGCAAGCTTGTTTAGATGCTGGAGTTACCCTTCTGTCTATGGATATGATTCCTCGCAGGTTGTCTCGAGCACAATCAATGGATGTCAACTCAAGTCAAGATAATCTTGCAGGATACAAGGCAGTGCTCCTAGGAGCAGCCTCTGTTCCAAAGGGAATACCCATGATGACTACATCGGCCGGAACGGTTAGACCTGCGAAAGTTGTGATTATGGGTAGCGGAGTTGCTGGTCTACAAGCCATTGCTACCGCCAAGAGACTGGGTGCTATCGTCTATGCGTCTGACGTTCGAAAGTCTGCTGCTGAACAGATAGAGTCTGTTGGTGGGAGATTCATTGAGGTTGATGGTATGGATGATTTCGAAGACGAATCTGGTTATGCAAAACCGCTTACAGGAGAATTTATCCAGAAAGTCAACGACACCGTTTGCGATGTCGCTTCCGATGCAGACATTATCGTAACGACTGCTCGAATCTTTGGAAGGCCAGCACCTATTACTGTTCCAAGCAGTGCAGTTTCTTCGTTCAAATCGGGTGCTGTAATTGTTGACATGAATGCTGATGTCGGAGGCAACTGTGAAGATACAGTTGCAGGCGAAACGATTGTGACAGAAAACGATGTAACAATAATTGGAGTCAAGAATCTACCAGGCACTCTGTCAAACACCGCCTCTATGTTGTATTCGAACAACTTAACCTCTTTCATAACCTCGATATTTAATGAAGGTGAGTTATTAATTTCCGACGAAGATGACGTTCTGGTAGGAGCTCCAGAGGGTGACGATTTATACGTCCCTGGAATGGGCGGCGTGCTGATTTGTTCTGCGGGTCAGATACATCCTAAACAGACCAAACTCGGAGGTGTGTTGTGATGGATCCCACCATACTCATTGGTTCAATTACCCTACTTGTATTGTCTATCTTCCTTGGATTTGAACTCATCACAAAAGTTCCGGCTACTCTTCACACTCCCCTAATGAGTGGTGCGAATGCAATTTCTGGAATCAGCATAGTTGGTGCTCTATTAGGTGCAAACGTCGCCTACGATGGTGGGGATACGGTAGTCAGTGGCATTCTTGCTTTCGTAGCAGTTGTACTAGCGATGATTAACGTAGTTGGCGGATTTGCTGTAACTAATAGAATGTTGAATATGATTGCTGGAAAGAAAAGGGGTGACAGATGATGATTGATGACCAATGGATAGGTCTTGGATATCTGTTATCAGCAGCTTTGTTTATTTTCGGTCTGAAGAGACTATCTCATCCAAGAACCGCGCCACGTGGGAATCAATTAGGCGCCATGGGGATGTTGGTAGCGGTTCTCACAACCGTTCTACAAATGGAACTGGGGGATGGTATTGAAGGTTGGATTTTAATTGGGGGTGGTATACTTCTTGGCGGATTAATCGGTTGGATTATGGCCGTACGGGTGGAGATGACCGGGATGCCTGAACTGGTCGCTTTGTTCAATGGTTTTGGAGGTGCAGCATCAGCTCTGGTAGCCCTTTCAGAATCGTGGAAATTCATCGAAGACGATACACTAGAATTGCCAACAGGTTTGGAATTAGAAGTTATGATCGTTGCCGCTGGACTATCTGCATTGGTTGGTTGGATGACTCTGACAGGGTCGTTGCTTGCAATGTTTAAACTCAAAGGCGGTGTTGAGATATTTGGCAAATGGATTCGTACGCCTACCTGGGGTCCAAGTTGGTTAAATCCGGTCAAGGCACTGTTATTCTTCAGTACACTTGGTTTAATCTACATGTTAATTCAAGAGCCAACAAACACAGATTATCTATTTGCGATAATTGGAATATCATGTATTCTTGGAATATTGTTGGTACTACCTATTGGGGGCGCCGATATGCCGGTAGTCGTATCGTTACTAAATTCTCTATCAGGTATCGCTGCGGCTTTCACTGGATTCATTATCTCAAACAGTGTTTTGATAGTTGCTGGTTCCTTAGTTGGTGCTAGTGGTTTGATTCTAACCTTCATTATGTGCAAAGCGATGAACAGAGAGTTGATTGATGTTCTTTTCAAGGCATTCGGTGGTTCTGACAGAGAACAGGTAACTCGCACGAAGGTAGGTAGTGATGCAGATGAAGTAGCAATGATGGTCGATGGTGCTCAGAAAATAATAATCGTGCCAGGATACGGCATGGCAGTAAGCCAATGTCAGCACCAAGTGAAGGAGTTTGCAGACTTAGTGTCGGAGAAGTTCGACACAGAGGTGAAGTACGCAATTCACCCGGTTGCCGGAAGGATGCCCGGTCATATGAATGTGCTATTAGCAGAGGCAAATGTCCCTTACGAGAAATTAATCGAAATGGATGAAATTAATCCAGAGATGCCAGAAGCAGATATTGTTCTAATTATTGGTGCAAATGACACCTGTAATCCAGCGGCTAGAACAAAAGAAGGTCCATTGGCGGGTATGCCGATTATAGACGCGGACATGGCTCGAACTGTTGTGATAATCAAGAGAAGCCTATCTGTTGGCTATGCAGGGGTTGACAACGATTTATTCTACATGGACAAAACCATGATGCTTTTCGGTGATGGAAAGAAGATGATGAATGAACTCAATGCCGCAGTAAAGGAATTGTAGATAGCTACGCCTCCCAAGGGGAGGCGAACAAGCAATGGTTATGTGTTTGACGAGGCCGCAGAGATAACAGGAGGCGTGAAAGTGGTACGCTCAACAAGATTGTTCGTTGCTCTATGCCTAGTCGGATTACTAGCAATCCCAGCATTCGCAAACAGCGGAGGTCCACCATACCTCAACTCGGACAATCAAGAGACTGCAAAATATGGGTGCACCTGTCATTACTCTAGTCCAGGCGACAGAGCTGTAGTTATGGCTTCAGGAATCCCTGTTATGTACGAACCAGACCAGTCATATGAGTTTGTAATCACAGTAGCGGATTCAGTAACTCTCGCTGGAGCTGACGGGAATACAAAAGCAGGTTTCCTCCTCACTGATAACGGAGCGGGAAATTTCAGTTGGGATGACTCTCAGGAGATTAGAGAAGCCGATGGTGATCAAAATGCAATTTCTCATTCCGAAACAGGCGACGGAGTATGGACCATCAGTTGGACAGCACCGTCATCTGATTCAGAAACAATACTGTTCAGCATAGCAGGTAATTCCGTCAATGGAGATGGTATTCCAAACGAATATGATTACTGGAACATCCTTACTTTCTCTATTAATCCGCCAGGGTCAATTGCAGCAGGGGATGGTGATGCTACCTTGCAAACTAGAACAATCGCGGTTGGTGATTACCAAACACTTTTCGTCCTTGAAGAAAGTGAGACGGAAAAAGAAAAAGAACGCCAAAAGCACCTTTCCGACCGAATATTTGAAAGTGGTAACCTGTTTTATTGGACCTCTCTTACGGCTCTGATTGTAGGAGCGGTTTTCCAACGTGAAATTATGGAAAGACGATACGGTCCAGGACCTGAATACCTTGCAACTGAATTGGCTTATCCACAAGGGATTAGACGTGGTTTGTTAGCCGTATTATCATTCTTCTTTGCGATCGATTGGACGGCAAACGGAAATCAACATGACTTCATTATTGGATGCACTTGGTTCGTAGCGGCTTGGGCTTCATACGGAGTATATCGAACTGTACGTTCTGCCAAAGCAGAACCGACTGTCCACGACGTGATGTAAAATGGGAAATGTGACCCTAGATGACCGTAATCCGGTCGCTAGCCATTTGGATGATTTGCATTCGATGATCCGCAGGGCTGCAATTGTTTTCCTTATTGCTTCCGTTATCACAACAATATGGATAGAAACATTACTCTACGATTGGGCCCTATCTCAATCTCCTTCAGGCGCATTATCTGTGTATGGTCCGTATGATTGGATAGAAATGAGATTGATGTCTGTAATCATCATTGCTTCTGTATTTTCCTTACCGTTTTTTTCCCTTGATTTGAGAATATTTGCTAATGCTGGCCTTCTGCCAAATGAAAAAAGGTGGCTAGATTCCTACTTAATTTTGAATGCAATAATCGTTCCTAGTATTTTGTATTGGGTTTGGTTTAGTATGATTCCAAATTATATTGAAGCTGGTATTCAGCTAGACTCGATAGCCTCGATTACTCCTAGATATGACGCCTCAGAGCTATTTGCTTTGGCAAGTGGAATTTCTTGGATATTAATACTTACATTTACCTCAACTCTTTTTCTTTCCCTCTCAAGATTATTTGGTTTGGTGGAAGAAGGACGGAGTCGATTTAGAAACCGAGTATACGGTATAGTGGGTGGTTTGCTAATTTTGACCCTCCCCGAAATTTTCGAAGGGCTTCGGATATTGATTGCGGTATCTGTTTTGGTTACTGCCGAGGTTATTTCTCGAACGGTTCCTGAAGGCCCTTTGGGTATACGCAATCCTTCTTTTACCCCGTTTACAGACAAGGATGGGGAAATTCAGAGGATTGCTTTAGTTGACTGTTCATGCGAGGGGGCTTGTCCTTCATTTAATGAAAATTGGTTACAACAGAAAATACCTATTTTGCGCCCACATGCTCTATGTTTAGATGAAAATGAACAAATATCCTTGAGGGAAATGATGTCACGTAATTCGCTAAATCGCTTAACTATCACTGGATGTAATGGATATCCCTTACCCGTGGATATTCGTTCAATGATCGAATCTAACCAAACTCGACTTGACGGATTAAATTGGCTAGATGAAGCAAACTCACAATCAAAAAGTTGGAGAAAGCAATCTTTGCAGTATTATTCGGCCGAATATCGTGGATTACCTTAAATTCGAATCATTCGTAATTCAATAATCCGTTCCCTTCAAGGGAACGGAGATGTCCGTTATCGATATGAGGGCCATCAGAGCAGTGCTAGCGGCTCTGTTGTTGCTGGGTGCTCTCTATGTACATTTTAATTCAGAAATCGTTGATGAATGGGCATCCGGTCAAGGGAGCAATGATGACGATAACGGCCTTTCTTTATTGGGCGTTCAGACCGAGGAAAAATGGTTGGTTCTGCAAGTGGAATTTCCCAATAGCCAATATCCTCCCACAGCCGCATCTAAGATTCTAATCGGACAAGGTTCTGCCGAGGAATATGTTGAACAAATGACTGCAGGGTCCTCTTCGTTATCTGTGACATTATTTGACGATGTTTGGCAAGCACCGCAAGGAGTGAAAAATTGGGGAGAAGACGTTGTCGGAGAGAGAGACCATGGTGCAGATGGTAACGGCGCGGAAACTCTACTTCGAGATGTCGCCTCCGACCAACTCCAAGGAATCGATCTTTCAAATTGGGATCTGAACTCTGATGGGGTAATTGACCGAATACTAATTTTGCATTCCGCTCAACCTCAGGAAATGAATGGTGGCACGGATTCACTTTGGAGCCATTTCACGGGCATGCAGGAACCATTAGAAATTGGAGATTGGAGGTTTGAACACTTCACAATAGCTTCCATTCATTCCGGAGTTGGCACAGTCGTCCATGAAATGCTACATCAGATGGGGGCATTAGATTTGTATGATGTCCACAGTGATTTGCCCAGCAGTAATTGGAATGGTATTGGTGATTGGGGCATAATGGCTAGTGGCAATTGGAATGGTAATGGTGCAATACCTGCTCTGCCTTCTTCCTCAACTCTAGACTTAATTGGGGTTAAGAGAGGTGTTCAGGTAACTCCTATCGATTCCAACTATACAATAAGAGGAATATCCGAAGCAGGATCATATCTTGAAATCCCCATTGCTCCTAACGAATGGGTCCGCTTTACTTTACGTGTGGATTCGGGTTTCGATTCACGCCTACCCGGACATGGAGTAATTGTTGAGATTCAGGATCAGAATAATGGTGATGCGAGAAATAACCTTGTCAACACTGACCCGGATAAAGCGTGGCTAAAAATCATAGAAGCAGATGGAGATGCAGCGTTACAAAGAGGTCGAGATAGTGGCGATCCTGGAGACGCTTTTTCCCAAGGTGATCAATTGGGTGCTAATGGGATGCAAATACGCGATAGTCGTGGTCGCATGGTTCAATGGACGGCTACAATCGAAAAAGCAGATTCTAATGAGGCTGTAATTGCCTTTGATTTCCCGAGTAATCCCACAACAGTGGATGTACTACCTCCAAGAGGGCCTTTGGAGATACTCGGTCAGGAATCTGTTTTCGCTACTGTATTTGCAAATGACGCTTGCCAGTTAGAAATAGATGTTTACACCTCATCTAATTCGGGGGGAGTTGCCCCAAGAATTATTTCAATCGAACAAGGCGAATCCACAATAGAGCTCGCTACCGCTAACCAAATGGGAGTGGGGTCAGGATATCTCCGAGGTACAGTTGGTTGTCTAGGGGAAGAGAATTGGCAAATTGATTTAGACTGGTATTCAATAGGTCATAGAATCACTTCAGAACATCTTACTGCAATCATTCCATGGGATGAAAACTCCCAGGTTACACTCTCTACCTCTTGTTCGGGTGAAGACTCACGAACATACTCAATTGCGGTAGAAGGTGCACTTTCCCGAATATCCACTGTTTCCACCTCGGGCGAATTACAAGCGTGCCCTGATGTCGTCCTCAACATCATTCCTGACGGCTTATTGACCCCAGGAATGATCGCAGAAGGAGAACTTGTTTTCGTCGACTCATTTGGACTTGAACAAAGAGTTCCGGTTACCCTCACTGCACAATCATCATTTAACGGGGATAGTCCTCTTTCTTGGCTGGTTCAACCCAGCAATGCGATTATGGTAATTTTCATCCTAATCGCTATTTCGTTGGTCCCCGGTTCTAACCCCAAACCAATTAGTCAAAATCTATCCATAAATGAAGAAAATGAATCTCAATAATTGTGAAATATTACTTTCATTAACTGATTCTATACCTCTCTCTCGTTGTCTGATTGATAGGTAATTTGTACAGCCTTCTGCCTATGCCTCCGACAACGAGTATTTCTTGGGGTGATCCTGCAATAGATCTAGCATTACCTAAACCAAAGACGGCCACTGTCCTCCTCATCGAACAAAATAGAAAGGAATTCCAAGATGTATTATTAGGAATGATTGCAAAAGATTTGTCTGAATCCAGACCTGTACATTGGATCGATGGAGGAATGGCCTTCGATCCTTCCCCTATTCTTCCTTTGTTGCGAATGCGTGGCTATACCCGTCGCGAAGCCTTGGGTAATTTTCATATCTGCCGGGGCTTCACTGCTCATCAAACAGCATCTATTGTTCAACGACTAGCTGATGAAGCTAAATCAAACGATCCGCCAAATCGAATTATTGAGGGGAGAATCATTGTAGTTTCACAAATTCCAAGGATGTTTATGGATACTCAACTAAAGAAACCCGAAGGGCGCTCTTTGTTGAAGGCGACACTTCAACGATGCAGGGATATTAGTAAAGATTCGAATTCATTGGTAATCCTAACATCAAGTCGTAATTTATCTCCTCCGCTAAGCAAAGATTTGCGTAATATTCTCAGGCAATTTACAGACGATGTTCTGAGAATAGGTGAAAACTCATCAAAAACACGTAATCGTGGTTTAACAAGAAAGAAATTACACCTTCAGTCTCTTGATAGAGAAATGATTTGGTCGCATTTACCGTTCGGTCAAACGTCTCTTCTGGAATTCCGTCACATCCAAAGATCTAGACTGGATTGCCTCATCGAGCCTGAGACCACAGTATCTTCATTCCAACCGAAGGGCGACAGTATCGAAGTGGCGGCTCGAACGGCTAGCGGAGTATAGAATTCAACATCCCCTCTCTCTCCTGAAATAGAATCTGTTCCCGATTCTATTTCTGATTGTAATCGGACCCTATCGGCCGACATTTCTCTTTTCCAACCTGTTACGGCAAAACGAATCTTCCTTCCAGGGGGTGCGTTTTGCCCCAGTGCTTCCGCGCGGAGAAGAGCACCTGCTGTTAGATTCATTACTCGATGATTCCCAGTTTCATATCGTACTCTTCTGCCCACTATCAGTTGATTCAATGGCACTTCCCCTTGCCTCATGCGAGATATTTCATTTTCAACACGTTGAGCTGCAATTTCTGGCCCAATTCCGAATGGGTCAATTGCTAAATCCTCCATCATGTCTTCTTGTAATCGCCTTACCCATTCACATGTTGAATGTTGACGCAATTCAATTCCTCTAACCTTCCATTCATTTCCTATCTT
>NTJQ01000016.1 GCA_002457555.1 Marine Group II euryarchaeote MED-G37
AATTGGCACAAAAGAGTTCTACCACCTACTGCCCCACTACCAATAGCAAGCGCTACCGCTACCGGTGTTGCACTTGCGGCAAACAGGCTTGCAAGACCTCGTTTTCATCTAGCACCGGTTGGTGAAGGTTGCAGCAGTAGCGGAGAATTTTGGGAAGCTATGAACCTAGCTGGTGCCAGAGGTCTACCAATTTCATTCATGATTCAAAATAACCAGATCGCGCTTGATACTTTCACGGCCGGGCAATCTGGGGCTGAAACCTTCGGAGACAAGGGTCATTCAATGGGGATACCGTCCTGGAGCATAGATGGTTCCGATCCCGCAGAATTTCACACATCGACTGCAGTTGCTCGTGAATTCGCCCTAGAGGGAGGCGGCCCAACTCTAATTCACGTTGAGACAATGCGAGGTTGTGGCCACGCACATCATCACGATGACCTTTACTTAGGGGCAGCAAGTGGAAACCCTCCTGGATACGTAGATAGGGAATTGCTAACTTATTGGTCAGAAAAAGACCCACTTCCTAACCATCGTGATTTATTGGTTAGATTAGGAGTAAGTGAAAGTAAACTTAGCAAAATGGAAGCAGAGGAGGAAGCATTGGTAGATACCGCTCGAAAAGACATGGAAGATACGGCATGGCCAGAAGGAAATTCGGTGACCAAGAGGGTCACTTCGCTTCACGATGCCTCAACTCATTCTGAACAGTTCGATCGCTTTGGAGTGAGCCTCTCCGGAGGAGAGAGCCCGGTCATTATCGGCGAGGTAGACATCGAATTCTCGGATGCTGCGAACTCTTGGACATATAGCAAGGCAATACAGAATGGGATGGTAAGCCTTGCTGACAAATATGGAGATTCAATTATATTCATGGGAGAAGATATGGAAGTCGCCGGAGCCTTCGGAATGAATCTACCATTGAAAGCAAGAGGCCATTCGGACAAATTACTCGATATGCCTCTGTCAGAGGCGATTATCATACATTCAGCAACAGGAGCCGCTCTGGGCGGTATGCGACCTTTGGCAGAAATCCAATTTGGAGGATTTGCTGCTTTAGCAATGAATCCGCTAATCAATAATGCAGCCCAACTCAGATGGAGATGGGGGGCCGAAGTTCCACTGACTGTTCGAATACCACTAGGGGGTAAAACTCGGAGTGGGCCGTTTCACGCAAATATGATTGAATCATGGTTTGCAAACGACCCAGGCTTGGTAATTGTCTTTCCATCTACCCCACAAGATGCCTACGATCTGTTGGTTGAAGCACATGCCTTGAATGACCCTGTAGTATATCTTGAGCACATAGGACTCTACGGTTTACGTGGAGGAGATACAGGCTGGGGTCACTCGATTAACCAGATAGTTGACACAGAGTCAGTTCATCAACGCCTTGCTAATGACGGCAATAGTATAGGCAAGGCTAGAGTTGTACGCGGTGGTAAAGATGTCACCATTGTAACATGGGGCGCGATGGTTCACGTTGCATTGGAGGCGGCTGAAGCGGCAGCAAAACGTGGTATTGAGCCTGAAATTGTTGATTTGCGGACGATATTGCCCTTCGATGCAAAAACCTGTATCGAGTCGGTTCGAAGAACCGGGCGTCTAATCGTTTTGCAAGAGGCTCAATACACCGGGGGGCTTGGGCACACCGTTAGTAGTAGGATCCTAGAGGAAGCATTCTGGAACCTAGAAAACGCACCAGTGGTAATCGGAGCATTAGACACCCCTGTTCCATTCTCCCCCCCGTTGGAAGACCATACTATCCCTACATCCGAGCTAGTGGTCAGACACATCAGAAGAATGTGCGACTGAGAGAGATGGACTCAAACATGATGAGCGTGGTCCGCTGAGCGTGGTAAGATGGTAGACTCCGATCCGATTCTGGTACTGATTGGATTCGTCTTGTTAATGGCAGGCGGAGAAGGAGTTGTACAAGGTGCAGTTCAAATCGCCTACCGTCTGCGAGTCCCTCCCTTATTAGTAGGATTCACCATCGTTGCAATCGGCACATCTCTTCCAGAATTGGCAGTAGCTATTGAAGCAGTCTCGCAGGAACAACCAGAGATTGCTGTTGGGGGTGTCCTAGGCTCGAATGTTGCCAACGTGATGTTGGTACTTGGCACCGCTTGTATGCTTGGCTCAGGCGATGAGGCAGGCAGTGGAATAAGACGGGATGCAATTGCTGTAATCCTAGCAACTGTCCTTCTAACTGCCTTTGTGTATAATCGTTCAATACCAGTTGAAGGGGGAGCTTTCATGCTCATTTTACTGCTAAGTTATTATGCCTACGCCTATCTCTCTTCGAAGGGAAAAGCCGATGTAGAGGAACCAGAAGAAACTTGGCTCCCGGACAATATACTACTAGCTGTATTCGCAACAATTGCAGGTGGAGTAATGATTTGGCAAGGGGCTATATTTCTTCTTGACGGCGCAATAGGTTTGGCAGACACTTACAATATCGATGAGGAAATTGTGGGGCTTACATTGGTTGCATTAGGAACTTCATTGCCTGAATTGGCTGTAACGCTAATCTCCGCACTGCGTAATCAGGGAGGAGTTGCAGTGGGGAATGTATTGGGCTCAAATGTGATGAATATACTTGGAATTCTGGGAATTGCATCTTTAATTGGAGGAGGGATAGATATCGCTGAGGAATTTGCAGGCCGAGATATTTGGGTAGTAATACTGACCTCTGGCTTAGTTGCGGCCATGTTACTTGATGATAGAGAAATAGGACCAAGGGTTGGAGCCACTATGGTTACTGGATACTTTGCCTATATGGCATTCCTCTATCTTGGCTAAGTTGTGGATTCCGTATATTTCTCTGTCCCTAACGGCTAAGGCTGGAAGGCCTGTGGCGGCATCATGGTAGAGTTCGCATTGTCCGAAGAGCAGGAGATGCTTCGTGAGTTGGCTCATGAATTTGCAAGAGATATCGTTCGGCCTAATGCAGAGCACTGGGATGCTAATTCTGAGTTCCCAATAGAGGCTATTTCCGAAGCTCACTCTCTAGGCCTCACCAACCTACACATCCCTGCTGAATACGGGGGCATGGGAATGGGCATTCTTGACGAAGTATTGGTCTCTGAGGAGTTTTCCTGGGGCGATCCTGGATTTGGCACAGCCGCATATTCCAATGGATTGACGGTTGGGCCAATAATTACTGGCGGCACTGAGGAACAGAAGGCAGAATACCTCGGGAGATTGGTGAAAGAGCCATTGATAGCATCCTATTGCGTGACCGAGCCCGGTGCAGGGAGTGACGTTGCAAGCATACAAACGACCGCTATTCGAGATGGCGATCATTACATCCTAAATGGTCAGAAGATGTGGATAACAGGTGCAGGACAAGCCGATTGGTTCTTCGTTTTGGCATACACAGACAAGTCTGCTGGATACAAAGGAATGAGTGCATTCATTGTCGAGAGTTCATGGGATGGAGTTTCCCTTGGAAAGAAAGAAACTAACATGGGTCAGAGGGCTTCAGATACCAGAGCTGTAATCTTCGAAGATGTTCATGTTCCAATTGAGAATCTAATTGGTGGCGTTGAAGGAGTGGGTTGGTTCAACGCAATGAAGGCATTTGACCTTTCACGACCTAATGTGGCTGCTCAAGCAGTTGGATGTTCTCGAGCCGCCTATGAATATGCTCTACAATACGCCGATGAACGCAAGACCTTCGGCAAGAAATTGCACGAACATCAGGCAATTCAGTTCATGTTGGCTGATATGAAAACAAAAATTGAGGCTAGCAGATTGCTAACTTGGCGCACTGCATGGGAAGTCGATAATGGAATCAAGAATACTGAAAGTGCTGCTCACGCAAAGCGTTTTGCAGCCGATTCTTGTATGGAAATAACTACTGATGCGGTGCAAGTCTTCGGGGGCTATGGTTACTCAGAAGAGTACCCGGTAGCGCGATTAATGCGCGCCGCGAAAGTTCTGCAAATTTACGAGGGGAGCAGTCAAGTTCAACGGATGATCATTGGAAGAGAAATGCTCAGAGGCCTGTGAATCAGCCCTCGGGGCTGAATAGTCAGCGAACCGCTTTATTGAAATTACCTTCTCTATACCGAGGGGTTGGTTCACATGCTTGTATCTGATGAATTCCGAGGTCGGTTAATTGCATTCACAGTACTCGCTATGATGCTTGTTCCCGCTCTTGCGGCTGCAGCTCCAACTGTTTCAGATTCATCTCAAACCCGAACCTATTCTGAGCAAATCGGTGATTGGTGGAGGAATACAAACATGGACAAAGATGGAGATTACATTCACGATGCAATCTGGATTGCTGCACAAAACAATCACCACCAATACCTAGATGATAATGGACGGATTTCAGTGATTGTTGACTTTGACCACACACCAACTGAAGCCGATCAAAAGATGCTTGAAAGTGAATTGGATTTCCAGACCCAATTCAGATATTGGTTAGTTGATTCGATTGCGGGCACAGTCGAATTGGATAGAATTTACCAATTGGTTGAACTGCCTGGAGTTGTATTCATTGAATTAGATGGAAGATTAGAGGTTCAGATGGAGGATGTAGTTCCTGCTCATGGTGTTGATTTAGTTTGGCAGGATACTGGCTACACTGGCGCTGGAGTTACCATGGCAATAATCGATACTGGAATTGATGGAAATCATTCCGGATTAGATGATTTGGATGACGATAATAGCACTAATGACACCAAGGTAATTGCATTCTTTGATGCAGTAAATAATCCAGGCGCAACTAATGGTAGCGAAATTTTCCCCTACGATGATAATGGGCACGGAACACATTGTGCCGGAATAACTGCAGGAACAGGAGCACCTACATTCCAGCATGTTGGAGTCGCACCACATGCAAATCTCGTGGGAGTTAAAGTTCTGAGTGGAAGCGGAAGTGGGAGTTATGCTCAGGTTATGGCAGGAATGGAGTGGACCGTTGAAAAACGGCATGAGTTCAACATTCGAGCAGCCAGCATGAGTCTTGGGGGACCTGCTGTATCCGAATGGACGACCTCTGAACAAGAATCCGTTAATCGAATGGCGAATGAAATGATGAGAGCTGGTGTTGCAATTTTCATCGCGGCCGGAAATTCCGCATTTAGCGCTAAAATTGGAACTCCCGGAAGTGCAGAAGATGCGATTACAGTTGGTGCTTTGGACAAAAATACTGCAATCGCGATATACTCAAGTCAAGGACCTACTGAAGAAGGACGTATCAAGCCAAATCTGGCTTTCGTAGGTAGCAGTGTTAACGCCCCAGATGCTAATTCAGGTGATGGATATGTGGCTTTATCTGGAACGAGTATGGCAACACCCGGTGCGGCTGGGGTTGGAGTATTGATGTACCAAGCAAATCCTGATCTCAGTGCTTTCGATGTAAGGAATATAATGCAGGAAACTTCCACGTACAGGCAATGCCATTACATGGTGGCGAATGAGCCTTGCGCGGAGGACCTGATTCCTAAGAATAGGCAGAACAACGTGTACGGTCATGGCCATGTTAATGCCCAGCCTGCAGTTGAGGAAGCCGCCAATTACTTCTACGAATTGAGCATGTCATTGAACGTGACTTTGGAAAGCGAATATGGAAAGGATAACCGCGTTCACATTGGACAAGGAGAATCGATTGTATTCAATCTGGAGGGTGGAGTTCAAAGAGTACAATGGCGAACTTGGGACATGAGAGATAATTGGATGGATTTGGCTGAATTTACTATTGGTGACGAGCGCTTTGAGGTGACCCATGACCTACTGGTAGATCGGCTTCGATTCCTTCCCAATAATACGGTAGAAGGCGAACAAGTTATTCTCGTACGAGCAATATCCGGCGACCAAGCCTCAACCAATCTTGCGATAGGAATTCACATTATGGGTGAAGAAAAAATAACTCAATCCGGTTCTGACAGTTCCCTCATGGGAATTGTAGTTGGAATCTTAGCTCTACTGGTCCTAGTGCTTCTCTGTGCACTAATTTTTGCTGGGGTGCAACTCCGTGATAGAGGATTCTTCGAAAAAGATGATGAATATTTCCAAGACGACGAAATAGTGGAAGAAGTCTTCTCTGAAGCAGAAACCTCTCAATTCGAATCCGGATAGTCTCAAGTCACCCAGTCCTAATGCTCAAACATGGGTGCTTACTGGACTAATTATGGGTCAGACTAGGGGCATCTATGCCTCAATTGTTTTGATTATGCTAATGGCCCCATTAGTTTCCTCTTCGATTAGTGTTGAATCTTCACGCGGAGGGGGTCTAGATTTCAATGGGGATTGGACTGCCTCAGTGGAGCCTGAAATTCATTTCCAATGGTGGCTCGACTGGAGTAGGGACAAAGATGGCGATTCTATTGACGATAGACTAGAATGGTTGATTCTACAACCTAGTGAAACACAAAACCAATGGTGGAAACGTGCATCATCTGGAAATGCTAGAGTTTTCATCGACTACGACCATCACCCCACAGATGCAGATATTTCGGCACTTGAAGAACTGAATGTTGAGGTTACTTTCAGATTTAGTTATCTGGATACTGTGGCGGCTTCTGCACCTTTCGATTCAATCCTAGGACCTGATGGAATCCTTTCTCTACCGGGTGTGGTAATGATTGAAGATCTAGGACTTGCGGAACCAAACATGCATCAAGCGGTTCCAAACATGGGAGTAGACACCGTATGGAATGACCTAGGTTTAGATGGAACTGGAGCGGTGATTGCTGTACTCGATACGGGAGTGAGAGGGAATCATGAAGGACTCAATGATATGGATGATGACCCCTTTACATGTGTCGAGGAACCACCCGACCCCTTAGATCCAAATCCAGAGCCAATTCCGGCGGACTGTGATCCAAAAATAATAGCATTTTTCGATGCCGTGTTTACCGATCAAGAATTAGATCCTTCAGAATCTTACGACTCAGGAACTCATGGGACTCATGTTGCAGGTATTGCAGCGGGTAGCGGCGGAGGACAAGTAGATCCTGCTACTGGAGAAAAATATGTAGGGGCAGCACCCGGTGCATGGTTGATCAACATCTTAGCATGTTGTGATGGAGATATTGAAGACATTATGCAGGGCGCCCAATGGGCAATAGATAACAAGGAAAAATATGGCATCAATATCTTGACTTCCTCCCTAGGGGAGCAGCAATTTGAAATTCATGTCGATAATGACGGTAGTTCTGCTTGGAGTCGCCAAATGGATGCCGTTGTAGAAGCAGGAATCATCACAACTCTCTCTGCCGGAAACGAATTCGGAGGGGCAACTTTTGCTGGCTGTAATACAATCGATAGCCCCGGAGATGCCGCTTTACCCGTAACCGTAGGTAGTCTGGATAAAGATTTAGGGCTCGCAATTTACAGTAGCAGAGGATATACTTCTGACTTGCGAGTAAAGCCGGATGTAGCAACCATAGGATCTAGCATAATGGCTCCTGATGCAGCAACAAATGATGGGTACACAAGTAAATCTGGAACTAGTATGGCAACCCCACTGATGGCCGGAATCGCCGCTTTAATGGTACAAGCAAATCCGGACATCACCCCCTCTGAATTCAAAGATATCATAGCGGCCTATTCAATCGAAAGAGAAATTGTTCTCCTAGGTGATCCAGGGCTCAATGACTGTAGTGTTCTTGAAACTCGGCCGGATAATGAGTTTGGATATGGACAAGCGGATCCAATAGCATTTGTTGAAGCAGCAGGAAGCATTGATCGTTCGCTCAATGTTACAATGAATATTGATACCTTACAGGTAATTCAAAATCAAAGCGGAATTACAGGGATTGCAAGTGGATTACCTTCGGGCTCAGAAGGCAAAGTTCAGGTAAGAGTGGGCGGTGAAGAATGGAACGAAGCAAAAGATGAGTCGGACGAGGGGGATTGGACAAGTTGGAGTATAGTACTAGAACCTCACAATAATTCAGGTAATTCTACGATCTTTGCAAGGTTATACCTTGATGAAGATCATATCTCACCTATTGATGCTAAAAGAGTAATACTAATTGATGAAGTGGCAACAAATCAGGAAAAGAGATTGAATGAAGAATCTCTTTTGATTGTATTATCTGGGGCGTTAATTTTCTTGGTCCCTGTTATTGGAGTTGCAATTTACTTCAATCGCAGATCGATTTGGAGTGCAACTTCCAATGAGGATTGACAGAGGGATTGTACTAGCCGCTGGGGCTAGTAAGCGCCTTGGTAGCCACAAGGCATTGATAGAAGTTGAAGGGAAAACTCTTGTTCAGTTAGTTTGCAGTAAATTACAACGTGCAAGTCTTTCTGTAACTGTAGTTACACGTAATTCGTTAAAACAAAAAATTGAGAATTTACTCCCCGATGTTAGTGCCGTAGTGAATCCAAATCCGGAATTGGGTAGAACAGGAACTATTCAATGCGGAATTGAATCAATTGGCCCCGGCCCCCTGTTGATTATCCCCGTAGACCGACCTGGATTTAGTCTAGAAACAATCAATTTACTGTGTGAAACAAACACCACAACCATTCCAACCTACAAAGAAAAAGGAGGTCATCCGATTGCAATAACTTCTCAGGATTGTGAGAATATTTTGCAGGCACGACCCGATATTCCATTACGTGAACTAATCAGTCCTGAAAGGATACAGGTAGAAGACCCTTATTTACACCTAAACATAGACACTAAAGAAGATGTTAACCAACTAATCAGGGTTGCAAAGCATCTGTAATAGAGGGATATTGTCCCATCGCCCAAAGGAACACTAACCCCACAATAATTGCAGGAAGGGTGGTATGTATTGTTGCCCAAATGGAGGCAACCTTGTGCCTAACCAATAGAGGGAAAAGGGCGTCCCCATCTTGAGATATGGCATTTGCAACTAAAGCAGGAAAGGAGATTATTCCTTCGACATATGCAGTAATTGCGATGATTTGAGGCCCACATCCAGGGATCAGTCCAATAGTTGCTGCAACCAAAACTGCACCAGCGCCGGAACCATTCTCAGACATATCTGATTCTTTAATTCCAGCCAATAACATACCGAACTCAAATACGAGGTAAGCAATCAGAACCCAAAAAGTAACGAATGCTGTTTCTGAGGCTGCATGTACCAGAGTTTCGTCAAGTGAATTGAGTTTATCTCCAATAGTAGCCTCGGTATCATCAGCAAAGAAATTCTTAGAGGAAACATAGAGAATAATGGACAAAGAGCTTCCAATGAATCCTACCCAAGTGACTATTCCATCTCGAGTTGTTGGATCCCAGACTAACTCAGGTGAGTATTCCGGATCTTGTGCATACCAACCGAGAAGTAAGATTGCAAGACACAAACCCACTGCGGTCACCAACCACCAAATTCTGTAACCTTGGTGCAATACACGATACCCCCAACCTTCTGGAACCTCTCGGGGCAGATTTTCGATTAGCGAATCTTTACCTTCCATTGCCTTTGCAACTTCTTCGCCTAATGGCTCATCAGTACCAAACTTAGGTCCGAAGCGACCCAGCGGAGTTGTTGGTGTAACTTCTATCAAATCTACACCGTACCCCCATGATACACCGACAACAAAGGATGTCGTATGAACAACAATTACTGGAGTCAGGTATGACGAATCTTGGAAAACAGCCCCGATTAGAACGAAAGCGGCATCACCTAGGGTTGCGATTAAAGTCGCAATAACCGTTCCATAAGTGACGTAGCCTCTAGCATACATAGGCATGACAATTATTGCGCCACCACAACCAGGAGTTAGCCCCATCATTGCACCAATTAATGGCTGAAGGCCCCTATTTTCACCAATCCAGCCCACAAATCGACCTGCTGTGATAAATTGTAACCAACTGAACAGTAGAATCATTGCAGCGACAAAAACAGTCACTGCAAGGAAAGAGTCTCTCATTGAGACCACTAGAATTTCCAGCGCCTGAGCCGCGCTTATGTTCAATGACATACGACACCCGAGGCGCTTATTCATTTGAAAGTTAGCCTGGGCTAACTCTTGAATTTCTTATGTAAATTACTATTCCCCAGCGAGCAAATCCAATATCTTGAGCCACTTCCGGACATCTATGACCAGCGCCACCCTAGCGTGGGTATTGGACCGATTGAATCACGGTGAAAGGGTAGCCCTTGCGTCTGTAGTTGAAGCCAGCGGGAGCGTACCAGGTAAACCCGGAGCGAGAATGGCGCTGACTAATTTGAGAAATAGACACGGTACTATAGGAGGTGCTGGGTTAGAATTGAAGGTAGAGAAGCATCTTGGGCAGATGTTGACCAATGGATCCAGCACTAGTAGAGTTGAGACATACGTCTTACATCGAGATGCGAAGGGCCAAGAGGCGACGGCTCTTAACAGCCTATGCGGCGGTCGCGTAACCGTCTCACTGGAGGTATTGGAACCCGTGCCACACATACTAATTGCCGGCGGGGGCCATTGTGGTCTAGCCGTCGCTGCAGCATGTGACAATCTAGGTTGGTCTCACAGTGTTTTCGATGTTAGAAACGAATTCGCTGATGTGGAAGTATATCCTAATGCGGTAGAACATCACTCTAGTGATGTTGAGGCATTTATTAGCAGTATCTCTGATAATGGATTTATGCGATTTTCAGACGTTCTATTGTTAGGGCATGATTGGTCGGTAGACCAAGACCTACTGATTGGTCTATTGTTGACTCGGGGCGAAGGAGAAAGGCCACGCATTGGAGCAATTGGTTCTCGAGCAAAATGGAAGGTTTTCAGAGAGGAAGCAATCTCTGCAGGGGTACCTGAACTTGTGATCGATTCCGTTCGTTGCCCCATAGGTATTGAAATCGGTGCGGAAACTCCCGAAGAGATTGCAATAGCCGTATGCGCAGAAATTTTAGCGATTGAAAAATGCGTTCAGGAATAATATGGAAATGTATCCCTCCCTGAATGCCAAAGCATAGGGTTGAATAGCATTACTGCAAGGTGAATTACATGCGAAAGGTAGTCCTGAGATGGAATCTCTCAACCATTCAGGGCGCTAAGGAATTGGGGGGTATCCTACAAATCTGTCAGAGGTTTGAGGTATTGGCTCATTTGGGGGTTTCTCCAGTTGGAATCGTTCAATTAGCAGAGATTGTATTACAAGATGGAAAAGATATCAATGAACTAAATGACTTAGAAAGTTTTCAGGTAATGGAAATCCACGAGGAATCGGAGGAGGGGATATTGGTCAGCATCCTATGTTCGCACAGTTTGGCAAAGTCTGCTATTGAGCTATCCAATCTACATCTACAACCTCCCTATAGTTTGGATGCAACAGGTGGGATGGAAATGCGAGTAACAGGGTTAACTGGAGCAATGCGCAGGTTTCTCGCTCTCCTTAGGGTGGTTTTACCACCAGACAAAGTTAGCGTCATAACTATGCGGGGAGAAATGGTCAACGGCTGGGACAAAGTACTGACAAAAAGACAGAAAGAAGTCCTATCATTTGCCGTCGAAAAAGGTTACTACCAACAAAGTTCACCGGTTACAATCAAGGATTTGGCGGAAGAAATGGGTATTTCTCGTTCGACTTTTGGTGGCCACCTACAAGATGCAGAAAGAGCAGTGATGCACAAGGCTGGTTCAGACTTGAATTGAGTCCGTAGGACTCAGACCGAAGCGTAATAGGAGAATCCTCAGTGGATTCTCTTCATGGTGCAACACCGGCTACCGATGCTGCCCTCGTCTGGAGAAGTATCTTGGGTTGCATCGATTAATGGTGTAAAGAAACAATTGAACATCGAAAACAATGCAATCTTGCTCGATGTATTGAGGGATAAAGCAGGGAGCCTTGGTACTAAAAGGGGCTGTGACATGGGTACATGTGGCTGTTGTTCTGTATTGATTAATGGAGAACCGAGACTTTCCTGCCTAACTCTTGCCGCAGAAGCAGAAAGCTGTGAGATAACTACAGTTGAAGGACTTGCAGAAGGACACCATCTACACCCAATACAGGAGATGTTTGCTGAATGTGGCGGCTCTCAATGTGGCTTTTGCACCCCTGGGTTCCTTGTGGTCGCTTCGGCGTTACTTGAAGAAAACTCTAGCCCAAGTGATGAAGAAATCAAAACTGCCATCGAAGGGAATCTATGCAGATGCACAGGTTATCAACAGATTGTGGACTCTGTTCGGGCTGCATCTGCAATACTAACCTCAGGAGAATCGGTCGAAGATTCAACTTCGCCAAAGAGCGACCCGCACCCCGGATTCTCTGGAGAGTGATTCAATGTCAGAAGATGATAATGAGGATGAAATGGTTGGTTACCGGCAACAACCGGGTAAGCTACCTTTTGCCAAACCAGGTTCTGGAGGGAAAAATAGATTCTCCCGCCCCACAAACCAAGACAGTATTCCAGAATCTCAAGGTGGAGAATTAGCCCAACCATGGGGGTCGCATCGTCATGACGATTTAGTAAGTGGACAAGTTATTGGTAAGCCAACGGCATTAGTAGATGGGAGATGGAAGGTAACTGGTCAGGCTCAGTATGGGGACGATATCAGATTGCCCGGAGAACTAATTGGAAGAATTATTCGCTCGCCGCACCATTATGCTCGGGTACTATCCGTCGATTTTTCAAAAGCACTTGAACTCCCTGGAGTTGTCGCAATTGCAACTGGTGCAGATGCAGAAAACAAGTTCGGTGTTTTGCCGGTAACCAAAGATGAACACGCAATGGCTGTGGAAAAAGTCCGCCACGTAGGTGACCTCGTCGCATGTGTTGCAGCAGAAGATGAGGCGACTGCGCGTGAAGCCGAACGTTTAATCGAAGTCGAATACGAAATCTTGGATTCAATTCACGACATGCGTGATGGTTTGAAAGATAGTGAGCTTCCTATTCACGACAGAGGTAAGTATCACATCGGTGATGCTAATGTTCAGAAGCGTGTTTTCCAGGAATTTGGCGATGTTGATGGGATTGAAGAAAATGCAATTGCAAGTCACAAGGAAAACTGGTTATTCGCTGGAGTCAATCATGCTGCAACAGAACCTCATGCAGTGGTTGCAAATTGGGACCCATCCGGTAGATTAACCCTCTACACACCGCAACAAGTCCCTCATTATGTACATCGAGCCCTAGCCGATGTACTAGAAATTCCGATGCATCAAATCAACGTTCACAGAACATTTGTTGGTGGAGGATTTGGAGGCAAATCAGATCCTTTTCCTCATGAAATGTGCTCTGCAATTTTAGCAAGAAAGTCAGGTAGACCAGTCAGGATTACATTTGACCGTGAGGAAGTATACTGGATTAATCGTGGCCGCCATCCCTCTAGAATCGAAATGAATCTACATGCAGATGACCAAGGTCGTATTTGTGGAATAGAAACCGACGCACTAATTGACGGCGGCGGTTTTGCCTCATTCGGGCATGTAACCACTTACTACAACGGAGTTCTACACACAGCACCCTATGAAATTGGAGCATTCCATTACACCGGCGCTAGAGTATGGACGAATAAGCCAGCTAGCGGAGCTATGCGTGGCCACGGGGCAGTGAATTCTCGCTGCGCAGTAGAGACTGGGTTGGATGACTTAGCGGAGAAACTATCGGTTGACCCTATAGACCTCAGGCTAGCCAATTTATTACCCCCTCATTCCGCTACAATTACTGGATTCAGGGTCACGAGCATCGGAATGCGTGAATGTTTAGAACGTGTGAAAAAAGAAAGCGGCTGGGATGAAAAATTTCGAAAGATGCCATTAGGTAAAGGGATTGGAATAGGCTGTGGATTCTTTATATCTGGTTCTGGATTACCTATTCATTGGGACCCGAATAAATTCCCACATGCAACAGTCCATCTGAAAATCGACATGGATGGTGGAGTTACTGTTCACACTGGCGCGGCTGAAATCGGGCAAGGTTCTGACACCGTTGTTGCACAATCTGTAGCTGAGGTCTTGGGACTACCTCTAGACTTGATTAGAATTAGATCAAAGGAATCGGACACTTCCCCGGTCGACCTAGGTTCATATTCCTCTAGAGTGACGTTCATGAATGCAAATGCTGCGATTTCTGCCGCAATGCAAATTCGCGACGAATTACTCGATGCTACGGTTGAAATTACCGGGGCGGAGCGAGAAAAGTTAGTCATTGGTGACCGTCGAATATTTGCCAAAAATGACCCAGCAGTTGGAGTCTCATATCTCGAAGCTCTTCACAAAGCACAAGAAGACCGAGGAGCACTTGTCGCATCCGGAGCATACAGAACCCCTCCAATGGGCCGCACACACAAGGGTGCAGCCGCCGGATTAGCACCTGCATATTCATTCTCAGCCTATGTCGCTGAAGTTTCTGTAGACGTTGAAACTGGTCAAACAAAAGTCGAGAAAGTTTGGGCGGCCCATGATTGTGGTAAAGCACTGAATCCATTAGCTGTCAAAGGACAGATAATCGGCTCTTGCCATATGGGGATGGGTCAGGTTTTGAGTGAGGAAATGAGATATGGTAGAAGTGGTCACTTGATGAATCCAGATTTACTTGATTACAAGATTCCAAGTGTTCACGAAATGCCCCAAGTCTTTCCAATTATAGTGGAATCTAATGATCCTGAAGGCCCATTCGGAGCAAAGGAAGCAGGAGAAGGACCACTTCTCCCTATACTACCCGCTGTTTGTAACGCGGTTTACGATGCAGTAGGGATTAGGACCGCGGAATTACCAATTACTCCTGACAGATTACTAAAACTCATTGAAAGAAAATGCAAGGCTGAAGGTGTGGATGACCCCATAAAATTACCAAGCCCCCGGCTTGAGTACTCTGGGCTACAAGCAGTGCTATCGAAGAGAGCAGAAGATCATGCAAAGCGCGATCTAGAACGACGCTTGAACGATAATAGACAACCATACCACAATGGAGCGCTGTTCGGGTTGGACCCCACAACCCCTCCGGATGAAGTGGATGAAAAATGGGCAGTCAATGTAATACCCTCTGAAGAATACCTCTCAGAACCTCGTTTAGCTGGTAGCGCTTGGAAGCATACAGAAAGAAGACACAGGGGTGATTACTGATGCGTATGCCTCCATTCCAATTACACACTCCAACCAGTTTGGATGAGGCAATTTCTATTGCTGAAGAGATGGCTTCCAAAAATCAAGAATTTGACTGGGTGGCTGGAGGAACTGACTTGCTTCCAAATTACAAATGGCACCTCAACGTCAAACCTAACGTGATTTCTCTTGCCAAGATAAGTGAATTAACAGAACTCAATGAGACTCATATCGGAGCGATGGTCAGACTTCATGACCTGGTTCAATCAAGCACTACCCATCCAGTTCTTGCCAAAGCGGCTGATACGATTGCCAGTGTTATGGTCAGACGTTCTGGAACGGTGGGTGGTAATATTTGCCTTGATACTCGATGTTATTGGTTCAATCAAACCGAACAATGGAGAGAATCCATCGATTGGTGTCACAAATGTGATTGTGGAACCGAAGCAGATTGTAGAGTGATTCCAAATCAAAATACACTCTGTGTTGCCACCTACCAAGCAGATCTCGCTCCAGTTCTAATGTGTCTCGGAGCAACAATACACCTCGCGGGACCAAACGGCGTCCGCTCGATGGCGCTTTGCGAATTCTTCCAACTTGATGGAATGACTCGTAATGTACTCCAACCTGGAGAATTAGTCACACACCTCACACTTCCAGAAGATGTTGCAGAGTGGCATGGAGATTACCAGAAATTACGGCAGCGCGAATCCTGGGATTTCCCTGAGGCGGGAGTCGCCGCAGTTTGGAAGAAAAACGGAACCACAAAACCAACCGAACTTAGGGTAGCAACAACAGGACTGGAATCTATTCCAATACTTCATACAAAAGAGGTAGATACCTACCTAGAGGGTTGGTCCGGTGCAGAATCGATTAACGATTTAGCCGAATCTATTCGAAAAGCTGTGAAGCCCGTTCAAAACACATGGTTCTCACCTTCCTACAGAAGAAAGATGGTGAAGGTGTTAACACGGCGGGCTTGCGCCGGATTGGTGGAGGAAGGTTCTTGAGGCGAGGGATTTTACCGATTTTACTAATCACTGCAATGATAATAGCAGCAATTCCAAACTCCATGGCTCAACCAGAACCATCTCTAGGAAATTGGGAACTAGGAATAGAATATCCAGATGAAGATGATAGCAACCCATTCATAGTCTCTGAAGCAGGGATGGCTTCGGTTACGATGTTCGTCGATAATCAAGGTCTTCTTTCGGTAAAAGTCGCTTTTGAGTATGAATTCCCATTTGAAGCGGAAGTTATGGGAGCACCTGAAGAAGCAACGATTGAGCCTGGAAATAACGACTCGTTCACGATTATGGTTCGCGGTATAGAGGTCTACGAAATAGATGCTGGTAAGAAGGAAAGTTTCTCTATTACAGCGAATTTAGAGGAGAGGAATGGCATGCCAGTATTTATTCCTGAAAGTCAAGAGAAAATAGGAGACCTCGAAATCCCAGAGATTTTCATGCTAAATGTTGAGATTGCTGATGCTGTTGGGCCGATGAACTCGGGAACTGATACAATACTCAAAGTCACTGTAACAAATGATGGGAATTCTAGAGACAAAGTTCGCGAGTTGGAAGTTACTGACGACTGCCCATTGATGACTACTGACTCCGGGCTTGATGCATTACTAACAAGAAACATAGAGAAAGGAGCAAGTACTACTGCAGACCTCAAAGTAACAGCATCGGAAAGTCATCCACAACGGAATTGTCGGGTTGAGGTGACGGTTGCATCCGATGGTGCAGATGGAAGCCAGCTCTCAACTGACTTTACACGAATAACCGTTGAACGACCACCAACAAATAACCAAGATCCGGATAATCCTGACGACCCAGAAGACCCTGTAGAAGTGGTCACATCAAATCTCCCAGCACCTGGAATAAGCGTCATACTTTGTTCGTTAATTGGCGCCTTGTTTATGAACACTGAAAGAAGGAAATAATTCAGGTTTTTTCCCTGATTTAAATTTCTAAATAGACATACTGAGATAGTGCAATATGTACATCGGAGCATGCATAATACCTCCAATTATGGTGCCCTGTAATCAACAACATATATCTGTGGAATGAGGCTCGCGTGGAAGCGTAGGTGTCCATAGCCTATGCTAAATCTTTGAATGGAAAGGAATTTACATGGCTGAAGATAATTCAGAAGAGGCAAATTTTACCAGAATGGTGGTTGGCTCTGTCGCCATCACAATGGTACTTCTGTTGATTCTCCCCATGATTTTCGTTGCTGGAAAGGCAACCTACTATTCTGCCTACACAGAAGGTGAAGGAGGAGAAATTAGTTCTCTCGCCCAAGTCACCGACATGAGAGAAACAATGTCCACTGATGAAGGCTATTTTATTGCAAACACAATGTCAACTCCAATGTTGGTAAATGATTGGAAAGACCCTCATCGAACTGCATTGATGATTATTGCACCGGAGAAGCCAATTGCTGAAACTGAAGCAGATGCCATTTACGACTTTGTAACCAACAGGGGAGGAAAGGTAATCGTCGCCGCTGATGGGACAAATGCAAATCGATTAGCTGAGAAATTTGGTGTTACTTTCTTTGATTCCCCACTCAATGACGAGAATCAGTACTGGATGGAATATGAAGATGGACAACCAACCGACGGTTCGTGGCTAAACGTATGGGGCCTTGCAGCTGTTTCAGAAGATGTCAACGATATGCCAAGTTCTTACCTTAGGCAAGGGTGCATTGATACAGATGTCTTACAAGACAATCGATTAAATTGTAGACTGCCGGTTATGTTCCGTTCCCCTACTGGAATGAAATTCGAGCCTCTACCTGAAGATGATCCCAACCAAGCAACAGAGAATCAAAGGCAAGTAAAAATCCTCGCTACCGCTTCTCCATCTGCATTCATCGATGTACAGGGAAACGGGCTTGCAGATGACCAGAGAAACCCAGCACCTGGAGATCTGGCCTTAATTGTCCGAATCGACTATCCTGGAATTACTACCTTCGACAAGGTTAGCGCTGGTTCAGGAGGATTGGTTGGAGGAAATACCAGAGAACTACAGGTCACAGGCAGTATTGTGTTTGTATCCGATGAGGAGGCTTTCTCAAACAGATTGTGGAGCCTTGATGTGGCGATAGAAAACGACATGAGTTCTTCCTGCGAACAGCAAGCCAATAACTGCTGGTTAAACACAGTTAGAGAAACATATTGGCAAGGTAACGAAGAATACTTCTCGCTACTTATTGACGACATGATGGAACATGATAACAAGAAGATGGCCAAATCTATTCGTGACGATAAAAGCCAATTTCAAATTGTCTTTGATGAAAGCCGACACGTTACCGGAATCATATCGGCTCCATTCGTGGAAACCATGGGAACGGTTGTACTCCTAACTTCCAATACATTCCTCAAGTGGCTGGTAGTTCTGAATGTTGGATTACTATTGCTTGTTGCGATGATGGTAGTTCCTGAAAAAGAAAACTGGCGTCATATTTTCGACCTTACAAGATTCAGAGAACGGCCGAATAAATTGGACCCTAGCTCCTACAGGAAACGGGTGCAAAAAGCACTATTCACGAAAGTTAGAGTTCATCACGACCTGACTAGAGACCAGATGGCGATTAAACCGCCAGCTGAGGTTCAAACGATGATCGGAGATCCGAGACTCGTTGAACTGGCATATAGCCAAAGCAGAAAATACACTCCCCAAGAATTACGCCAACTGATGGTGGCGATAAGACGATGGGGTAAGAACTGAAACAAACAGAAAATGGAGAGAGAAAAATGACTGAAGAAAAAGCTGCAACCAAAAAGAAGCCTAAGGGCGGCTCAAAAAAGATGAGTGATAAACTCGAAGCCGTCGGTGCAATCGGACAAGCGATTGCCACCGAGGTGCAGAAAGTAATTATCGGAAAGAGCCATGTTATCGACAATGTGTTGGTTAACATCCTGTCCAATGGTAACCTCTTGTTCGAGGATTACCCTGGACTTGCAAAGACCCTGATGACGAATACGTTCGCCGATGCACTCGGCTGTGATTTCAAGCGTGTACAATTTACACCTGACCTTCTACCAGCCGACATCACAGGAACGAACATCTACGATGCAAAGAAAGGAGAGTTCTCCTTCAAGCCGGGACCGATTTTCTGCAACCTACTATTGTCTGACGAGATTAACCGTGCTCCTCCAAAGACACAAGCGGCACTTCTAGAAGCGATGCAAGAAAAGCAAGTTACTATCGGAACTATAACTCACAAACTTCCAGCTCCGTTCCTAACAATGGCGACACAAAACCCTGTTGAACAGGAAGGAACTTACCCTCTACCAGAGGCTCAGCTTGACCGATTTATGTTCAAGATGAGTGTAGGATACCCTGACCGTGCGGATGAGGATGAAATCCTCGCTCGACGTATTGCCAGAAAGAAGGATGAGGTAGAAGTAGAGACGATTACCGATCCTGCTCGTGTGGTCGCAATGCAGACTGCCATTGAGGATGTCTTCGTTGATCCTGCAGTTCGAATGTATATGGTTGAAATTGTATCACGAACCCGTGAAGACCCAAGAGTTCTCGTCGGTTCATCACCACGTGGTTCACAAGCACTTCTGAAAACAAGTCGATCCGCTGCCGCAATGCGTGGACGTGACTTCGTTACACCTGATGACGTGAAGTCGGTTGCAACCCTCGCGGTGGCTCACCGATTAATCCTCAAACCTGAGCACCAGATAAAGGGCCTCGAGACTGATGAAGTAATCTCGGATATCCTACGTCAGGTACCAGTACCAACAGTTTGAGGGCATTAACCCGATTTAGCAAAAGGAGGAGTTAGCCGATGGCATGGAGCAGAAAATCAGCCATGTTTGCCGCCCTTGCGGTAGCCATGTATTTGCTCGGACTAGTGTTGAGAAATCAGCAATTGGTCACAGTCGCGGTTGTGCTTCTATCATTCCTTACCTATGCTGCATTCCGAACGAACCATGCTGACGTAGCTTCCAGCGGGCGTCGCTTGGAGGATGCAGACTCAGATTCAGGGGTTGCTCTACAATCAATTATCGCAATGCGAAAACTATCCTCTGCGAGGGTTTTCGAAGACGGTGAAATTGATGTTGTACTTAGGATTCAGAACCGATCTACTCTCTCCAAGGTTCTAGAGGTCCGAGACAGAGTCCCTGAAGTTATGCGAATAAAGAAAGGAGCAAATTATGTTCTGATGGAATTAGGTGGGAGGAAAGAAACTGAAATCTCCTATACAATTGAGGCCCCTCTAAGAGGATTCTATACAATTGGTCCCGTTTGCGTCAGAGTACAGGATGCCTTCGGATTATTCCACAATGAAAGGGAAATTCAACTCTATGACGACTTCCTTGTATTCCCCAAGATGGAAGATATCAAGGACGCATTGATCAAGAGTCGGGTCCCCAAAATCTTCACCGGCGCCGTAAACATTCGTAACCCGGGTGAAGGTACGAATTTCTACAACCTGCGCGAGTATATCCCCGGAGATCCTATGAAGAAGGTAAACTGGAAGGCTTGGGCTAGATCTGGAAAGATGATGGTAAACGAGTTTGAACGCGATGCAGTTAGCGACATAATACTAATCATCGATAGTCGGTCTGTATCTGAAACTGGTCCGGTGAGTCGAAATTCCTTGGTGTACAGTACAAGGGCTGCTGCAAGCCTAGCACAGTATTTCCTGTCTCGAAGAGATTCAGTTGGTTTGGTAACTTATGGAGACGAAATCGTCTCGGTTGACCGGGACACTGGGAAGAAACAATTGTACGTGATTTTGACTAAGTTAGCCGGCGCTATGGCAAAAGGCAACACACCTCTGAAAGTGGTGACAAATCGTATTCTTCCTCACATCAATCGTGGAAGCCCAATTATTATCCTAAGTCCATTAGAAGATGACCCGACTATAATTGATGCAGTCAGAGACTTCAGGGCTAGAAACTTCGACGTGACCATACTTTCTCCATCTAGCCTTGAATTCGAATTCGATGCCAGAAGACTGGATCGTACTGGATATGAAGTTCTCAAGACTGAGCGAGATATCCTAATCAGTGAATTACGCGGATTAGGTGCGAATGTTATGGATTGGGAACCAGACATGATGCTCGTAACTGCATTAGCAGGAGCAAGAGGATTCTAGGAGGTGAAATTATCGCGGACGATGTAAAAACAGAGGGATCATCAGACACCTCCCACCTTTACGACGGGAAGACCGTTAGGTCATCCGCACCAAGCAGAAAAAAGGCCGCTGGTCGACTAAAGTCTAGTACTGATATTCCCAAAGATGCGATTCCGGAAGTACACGTACCATCTTGGATTGAGTCTTTCTTCGGAGGGCCAATTGTATCTTCGATGAAGTTCCTCCCAGCTAACCGAACTGTGACTAATTTACAGGTAAGTTCGGCGGGAATTTTAGTACTTCTAACCGCACTCACACTACTATTCACTCCGGTATCCGGAACCGCTTGGTTTGCTATTGCAAATTTAATTGGTATTCCAATAATTGGAGGGATTATTCACATCCTCATCATGGTTATCGGTGCTATTGGAGGGGCATATGGTATCTTCCAACGCGATCAGAGGGCATTGTTGGTCTCATACGTTGCAATGCTACTCGTAACCCTAAGATTCGCAGGAAGCAAAGTAGAATTCGGATTCAACCTACTACCTGAGGAAGAGATTTTACAGAAGGTGCTACTAATTGCCTACGCAGTTTTCCTGGTCATGTACTTCGAATTAACCAATGGAATTATTCGATTTTCAATGTTGGACACTTCAATTAGAACTGGAGAAGTCTACGTAATGGGAGAAGGGAAAATCATCAGGCAATATTACCGAGCGATTGGAATCACTCCAGTTGTTGCAGGAGTAGTAGCCTTACTGACCCTTCTCATCAATCTAATTATTCCTGCAATGGTCGGTATATTCGATAGCGTTCAAGCAAACAGATTGAGGGAATCTGTGGAATTAACTTCAGTATACGGTGTAGCGCTCGGAACCGCCATGGTGTTCACGGTTATCGCAGCCGCATTTGCAGTAAACCTACCTCTACGCTTACAGCAAATGCAAGAAGGCCGAGCAAACAAGTGAGCCCGTAATCTACTCCGGATTTAGGAATCCGCCAATCATCCCCAGGTCTGCTACAACCAGCCTAGCGATAGCTCCGACAACTGGAACGGCCCGAGGGCCCAATACAGGGTCATGCCTTCCACCAACTTGTAGCGGACGTTTTTCACCACTAGGCAAGTGCAGAGTCGATTGTTCACGAGATATACTGCTTGGTGGTTTGAAGTGGATAACTATTCGAATTGGAGCACCGGTTGACCTACCACCGAGTGCACCATCTGCTTGAGCGGATTCTGAACCTTCCAACTCTGGTTTTTCGCCATCAAAATGCCATGCGTCATTATGCTCGGAACCTCTCATCTTTGATGCTTGAACCCCTCTAGAGAATTCAACAGCACGAGCACCGGGAATCGCCATCATACCTCGCGCTAGAGCCGGTTCTAGGCCATCAAACCAAGGCTCACCTACGCCTATTGGTAATCCTTCAATGATACACTCGACACTCGAACCGACCGAGTCTTGATCCATCCTAACTTCTTCAATAAAGTTCGAAAATGACTCGGCAGCATCTAAATCCAGGCAATTCAACCGGGCCATTGTCGAACCTTCGGGAGGTTCTGTATCTCTATCTAATTGGAACAATGGTTTAGCATGTAAATCACCAACACTGTGTAAATGAGCGTCCACTCTCCAGCCCGCCTGATTCAATAATCCCCTTAATTGGCTGGCTGCAGTTACTAATCCGTAGGTCAATCTAGCTGATTGAGAACCCCCTCCTCTCAAGTCTGCTGCGCCATCTGTACGAACCATTTCTGGAAGGTCAGCATGTCCTGGACGTGGTTGGTCAGGGAGGAAACTGTAATCCTTCGATTTAGCATCTGAATTCCAAGTAAGTAATAGAATTGGCCAACCTGTTGCCTTACCTTCATGAACTCCTGAAAGAATCTCACATTCGTCCGATTCATTACGCCTACTGAGGCCTTTTCTTCCAGGCTTTCTCTTTGCAATGTCCTCGTTTAATGCCTGTAAATCAATTTCTGTTCCAGCAGGAATACCTTCGACCAACGCGCCTACGCATCTACCGTGACTTTCTCCGAAGAGAGTCACACGAACCGAATCTCCTAATCTCATTCCCATTCATCTCTCTCCCAGTGAAGTTCAACGCCATGATGAGTTCGTGTGTGGATGAATTCTAATCCTTTAGATTTGATATGTTCCTTCACCAGCTCTGCCTGCTCTGGCTCACAAAGAATTGCTATTGCTGGTCCAGAACCCGAAATCGCGGCGGGACAATCAAATAGAATTTCAATATCTTCGCAAAATTGCAATGCCTCTTGATCGTTCAAAGCCTCAGCGACCGCTT
>NTJQ01000017.1 GCA_002457555.1 Marine Group II euryarchaeote MED-G37
GATTTGAGGTCGACACGGAACATCTCACAGCGACCCCGTAGTGCGAAGTCATCTCTCAATTCATCTAGATGGTCAAGCGCGATTGTTTCGTTTTCATGTCGTGTCTTTTGATGTAAAGAATGGTGGTGGAAGAGAATTCTGTTAATCTTCTTTCGAGGCATTGGATCAACTACACCGCCTCTGATATACCTCTCCCCATCTCCCATCGACTCAAATCCAAGGTCAGAGAGAATTTGTTGTACATTTTTATCACAATCATGAACTGGGACACCATTGAATGCGTGAATAACCGAGACATCGATTAACCTGTCACGGTAATTTTCTAGTAATTCATCGAAAGTAACTTTGAACTCATCGAGATATGAATGAGGGATGTTGATATCTTTGATTTCTAGATAATCATTTACCACGAACATTAGAATTCGACCAACCGGATCAACTCCCTTGAATACAGGATGATACCATCCTTGCTTCAGCATTAACCGAACTTCTTGGATAAACCTAGAACAGAATGGATCTGATTGCGACAGGATTCTCATTTTCCGGTCTTCAGCCATTGGGGAGATTAGTGTCTCTGCATCTTCATGACTGGAGTAGTAGTCAGTTGGATCGGGCTGTAGGGCCACTACACGTGCAATTTTACCTGCATTTTCCAAATCTCTGAGAGTTTCTGCCAGTTCTTCTACCGGCCGGGAAACAAAGAACCGAAGGGTATGCAATCTGACTGGACCAATTCTCTCAATTAGTGTTTTCACGGCCTCATCGAATTTCATCGGTTTTACTCTATCTTGAATTCGATGAAATACAGCCAGCGAGCGTTTGCGATTGGCCAATTCGATGTATTTCTTTCCGATGACTAGTTGTCTTTCCAGATTAGAAAGAGCGCTCTTCAATGATCTTTGGACATGAGCGTTTTCCTTTCCTTTTGGATAGCCATCGAATAATTCGATTCGACTCATACCTTCCTTCGGGATCTTCTCCAACAGTTCTTCTTCCAGATGACCAAGCCAAGGATCGCCCCGCAGACCCAAAACTAGCGGTAATTGATCTTCCATTGTGTACCCAACGCGATTGTGCAACAACCGACCATTGATGACTTCTGGATCGTGTTTGATGTCTTTCCAATCGCGGAATCTGTAATCTTTCACACGATGTAGCATCTCGTCCCTTCGTTGGACCAAAATAAGGTTTCTAATCGCATCAGCAGGCTCTTGATATTGGGTGAATGATTTCTGTAGAATCAAAGTCTGAAGTGTTCGGTAGTCAACTACTTCGACCTGCCCTCCTGTTATTCTATATTCGTCGACTCGTAAAATATACTCGCCATCATCGGTCTGTGTAAAGAAACCAATAGATACGAGATTTCTCATCTCTAGCTCTTGCAAAACCGATTCAACCTGGCCTCGTGGGAAAGGTAATCTATCTGCTAACTTGTCCAGTGTACGAGGGCCTTCTGAACCTAGCATATCAAGCAATTTTAACCTTAGACAATCCATTGGGTCGGACAGATAGTTTTTTTTCCATTTAGCTGGTTGACCTTCTTTGAAATCAATACCCATTTCAAAGGTTAAACCTCCTGTATATAGCGAACGAAGGTCATCCATTTCGTCCGCGCCTGATACTGCAAGACAACCTAGTGTTCCGTGTACACCCGCCATTCTTTCCGAGAACCATTTGTCGTCGATTTGTTCGTGACCAGTATTACGCACCTTGGTAATTAGACCACGCTCAGCCAACTCGTAAACCCAATCTCGTAATTGGTTGAATTCTACATTTTTTAATTTCTCAGAATACAACGGATGAGTCAGTGATTTCTCTAATCCACCTCCCATGTCCATTAATCTCAGTAAGCCTGCTGCGGAATCCGGTACTGCGACCTTGTCCTGATAGTATTGGGAAAGTCGCTCTCGGTCTAAATCAGTAGCAAGAGAGCGAGCGCCTAATAGTCGACGGAGAATCTCTGGGTCTATGTCTTTGATTAGGTATGCACGAGTTCGAAGACTCAACAGATCTTCGAACGAGGACATGAATAGAGTCATCCCAAGAGGAGAAGGCATCTTCACCTTACGATGAACAATCCGTACATTTTCACTATCCATCCTAGAAATGAATTCTGCTAATTCTTTCATCTCCAAGTCTGTGTTCATAATCTCATTCATCGCTTCTCTGATGACAACGGAATCTTCCATTTGTCGATGTGCTCGCAATATTTGTTCGGCTCGATTTTGGAATTGTTTAGGGCTTACTTCATCCGCACCAATTCTGCGTGGATTCAACATACTTCGGCTACACACCTCACGGAATCTCTTAGCAAATAATTGGGAGTCGAGCATGTATCTTTGCAGAACATCTCGACTTGAGTCATCCCTGAATAACTCAGGAATCTTAGATATCTCAACTTCATGACTTAATTTGATCATAAAGCCATTTTCATCGAAAGAAATCTCGTTCACTAAGACGTTGTCCCGCACTGCGATGCCGGCGAAAAGGTAGCCCAAAGCAAGATTGAAGGCGCGTCCTCTGCAAGTAGTTACGATATATGTCGGCAGAGGTGCAGCGACCTGTTCTACAATGATTCGATCCCTGCTAGGGACTTGGAAAGTCGTTGCACAGTGCTCATCGAGGTAATTTGCTAAGGCATTGGCAATTGGTTTGTTTAGGCCGTATACATCTGCCAGTAGAGGTCGAACATCTCGGCCCATGCGAATTATGTGCGAGCCTCGCTCAAGCACATCCAGCACTTCGTAACTCAGTTCGTTGGTGCGAGAGTTAGCCTCACCCGCCCAAGAAGGTATTGTGGGCCTGTAGCCTGTTGCTGAGGTAACATTGACACGAGTTCCTTGAACACTAGACACTCTATACGTCGAACCACCCAGAAGGAATACATCGCCATTCCTGAGACTAGCAACGAAACCGCTTGAAAGTTGCCCGACCAGAGTCCCGTCTGAAGTGAAAACAAGATAATTATTATCCGGAGCAATAGTACCAATGTTGGTGTAGTAAATCATCTGAGCATAACCGCGCTTACCGAAACGGTTGTCTTCCCAATCGACCCATACCCGTCTTTCTTCCTCCAACAGATCTAGAACCTCGATGTAGTCATCATAGGGAAGTGCTCGATAAGGCCATGCAGCAGTTACTAACTCGTAGCCATCGTCTATATCCCATTCCTGAATAATCGTCAGACCAATCATAAATTGGGCTAGAACATCTAATGAATTTTCAGGAAATTTCAGTAAGTCCATCGAGCCGCGGAGAATCCCGTTTTGGAGTGCAACCAGTTCAAGCAAATCCTGGGGGGAAGTAGGTAGGAACCTCGCTCTCGGCAAACCACCTACTTGGTGTCCTGCACGGCCAATTCTTTGCAGTCCTGTAGCAATTGAACCGGGACTACCGACTTGCACGACACAATCCACTGAACCTATGTCGATACCCATCTCGAGAGAGGAGGAGGAAACCACACATCGGAGGTACCCATTCTTCAAGCTCTGTTCGACATCTAATCGAATCGCTTTGTCCATTGAACCATGGTGCCCTTCGACTCCAGCAGTTCCCAAGATTTTCAATTTCTGAACAACAGTCTCCGTCATTTGCCTAGTGTTCACAAATACTAGTGTTGTTGTATGAGCCTCAACAATTTCCTTTATTCTCTCAACATTATGATCGAGAACCTCCTTGATTGGCAGAGAAGAAAACCTAGGGGTTGGCAAAATAATATCCAGGTCTAATTGCCGAGCACCAGACACCTTGGCAATTGCAACATGCTGAGGTTGAGTATCACTCTCCCTTGAATCAGAAGCAACAAGGAATTCTGCAACTGCTTCCAAAGGCTCCATAGTTGCTGATATCCCTATTCTTTGAACATCCGACTCAATTACACTATCCATTAAGGCGAGGCTCAGGGCAAGATGAGTCCCTCTCTTTGTTGGAACCAATGAGTGCATCTCGTCGATGACCATCCACTTCATATCGTTCAACAATGGCCTAAATCTCTTAGATGCAAGAGCCAGCCCTAGTGATTCTGGGGTTGTAATCAAAATATGAGGTGGTGCTCTTAGCATCCTTTCCCTTTCTTTCTGCGGTGTATCACCGGTTCGAAGACCTACTTTGATTTCCTTTGCTCTACTAGGAAGATACTTTTCACGTATTTCAGTTAGCGGACCTATCAGGTTCTTCTGGATATCATTTGCTAGCGCTTTAATCGGGGAGATGTAAATACACTGTACTGATTTATCCAAACTACCGTCTAGTGAACGACGAACTAAATCGTCGATAATAGAAAGGAATGCAGTCAGGGTCTTTCCCGAACCTGTTGGTGAACATAATAGCAAATGTTCGCCATTAAGTATTCTAGGGATTGCTAGTTTTTGTGGGTCTGTAAAGTCAGGGAATTTATCCTTGAACCAATTGCGTACGGGTGGAGATAGGCTCTCGAGCAGCTGCTCAGTATCCCAAGAATCTTCTACGTACTCTATTTTGGGCATTACTTCCCCTCACACTATGTCCGCACAGGGGATTAATTCCGTACATGAATACTTCGTTTAGATAAACATACAGTACCTCGTACTGAATCCTTGTAAATATGGTCAAAATTTCATATTTCTTTGTTCTCGGCTAATTTTACTGGGGTGGTTAGTTTAGCGTTGTAAGTCAGTTACTTGCAGATGGCTTGAAAGACATGTGAACGGTCACCTCATCGTTGGATATGGCTGACGAGGGTAGACTAGAGAGGTTATCCGCGATGCTTAGGCGTCGTGGAGTTGTACTCCCAGCATTCGACATCTACGGTGGAGTCTCTGGTTTAATCGACTACGGACCAGTGGGCGCTGCGATTAGAAGGCGCTTAACACAGAAATGGGTAGATCATTGGCTAAGTCATGGGGATATTGTAGAAATCGATTCGCCCACAATTACTCCAGAGTCTGTCCTCGTAGCAAGTGGCCATGTTGGAGAGTTCAACGATTTAATGACTGAATGCAAAGCCTGCGGCTCAGTATTTAGGGCAGACCATCTAGTAGAGCACCTACACCCCAATGCTGATTCCTTGAACTCAGATGAAATCGATAAATTACTCGACACTGGAATTGAATGCCCATCTTGTTCCGAAACAGCATGGACGCCTGCTCAACCAATGAATCTAATGTTCTCCACCACTATAGGTGCAATGAGCACGGGCAGAACCGCATACATGCGCCCTGAAACCGCTCAAGGTATGTTCATGCTATACCCAGCATTGTACCGTCATTTCCGCCAAAAATTGCCTTTTGGTGCCATTCAAACAGGGAAGGGTTACAGAAATGAGATCAGCCCTAGACAAGGGATGATACGCCTACGTGAATTTAACATGGCGGAATTAGAGTATTTTATCGACCCAGAAAACCCTCCAATTGCAGATTTGAACCGTAGAACAGAAATTGTTCACCTAGTTCCTGACCCAGATGGACCTCATGCAGGAGAAACTAGAATGGGTTTTGGGGCGGCTCTAAGTGCTGGAATAGTACGTCACCCAACAGTAGCCTGGTTTTTGGCTAGAACTTGGGACTTCTTAGTCGAGGTCGGAATCAATCCGGAAAAGATTCGATTCCGTCAACACGCCAGCACAGAAATGGCACACTATGCAGAAGACTGTTGGGATTGTGAAATCCATGGAGAGCACGGGTGGATTGAGTGTGTTGGAATCGCTAACCGCACTTGTCACGACCTAGAGAGTCACGAGATTCACTCTAATGCTAAAGCACTTAGAGCATGGAGGCAATTTGCTGAACCTCGTTCACAGACTCTAGATAGATTAGCACCCAATGGCGCGGTAATTGGTCCAACTTTCCGAGGGGATGCAAGTGCGGTGGTGGCTGCGCTAGAGGCTTTGACAGATTTACCCGATTCACTACCTTTTGAATTGGAAATTGCAGATGGGGTATCTGTGACTATTGAAGAAGGCATGGTAGAAAGGAGAATTGAGACAGTTAACGTTAGCGGAGAATGGTACACCCCTCATGTAATTGAACCTGCATTTGGCATAGACCGAATCATTTGGCACGTACTTGATCACGCTTACGAAGAAGCCGAAAAGGAAGGGGAGGCTTACACATTTCTCAGACTATCTGAAGGGATATCTAGTGTCGACTGTGTTGTACTACCATTATTCGACAAGGAAGGTATGCCTGAGTTAGCTAGAGAGATTACCTCGGCGGTTAATTCACTTCCGCATGCGCGGGCTGAATTGGATTCTAGCAAATCGATTGGAAGGAGATATGCTCGCGCTGATGAAATTGGGATTCCATGGGCATTAACCGTAGACCATACCTCTCTAGAAGATGGTAGTGTAACGATTAGAAGGCGAGATGACCAATTACAAGTTCGAGGCTTTGTCGATGAAATTCTATCGCGATTGAGTAATGGAACCATTCAGGAATTGTTCTGAAACATTTGTATTTCCAGTGGAATAGAGCCGCCAATCTTCAAGAGGCTCCAAGACTGGATAGGTTTGTGAGGGAAGCCGGGCGCATCGAGGACTGGACGGAAAAGTATCGTCCAATCAGTATGTCTCAGATGGAAGGCAATGATTCACAACTTCGAATGATTACTCAATGGCTTGATAGATGGTCCTCTGGAAAAATCCCGGACAAACGTGGATTACTATTAGTTGGCCCTCCTGGGGTGGGAAAGACAACCCTTGCAAAAGCAGTAGCCAAAGAACGTGGCTGGTCGATAATTGAATTGAATGCCTCCGAAGAAAGAAATGCCGCAGCCATTCGAAGGGCGGCGACTAGGGGTAGCCAGCACATCTCACTCTCTGCTTTTTCAGCAGATGGAGAAACTGGTGATAAAACTGTAATTTTACTCGATGAAGTAGATCACTTGTCAGGCGGATTCGCTCAAGTCTCGGAGGATAAAATAGACAAAATTCTCTCACCGGAGGAGGAAGAAAAGGCAACTATCAAAGGAGATTCCGGTGGCAAAGCAGAACTACTAAATTTGCTGAAAAAAACAGAACAACCTGTAATTTTGACTTGTAACGATGCCATGAGATTGTGGAGTTCTGGCAGACAGTGGCGTAGGAATAGAGACCGGATAATGCGCTTAGCAGAAAACATCCAATTCAAAAGAGTTGGAAAAGTTCACATGAGGAGGATTGCAAATAGAGTGCTTGATGGTGAAGGACTATCGATGGACCCAGGTGCAGTTGAGGCTCTTATCGGAAATAACCCTGGTGATTTGCGCGCATTAGTTCGAGATTTACAAGCGGCGGCCGCAATAGGTGGAGAACACATTGCACTAGAGGATGTGAGGGCGTTAGCCGAAGTAGCGGAACGGGATTCCCAAATCGATGTGTTCCGAGCACTTCGAGAAGTATATGCTGCGAATAGTGGACTAAAAGCCAATCAATTGCTGATGAATTCGGATAAAGACCCTGATGAGATGTTAGCGTGGTTTGTCTGGAATAATCAATCTGTATTCAATACCAAAGAATTAGGCGAAATTTCTCATGCAATGGTTTTAGCAGATCGAGCTTTAGCGACAAAATTTACTAACAGAGCTTATCGATCTTGGTATTGGGGATCGTCTCTTTCTTCTCAAGCTGCAGTATCTGGAAAGAGAGAAGACCCCTCTTCTGACCCTTTCCTGACCTACCCTAACTTCCTAAGAAGAGGAGGAGAGGCTTGGAGAACTTCTGGAGTTGTTGCATCTTTAGCAGAACAGTCGGGAGCGAGTAAAGCAGCGGTTAGAGAAGATCTTTGGCCCAATCTATTGGCTGTTCACGATGAAACACTAGGTGGTAATCCAGAGGATTTCTCATTGGCTATGCATTTGGGTTTGAGCGGAGAAGACCATCTATCTTTGCATGGAATTCCTAAATCAAGAAGGGAAGCAAAGAAGATTCTAGCGGCATTCGACGAATCGTTACCAAGCGACGAATGGGAAGATATCCCGGCACCTACCCCGAAAATCGAAGAGACCAATACTGAATCCACAAAGGAAGAAGGTGATGAATCTACTCAATTTTCGCTTGATTCTTTCTGAACAGATCATAACCAAGCCGTATCGCCGAAATTAGAATTGCACAAAGAATACCGATTTGGCCACCAAATACCCCTGCGATTTCATAATTGTCGGTAATCCCACTTTGTGGAACCCATTCAGATAATGGCTGGGCAAGGACCGCCCCTACAAACAGGCCTATCGGTGGAAGAAAAATCAACACAAGCGGGATGAAGTATCTGCTCCTCAAAGTGATCCCTCTTGACTTGAATTTTTCAATACCAAACCTACTATCAATCCAATCAATCCGATTCCGCATACTGCTTGAGATGCCAACATATAGAGTAGATTTATCGATTCGTAAGTTCCTATTTTATCAAGTTCGTTCGAAAAATAGAACATGGATATCAGTCCAACAATCATTGTGATGACTGAAATAATGAGAATCACTAATTTCGTGTTCGCCATGATTGAGGTGAATTATTAACTGGGGATAAGAGATTCCCCGTCACTTAGGAAGAGCCTGTCCATGTCCTCGGGTGTAGCAAAACTAGAACAGTCAGAAGTTCAAGACGTCCGAGCCACATTAAAATTGTAGAAGCGAACATGGACAATGGACTAAGATCAGACCAAGTGGAAGCAGCATCAGCTGGGCCAAAAGACCCCAAACCTGGGCCAGTATTACCTAACAAGGAAATTGACACTGACGAAACATCTGTTAGAGATAAATTGGGTTCTAGGAAAGAAATCGTTAGCATAGATGCAGTAACCAATACCATCCAGGAACTGACCATTCCAAGGATAATCCAGATACGGCTTTCATCGACGACGTTTTCATTGAAGCGAATTGCAATGACCTTCTTTGGCTGAATGATACGGATAACCTCACGCTTAGCCAACTCGAATGCGATGCGTATTCTAAGGACCTTTAGACCGCCTCCTGTGGAACCAGCACTAGCGCCAATTATCATCAATATCATAAGGACAAATTGGCTGAATACTGGCCACTCTGAGAAATTGGCACTAGAATATCCGGTACTTGATATCGATATTGATTGGAAGAGTGAATGACGTATCGATTCTGCTAGCGAATAATCGGTAGCTCTACTCAGGTTGAAGGCCATTGCTAACCAAGCAACTACAAGGATTAACAGATAAGTACGAAGTTCTTCATCTTTCCAAACCTCTCCCCATCTACCAGATATAGCGAAGAAAAGAAGACTGAAATTGATACAGGTCAATAGCATGAATACCATGATTATTGATTCAATTAATGTATCATCAAATGCCATAATACCCATGTCACTGGTAGCAAATCCCCCAGAGGGCATTGTGGTCAAGGCGTAATTCACAGCATCGAAAGACCCCATGTCTGTAAATTGGTAAAGAACAAGACCCTCGATGATTGTAAGACAGATGTAAATCGCCCACAATTTACGAGCAGTACCCTCTAGAGTAGTACTAAGATTAGACACTGTGGGGCCAGTTAATTCGGCCCTAGCCAGAGCCATACCACCCCCTAGAGCCTTCGAGAAAATGAGTAGGCCGAGCATAATTACACCCATTCCGCCTATCCATTGAGATAATGATCGCCAGAGTAGTAAACTGTCCTTTTGGTTGCCAACACAATCTTCATTGAATTCCCCTGAACAATGTGGACTAGTGGATGGATCAATTACAGACGCTCCTGTGGTAGTGAAACCCGACATTGATTCAAACCATGCATGCAGAGCTCCACTCAACATTTCGAAAAAGGTCGCTTCATTCGCCATGAATTCAAACGGTCCGTAGAACATGCCACCAAGCCAGAAAGGAATAGCACCCAACAATACCACTGGTGGCCAACCAAGGGCTACAGCAGCGAATGCTTCCCTATCTCTTACTCGACTGCCCACATCATAGTTCGAGGTCTTGGAAAATAACCATTGGCTTGTAGCGAATGCAATGACTAATGCAATTGCGTAGGTTTGTAGTGCAAATTGCCAACCATCAGAATAAAACGAATATGCCCCTACAACCGCTAGGGGGATTGCAAAAATTCGTAGCGTCCAGCCTATGACGAGGCCGATGACATCCCAGCGCATGGCTCAACTCCCCAGTGCCTTCTCTACTCTCTTTAGATCGTCCAATCGAAGGAATAAAAGCACCTTGTCCCCAACTTGAAGAGAATCTACCTCAGATGGATTTTGAATGTGGGTTATTCCATCCTCATCCTCGTGTTCCACCATGACTATTCTACAACCTAACTTTGATTCCGAATCAGAGATACTTCTACCGACTATCTCAGCCTTTGCATTAAGAGATGCTGATATCGATATTATTCCGGGTAAGGATGGTATTACCTGATAGGTTCCGGGAACATTCATGTGAATCGATTTCATAATTGAAATCACAGTAACGTGTCTTCGACTTACTGGTCGAGTCAAACCGATCCTTTGTACCGCCTCAACAAGTGCTCTATCTTTGAGGATAAGACCTGTTCTAGGGACTCCCTTATCTTTGGCGCGCATGGCGATTGCGATGTTGAGATTGTCATCGGCCAATGCTGCAATCGCCGCGTCATGCGTAGCAATGCTTAGCTCCCTGAGTAAATCTCCGTCCTGAGGGTCACCGTGAATTACATCTAACCTCTTACTATTACCAATTCTAGAACCGACCAATTCGTTTGCAGCATCTAAATCTGGTTCAATTACCACTACTTCCGCGCCCTCTCCAAGATAATGGGAAGCAAGTGTTGTTCCAAATTGTGTTGCACCAAAAATAGCGATATTAGGGTCTTCAGGCCATTCAGGGTCTTGAAGGCCAGCACCGGTTGTAATCGTCATGAACTCCTCGGTTGAACGCGCTACGAAACAGAGCATATCGTTTTCCTGAATTACCTCACTACCATTAACTAGTGCGGCTTTCCCATCTGCAGACCGTATTGCATATACAGATGGGATATTGACTATCCAATCTGAAACTTCTCCGGTGTTTTTACCGATTAATGCCGAATTGGGCATTACTTCGGCTACAGCAATCCAGGCATTATCACCAAGTGGAAGTATTTCCTCTACTGAAGGTGCAAGAAGCCCCGCTGCCAATTGTTTGACGATATCGTCTGAAGCACAGACGATATGGTCTGCACGAGTCCACCTTTCAAGAGGGCCTGCTCCTCTATTCTTGTCTAGTAAAGTAGGGTCTCGAATCTTCGCGATTGTTGTTAGGCCTCTTGTTGCCCTATCCCCAACCTGTTCACTGTATACTCTCTTTGCAAAAGCACAGCCAAGTAGGTTTACTTCGTCATTATTTGTACAGAGCACCATTATCTCAGCATCATTAATTCCTGCTCGTAATAATGAGTCCCGTGAAAGAGCATTACCTGTTACCAACAAGCAATCCAAAGACTGGGATTCGTTGATGGCTTCGGGGTTTGGATCAATCAATGCAACCTGCCGTCTTTCATCTCTGAGAGCGGCTGCTACACCCCTACCAACTTCACCGGCTCCAGCGATAATGACGCGCATTCTGCATCCATCCCTTAGCAGGGCTCCTATAATTCTGACTTATCGATTCGCCGATTATCAATCATCAGGACACTACGTGACTAGTTTCGAAAAATATTCTCAATCTTCCTCAATAACCTTCTCGCCGCGGATTCTTTCCTCAGCCGCACGTTCGTGTCTATCCGAACTTCTGATGGTTCTACGATAGGCCTGAGCGGCGGCTGGAGTCATACCAGATGGAAGCCAAGTTGAGTGTGCTGGAATCCAAGACCAAGCAACCATTGGAAGTACTAAGAATATCACAAATGGCTCGAAAATCGTTAGAACCGTTGTGACGATTAGAACTGTTCTGACTATTGAACTGGTGAAGAATGTACGAGCCCTTTCGTGTTGAATAATCTTCGAACCTTGCCAACTTGCTACAGAAGCGTGCCCAATACAGGTGGTCAAAGTCAAGATACATGCTAAAGCGATGTTAAACGGCTCAAATCCCGTTGTTCCATCCCACACTTCGGGGTCAAATAATCTGACATTGAGATGGGCCGAACGCATCGCACCAAAACCAAGACCTAGGGTCCAACCATACGGCGCACTAGCTCTCAATCCAACCGTTCTAGGTCTTCCCAGAAGGAAAAGCGTGAATGCTGATTCTGCCATACCGATTACTAGTGCGATTACGGAAACCTCAACGATATTGACTGATTCTAAACGAATTGGGCCTAGTATCAGCGAATCGATCAGAGAAGCAATCAGCACTCCAGTAACTAATCCAAACAATAGAGTCTTGAAAGCCCCTGAAAGATCGTAAAAACCAGTCATTCTAGCAATTGTGCCACGCCAACCCGCGTATACTCCCAACAAACCTATGGCAAATGCAAGTTGCATTTCCCACATCTCTATCGGAGCCTCAGCCATGATACCCCGATGTCTCTCCCGCTATCAGTTACACCCTTGACAATTATCGTAATATAACTAAAAATGTATATTTTGGAAGGTTTCGTGAGGCCTCAGGCTATCGAATATTTCGGATAACGTTCAAACCACACGCTTTGGACCCAAGGCACATGGCACTGGAGGGTCTGAAGCGTAGAATCCTCGGCTCAGTTGGCTTACTCAAGGGTAAGCGAGAGGTAGATGAGGAAACTGTACGCGAATTGACTCGTTCTCTCCGAAGAGCCTTGTTGGAAGCAGATTTCAACGTTAGACAGGCAAAGGAGTTGACCGAACGTATCGAACGGCGGTTGATCGAAGAGGAGCCTCGTCCAGGGGTAAAACTCGAAACTCATGCTATGAATCTAATTTACACCGAGTTAGTTAGATTACTAGGACCTGCCCGTGAAATTAAGCCACACAATGAAACCGTATTGATGGTCGGACTATATGGTCAAGGAAAGACCACAACGACCGCAAAAGTCGCAGAATGGTGGAGACGGAAGCATGGAGTAAAGGTGGCGGTAATCGAAGCCGATGTACACAGACCTGGGGCTTACGCTCAATTACAGCAACTTCTGGAAGATTCACCCGTAGAAGTGTATGGAGAGCCGGATGAAACAGACGCTGCCACCATCGTTAGGAATGGAATCAAGGAAGTTGGGACGGCTGATGTTCTCATCATAGACACCGCAGGTCGAGACAGCCTTGATGATGAATTAAGGGATGAATTGGTACGAATTGCAGAGATTGCAAACGCTACTGAGCGATTTCTTGTAATTGATGCTCAAGTAGGTCAAGCAGCAGGGCCTGTGGCACAAACTTTCCATGATTTGGTGGGCGTAACCGGTACAATAGTTACCAAGCTAGACGGTACCGCCAGAGGTGGTGGAGCATTAAGCGCGGTTTCCGTTACTGGGGCTCCAATCGTCTTCGTTGGTGAAGGAGAAAGGGTCGATGACCTCGAGAAGTTCGAGTCAGACCGATTTATCTCGAGATTACTTGGGATGGGGGATATCAAGGGCCTGATCGACCTTGCACCAGAAGACCTTGATCAAGAAGAAGCTATTCGCCTCACTCAACGCCTAATGTCGGGTAGATTTACTCTCACGGATATGTATACTCAGATGCAGATGATGAGTAGGATTGGAACTGTCGATCGGATTTTATCACACCTTCCTGATGGTATGTTTGGGATGGGCTCAATGTCGGCCGGACAAAAGAAGCAGATGCAGGCTAATTTAGCCAAGTATCGAGTCATCATGGATTCTATGACCCAACATGAGAAGGATGAGCCCCTTGTGCTTAAGTCACAAAGAATTAGGAGAATTGCACGAGGTTCAGGGACAACTGAAAAAGACGTCAAGGAATTGCTCAACCAATGGAATCGTAGCCGAAAAATGATGAAGGGAATGAAAGGCGATAGGCGCATGAGAAGACAGATGCAATCGATGATGGATGTCGATGACCTCGACCTAGATATGGGGTGAATGATTGCAACGCCGATTCGCCATAATCGGCCACTTAGCTCCCAGTTCGGGCAAATTAAATTTGAATGACTTGGCTGGCGACTCTGGGAGAATGGATGTATTGATTAGAGCAGTAAATGCCGCACTATTCGTCTCGCACGGAATTCGCCGTGATACCGAAATAACATTGCATCTGTGCGGCGGACCAGGACCGGATAGGAGAATTTGGTTCGATGGAGAAACGCTGTCAGGTGTAAGACCAGATGAACGCTCAATCGCCGGCCAAATCAAAGCCATTCTCAAAAGACCCACTCCAGCGATAGGAGTACGGGATGAAGTCACGCAAGGTATCTTCGATATTGGAGGAGGGTTACAAGACACCCTTACAGAGTGGCAAGAAGAAGGAGTCTCGACCTATGTCCTTGACGCTCAAGGAGAAGGTATTGAAACCATAGCGAGAAATGGCCCACTAGGGTTTGTGCTTTCAGACCACCAGCCATTTACAGAAGCAGAGAATCAACTGACTGCGCCGTTAAAAAAAGTAAGTTTAGGAAATAAATGGCTGCAAGGACATGCTTGTATCACAATTGTTCAACACACATTGGATAAATGAAAATAGTCAATCTTTCAACCAAAGTGGAAGTCCGTTTTCTCCCTGTTTAGTAGCCTCTTCAAGTAATTCTTGTGATAACCCCAGAGGATGATTTACGGGCCAGCAGGATAACGGAGTAATTGCTACAGCGCCACTGTTTACAGCATTACAATCTGTGTGGGGAATATCCTCATCTTCGATTTGTGCGGCCTTGAAACCGTAAGCAACACCCGCTGATTCAGAATTAGATAAGCCAATTGCATTATGATACCAGCGAGCTCCGAGTGAAACCGTTTGGAAACCATTTGTCCAGGATTCTGGTGCGTTGATATTCAGCATCAAATTGCCTTGCTTGAATTCAGAACGGATCCGGTCATTGATATCGTCTCCTGAGATTTCTGGAGAGGTTCCCTCAGGCCGTAGCATATTCTCTGCAACATGAGGCAATACCGCTACTGCAGCTTCAATTACCTCTACTGTAGCCTTTGCAGAATCCGCAAAATCAGAGTGTTGATATGTTGACAAACTGGTTGCAATCGATGGGAGTCCGTACAAACCGGACTCTCGTGCAGCGGAAACTGTCCCTGAATGCATTACATCAACAGAGAGATTTGGCCCTTGATTTATTCCAGAAACACACAATGCTGGTTTCATCTCCGGCACCCAATGTTCTAGTCCGCCGTCGATTGCAACGATTACGCAATCACAAGGTGTCCCATCTAAGGAAAACATTCTGAGAGGTGGGCCATCGGGTTTTGATAGATTATCAGCGATATCTTTTCGTTCTTCGAATTTCAAATTCGACCCCAAAGAAAGCCTCATGCTTGTAGCTGATTGTTCAGTGGCAGGTGCCATAACGACGATTGGAAAGTCTCGTTCGTGTAAAGCTCGGATTAAGGCTTGTAAACCACTGGCCTCGATACCATCGTCATTGGTCAATAGAAGACAGGGCTTTGGCACAAACCTCGCAAGTAGAAGGACTACATCAAACGGCGGGTTCTGAGGCTTCCTCAGATTCAGTGTCAAATGTGACTAAGGCTAATCCAGACACCATCAATAGACCTCCAATTAAGGTCCATATTTGTGGAATCGAATCTACTCCAACAATCCATCCGATAATTGAACCGATTACAGGCTCCATAATCAACATCATGGAAATCGTCAATGGAGGAATCCAGCGCAATACAGCGTTTATCCCCGTATGTCCTAGAAGCCCTGGGCCTAAAGCGAGGTATCCGACATAAAGTATCCAAGTTACACTGATCCAACCAAATGCACCTGTCACATCATCTAGATTGAATGCCAAACCCTCTGTGACAATAGCCCACGCAGTGAGTGCAATCGCAGACACCAAAGTAACAGGGAATGCATAGAGGAAAAGCGGCATCCACCCTCTAACCATTCGACCAATCGCTAGGTAACCAACAACGGTTACAGCTCCCAAGAAAGCTAGGAAATCACCATACAGGCTCACACCGGGTTCGCTTGCTCCCCCGCCAACAACAACTGCAGCCCCTAGAAATCCAACCAATGCTCCAATAGATTGCATCTTTGTTGCTGGTTTGCGAAGGAACCAAAGTCCTACGATAATGACTAGGGGGTGGGCTGTAACGAATAATAGAGAATGAGTAAGAGTAGTTCTATCCAATGACATCAACCATGTACCGAAGTGTAAGGCTAAACAAATTCCAGATGCAGTTAACAGGTGCATGGAGTTCTTCCACTGCAATTTCAATGATTCTTCAGCCCTCGCATATTGTACCATAAATCCAGGTAATAATACCAATGACGTGGCTTGAAGCCTCCAAGCGGCCTTACTTAGTCCTGCAACGTCTTCAATCATTTCAAAGACTGCGCCAGCACTAGATACAGCAAATAATGCAACACCCATGATTAGCCAAGCGTGTAGGGGAATTGCGCCGGAGTCGCTCATATCAGTGATCTCGGGTGATTTTGTAGCGACCCATGGCCTCTACCCATTGAAGCTCGCCACCCGGTTCCAAGTTGAGACTATCTTCCATTGGTAAGATTAGGTTCGAGTAGGTCTTGTTGTCCATTGCGTGAACCTCATTACCCTGTACGTGGGTAATGATTGCTGACCCCTTCTCTAACAAGGGGACCTGGATATTATCAGTAACCGTACCTACGTGAGAACGCTTCTGTTTTGTAAACAAATCCTCCAGTTCAAGCCTTGCTTTTGCACTACCGTGTTTACCTGGCTTTGATTTGGATATACTCAGAATTTTATATGCACTATCGTCTATAGCTACATACCGTCCTACCTTTAGAGTTCGAATTTCGACACGGGTTGTTCCGGGCATTTGCTCACCTATGAGTAAAGGGGGTTGCTTCGTCTTATGATGATTATGTGTAATCCATCACTACTGAGGCATACGCACTAGGAAAGTGAGGTCCCGAGCCGAGGACCGAAATCCCCGGCCCGGGTTTTGCGTTTGCTGAACTAAGTTCAGTCGTTCTTTCTACGGCCTGATAGACCGACGCCTATTGCTGCTCCTAGGAGAGCTAGGCTGGAAATGACTGCTGTGAATCCAGGTAGGTTATCCTGGAATCTATCGAATCCAGACTTTGTCTCGTTACCCGCAGAGGCGGATGGATCGAAGTCGTCGTCAATTGCGTCACAAATTCCATCTCCGTCAGCATCAGATGGGATGCTTGCACTGAGAAGTGGGTTGCTTCCACATGTGTTCTCATCTGCGTCAGAGACGCCATCTTCGTCGTCGTCGGTGTCTTCATTGTCACCAGTACCGTCACCGTCAGTGTCGGTCCACTCGTTGATGTCGTATGGGAACGCGTCGGTCGCGTCTGGCGTACTGTCTCCGTCGTCGTCAGTGTCAGCATTGTCTCCAACACCATCACCATCGTAGTCGGAGGACTCCTGTGGATTCAATGGGAACGCGTCGTCACCATCGGTGACTCCGTCGTCGTCATCGTCATCGTCGGTATTGTCTCCAATTCCATCTTCGTCGCTGTCAACCCATTCTGTTGAATCCATTGGGAAGTCGTCGATACCATCGTTGATGCCATCACCGTCATCGTCAGCGTCTGAATTGTCACCCTGACCGTCACCATCTGAGTCTACTGTTTCGAATGGATCTAGTGGGAACGCATCGGAGTCATCGTCGGTTCCATCGCCGTCGTCATCTGAGTCAGTGTTGTCCCCAACACCATCGCCGTCACTGTCTAATGATTCACTCGCGTCTAGCGGGAATTGATCGACAAGGTCGACTATTCCATCACCGTCGTCGTCGGTATCTGCATTGTTACCAGTACCGTCACCATCGGTGTCATCCCACTCGGAGCTATCCAATGGGAACGCATCGTCAGCGTTGAGGGTTCCATCATTGTCGATGTCATCGTCAGTGTTGTCACCAGTACCGTCACCATCGGTGTCGGTGTCTTCTGTGCTGTCGTATGGGAACGCGTCTTCTAGGTCAGAGATTCCGTCTCCATCATCATCTGTATCTGCGTTGTCTCCAGTACCATCACCATCGGTGTCGGTATCCTCAGTGTTGTCGAATGGGAATGCGTCGCTCGCATCATCAGTGCCATCGTTGTCATCGTCAGAATCGACCACGTCACAAGCCAAATCGCCATCGAAATCGCTAGGCAGGCTTGCACTATCAAGTGGGTCGCTTCCACAAGCGGACTCGTCAGCATCTGACCATGAGTCGTTGTCATCGTCATCATCGACATTGTAGTTAGCAGGATCACAATCTGGATCTGCAGCTACATCATCAACTAGACCATCTCCGTCCGAATCTGTAGAAATACACTTGTCTAGTGAATCGATGTCGTCTTCGTCGATTACACCATCGTTGTCATCATCAGTATCCTCGTTAATTGGTACGAAGATATCTGGGAAGCTGATGTCATCAACCCAAGCTGTGCTGGATCCACCTGAACCGGATGTTCCGAAGTCGAACATGAACTCAATTGTGTGAGTTCCTGGTCCAACGCTCCAAGTCATGTAGCCGCTATCTTCGCCACACCACTCGCCATTGACACATCCACCGTATTGTGAAGCATCAATCTGCACTCCATCAACCCAAACCTTCAGTCCTTCGTGGAATGTGGTACTGGTGGTTCTCTCTACAGAAGATACCTTCCAGTTCCATGTAATGTCTCCACCAGATGTTACGAAGGTCGCCACTGCGGTTACTTCTCCGTAGTATCCGGAAGCAAGTTGACCTGACATCAAGGAGTAGTTTCCTGTGATTGGGTCAGTTGCTGTTACAGACCAGTCATTGTGAACTGTTGTAGGTGTACAACTTGTAGCTGCTTGACCTAGAGTTCTGTTACCGTATCCAGTACATTGTGAGTAGCTCCAGTTCGTGTTAGGTCCATTAGTTGCAGCACCACTTTCGAAGTCGTATGAATCACCAGGGGTGATTGCTAGTACGTTGTTGGCTAGGCCGTCACCATCAGTATCAGTACTCTTGGTTTGGTCTAGAGGCCAGACATCGTCTACATCGGCTACTAGGTCGTTATCGTCATCCATGTCTTCGGTTAGAGTTGTAACACAGTTAGCGACTAATGTATCAGGCATTCCGTCACCATCAGTGTCTGTGCTTGCACACGAATCGAATGGGAAATCGTCAGACGAATCATCGATTCCATCGTTGTCGTCGTCAGTATCTCCATTGTTTCCAATTCCGTCACCGTCCCAATCGAGTGTCTCGTTAGCATCGTTCGGGAAGACATCGTTAGCATCGAACACACCGTCGTTATCGTCGTCGGTGTCAGCGTTGTCGCACAGTCCGTCACCATCTGAATCAATCCAATCTGGGAGTGAGGCAGATCCTTGCGTCGGACAGTCATCTACACTGTCAGCGTATCCGTCGTTATCGTCATCATCGTCAATCATTGTTCCTGCAGGTGTAACTGTAGGTGTTGCAATTGTGGACAACTCGGTTAGAGTTGTTGCAACGAATGATGTACTCGAGGTCCAGGTGTAACCAGACAATACAGCCACAGCAGATGGTGATGTAATGTCCAATGAACCCTCAGACGCCCAGAAGTCACTGTCGATGGTAACATCAGCAGTTCCAGTTAGTAGAGCGAATGAACAACTTGCAACTGATGAATAATCATATGCACCTATTGAACATAGACTGTTACCACTTGAATCAGTGACATCAATCGCGTGTCCTCCGTCACCATATGAATCGGTTATGGTTAGTGAGTACTCAGTTGGTGCTTCCAATGGAGGGGCCGAGTCTGCCATTCCGTCACCATCAGTGTCGGTCCAGACATCCAAGTCCAGTGGGAACGCATCTGCGATATCCATTGTTCCATCGTTGTCATCATCTAAGTCAGCATTGTTACCAGTGCCGTCACTGTCTGTATCTACCCATTCAGACCCATCTAGGCTGAATGCGTCATTCCAGTCTAAGTATCCATCATTGTCGTCATCACTATCTAGCATTACACCGTATCCGCCGTAGGACACAGTTGCCAAGTTAGTGTTGGATAGTGCTCCATCAACATACCATGTTGCTAGGTTGTATCCTTCATCGGAACCATCTCCACAATCGCTGTAGCCGTCATTGACCCAGGACATGTAACTGAATGAACTGGAACCGTCTGTACATACGAAGATTGGGTTACCAGATGAATCAGTACCGTAGTTTGGACTTGCTGTGTTGATACCACCCTTGTAGTATCCGCCAACACCAGCATCACCCATTTGCTCGAAGTCTGTCTGAGCTACTGTAGCACCTGAAGCATCAGTGAACACAATTGAGTCGATTCCAAATTCTTCATCTGCAGAGTTAGAAGACATCTCTAGCATTAGGTATCCAACACCAGCTGCGCTGATATCCCCTGTCATGGTTGTCCAAACATCTTCCATTCCGGAATCGTCTAGATCACCTGTGGTGATATCTACTCGGCTGTCGTATACTACTACAGTGCTGTCTGCACCTACGAATGCGATGTACAGATAGTCAGCAGTTTCCCAGCCTGTGGATTCTACAATCACCGCTAGAGATACTGAGTCTGCATCCACATAATCGAATGTTAGCGTGAAGACACCATCGGTATCTTCCATAGCATAGTAGTTGCTTCCTGTATTCGCACCGCCAAAGTCGGTTGTGTAGGCTGTAACTCCAGCGTAGTCCCCATCTGAGAGACCGGCTGCAGTGCTACTACCGAGAGTACCAGTGTAGGTAATCGAACCAGTGTATCCTAGCTCACAGAGCGTCCAATCGACTGTGTCGGCCTTACCGTCACCATCGAAGTCATCAGCGGCACAGGAGACTAGGCTCCATACGTCGTCTACGTCAGGTGTTCCATCTGCGTCGTCATCTGTGTCGGCATTGTTACCAGTGCCATCTCCATCAGTGTCGACCCACTCGTTAACGTCATCAGGGAAATCATCGCCAGTGTTAGCAAAGCTATCACCGTCACGATCAGCATCTAAAGCGTCGCAGGTTAGGTCGCTATCCATGTCCGCAGGTGTGCTTGTTGCATCCAATGAATTGCTGGATGAAGCATATGCACTTCCATCGTCACATAGAGCTGTTGTTCCTGAATCATATGAGTCACCTTCGTCTAGGTCGGAGTAGCCATCGCCATCGTCGTCGTAGTCGAGTGATGTACCGTCATCAGTAACTACTGCTGCAACTGAACCAGACACGTAGCTGTAGTCTGCAGTCAAGAATCCGCCACCATCACCGTATGAGTCTGTGATAGTGATTGTGTAATCACCTGCTGCAGAGTAGGACGCTGTGGCGTCAGAATACGAGTACGAGTCTGTACCACTTGGTCCGACTACAGTCAATCCAAACTCATATGCCCATGGTGTGTTGTCACCAAAGGCCAGTTCTAGAGTCTCACCGTAAGCTACTGGAGCGAAGGTAATTGTCCCACAGGTTGCCGAGGCACCGGTGTTCGAAATCGAACATAGTTGGGTTGTACTGTAAGAGAACGCGGTCGATGCTGGATCAATTATGTCAGCCAAACCGTCACCGTCAGTATCGAACCAAACTTCGTCATCAGTTCGGAATGCATCATTGACGTCTAGGTATCCATCGTTGTCATCGTCTGTGTCTACGTCATCGCACAAGTTACTACCAGTTGGAGCATTTGTGGTTGAGTCTACACTACCTGAGTCTCCCACACTGTCGCTGTCTGTGTCAACAGGTGTTGATGTAGCATCAGTTGAGTCGGTTCCGCAGGAATCTTCCCATGAATCGTCCCATCCATCGTTATCATAGTCACGTGGGTAAGTGTCATCACCGTCAGGTATTCCGTCACCATCGTCGTCAGAATCAGAGTTGTCGCCGATACTGTCACCGTCAGTGTCTAGCCACTCGCTTGAGTCAAGGTCTGACCAGTCGTCAGAATCTGCCCATCCATCACCGTCATCGTCAGTGTCAGCATTGTTTCCAATACCGTCTCCATCGGTGTCAGTGCTTTCTGTAGCGTCTGTATCGAAATCGTCGTAATTATCCAAGATACCGTCGCCGTCATCGTCAACATCTTCTGTTAGAGTTGTTGTACATCCAGCCACAAGGTCATCTGGGAATCCATCCCCGTCAGTGTCCACGTTTGCACAAGCATCGTTCGGGAAGGCATCGCTGTTGTCACCCCAGCCAGTTCCATCTGAACCAGCAGGAGCGTCTCCATCGCTGTCATCCCACTCTGCAGGATTCAATGGGAACTGGTCGGTGCCGTCATTATCGCCATCGCCATCACAGTCTGCAATTAGTTCACAGCCAGTGTTCTCATTTGCGTCGAGGACGCTGTCACCATCGTCATCGTTATCGAGAGTTGTTCCAGCAGGGCTTGTTGCTGGCGTTGATGGGGCACTGGTAACAGTTGCCGTGGCGTCTAGTGTAGCATAGCTACCATCAGACCCCCAAGTGAAGGTGTATGTTCCAGCTGTAGTGTAAGTGGTAGTACCCTCTAATGGGGATGCTGAATTCGGATATGCAAAGCTAATCAGAGTTCCAGATGGT
>NTJQ01000018.1 GCA_002457555.1 Marine Group II euryarchaeote MED-G37
AGTCATATTGGACTTTGTAAAGGACCATGTGTTAATCCGGAAGGTTACGAAAATTTAGTTAATACAGTTATCAGTGTGTTAGATGGAAATGCAGGCGTGCTAATTGAAGCATTACAGCAGGAGATGGACGCTGCATCTGCTAAGTTTGATTACGAAAATGCGGCTCAAAAGAGAGACTTGATTGTGGCAGTAAACACAACACTTTCTCAACAGATTATTCATTCTAGGTTCTACCAAGAATGTGATGCTGTCGGCTTCTCCTCAGATGGTGAGGTTGCAGTAGTATTGATTCTTCATACACAGGATGGAGTAATTCAGGGCCAGGTTGGCTATCCCGTAATTCATCGTGGAGATATTTTGGCTTCAGTTTCTCTCGTTCTATCAGAACATTATCTAAATCATAGACCACCAAAGACATTGTTGGTTCCAATACCACTGACAGATTCAATGAATGTATGGCTTAGTGAAAGAAGGGGGAAGAAAGTAAGCATTCGTAACCCGCAAAGGGGTGGACTAGCAAAGTTACGTCGAATGGCGGATTCAAATGCAGAAATTCAGGCTACAAGGCAGGCTATCAATCGTTCAGGATCCTTAGGACAGGCAGCAGCAGATCAGGCAGCAAAGATACATGGATTAGAATCTCTAAATCATATTGTCTGCTTTGATATGGCACAAATTCAGGGTAAAGAGAAGGTTGGAGCCTCAGTAGTTTTCAGAAATGGTAGGCCTTCAAAAAAAGAGTATCGAACTTACCAAATCAAGACCGAGGTTAATGATGATTTACGGATGATGCAAGAGGTTGTTGAGCGCTGGCTGAAGAATCAAAAAGAATGGCCTGATTTATTGCTTCTGGACGGTGGAGAGACTCATCTGAAACACGTTCATGCAATGCTAAGATCCCATGGCTTGGGCGATCATTTTTCAATCGCAGCATTGGCGAAGAAAGAGGAAACGCTTTGGCGACCGGAAGTAGATTCTGTGAAATTAGACAGGAAATCTAGAGTATTGGTTTATGCTCGTGACGAAGCGCATAGATTTGTCAATACCTACCATAGAAAACGTCGTTCAAAGGGTGGGTTGAAGAGCCCACTCGAAGAAGTTGAAGGTCTTGGAGCAAAGAAGATTCAATCACTATTGCGTCATTTCGGTGGGATGAAGGGTATTGAACATGCCACAGAAGCGCAGATTGCTGCTACTCCTGGGATTGGTAGAGCATTGGCACAGCGAATATTCACTTATCTGCACGGATGATTATACCGGGTCTTCTTGGTTCCACCAATTGGAGGATTCTGTTCCGGTATCTTCAGGTGTTTCAATTACTAAATTTTCTTCTAATTCGCCCATTTGTGCAGCTATTTCCAATTCCAACATTTTCTCTTCCATCGCTTCTTTTGCACTCTTGGAAGCGGCCTTTCTAGCGTCTCTTCGACGTTTCAACCGACTAATGGCAAGACCTAGGAATACCAGAACCACCAATATGTATTGAACAACTTCGCCAAGAATGAACATATAACTCACTTCAACACTCCAAGAAATAGTATCATGTTCACGATAACATTGCGGCCAATTTTCCGCCTCAGGGCAAACAGGTGTTCGGTAACTTAGAACCTGTTTGCCATCAATTACATCTACAGAACCTAATCCCTTCTCACTTTCAAAATGATTTATTCTAATGGAATCCGGCATTGTGATTTCTAACCGAGCGGAACTTTTGATTAATCCCCAAAGTGTATGTTCCATTATCGGCGGGACTATCGAATAAAATATCGCGCTTTCAGAACTTACACCGTAATCGGAGAATTCTAATCCTAGGTCGGTAAGAGCAGATGCCAATGGATTTGCCTCAATTGTAGCCGGTGCTAAACTAATCTTTACTTCATCTTCTAAACCATAGGAAAGAGCGATTGTTAACGATGAGCTCGAAACTCTGACGCCTATCTCGATAGGGTTAGTATCACTAGTTTCCATATTCAATGGCATTTCCATTGGTGGTATTTCTAATATAATCGGAAGTGGTTCAATATCCAAGTTTGATTTGAGTGTTTCTGAGCCTAAAATGAGGTCCTGAGAGCCTATTTTTTCTAACTCGCCGAATGCTACCTCGACCTCATCCATTAGTGCATTAGACAAACCAATTAGCCCTAAATTGGAAACCTCAAAATTGTAATCTCCACCGGATAATGGAATTGTTGCTTGTTGTTCTGAACCCGATAATAAACCTCCAGGTTTTCTATCTCCAATTGCAATTATTCTACGAATTATGTCTGCAGGAATAGGACTAATCTTCAGGTTTTCCTCGTCTACTAAATTTATTCCTAGTCGGTATATTTCAAGGGTGACATCTGCTGTAAATTCGAATTCGACAGCAGCCTGCGTCTCTCTAACTGCCAGTCTCTCAATTTCCATATCTACATCCATAGAAACACAGGTTTCCTGTGTCGAACTACAAATCAAATCTTCACTATCATCGGTACACTCTGTAGGGTCTCCCACCCCTCCTCGGCCACTCTCTAGACAAATTGCCTGCTTCCAATCATAGGGTCTAGAGCCACCTAGGGCAAAGTTCTGTGTAGATGGTCCTTCTGAATGGAATACTATGCTGTTGGATTCAGAATCTGCCAAATCTAGCCATTCGGGTAACTGAACTGTCATTGAGATATCAGCGCTTGGAAATCCCTCGGGTAGTATATCTTGTAAGAAACCCAAATCAACCTCAAGATCTAATTCTAATACACTCATCAGTGAAGCCAAATCCTCATCTGTTAATATCGATAAATCAAGACTAGAGATATCTCCCTTTGCATGTTGAGTTAACTTGCTAACGATGCTTGACGCCTGCATCTGAGATGGCATTGAATTGGTCTGTAGAATAATAGGATAGGTACTAGCCATAGCTCCAGAATCGCCCAAACAGTATCTAAATGCTAGATTCTCATCACAGGTCGTACTAGGGTCATGAATGAACATCAACCCACCAGAATCTTGTGCTGGAGCAAAGGTAGGTGTTTGAAACAATACATCTACACCAAGTGCCTCAGAAAATGTATCTGAAAGTGTATCTATAGGTATAGCATTCAACATCCCATCTACATCTACATCCAATTCGGAATCAAACATTCTGATTCCATCAGAAGTTACAGAATCTAAACTAATTGTATCAGTTTCAAGATTTAGACCCCACTCGGCTAGAGTTTCAGCACTTAGATGATGAACGTAGATTTCCATGTCGATTCTACTATTCATTCGGTCCCTAAGATCGACATCCACTATCAATCGTAAAGACGGGCCGGCTTCAGTTTGCCAGTCGGGAGGGGAAATTCCACTATCGAGAGTTGCGACCAAGTTGACCAAAGTGGGCGCCGAAAAAGTCGAACCCGCAAGATTGTCGATTGAAACCCTTGCTCCTGTCTCCGCCTGTTCGCTTTGGTCTAACTGAAAAATTTCTGCTGGAGAATTAACTGAAGAAACTGTAGCAAATGCAGGAGGAATCATCACGTATTCGAGATATTGTCCTGAAGACGCGATGGTTGTAAAATTCGAAATTACCTCTCCTCCCATTACCATTAATCCCTCCATCAACCTATCCACATCTCCGGTATTCGGATCCATTCCGATATTTGCTGGGTCAATGATTAGCGATAACGCAGAACGCAAACAAATGGGAGGATAGAATGGGTCGTTTACCCTATCTAATTCCTCATCGATTGAGTCGATATCCGGATTCATTGTACAAACTGCTTCTTCACGCGAGAAGAATGTAATCTCAGATGTTGGTTGAATTGCGCCAATTGTAGCGCCTGGGAAATTTTCATCAACAATTTCTTGGATCAATTGTTCTACATAATCTATCATTTTGTCTTCCACAGAGGAGCCTTCTCGTGCCAAATCACGGTAGTTTCTGATGTAATCTGCTGGAATTCCATCGGATGGATTACTATCTCCTTCTAGGTCAATATCAAGAAGTCCCAATTCATCTCTGGGTAGCTCATGGATTCCAAATTCAATACTCATCTCGATACTAGAAGCAGTTTCCATAACCATTCGAATCTGACCTTCAACCCATTCTTCAGCGAATGTTGCATCTAAGGTAGAATCGTAGTCGTCACAGATTCCGTTTTCGCTGTTCCACGTTGAACAGATATCGTTGACTACCTCAGAGTCTCCAGGTGGTGGAGCAGCGGCTACAGTTTGCATCATCAACAGGATGACCAATGTGACTGCCGCGCGGCTCATGCCGCGCGTATGAGCGGCCATATACCATAAGTCTGAATCCGGGATGCATCGTCAGAGAAGCGATGTATGGGCGGGACCCGCACGACCGACTACGTCAAATCGTCGGCCAATTGATTCAGCAGAACGGTGCTGATTCTTCTTTGTTGGAGTCCCTTCCAAACCGATGGGAAAAATTTGCAGATGTTGTATTATTACCCCGTAACGCTTTCACAGAAGAAGGTTGGAATCAGATTGATGACTCTGCATTATGGTCTGCGATTGCATCTGCTTTGAAGGTAAAACGCGTTGGGAAAATTGGTGAAATCGTAGGAGAGAGACGAGAATCCAGCGTCGATCTCCTTTACGGTGAAGATGATTGGGTCGTTCGAAGAGAAAATGGAATTGATTATGGATACAATTTCACTCAGTGTATGTTCTCAGCGGGTAACGTCAATGAGCGGCGAAGAATTGGGGAGATTGGAAGGAACGGAGAAACCGTTGTCGACCTTTTCTCCGGGATTGGATATTACACACTTCCAATGCTAGTAAAATCCAAAGTAAACCATGTTCATTGTTGCGAGTGGAACCCCAATGCAGTAAAGGCACTAAAGTGGTCATTAGAACATAACAATGTAGTTGATAGATGCACTATATATGAAGGTGATAATCGTATGACTGCGCCACATTTGTCAGGTCAAGCAGATAGAGTAATTCTAGGATTATTACCAACCGCAGAAGGTGGGTTTGAGTTGGCAATTAACTGTCTTAAAAACGAGGGTGGTTTTCTTCACATTCATGGTGTAGCGCCAGCCTCAAATCATCAGTCTTGGGTCGATGAAATTATCATAAAATTATCAAACATAAAACACGATTTTTCAATCTCGGAAACTTCTAGAGTTCGAGTAAAATCCTATGCTCCTCATTGGGATCATTTGGTGCTGGATTTGCATTTCAGCCCTCGCGCGTGATGCTTCGTAGAAGCATCAGTCTCATTTGCTAGACCCAAGTCGGTAACCTGATGGGCGAGGAGTGCTGTGGCCACGACCACTCCCTTGAAGATGCCCTTGAAGCCACTATAGTCGAACAAAATGAGAGAAGTGGCTTCAATTTCTCTGACAGACTTGAGGAGTTAGATTCACGCTACCTTATCGGTGGAGGGGTTGCAGTTGTTGCTATCATTTTGATGCTGATTTTGTCCACACTTTGGACTGCAGCAGGGCCTTCTATCGCCGGTGAACAAGATGAAGATTGGTGGAATACACCCGTTAATCAACGCTACAAAATGGATCTCAATATGACTGGATTGCGCAGCGAATTGCCAGAAGCAGGTCCCTATACTTGGAGTGGCCCTACAGAACACTTCGTCGAAGTCGATTTACCTCCAAGTGAGCAAGATGTAGGGTATCCTGGACCAGCTCTAATGCACATAGCATTGTGGATGCCAGATGTAGAACCTGGAACTAAAGTCCCAGTAATTGCGACTATCCATCCGTACTACGACTTTGGAGGAGAAGGTGTAGCAGGTGATGACTCTAACCCGAATACAATTCCGGATGCAGGAGTCGGTGCTTGGGTGTTAGACCAATTCGTACCCCATGGCTACGCCTTAGCTCAAGTCTCAACTTTCGGAACTGGGGAATCGACACATTGTCAAGACGTCAAAGGCTTAGGTGAACAAATAGGAATTCAAGCAGCAGTTCATTGGCTAGGTGAACAGAATTGGTCAAATGGAAATGTCGGATTGATGGGCAAGTCCTATGCTGGAACTACAAATTGGGAAGCCGCCCAAAACCCATCTCCACATCTCAAGACTATCGTTCCAATATCTGGTTCGATTGGAGTTCAGCAGATGTTCTACCGCAACGGATCATCCGAGGCTAGAGCGATGCTTTACGATGTCCTCTACGAAGGCGCGACTGCTGACGCGACCGAGGACGATATGCGTATGTGCAGCGATGACGCGATTGGGCCAGTTAGTCCCTTTACAACATGGCTAGGAGCCGGCTTTGGCGGTGACCAGTGGAATGATTATTGGGATGAGAGATATCATTTGCAGGATGTTCTTGATAATTACAACGGTAGCGTCTACATCGTCTGGGGAATGCAGGATTGGAATGTCGATCCGTACCACGCTTTCCCAACCCATGAATTACTTCGTCAACAGGGAATCAACGTTCGAACAATTGCAGGTCAGTGGGCACACAATTACCCCGACCAGCCGGATAGACATTCGGAAGTTACGAGTGGATACGGGGCAGAGGCCTATCCAAACATGACACGTTTCGATTGGGCTGTTGAGTTGTTTCCTTGGTTTGAGTATTATCTGAAAGGAATTGGAGATGAACCTGAGTCATATGTGCAAATGCAGCGTAATGATGGACGATGGCATCTCGAGGAAACTTGGCCACCTGAAGATGTCTCTATACTGGAAGTATCTGCCGATGGAGGAAACCAAAGAGTGTCCTCAACTTCAGGAGGATTCGAAATAACCCTAGAGATTTCTGATGGGCCTATACATATCTCTGGTCTTCCGACTCTTCACACGGATGTTAGCACTGGATTGTGTAATGGAGGTCAACTATTCGTTACTATGAAAGATGGAGAAAGTGGCCTTAGACTCGGGCATGCAACAATGGATGTTAGATATCGTGATGGTGGTTATGAATCAAAGGCAACCTCGTCACTTTCGAGTTATAGAATGTTAATGGAATTTAATCCGATGGATGTCATAGTGCCTTCAGGGGTTCTAAGTCTAGAATTTACAGAAAGTGGTGAGGACTACATTCCATCTCCTTGTGCAGTCAGTGGACTGTTAGTCAACTCATTTGACCTCGGAGTTCCCCTAATTGATAGAGTTGAGAATCATGATTCATGGTTCGAGGCACCTCCTTGGTGGGAACATCAGGAGATGTAAGTATGCGAGTACTCGTATTCGAGGACTCCTATGACATAGAGAAGATTCTTGTTGAAGGTGGAATAGATCTCGGTGATTGGGAATTTTTGCAATATTGGAATACTATGGATTGCTTCGATCGTGTTGTAAAATTCAAGCCAGACCTCTTACTACTCGACCACTATATCCCCCCGATAAAGGGTCTAGAAGTACTCCGAGGCCTGCTAGAATTAGTCGCTGCTGGTCAAATACAAAGGCCGAGAATGATTCTAGGGATCAGTAGTTCAAGTGCGGCAAATGAAGCAATGGAATATGCAGGCGCTGATGGTTCAATAGACAAGTTCCAACTCGCAAATCATGAGGTGTGGAAGAATTGATTCCTATTTGGTTGCACGAAGCGGCTAGTCGATACAATAGCCAATCATTAGCAAACCGAGACTCATACGCTGCAGTATTATTGATGCCAATCCAAAATTTAGCAACAATTCTTGATTGGACATTTCAATCCTTACCCGATGAGATTCTAGTAGGAATGGATCCCGATAACAAGCGGACAAATCCGAAGGAAGTAGTAGAGGCGTACTCTGGAGCAGATCAGGAAACCGGATTATTTGCTGGACAGGGATATCTACTTGGAGAACCTCACCTGGTAAACCGAGGAGATTCTTTTGAGGTTCACCATGTTCCTGAGGAATGGATGGATGGACTATTCTCAAGAGATCGAGGGTCACGTGGAAGTAGATTCACCCATTGGTTGCACACCCATCCAAATGCACCTGCGATTCCTAGTGGTGCAGATGCAGATGCGGCTCAATGGACTGAAGGGACAGACATGATTCTTGGAATCAGATTCTCGCCAGAAGGCCATCTCCCTTGGTTCGATGATGTTGATGGAGTCAGACGACCTCTAAGTGATTTGGAAGATAGTGGAGCCTTAGGTAGAGCCAGAACTGGACATCTTATTCATGGGCTCGATTTGATTTGCTTCCACCGCACAGGGCTAGGAGTAAATCTAGTAATTACCGACGCTAGAGGGAATGCTATTGAGTGATCTAATCAATCGCGAAACAATTTATCACGATAGTAGGCTAATTCCTCTATACTTCCTCTGATATCGTCAAGAGCCCTATGTCCTGAGTTCTTTCGCCACTTACCTACCTCTGGGTACCATGATCTGGCAAGAATCTTGATACTCGTGACATCAACACTTCGATAGTGGAAAAACTCGTGTAAATCCGGCATATATCTGCGCAAGAATCGACGGTCCTGTCCGATAGTGTTACCGCATAATGGAGACTGATTTGGAGAACAATGTTCTTTCAAAAATTCTAGAGTCAGACGCTCCGCATTTTGCATTGAAACACCTTCTGATTCAATCCTATCTAACAAGCCATTCTCAGTGTGATGTTTTACATTCCAATTATCCATCTTTGCCAATTCTTCTTTTCCAACATCTATAGCAAAGCTGGGGCCTTCAGCAACAATGGATAAATCAGATTCAGTCACAATCGTTGCAATTTCGATAATCGTATTTTCACCAGGGTCGAGACCGGTCATCTCGAGGTCAATCCAAACTAATCTATCCTCGGCCACGTTATCCCCTCAAGTATCACAGATTTAACCATTCAAAAATCTCTTTTCCCTTGGGCTAGAAAATAATAACCATATCAACCCTACAGAAATCTGAATTAGCCCGGTTAGTAACAATGTTTCACGTAAAGAAAGAATGTCCTCTTCGATAATATACCCTGCAGAGATTGTAGATATACCCATGACTAAAGTGATCACGAGATTGTCTGTTCCAGCAACCCTTCCCATCCAATCATTGTCTGTTCTACGTTGAAGAAGGGTTGTACTGAAGACCCAGGAAATCCCACTGCAAGCATGGCTGAAGAAAACCAAAACAAGGGTAATCATTCCCCAATCGAGGTATGATACTCCGGTATAGAAAATACCAGCACCGCCCAAGGAAATACCGATGATGTAAGGGGTGTAGCGTTGAACTGTCATAAGCGGCCTAGTAACTAATGGGCCAAATCCACTACCAAAACCTCGAGCCATGTAAAGAACTCCAATTCCAGCTGCACCTGTGGAGATTTCTCCCAAAGTTGAGTTCATTCCAATCAAAATTAGTAAGAATATCTGTGCACCACCTCCAGTCGCCCACATCCCCTTTGCCAACACAATTCTACTGATTTCTGGTCTTTTGATAATAAATCCCCAACCAGAAAATATTTCTCTGAACATTGAGAAAAGACCACCAGTTTTCCTCTCATCGGAATCGGGGCCCCCGTGAGGTAGGGTCGATATCACAATCGCAGCAATTATGAAAGTCACCGAATCAAGAATTAGGCCTGTTTCCCAACCATATTCCGAAATAACAAAACCAGCAAGTCCAGCACCAATTCCCATTGATGCAGACCACCCTCCAGATATCAGAGCATTAGCAGTAAGAAGTTCTTCTTCGGTACAAATTGTAGGCAGATATGCAGTTCCGGCTGGATCATAAATGGCTCTACCGACCACCAATAAGATAGTTAATGCATAAACTGAGGTTAGATTCTCTAAAATGCCGCTTAAGATGAATGAGATTAGTACGATAAAAGAAAACAAATTTGCTATTATCATCAAATATTTTCTGGGATATCTGTCTGCTAACATCCCAGTTATTGGCTCCAAAGGAGCAAAGGTAAAACTTCGTACTGCTAGAACACCGGCTATTGCCAGAGGAGAATTATCTGTTGCTTCTCCTGCTAACAAGAACATTGCGAGTACGGTAAACCAATCTCCAATATAGAGAATCATGTTCGAACCCCAAAGGCGAGCGAACGTCTTGTTACTGCGGAGTAACTCAAGATATCCTGGACTAGTCAAAATAATTCCACCCATTGATTAAATTCACACTATCTCAGGAAGAATTTTCAGGACAATTAATGGGAATAGGGAAAACATCACATTGCTAAACATCGAATCCCGAGTGGCCTGCATATGATTGTCAAGAATCGCCTGCATACGGTTTTCTATTTGATCTGCTAATCCTTCTGCTGGAGTTTTTGCAACTCCAAGTCCGTAGTCGATTAGATCCGCCGCCTTGTTCAAAATTAGCACTCCTACACTTGTGATTTTACTCGGTTTATCAAGAGCCATTTCCTCCCCCTCGATAGTATCTGAAGTTTCAATCGTGGACCAAGGGCGAGGGATTCGGAAATCCTCGATATTACGAAGGAAGTCGCGACCGGCAAGAACTTTCTCAACCCTTCGTTTGACCCTTTCTAGATTCATCTTTGCCATTTTCTTGACCGAGCGACGAGTACGCATGACTCTTCTAAAGTCCCATAGTACCCAATAAGCAAAGGCTACAATCAGAAGCTTTTCTCCTAAATCAGGAACACTATCCCAATCTTTCCAGCCTATTTCCCCTATCCCTAGCCTAGTTATTCCTGCGGCAACACTAGGTAACAAAAATGCGATGACTTCTTGTTTCAATAATCCATCAAAGCCTGCTATCGGTAATCTGTTGTGATTTTGCTTAAGCCATCGCCAATGACGGGTTCTCTCCTCTTTGGGTGCAAAAACCGATATTAGGTCAAGTAACGGCCTTCTCAATAACCAAAATCGAAGAATAAATGGGATAAGTAAGGCGAAAATATAGCATTCCCAAGGAGTTTCAGGTGGCCAACTCGGGATGGCGTAGGCACCTACCATGTTGACTCGTAGCATAGGTAAGCAATCAATCTCACTCCGCGAAGTAAGTTATCTTGCAGTAACTGAAAGTGCTGACCTCGCCATAATGATAACAAGAATTGCGGAACCAATCAAAGTTACAGCAAGGACGTTTGAGGTTCTAACCAACATCAGACAAAATCCTATAATTCCACAAGTGTAACTAACAACCTCACAACGAGATGCTAACAATAAAACGGACGATGGAACCAATACTGGATTCGGATATTCACGAATCATTCTACTGAGAAGAATGTAGAGCCCTTGGAATGGAATGGCGATACAAAATAGAGCCATGGCCACCAACAGGAGAGTTTCTGGATTGCCATCGGTGTTCAATTCTCCACCCTTCCAGAAAAGATTGCTCAGACCAACACTCAGTAATCCGGTATGGATGAGGGCAGAGGTGGTTGAGACTGAAGTCGCTTCCACCGAATCGGGGACCATAGGATGAATCCGAATCGAAGTGCTCTTGAGAATTGCGCTCGATTATTGCGGTTACCTACTGGTTATCTGGGAGTCTACTGGCCATCGCCCTCTTCCATATCGGCGGTACTAAGCATGGCCACCATGATGCATAGTAACCCCATCTTAACTCTGGTGTCCCTTCGTAAGGCCTTAGCTTCCAGAAGGGAACACTTGCTCTAAGGTGGTGATCGGAATGTCGGGTCAACTCTAGCAGACTCCACCTAGACCACCTAGCCTCTGTATTCCAGGAGTGTTCCTTTGCAAACTTCTCGTCCTCAGATCTTCTGAGCCCCCAATGGCGAATGTAATTCACGTACTCTAGAGTTAGAATTGCGATTCCAGACAACACAAGCCATCCTACTGCAACTGGAATACCATCAAAATAACCAAGCATACCGGGGAGAAATGCTATTACAAAAAGCGTAACAATTTGTAGTACTAGGCCGCGATAAGTGGGATTACTTAGACCGGTCTTACCCTTCTTGTTGTGCACACTAGCAGATGAGAAAAACTGACCTGGTATAGTACTCATCCAAAACGACCACAGACCCTGATGAGCCTCTGCACTGGCGGAGTCCTTGCCTGTGCTTACCCACTTATGATGAACGTGATTGTGCTCGTAGGTAAAGTGAGTGTAGTGGACAGAAAAAAGCAGAACTCTGGCGAGCCTCCATCCAGGACTCCCTCGTTTCTTGTGGCCGAGTTCGTGAGCTGTAACTATGGCTGAGGCAGCGGCGCTTAGGCCTGAGGATAGAGCTCCTACAACAAGCCACCACGTAATACCCTCCTTGGAAGCGAAGACGAAAAATGTAGTAACGACCACTATCTGTAAAATTCCATGAACCCAAAGAAGGACCTCGAAAGGAGTTCCGGATTCTCTCGGAGGGCGTGCAACTTTGGATTCTCCCATCACAATGTCAAGTATGGGCGCAACTCCCCAGACAAAGATTACTCCCATGGCCACGTACGCTTGGTTCTCAACCACACCCAAGACGTTACCAGAAATGGCGAGAAGTGGGGTAATCAAACCAAGTAGATGAAACACCCAAGGCTCAGGGGAGGGGGCATCATCGTAGTTTTGAGTTACCAGTGCCGCCTCACTCATACAAATGGGCGTGTTTGGCCCTAGTCTTAGCGATTTTCGGTGACACAACTGCTTGGCAGTACGGGTTACGGGGGTTTTGGGCGAAGTAGTTGTGATGGTAATTTTCTGCGACCCAAAAATCACCCAATGGACTTAATTCAGTTACTATGTCATCGACGTAATTTTGCTGTACATATTCCATCACATGTTCAACATCCATGCGCTGTTCCTTGTCCGAATAAAATACACAACTACGGTATTGGGGACCTATGTCGTTGCCTTGACGATTCAATTGGGTAGGATCATGAACGGTAAAAAATACCTCAAGAAGAATACGTTGTGAAATGATTTCTGGGTCGAATGTAACTCTGACTACCTCAGCATGTCCTGTACGTTTTCCGCAAACTTGCTCATAGGTTGGGTTATCGATGTGACCACCTGAATATCCAGGGACTACTTCACTAACTCCTCGAAGACCTAGCATGGCACCTTCCACACACCAAAAGCAACCTCCGCCGAGGACAATCTGCTCAGTCATGATGAAGGGGATGGGCTCGCGGTTTTCAGGACTCTGCTGACTCAAGGTAAAATTCCGAGGGAACCTAATCCGATTAGAAGCATGAATAGCAAAGTGACTAATTCGATGGTTGCCCACAATCCAAAGAGAATCTTCTCTGCCAGGGTTATTCCCCCCCACCACTGCCAAAATTCACCTTTTCGCGGCATCGAGGTTAAACGCGCCAGAGCTGACTTCATACTAGTTGGCTGTCAGACGTCATGAATAAGTTATCTCCATCATCAAGAATTAATCCTCCCTAGGTTAAGATAATCTGTAATCGCAAGAGCCGAGTCCTCATGCGCACCAAGGCTGGCTTGCTAGTTCTGCTAATGATTGGTGCGTCACTCTCGGGTTGCATCTTCGGTAGCGAGTCTACTTTGGATCCTGAACCTGAACCTGAAGGTGAGGTCAGATTTTGGGTTACTGGACCTGATGGCCAGAATATCGACCTCCCACCATTACCGCTAAATTTCACTTTCTCCAACGTAGGTGAACAGGGCGCTGAACCAAGTATTGGGATTACCTCTAGTGGCTGCATGTTCTTCATAGCCTTCGAGAAAGTAATGCGTTCATGTGATCATGGAGGTTCTTGGGAAATTGTAGATGATATTGCATCCCATCCATCGACTTCTGACCCTTGGGGATGGGTTGATCCAATAACCGACAGAGTCTACAATGTGCAAATGGTTGGGCTTTTGACAACTTGGATCGCATGGTCGGATGATGACGGAGAATCATGGATTGGAAATCCTCATGATTCTGGTCCAATTCCTCTCAATGACCACATCAAACTAGGAACTGGTCCTTGGACTAGTGATGGATATGGGGCAGTTGCAAATGGTAATCCCGCAGCTTGGGAAACTGCTACTTATTTCTGCTACAATAAAATTGCAGGAATCTTCTGCTATACCTCTTTCAACGGAGGTGCAACATTCGAAGTTGGAGGACAGATCTTCGGAATGGCAACCAGTAACGGAGGTTTACACGGAGCAATAACCTCTGCACCAGATGGTACTGTCTATGTCCCTCCTCGAGTCGAAACACCGACAATAATTTTGTCGAAAGACAACGGACTAACCTGGTCTGAGAGAACAATGGGCTTGGATGTAGGGACACCTTATCCAAGAAAGAACTCCGAAGTAGGAACTGACAGTGAGTCAAATGCCTATCATATTTGGACAGGAGCAGATCAGGGAGTCTACATGTCTCGAAGTATAGATTCTGGAAATTCTTGGGACGAAAATAGCATAAGAATTAGTCCTGAAGGAGTAATTTCCTCGGTATTCCCTCATATCGATGCAGGAGATCCTGGAAAGATAGCAATAACCTACCTTGGAAGTGAAGATGTTGGGCTATTGAACACTTCAAACATAGATGGGAATCCGTGGGATGGAAATGCGCATTACGCCCCTCACAACACAACATACCACCTCTACATTACTTACTCATTGAATGCGCTGGATGATGAACCGGTCTTCCATACTATGCGGGTTACTGATGACCCTGTTCAAATGGGCTCAATCTGTCTCAACAGTGGTGATTGCAGAGACTTTGGTGGGTCTAACCGAAATCTCTTGGACTTCAATGACTTACACATCGACCTAGAAGGAAGAGTGTATGTTGCATTCGCAGATGGTTGCACTGGAGCCTGTGCAGATGGAAACAATTCTACATCTGAGGACTCACGAGATAGACTGGGGTCGGTTTACTTCCTTAGTTCAGGGCCTAGCCTCTACGAGGCGGTTGGCGACCTTGCTGAATTCATGTGAATTCAGCGACGGTAGTTTGGTGCCTCACGAGTAATCTCCACATCGTGAACATGAGATTCTGAAAGTCCAGCGTTGGTGATCTTGACGAATTGGCAATTCTCTCTCATCGCAGAAATATCGGGATTACCCGTGTAACCCATCGAAGAGCGTAGTCCGCCGATTAATTGGTGCAACACATGCTCGACTGGACCTCTAGCGGGCACTCTGCCCTCGATTCCTTCTGGAACATATTTGCGTGTATCTCCCTGTTCTGATTGGAAGTAGCGCTCGTGAGCGCCTTTACTCATTGCTCCTACACTACCCATTCCTCTGTAGACTTTGTAGGAGCGTCCTTGGTAGAGGATTACTTCACCCGGCGCTTCATCAGTTCCAGCAAGGGCGCTGCCCACCATTACACAGTCAGCACCGGCAGCAATTGCCTTAGCGATATCACCGCTAAACTTGATTCCGCCATCGGCAATTACCGGAATATCGGCTTTCTTACAAACCGCAACTACGGATTGAACGGCGGTTAGTTGTGGAACTCCTACTCCGGAAACGATTCTTGTAGTGCAAATTGAGCCAGGACCTATTCCTACTTTGACAGCGTTGGCGCCTGCTGCAATCAGTGCGTCGGCAGCGGCTCCGGTAGCGACATTGCCAGCGATGATTTGTGCTTCAGGCCCTGCCGCTTCTCGAATCTGACGAACTGTATGTAGAACCCCATGGGAGTGGCCATGGGCTGTATCGACCACTACAACGTCTGCACCGGCATCATACAGAGCCAAGGCTCTCTCAACGCCTTTCTCGCCCGTACCGGTTGCAGCAGCAACTCGAAGTCGGCCGTGTTCATCTTTGCAGGAATATGGATTATCGCGACTGCGCTGGATATCCCGAACAGTCATCATTCCAGCGCACTTTCCATCTTCGTCGACCACCAAAAGTTTCTCGATTCTGTGCTGGTGAAGTAGTTTCTTTGCAACCTCGGGGTCGACATGCTCAGGTACAGTTACCAACTCAGTTGTCATCATTTCAGAGACTTGAATACTATCATCGGATACGAATCTAATATCACGATTGGTGATTATTCCAACAAGTTTCTCTTCTTCATCAACAACCGGTAATCCGGAGAATCCATGCTTATTCTTCAAAACACGCATTTCACCAATTGTTGTGTCTGGACTAATCATTACCGGATCAAGTACTAAACCAGACTCAAATCGCTTGACTGAATTGACCTTGGTAGTTTGCTCCTCTATAGTCATATTTCGATGAATTACACCGATTCCTCCAGCTTGGGCCATAGCAATAGCCATGCGAGATTCAGTAACAGTATCCATGGCTGCAGAAATTATTGGAACGTGTAGAGAAATCGATGAAGTTAGCCTCGTTTTTAGGTCGACTTCAGCCGGTAGAACTGCTGATTCGGCTGGCAAGAGTAGAACATCATCGAAGGTCAGTGCCTCAGGTATGGTGTCGCTCGCCATTAGGGATACCCGAGAGCGGCTGTATATCAACGATTCGTGAAGAAAAATCTATTGTGAATTTGAGATTAGCAACCTGCTCTTTCTTTCAATTAAGCGTCGGGTTCAAGAAGGGTTGGTTGCCGCCGGCGGCAGTGGTGGTAGTATGTCAAAGCGAACCCTCCTAGGCTGGCGTGAGTGGATTGGTCTTCCTGAATTAGAAAAAAAACCGACTCTTGCCAAGATGGATACTGGTGCTTGGTCCAACACACTTCATGCTGAAGAAATCACATTAACCAATAACGGTATAGAACAAATCGTCAGATTCCGCCTCAGCAAGAATGGAAATTGGATTGAACGACCTATATTCGATTGGCGCAGAGTTCGTGACACAGGTGGGCATGATACACTTCGTCCGGTAATTCGAACCACACTAGAAATTGCGGGGCAAGATCACGATATCCAACTATGCCTACAAGACCGTTCAAGAATGAAACATCGAAGTATCCTAGGCCGTAGATTCCTCCGTCAATTCGTAATTGACCCCTCAAATGATTGTCTTCATCCTAATGAAAGAACCACTCCAAGGGTAAGCGAATATTGATGCCCCGTCAATCGAGCCGGTATAACATGAGTGAGCAGGAAGACATCAGTATCATTATGGTAAACACCGAAGAAGTACCTGGAAAAAACATAACTAAAACTCTCGGAGTAGTTAGTGGCTCAACCGTAAGGGCAAAGCATGTCGGTAAGGACATTTTCGCAGGTTTGAAAAATATCGTTGGGGGAGAGTTAGGAGCCTACACAGAATTACTTGGGGAATCTCGTGATGAAGCTATACAACGAATGTTACAGGAAGCTGTGGGAAGAGGAGCGAACGCCGTTGTAAATGTACGAATGGCTACCAGTGCAATTACTCCCGGAGCAAGTGAAATTCTGGCTTATGGAACTGCGGTTGTATTAGAGTAGGTGATTGGATGGAACTTTTCTGGCAGATTTTCCTGTCTCTATCACTTCTATTGGCTGCTTTTGGAATCGCTTGGCTATTATTTTCTCCATTCGCTTTCATATATTCTGCGTTATTCAGCCGTAGAAAACATAGCAAGATGCTGGATGAATTAAGGGGAAGAATTGGTCTGACTGTTGAGAAATTCGGAAGAGACCCTCTTACAAATAAAAAGAGCCCTGCGTTTGGTGAAGAAATCTCAGAAGCGATGTATATCCAATCGAATTATGTTCTTGGTCCCGGATGGTTCAACCAATTCATAGCAGGTTATCATTCCCTTATCGGTGGAAAAATAAACTCCTTCGATGACATTCTAACACTCGCACGTCAAAATTGCCTACAATCACTGCGAGAACAAGCATCCGAAGGAGGATATGACGAAGTAATCAACGTCAGATTGCAAACATCCCGAATTTCCGCACTTACGGGAGGAAAGTCTCAGAATAAATTCATCGAGATTTTTGCCTACGGAACGGCGGTCAAGTACTCGTGATCAACCTGCTCCTTGTTTACCTTCAATCGCAATTAACAGCATGGTTGCAGCTAGAACTAATCTAGGGTCTAATCCAGAGGACTGGATATTTTTGACATATAATTTGTTGACGAAGGTCCCCCGAATACCTCCAGATTGAGTGAATGTAACGGGATTTTCACCAGCAGATAGTATGAACTCTTGTGGTACAAAAATGTCTGCAAAAGGTACGAATCTACGGACTAAAGCCAATAATCCACTATCTTCACTAATTGTCCCAATTTGATTGCCGGAAGAATCCATAACTTTCCATGAATCCTTAAAAATGGATTTCAAACCTTCTCTTTTGAAACTACAAATTGCTTCTCCGGTCTGAGAATCAGTGATATCATATCCCGCTCCAAAGTCAATTATGCTACGAGCTTTAATGCAGATTAACTCGGTGCTCTTTTGTTCATCACTATACACACGAATATCCTCTTTCAATTTGAGAGCCTTCTGTTTGCTGTATCCAATTAACTGCTGCATTGAGTCGTCAGAATAGATGTGAAATTCTTCTCCTAGTAGTTTCAACACTTTTTGCCGAACCATGTAAGAATCTGCTTCGTATAGGTCGCTCATTGGTATCACTCAAAATTAGGCTCTGCTGTCTCACGAATAAACGATTTGCCGTCGAAGATAATTGAGAATTGAATTATTGAAATCGGAATCATTCAAGAGAAAGGCCGAACACGCACAATCCCTGACGCGACCCCATTGTGGTGTTCGAAGTCGGAGTTGATTACATGCAGGGTGCGCCAATTACCAAGATTGAGCCAAAGATTGCTGCACGTTTGGCAAAACAGCGCTACCATCTAGTCGGCGATCACGGTGGAGTGAAAGTTTGTCATTGGACAAAACAGAGTCTGATTGCCGATCGTTCTTGCTACAAGGGTACATTCTACGGAATCGAAAGCCATGGCTGCATGCAGATGGCGCCTAATGTTGACACCTGTAATCTTGCTTGCACATACTGTTGGAGAGAGCCGCACTCTGATACGCTTACCAAAATTGATGATGACCCTTACGAGTTATTCCTTGAATCCGTCAGGGCTCATAGACGCCTACTAACTGGATACGGCGGGAATCCGAAGGCTGACCGAGAAAAGTGGCTAGATGCACAAAACCCTAAGCACGTAGCGATTTCACTGAATGGTGAGCCTACACTATACTCAAGATTGGGCGAATTTCTAGAAATCTGTCACCAACATGGAGTCTCAACTTTCCTAGTTACCAATGGTTCTCTACCCAAGGTTATAGAGGAACTAGACCCGCTTCCTACACAACTCTATGTCAGCGTAGATGCCCCCAACAAGGAAATATTCAATCGACTTTGCAAGCCGAAATTTGATACTGCAGCGTTTGAGAAATTAGAAGAAACATTGGAATTACTTCCAAGTTTAGACACCAGAACTGTTT
>NTJQ01000019.1 GCA_002457555.1 Marine Group II euryarchaeote MED-G37
TGTATTGTACGGTGGTTGGGATAATTTGACTATCGATTATAGCTTTAATTTTGGATCAGAAGGTTGTGCTGATTACGGATGTGGCTACTATTCTATATGGCCGACATCAGAATATGAATTCACACTTTACTACCGATTTGTTCCAGTAATTCCTGTCGAATGAGATAGGGCAAATTAATCGCTGAGCACCCAATCCGCGAGATATGCAAAGGAGGGCTGTTGCCTCTCTATTCTCGCTGCTGCTGCTGGTGGTAACCTTCAGTGGGTGTATCGCTGGAGGCGATGGTAGCTCGGATGATGGGGCTAGCGACATGCCTACTGTCGATGACTTCCAAGGGATGGATTACATCGAATGCATGGACCATGAAGACATGGAGAGATGCTGGAATGTTTTCGTTCCCAAGACGGTAGATTTGTCACAAGAAGTTCCGATGGTAATCGATTTGCATGGTAACACTCTCACAATGCAAAATCAACGCGACCTTTCAGAATTTGATGACCTTGCTGAGGAAAACGGCTTCATCGGAGTTTGGCCTCAAGGATACGATAACTCTTGGAATTCAGGATACTGTTGCAGTACTGCGGGTGAACTTGGATTGAATGATACTGGATTGATCATGGAAATTATCGATAGAGTAGTATTCAACCACTCAATTGACGAGAACAGAATATACCTTACTGGATGGTCTAATGGTTGTTCCCTTAGCCAAAAATTGGCTAACGAACACAGCGATGTTTTCGCAGCGATTGCTTGTATGTCTTACTACCTATTAGAGGACCCAAGTCCAGTATATTCCCCAATACCAATCATGGAAATCCATGGATTGGAGGACCAGATAATTCTGTATTCTAACGATGCTATTCATCTTCCCAATATGGATGCCCAAAAACATGGAGCACTCCAAAATCTACAACAATGGGGGCAAATGAACGGATGCGAGGATAAGACGCCTGATTCACACTCACCGACCGTTTTCTATTCTGTTCAGTCATTCACAAACTGTGCAAACAATACAGTCGCCTCTCTAGTTACCATATACGCAGCAGACCACAATCCGTATGAGGAAAGCTACGACATTTTCCCAGGTAATGGTGGTACTGTGGATACCAACGGAATAGCTTGGGAATTCCTGTCTCAATTTTCCAAAGACCTTGAACCTGAAGAATGAGAATTCGGATTCATCGACTGTGTAGGTCAGATTAATGGACTATCGCTCAATGGATTTCACATGCCCAGATTACAGACTGGAGACCCTGCTCCAAATATCTCATTACCCGCAATTGATGGAACCACCTTTGAAATGGAGTCTATGAAAGGAAAAAGGGTGATTTTCACATTTTTCCGATTCTCCTCTTGTCCATTTTGCAACATCAGAATTGACAGATTAATGAAGCGCTGGAACGAATTTCCCGAGGATACGGTGATGGTGGGAGTTTTCGATGCAAATATCGATGAGCTAACAAAGAGAATGGGTAAGAGAAACATACCATTCACAATCGTTGCTGATGAGACCTACGAACATTTCGAAAATAACGGAGTTACCAAGTCTTTAGGGAAATTTATGTGGGGTGCAATGCGTTCTCCACTGACATTCATGCAAGCAACTCTCAAAGGATATGTTCCCATGACATTTTCAATTTCAAAAATGTCAACAATCCCTGTTGATATTTTGATTGGGGAAGATGGAAATGTTGTCGAGGCACACTATTGCAAGGACACAGTAGACCATATTCCAATTGACAGACTTATTTCATTTGCAAAAGAACAATAATTCCAAAGTAACTCTTCACGATGAAGGGTTATTATGGGACTTCACAATCGAAGGAATATGAACATTCTACCTGATGAAGACCTCCCCTTCGATGCGAATATGTTAGACCGCTTAGCAATGGTAGCAATCCGTGTCGGACTTAATCTACAACCAGGCCAAGATCTAATCATCACAGGGCCCGTTGAAGCCCTACCTCTAATTCGCAGAATTTCTGCTGAAGCCTACAAGAACGAAGCAGGGGTTGTGTCTACAATTTTGAGCGATGATGAGTTACAATTAACACGCTATGAGCACGCTACCGATGAGAGTCTTGACCGAGCTCCTGATTGGATGTTCAAGGCGATGGGAGAAGCCTACAATGACAACACTGCAAGGCTGGCTGTATCTGCCGCTAACCCTCTACTTCTGGCTGAGCAAGACCCTGCTCGAGTAGCTAGAGCTGGAAAGTCAATGTCGATGGCTGCTAAACCCGCAATGGAGCCGATTACTAATTTCATAACGAATTGGAATATCGTATCCTATCCTGGTCTTGCATGGGCAAAGCAAGTCTTCCCTGACAAGAATGATGATGACGCAGTAGCCGCTCTAGCTGCAGCCATTTTCTCAATTTCCAGAGTCGACAATGATGACCCAATCGCTGCTTGGAAAGAACACCAAGCAACATTGACCACACGTCAGGAATGGATGAATGAACAGAACTTCCATTCCCTACATTACACCGCGCCAGGAACCGATCTAACTCTTGGTCTCGCAGATGGCCACGCATGGAAGGGTGGAGCAAGCACATCACGAAATGGAATTACATGTACTCCAAATATTCCAACCGAGGAAGTCTTCACAACCCCTCACGCTGACCGAGTAAACGGTACAGTTCGTGCTTCCAAACCACTGGTTCATAGAGGCACTCTAATCGATGGAATCGAAGTTCGATTTGAGCAAGGAAAAATTGTCGACGCTAAAGCAGATATTGGCGAGGAAGTTTTCCTACAATTGATTGACACCGATGAAGGAGCAAGAAAACTCGGCGAGGTTGCTTTGGTACCCCACTCATCTCCAATCAGTGCTTCTGGACTATTATTCTACAATACACTCTACGATGAGAACGCATCTTGCCACATTGCATTGGGTCAGTGTTACTCGAAGTGTTTCAAGGGAGATATCGGCAAAGACCCTGAAGCGGTAACTGCAGCTGGTGGAAATTCATCAAACATCCATGTTGACTGGATGATTGGCTCAGGAGAGTTGGACATAGATGGAATCACCCAAGACGGTCAGAAAGTTCCAGTAATGCGTAGTGGCGAATGGGCTTACGAGTGACAGTTTTCGTCCTTCGTGAGAGAATCAATCATCGCAGTGGCCATAGACTTCTGAGACCTTTGAACTTGCGACGCCTCCTGAGTATTGCAGGAGGTACCCTGTAAGTATAGTCTAGATTTGAGCCGAGCATCCTCATGCTCTCCATCGGTTTGTCGATTACAACTCTGTCAAATTTGGAATCGATTCCATGAAGCGGCATGTTTGCGAGCATGGCTCCTTCCCGTGTAAGAGATATTCCAGTTGCAACATCAGAGGCGAATGATGTGAACTCCAAGGAAGACTCAGTGACTTTGACTTCTCCAAGTCGATCAAACATCCTCTCGAATGCTCCACTGAGGTTTTCCCATTCGGAAATCGAATACTCCTGCACGAGCCTGGGAGGTGGCTTTGTGATTTGTCGATTCCGGGAAAAAATTCTCAGAAAAGATATGTGGTGCCGGGAGCGGGACTTGAACCCGCGACCTTCGGATGTCTCAGACATTTTCGGTTAGGCTTGTGCGCTCATCGATCGTGACGACAGGAAAATTCCCGTCATCTGTACCCTATGAGTCCGACGCGCTACCAACTACGCCACCCCGGCAATATCTCGCTCCACCTGACTACCCCATTTGAGCATTACAGTCATGCAGGGGACGGTTCGGGCTTCGTTAGTCTGAATTCTTCCTTCACGGGTAAGTGGATTAACGAGGAGAATACACCTACTGCTATTCCTATCCACCAAACCGTTGTGTAACTGTTTGACATGTCATACAATACTCCACCAAGATATACTCCAACGAAACTTCCTAATTGGTGTGAAAAGAAGACTATTCCATACAGAGTTGCCATGTATTTTAACCCGTAGATATGTGCCACTAAGCCACTGGTCAATGGTACTGTTGCAAGCCAAAGGAAACCCATTGCGAAGGAGAAAATTATCACAGTATTGGCTGTAATTGGAGTCATTATGAACCAAGCTGCAGCAATCGAACGGCCAGCATAAATCCCCGATAGAAGCCACTTCTTCCCATATCTATTGCCGGCCCAACCTGCTAACAGAGTTCCAAGTATGTTGGCCGCTCCAATTACTGAAATCGCTAATCCACCAAGTGCGGCGGTTGAATCGATTCCGAGGTCGCCACACCAACCACTGCTCTCTATTGATTCAGCGAATGTCATCTCTGTGACTAATGCAGGGAAGTGTGCGGTGATGAAAGCCAATTGGTAACCACAGGAAAAGAAGCCCACGAATATCATCATGTAAGATGGATCCTTGAGAGCAATTCTCAGAATTTCACCGAGGGATTCCTCGATATCTTCCTTAGCCGCGCGTTCGGGTGCACGCATGAATGGAAGGAGAAGTAATACCCCTAGAATTGACACGGCGAATATCATGAATACCGATTGCCAAGCCATGCTTTCGAGAAGGATTACAGCAACCATTGGTCCTACTATCTGACCAGCCGAGCCAGCCGCGGTGGCGATGGCTAAGCTCATTGACCGATGCTCGGGGGCGCTGGCTCTACCAACAACGGCAAGAATCACTCCGAATCCTGTGCCTGCGATACCGAATCCAACCAAAATTTCGTAGAATTGAATGGCTAACGGTGAAGTCGCCCCAGTAGTCAAAACTAGACCTATTGCGTAGAGAATGGCTCCAAGAATGATTGCCTTTCTGTCACCTATTTTTTCAGCGAATGCACCAAAGAATGGGGCGCCGAATCCCCAAGCTAAGTTTTGGATTGCAATTGCTAAGCTAAACTCCGCTCGAGGCCAGTCGAACTCCTCTTGAATTGGAATTTGGAAAACTCCGAAGGAGGCCCTAATTGCGAAGCCAACCAGCACGATTAGACAACCGACAACCAATACTGGGGTGATCAGCCGCGGCCGGTTTTCCATGTAGCGTCATGCGGTGTGCTGCATATCGTTATTGCTTATTTCGGGATTTGAGAATCAACCGGTGCCGCCCATACCCTTGATGAATAGTGGGGCTTCCGACATTCGTGGTCGACGTTGATTCCGCCCTGCGCGCAAGCGCATATTCGGGTAAGAAACGCCCAAAGGGCTCGGAATCGAAAAAAGAGGAAGTGAAGAGTCGGAAAATCGAACCATTCCAACCTGAAGAGGCATTCGAGAAAGAGAAGGCAGATGCTTTTTCGATGTGGTTAGTAATCGTATTCGGGTTGGGAATGGGGGTCTTTATGAGATACGTGATTATGCCGACTTTGACCGAACCCGAAGCGATTCTTTGGGTTCTTCCATTATCCCTAGTTGTAATTCTTCCAACTATGCACAAATTATTGATTCCGAACAAATGGTCAGATCGTTATGATGGTGGAAACTGGTTTAGAGCAAGTTTTCTATACATTTTCTCTTGGTTAGCAATCTCATTCCTCTTGGTTAACCCACCACTTGCTGATATTGCCCCGCCAACGCTTGCTGATGGAATCGATATCGAGAATACAGATTCTATAGAGTACGTTGGGTGGGTGGATGGCACCTACACAATTGCTCTGAATCAAGGTACTGTTGATGTTGTACTAGGAATGGCGGTAAGGGATAATGTGGACGCGGAAAACGTCACCGTGGAGGTCAGTTTTTGGAAATACGGGGCATTTGTTAGTGAACTTGCAAATGGTACTGCAAAAGATTTAACCGAAGCCAGAACTACTTTTGACTCGGTGAACAATTCATGGATAAGTGTTGATAAATTTGGTAATCCGGTGGTTATCAAGCACTCAGAAGATATTGGCTTAGCATGGGATTTAGGCACTCTTACTCCTGCTCAATATGAAATCAAAGTTCGTTTGAGTGAGGTTGGTGACCCGTGGGATGAGAATGTCTGGGAAAAGACATACAAGATTGCCGTGGTCACAGTTGCGACTGCCTGAATCTATTTGATGTCGGAATCTTCTCAGCGTTTGATGAGTACTCCCCGAGATGGACTGTACCACGCCACTCGGAATTTCATGGCTAGAAATTATCGTGACGATGTACTGTGGTTGAATAACAATGTTTCAAACAAAAATAAGCTAACTGCGGATTTAAGAGATGACATACCTCCAATTCCATTTACAGGTGATCCGTGGGCCAAAATCATAGGAGATAGTACGCTATTCATTGGAATCAATCCTCGTTTCCAAGACTCGACTATTCCGCCAAATCACAAGGAGTTTGGGCCATCAATTTCTTCTATCAATAGATTTCATGCGGGGGAGGAATTAGGATTTGAAGAATATGTCAGTCAAAGGAGAGGATACTTCACAAATGAAATGAAGTATGGTAAATACTACACCTTTCCCGGAAAAATGTTCAGTAAACATTGGTATGATGTAGAAAACCCATGGATAAATCATGTACAATCAATGGAGGCAGTACCTTGGTTTTCAAAAACCGATGAAATGGATCTTGATTCGCTTCTAGATGCATATTATTCAGAAGAAATGTTCTTGGCTTATAGGTCAGTTTTCGAGGAGCTTGTAGAATTAATTCAACCCAAATTTATCCAATTAAATGGGAAAAAAACAAGAATTATTTTCGAAGAAATATATGGCATAGATGAGTTCCAACCAATGAAAACGATTGCCAAAGGTTGTCACAGCGGAGGGCTAAACGTCAGGGGGAAAATAATCCCAACTGTAGCCCACAATTTTTCAGGGACACGTTGGGGCCTTAATGGAGAAAAAGAATGGGACACGATGTATGACGAGTGGACTGGATCTAGTTAGAATCTTACTTACCGATTAGGGAACAGATTGTTGCAGTCATTGCATCTAGTTGCAATGCCTCTCCACCACCCTCGACCATCCGAAAATCTGTCTCAGCCATGGCTTCTGTAACAGCCAACTTTTGCTTTTCGTCGAGGAAGGCAACTTCTCCCAATCCTCTATGCAATTGGTTGACCATATCAGTGCCTGCCAATCCGTACTTATCCAACAGCCCCTTCAGTCTTCGACGAGCCGGTTGAAAACCATCTTCTTTGCAGGCGAGTAAGTACCCATGGAGCTCCTCTGGAGGGGCTGTTGCAGTGGTTTCATAGATGAGATCGCGAGTCACATTTGAGGACAGCGATGCTGCGACCTGTAGAGCAGTAATCGCTTTCCTCAGGTCGCCCAAACTGACGTGAACAATCGCCTCAGCGGCTTCGTCTTCCAAAGTGATATCCTCAGAGGCTGCTACACTACGAATCATCTCATCGACTTGATCTTCGGCGAGTGGGCGGAATCTGAATACCGCACAACGAGATTGAATCGCCTCGATTATCTTCGATGAATAATTACAGGAAAGAATGAATCTGCACGTCTGTGAATGTTGCTCCATAATTCTACGAAGTGCTCCTTGAGCGTCAGGAGTCAAGGCGTCGGCTTCGTCGAGAAAAATTACCTTGAACGAAGTTCCGGGAACAGGAGCAGTTTTTGCAAAGCCCTTGACTTTGGTTCGAATCGATTCTAATTTACGCTCATCGCTTGCGTTCATTTCCAGGAGATTCATTCGGTAACTTTCACCGAATACATCACGAGTCAATGCAAGAGCAGCAGTCGTCTTTCCGGTACCAGGAGGACCGGCGAAAAGTAGGTGAGGGAAGGTTTTTTTCTGTGAATAAGCCACAAGCCTATCGACGACTGCTTTCTGGCCTTTGATGTCTGCGACCGTCTGCGGTCGGTGTCGCTCAACCCACATCTCGCTCATGGTCGTCCCTCAGCATCCAGTGTCGGGTGTCCTTGAAGGTTCCCTCCGATACTCTTTGAGACATCAATAGGACTCATCAGTATTGGGGAATTCCCCACTTTGGACATCAGAGATGTATTGTTTCACCGCTCCATCGATAGACTCGCCCAAGTCTGCGTAACGCCGCAGGAATCTTGGACTGAAATCCGTGGTGATTCCGAGCATGTCGTGTAGAACCAAGACCTGCCCATCACAATCCGGACCTGCTCCTATTCCGATCGTAGGAATCGATAATTCGGCACTGACCTTCGCAGCTAAGTCGGCTGGAATCTTCTCGAATACTATGGAAAAACACCCAGCTGCTTCAATCGCCTTTGCATCATTCAGCAGTTGAGCCGCCTCATCTTCTTCTTTTGCGCGAACGGTGTATGTTCCGAACTTGTAGATTGATTGGGGTGTCAAGCCAAGGTGGCCCTGTACGGGAATACCGGCACTGACAATTCTCTGAATAGACTCAGCGACCTCTTCTCCGCCCTCTAGTTTGACCGCGTGACCTCCAGATTCCTTCATTATGCGGATTGCGGAGTCAAGTGCGGTCTTGGAGTCACCTTGGTAACTGCCGAATGGCATGTCGACTACAACCAAAGCACGGTCAACTCCGTTGACTACACATTGAGCGTGGTAGATCATGTGGTCGAGAGTAATCGGAACGGTAGTCTCGTTACCAGCCATGACGTTAGAAGCAGAGTCTCCAACCAGAATCACATCAATTCCGGCTGCATCGACTAACCTTGCTAATGAGTAATCGTAAGAGGTCAGCATAGTGATTTTCTCACCGGCTTGCTTCATCGCCTGCAGGGTGTGTGTTGTGACCTTCTTGGCGCGACTTGAGATAGCCATCTGCTCACCACTTGGGGATATTGCGAGCGTGGTTGTGGACTTCAATCAACCGACGATGTATTTCGACTTCGAAATCGATTTAATCGCACTTTCTTAATCATTGGATTCGTGCTTTGCAACGCTTACAAGGAACTCATTGATATCGATAATTCCATTTCCATCGGTGTCTGCCTCATCGAATACTACCCTCAATTCACGCTGAGCATCGGGAGGGTATCCCAAAGCATCCATGGCGGAGATATATTGCTCGACATTTAATTCCCCATTTCCGTCAATATCAGCAGCGTAGAATGCTGTTAGCCTTCGACGTGTTTCTACTTCTTCAGGATTAGTATATTGCAAACCAAAAGTTTGCCAAGGTGTAATTTCAGGTTCTACGTGCTTTTCTCCGTAGCCTTTCCAAATAATTAGACCCAATACAATTGCAGCCCCACCGCCAATTAGTGCCTTTTCACCCATCAAAAATAGTAGAACAAATCCACCGATGATTCCTATCATTTGGATGAATGGATACATCGGAGATTTCCATTCAGGTGCATACCATGTGTGTGAGCGCGATGCGGTTCGAAGAACTATCACACAGGCGTTAATGACTATAAAAATCATTATTTTGAAGCCAGAAGCAAGCTTAGCCACGTCTTTAACTGGGAGGAATGTTATGGCTGCAGCCATAGATAATCCAGTCACAATAATTGCCCAGTAAGGTGTTTGATACTCTTTGTGTACCTTTTCTAGGAAGGATGGAAGAAGGTTATCTGTGGCCATTGCATAAGGAAATCGGGATGATGCCATTATTCCAGCAAGAGACATTGAAGTCATAGTCAATACTGAAAGTAAAGCCGCGATGATTCCGATTTCTTTTCCACCAATATCTTCAGCAAACACGTAGACAGGGTCCTCTCTAGCATACCCTGCATTATCCGGATCCATGAAGTGAGTAGGGTCGAGTGATGCAGCCATAATCAACGTCACAACAACATAGAGCAGAGTGCTGACCAACAAAGAAAGAAGGATTCCATTTGGAATATTCTTGCTAGGGTCTTTGATTTCACCACCAACTGCGGCGATTTTTGTTACACCAGCATAAGAAACGAACACGAATGCCGAAGTTCGGGCTACAGCTTCCCAATCAGTACCGAATGCATCTCTGGAAAACACATTGTCCCAATTCATCTCCACAGTCACCAAGGCATAGGCACACAATGCCAGTAGATAACTCACAGAAATCAGGACTATTGGTGTCTGCACCTTTTTGATACGCTTGACCCCAAGAATGTTAATTCCAACAATCAATGCTAACAAAACTAAAGCAGCGATTTCGATATTTATTTTAATCCCAATAATTTCCTCGATCACCCATAGATAAGCTTTGAATCCGATAAGTGCAAATGCTGATTTGAGCATGAAATTTGCCCATAATCCCAGACCCGAAATGGTACCAAACATCGGGCCAAACGTCTTCTGGACGTATACGTATGACCCTCCAGAAGTTGGCATTGCCGTTGCTAACTCAGATTTAGAGACCGCTGCTGGTAGGACAATTATTGCGGCTAGGAGGTATGCAAGCCAGACCCCTCCTACTGGATTAGTACCACCACCCATCTCTAACATCGCTAATGCTGGTAGAACAAAGAGACCCGAGCCGAGCATAGCTGAGAGTGAAATGATTACAACAGCGCCTAGCCCAAGTTTACGCTCGAGAGCATCATCCGACTCACCACCAGGTCTGAGAACGATTCCGGCTAGGTCATCCGGGCCCTTGACTTTCACACTCTTTCGAAAAATCGAATGGTGTTGAACATTACCTATGATTAGATCCAGAAAAAAAACAAATTTGTTCGAAATTTACACCCACAGAGTTAGAAGGGAGGATTGGCGCGATATCCATATGTCGCAGGTAATTGAAGACGGCGCCACTGCAGTTGTACACTACACCGGAAGTTTTCCAGACGGTGAGGTATTCGATAGCAGCGAAGGTAAGGACCCACTAGCATACCAAGTTGGAAAGCAGCAAATGATTCCAGGATTCGAACAAGAAATGATGGGAGCAGAAGTTGGTGAAAAGAGAGAATTCACATTAACCCCAGACCGTGCATATGGTGAAAGATCTGAAGATGCTATTCAAGAAGTACCTAGAGATCAATTTCCATCAGAGATGCCTCTGGAAGTAGGGGCAATGATGGCTGCTCAAACGCCACAGGGTCCACTACCATTTACGGTAACGGAAATTTCAGACGACATAGTAATCGTAGATTTCAATCATCAAATGGCTGGTAAGACGTTGAAGTTTAACGTAGAAGTCGTAGACGTTCGTTGCGAAACATCAGAATCTGGGTGTAGTTGCTGCTGAATAGGCGAATCTTTCTTCCACCCTATGCCTCGCTCATGTGCTGAGAATGAGGACTGTCGCCTTGGCACTGTGTTGCCTTTTGCTAGCGTCTCCGCTTGCGGGTTGCTTGGATTTCCTTCGCTCCGGCGATGGTGTATTCGATGAACCAGAGCCACTTAGAATCAATCATATCCAAGTTTTAGGAACTCACAATTCCTACCATATCGAGCCGTTTGGGCCAACAATAAGGGCATATGATTACACACACGAGCCGTTGGATGTTCAAGCCCAAAATTACGGAGTTAGACAATTTGAATTAGATGTCTGGTGGGATCCTCGCGGGCAATTGTACGTCTATCACAATCAATACGACTTCAGGAGTAATTGCGCGACCTTCGAAGATTGTCTGAACACACTTCTTACTTGGTCGAACGAGAACCCGAATCACGTTCCACTAATGATTTGGGTAGAACCGAAGGAATGGGTTCGCTCAAGTACCGACGATACAGTGGTCCTTGAATTACAAGATATGCTAGAAAAAATTGAAACTGAAATTGGGGAATGGTGGCCTCGTGACAAGACTATCACTCCTGATGATGTCAAAGGGGATGCAACCACTCTCAGAGAAGCGGTTACCACAAGTGGTTGGCCATTACTAGATGACTCCCGTGGCAAAGCCATGTTCATCCTACTAGCTGATGATGAAGTTCGTGAAGCATATGTCGATACATACCCTGGATTGAATGGTTCACTAATGTTTACGATGAATGATGAGGCAAGCGAGACCGCGGCATTCTACTCTGAAACTGATCCTATCGGCATGGGTTCGGAGATTACTCGACTTGTTGAAGAGGGCTATATTGTCAGGAGTCGCGCCGACAATGCGGAAGACGGTGAGGCTGACAATAACGACACTGCACGCCGAGATGCCGCCTTTGCAGTCGGCGCACATTCAATCTCAACGGATTATCCTGCTAAAGTGGATGGAATCGAATATTGGGTGCAAGTTCCCAACGGTCCCATTGCTTGTAATCCAGTAATTGCTCCGCCAAGTTGTGATTCCTCAATTCTGGAGTAAATTCGGTTTTGTTGTGAGAAAATATTCGAGAAGTGTTCGTCCTATTGGATTATACACAAATTATCTCTCGGCTGAGATATGTCGATTATCGAAGCATACAACGAGGCCTGGGAAAATGGAGATACAGAAGCACTAGCAAAAATCATCCATGACGATTGCGTTTTCAACCCACACGTTGGTGGAATAACCATGAGTAAATCCGACATTTTGGGGTTCGCTGGTGGCGATAACAGACCTAATTCTGAACATGATAGAATACTATTCGAAAATGAGGAGGTCGGTGTTACACACTCTATCGTCCACTTTGCAAACGATTCAGATTCAGAAGCAGTTCTGTCATTCATGCGCTTCAAAGATGGCCAGATAGTATCAATGGAAACTGGAGCCACGCCACTCAGTGATGACTACCAATTGATTGGGTCCTAAACCTTAGCGATCACTTTCAATTCAACCGCAATCGGTGTAGGAAGCGCTCGTACCGCGACTGTGGTACGGGCGCAGAGAATCTCAGAGAAGTACTCTGCGTATACTTCATTGTAGCCGGCGAAGTCTCGATCCATGTCTACCAGGAAAGAGAGACAATCTACGACTTTATCAAGTGATGAACCGGCGTCCTCCAAGATTGTCTTGATGTTCTCGATTACAGCCCTTGTTTGATCTCGTATGTCGTAATCTAGAGGATTACCATCATCGTCACGGATAGGGCCGCCTGGAATCTCATTGGTTTCTGGCTGACGGGGCCCAATTCCACTGACAAATAGTAGGTTTCCAACTCGATAAGCATGAGGATAGGTGCCGACAGCAGATGGAGCATTTTCAGAATATTTTGGTCCGTCATCGCTGGTGAATTTTCCAGCGGTCTTCCTTCCTACGACCCCTCCAACTATGCCGCCAACAGGTCCGCCTACAGCAACGCCTGCAGCCGCTCCAGCTGCTCCGCCGGCTGTATACAACATCGACTTACCATAGCCATCGTAAATAGCTTCGATTACCTCATCAGGAGCCTCGATTAAATCCTTGATCATCTCAAGTCTATGCAGGAAAGAGGATTCTTCTTCTTGGTCCAGACTTGGCTCTTCCGAGGTCATTCTAGCATCCCCTTATCAAGCACATTTCTATCCCCTCGGTAAAACTCTACATCGTCCTCGTCGAACTCCTTATCCCCTACCGAACCGCTTGATGGAGTCAATGTGATTACTGCTCCGCCACTTCCGTGCAGTGCTTCGTAAGCTAGTACTTCGCCGTCGTAGTTGTTGTGCTGCCCCATGGTTGCAGCAAGCCACCAAGCAGGCTTGTATGCGACTACTTTCTGAACTCTAATTTGTCCATGTATATCACGGCTCAATTGACTCAAATCCTCTAATCGGCCATCATCGAAGAACTCCAAAATCTTACGATTCCAATCATCATCTTTCTGAGAGTGAATTCGGTCCTCTTTGGGATCTATGTGTTCTGTAAACATACGATTGGAGAGACTTGAGACCACTACGACTACCGCCTTCTTGTTTTGTTGAGCCAGTGTATCTCTCACGGCCTTACCTAGAACGATTGTCTCAGAACGATTAGAGTACATATTGCTAGAAAGAATGCATGTTGGAATTCGATTATCAGGGTTCAATAATTGCAAAGCAACCACTGAACCCGTATCGATTGGAAATCCTTCGTACTCGACGGTTCTAGCTTCCAAACCTCTCTTTTGGCAATTTTCCTTCATTGAATGAGCGAATTGAGTATCCATGTGGAATTCATATGGCATACTACCAAGATAGTGAAAATCGTCATCGACATGAGTCCATACCGCCTTTTCCAAGGCTTGAATTTGATGTCCAATGATACTTGGCCATGTGGTTGAATAAACGATTATGATATCTGCCTCGCTTTCCTCAATTCGATTTCGGCATTCATCGTAAGCGGTTCGAAGATTGCTGTATCCTTCGCTTGCTTCAGGAGAAAGGAGTGGCTGTGGATGAGGTGGGCAATAGATTCCGAAAAGAATCTCAGATTCATTTGTTTCACTCATTTTCTCACCTCAGAGAACGTACTCACGTGTATCGTCGTTTGGATCCCAGCAAGCGATAACGTTTCCAGTTCCGATTACAGATTGATAGCCATAAATCTCCGCAGGGAAGTCAGGGAATCCCATTGCTCCGAGCATCCAAATCAAGCCACCGCCTTCTGTTTCAGCAATTGTTTGCTCGGTGAATTCTGGCATGATGTCGATTACTTCTCGGCTCTTACCGTCACGTATCATCTCGACGATTTTCATATCCCAGACATATTGGCTGTGATTGTAGATATGCTCCTTGCTCATATCTTCAGGTAATGGTGCTTCTTCGACAAAGTGTCGGTGTGAAAGTGAGTGGCTTGCAACCAGTACTACGCGCTTGCCACTTTCCTCAATCGCCTTTGCACAAGCGCGACCTAGTGCAGTAGCTTGTTCAATCATTACTTCAGGAGAGTAATAGTGAGCATTTCGATTACTGGAAATTGTCACAATAGGTTTGTCCCATTTAGGATTTAGCAAATGACAACTGGTAATCGTACCATAATCAACTCGGAAATCTGGGTTTCGCATCATCTTGGTGATGATGCCTTCCTCGGATGCAGCTTCTCGCATAGCTTCCGAGAGTTCTACGTCGACTTGCAAATCGTAATTATAGCGAAATAGATTCGGGAATACCGGATCAACGGATTTCGACTTGAATTCGGGCAGACCTAAGAAATGAGTTCCGATGTAGGTCTGCCAGTGTGGAGTAAAGATTACAATAGCATCATAATCAATATCTTTCAATTTTCTAGCGAGGCGTTGGTAGCCCCACCGAAGTGTTTCCCAGCCACCCTCAGAATACGCCTCGTTTTGTGGCGGGTTGTCCGCATAAACTAGGTGTGGAGGGTGTGGAGCAAGGCATCCCGCGACTATCTGGCCCTTCGCCATGAACAGATGAGGTCCTGAAATCTAAAGAAAACCTTCCGCATAGATTCAGCACCTTGATGTGGGACTTTCAGTCGCCAAAGAGCATGCATTGGGAGGGGAGACGACCCACCAGTCTGTGGTTGGTTCCATTTGCTATGGGATTTGTATCAGGTCTCTTACCGTATCTAATCAACCACGAATTATTCGACGAATCTTCCCTAATGGGACCGGTTGGGCTTAGCGCACTACTCGCTGTTGGTTTGCTAGTATTACCTGATTCCGAGACTGATAGAAAAATCGAGATGTTGACTGGAATCTGGCTTGGGATGTCAATCTCTTACCTTCCCATCGCATTATTCTTTGTCTGGTTTATTCCAGTAATTCTCTATTGGATTGGTCGAACGCTAAAGGTTCAGCATAGTCATTTTCCACCCTTCAGAATTGGATTGTGGATTGGTAGTGGAATATTATCAGGAATTTATGTCGGAAATATCATCGCTTTCAATTTGCTTTAAGCGATACATTAGCCCCTCGATAGCAATTCCGAAGATAATGAAAGATGGTAAACTGGCCAAAAATGCGCTCCACATCAACTCATCATCAACATAATGGGGTGTTATTCGTAACTCTCCAATAGCACTAGGATCTGTGTTTGTGTTATGTTGGTCCTGTTGGGCGTGAACTCGCATCAGAATAAGATGTACATCGAAGAGGCTTTCGGGCATGACCTCAAATTCAGTTGAATTACTACGGTCCGGATATCCTGTGGGAAAAAGCACAACAACATCTGGAGTACCATCCTCGAGTATTGCATCCCAATCGAAAGTACCTTGTTGTGCATGAGGCTCAACAAACTTCCGTTTGATTATTATTACCTCAACGGTAGAGTCGCCAACATTAGACACCTCAACTGTCACAGGATCCCAGAGTGAATGAACCTCGACAGTCTCTACATTCACATCCCCTACCCCAAAGCGATAGTTTGGAACATCTTCATCGACACCAGGGCCGTCGATTGCTCCGATTACTAGCACACCGCTGAACAACAATACACAGACAGCTGCGAAAATCGATTGGCTTCGATCTGGTAGTAACTTTCGCCAATCTCGCAGAGATGTTGATCGCACCACAGGCTGGACTGCGTGACAGAACGATGCACAGACAATTGCAAGAGCTATTCCTGGAAGAATATCAACTATCCAATGGATTCCTAGATACTGGATTGAAAATGTGTAAATTACAACATTAACCATCACGAAGAGGTCAAACTCTCGGTGGCGCCATTCTCTGATATCTATGCCTTGACTGCGACAATGCAATCGATTCAGAATCAACAAAGAAATTGGCAGACCAATGTGAAGACTTGGTACAGCATTATCCATAGGGTCATGTGTGGTAAAGAAGTTCAAAGT
>NTJQ01000002.1 GCA_002457555.1 Marine Group II euryarchaeote MED-G37
TGAGTTGGCACAATGATTCCAGATTGGATGACCTCTGCTTCTCGCCAATTCGATACGGTCTTAGTTGCTAATCGAGGGGAGATTGCAGTCAGGGTTCTGCGGGCTGCCAAAGAATCTGGACTTCGTGGAGTTGCGGTTTATTCAGACCCTGATACAGGCTCTCTACATGTCGAAAATGCAGATCAGGCAGTACATCTTCCAGGTACTACCCTAGCAGATACTTATCTCAATGCAGATGCAATAATCGAGGCTGCGCGCTCTACCGGCGCTCAAGCGATTCACCCAGGTTTCGGATTCCTTTCTGAGCGGGCGGATTTTGCAAATGCGGTCAAGGCAGCTGGTCTGATTTGGATTGGTCCACCAGCCGATGCAATCAATACTATGGGAGACAAGATATCTGCTCGCCGCTGCATGATTGAATCAGGAGTTCCGGTAATCCCGGGTGAAGAAATATCCATGGGAGGAGATTCTGATCACCTAGGTGTATTGGCAGCCGCAGCGGCTCGTGTCGGCTATCCTCTCCTACTGAAAGCAAGCGCAGGTGGTGGAGGAAAGGGAATGCGAGCAGTACACGAACCCAAGATGTTGCGAACGGAGTACGAAGCTGCGGCTAGAGAAGCAACAGCAGCATTCGGCGACGGCACCGTGTATGTCGAAAGGCTTCTGAAAGGTGCCCGCCACGTTGAGATTCAAGTCTTAGCCGATAGTAACGGGAATTGTATTCATCTAAACGAAAGGGATTGTTCCCTCCAACGCCGACATCAGAAAGTCATCGAGGAAGCTCCGAGTCCAGCGGTTACCTCTACAATCAGAGAAGCGATGGGAGAGGCGGCTGTTCAGGCGGCAAAGGCAGTCGATTACGAAGGCGCAGGGACAGTAGAATTCCTACTTTCTGACCGAGGTGAATTCTTCTTCTTGGAAATGAATACTCGTCTACAAGTAGAGCACCCTGTAACTGAGATGATTACTGGAATAGACATTGTGCAGAAGCAATTTGAGGTCGCCGCCGGATTACCTCTTGGATTGTCTCAATCAGATATAGGAATCATAGGTCATGCTATGGAAGCTCGAATCTATGCCGAAGACCCCAGCAAAGGATTCCTTCCAGCAATTGGTGACTTAGCGATGTGGCGTGCACCAGCAGGGCCAGGCATTAGAGTCGATACAGGTGTCCGTGAAGGAGATGCGGTAACTGTCGACTTCGATCCGATGTTAGCCAAGCTAATCGTTCACGCCCCAACAAGAACTGCAGCCGCAAGACGCCTAGATAACGCACTGTCGGACCTAAGGGCTCTTGGAGTAATCACAAACATAGGATTCCTTCGTCAAATGACTACCCATCCCGATTTTATTTCTGGTGGAATAACTACTGATTATTTGGATTCCAGAGATGTCTCTGATTTCGCTGAGCCCGAACCTGACCCTGCGACTCTTGTGGCAATAGCCGCAGCAGCAAGTCGGTTCGGACTCGACCGGGCAGGCTCCGGACCATCTGAGTCGTTTGTTGATGAACATACAGGGCACAGCGGAGACCCATTCAGGACCTTGTCGAGGTCATTTCCTTGAGGTGAAAAGATGGAGTGGAGTATTGGAGAATCGGGTGTTCGCTACACCGCTAAATTGTCTGATTCAGAGGGCACACTTAGCCTCGGTGCACTAACTCGTGATGGGCACAAAGCACCACATTCTGAGATTGGCATTACCCGAGACTCCCAAGGTGCTAGACTCCTTGTCGAAATTGATGGTTCCGCACATATTGCGCACGTAGCAAAGGTTGGTGATGATTGGTGGATTCACATCAATGGGCGAATCCATGTTGTTCATGGTCACGAACCTGGAAGCGCTGATTCAGCCGCTGGCGAGGGTGGTCTAACAGCCCCGATGCCTGGAACCATTCTAGAGGTGCATGCAAAAGCTGGACAAAGGGTTCGAGAAGGCCAAACTTTGTTGGTTATGGAAGCGATGAAAATGGAGCACAGAATCCAAGCACCGAAGGCTGGTGAAGTACTTTCAGTGAATTTTGCAGAGGGTGAAAGAGTCGATATGGGAGCGACTTTAGTAGAGCTTGGCGACTGAATTATGCCGGCATTGGATTCAATAGTGGCCGATTGTTCGGATTAATCGTGAACGAATACGACTTTGTAATCGCACTATGTATGGGAATAGGCCTAGCGGCAGCCTCTGGATTCCGTGTTTTCTTACCTCCTTTCTTGCTTTCCATAGGGGTCAGAGCCGACGCTGTGGAAGTTGATCTGACAAATTCATCATTGGAATATTTCGACTCCAATATTGCAGTAATTCTCCTAGGTGTTGCTACAATAGCCGAACTTGCAGCATACTATGTTCCATGGGTTGACAACCTGTTAGATTCAATCGCCAGTCCTGCAGCAATAATTGCAGGCGCCGGAATGACGGCAGTCGTTCTTGAAGGGTCTGACCCAGTAATTCAATGGTCTCTAGCAATCATCGCTGGCGGTGGTGTAACCGCAGCCGTTCAGGGCGCAACAGTAGTTACGAGAGGAGTATCAACTGCCATAACAGCCGGAGTAGGGAATCCAGTTGTAGCAACTGGTGAAAATATTGCAAGTCTAATACTTTCAATACTAGCAATTGTATTGGCTCCTTTAGCAGCAGTCTTGGTTGTTATTCTACTCGCAATGATCGTCAATAGGATGATGAAGAAAGCGAAAACTTCCAGCGTCTAGATTCAATTTAGCGGATGGAGAACTGCCTGTCCACCCATATGTGGAACTAGAACGTCAGGAACTCGCACTGTTCCATCTTCGTTCTGATATTGTTCCATAATCGCCACCAACGCCCTGCTGGTGGCAACCGCGGTCGAATTCAGAGTATGTACTGCGGCATTTCCCTCGGTAGTACGATACCTCATTCGTAGACGATTAGCTTGGTAATCGGTGCAATTAGAGCATGAAACAACTTCCTTGTATGCATTGGCGCCAGGCAACCAAGCCTCCAGGTCGTATTTCTTTGATGCAACAGTTCCCATATCGCCTGTGCAGATATTTACTACTCTGTAATGCAAACCTAGGCTATCCCACAACTCAACGGCATTGGTAAGTAAATCCTCATGATGTCCCCAAGAATCATCTGGCTTGCAAATTACAATTTGTTCAATCTTAGTAAATTGGTGTACTCTCCAAATTCCTCTATCAGACAAACCATGCGCTCCTACCTCGCGTCGGAAGCAAGAAGATACTCCAACTAACTTAATCGGCAATTCTGCAGGTTCGATAATTTCGTCCATTCTCATCGCAGTAAGTGGGTGCTCGCTAGTTGCGATGAGATAGTATTTGTCTGGTTCAATTCCATACATGACGGTCTCAAAGTCTCCTAAGTCGGTGACGCCTTCGTAGGCCTCTCGATTCATCATAAGAGGTGGTTGCACCAAGGTATAGCCGCGTTCGATGAGGAAATTTGCAGAGTAACTCTGTAGAGCCATTTCTAAGCGAGCCAGGTCACCCTGAAGAAAGTAGAAGCGAGAACCTGTTACCTTTGCACCTCTAGCAAGGTCAACCCAATTATTCATCTCGATGAGGTCGTTATGATTACGTGCTTCGAAGCCTAACTCAGTCTTGTTGCCGTGTAAACTGTGTAGGGTATTTTTCTGGTCATCTTCTCCTACCGGAACCGAATCATGCAGGATATTTGGAACTCGCATTCGAATTGCATCTCTTTCTGCTAAGCAAGAATCGACTTTTTCACTTAGTGCATCTATCTCTTGCCCGAGACTTGCGACTTCTACCAAGATTGAGTCAGCGGCGGCTGAATCACCCGATTTTTTCGCCTCAGCGATACCTCTTGCGGCCTCATTTCGCTTCTTCCTGAGTTGGTCGGCATCATACCTTGCCTGCCGCCATTCTTCATCGAGACGGATTACCTCATCGATGTGGTCCTGGGGCATCTCTCTCTTGTCATGGTCTGCCCTCAGCACATCTGCGTGCTCTCGGAACATGCTCATGTCCAGCATAACTATCCAACCTTAGGGTCCAGCACTCAGACTTCAATGAATCGGGGAATCTCACTCTTTGGTGTGCGATGCACTAGAGGAAGGTAATCGCCTGAAACAATTCTGCTGGCCCCACAGCATAGATTCCACTGATGATGTACCCCAATATCGCTCCGCCGTTTAACAAAGGCAGTCCTGGTTGTGGATTTCCTTGCGCAACGAAGGTCATCAGTAGCACATATCCAACTAGACCTCCGATAAGTGTACCAATTGCCACAACTATCTGCGCCATGTAGAAGTCACCGTATGGATTCCAAATTTCTGGACCCCATTCAGGTAGGAAAGAAATTGCTGATATTACTAACATACCTGGAAATATTACATCTCCTAGACCCATGAATAAGGCATCTCGACTCTTTTTTTTCGGTTTCATTCTGTCCTGCCTATCAACTAGTTCTGCTTCCATTACATCAGGAGGTGGAGGTGAATCTTGCATTACGTCTCCTTCTTGTTCTAGGAAGGAATACCCCTTTTCCTTTGGAGCGACGAGTAAAACTGGTAGTTTGAGTCCAATCATGGTATCTGCTAGTTCAAGCATGTGCTTACTCTTGTGAACAGCCCAATAATCGTAAATAGCGGCTAGAACCATGAAAATTATGACAAGTGTTGGAACAAATGAAATTCCAATCATCACAATTACTCCTGATCCAACCATAACCCCAACTGAATTCACTACCCACCATTCTGGATAGCGATATAGTGTGACCATTCCTCCAATGGTTATGGCAAGGGCAGACAACCCCACAGAAGTAGCCGTTGCGAACCCGATAATGTAGAGAATAAGCAAGGTAAATGGTTGGATTGCATAGAATAGGCTCAGTCCAAGGGCGAGCATAACTATTCCCTTGATGAGGTAATCTAACCCCTTACGGGCTAACCAAATAATTCCCACTGTAAAAATTCCAATCATCAATAGTTCAAACAAAATAAACCCAGATTTTGTTGTCCCTTCCTCGCCGAATGCTCTAGCTTCCGGAATATCGTATAATGGTTGGATGAATATGCCGATTCCTATGGTCATAATGAACATCCCAGCCATGCCAACCATGGATTCCCATTGCTCCATCATCATCTCGATGACACTTTCACTCTGGTCGGACACAGTGTCCCCCAAGTTCAAGGACCATATCACCTTGACCCGTATTCGCGCCCTATAGGGGCGCGGCGGATGTGTAGCAATGGAAGACCGAGAATGGCTCATGGATAGGAGATTTGCCGGCATGAATCTCGGTTTGCAAAGAATTGAGTTATTACTGCAGAAGATGGATAATCCACAAATGGATTTTCCATCGATTCACGTCGCTGGAACTAATGGAAAGGGAACACTGTGTGCCTTTCTTTCAAGCGCTGCAGCAAATAGCGGTTTGAAAGTCGGCCTGTTTACTACTCCACATCTTGTTGTAGTAGAAGAGAGGGTTCGTATCGACGGAGAGGTAATTGATTCACAGACTTTTGATGAGCATCTTTCTACAGTTCGTGCTGCTGCTGTCGAAGTCGGAGAAGAATTAGGAGAAGAACCAACCTTCTACGAATGCACATTTGCAATTGCCATGATATCCTTCTCTTACGCCGGCATAGAACGCGCAATCATCGAAACCGGACTAGGTGGCGAGGGGGATGCGACATGTTTGGTCGATGCCGATCTATGCGTCATCACGACCATCGGACTCGACCACACCGAAATCCTCGGTAATACTCGCGAACAAATCGCACGTGCAAAGGCCGGAATCCATCGTGAGGGTGTGCCGATGGTGGTATATCATCCCGGAGACGAATCAATTTTGAAAACAATTGCCGGGGTAGCCGGCGACGACTTGTATGTTCATGAGGGCTCAGGTTCGATAGTAGATTATTGGGAGGATTGGTATATTTTTGCTGGATATATTGCAGCATCTTTTGGATGGGAGCTTCCAACTAAGGAAATTAACTGGCCAGGGCGTTCTCCGAATTGGCCTCCTTCTGAATTATTTGATCCTAGGATTAGAATCAGTGCAGCACACAATTCGGATGGATTTAATGCAGATTTGTTGGCTATAGATAATCCGACAATTCTTTTGATTGGAGTCACACAAAAAGCTGATTTAAACACCGCACTTTCAGATGTGACTAGCGAAATATGGCACATGGCAACTTTCCGTCATATCATTGTCACTGAACCGACAACGGGACGTAATCCTGCGGTTGAAGCTGAAGAATTAGCTAAGGTGATTTTCGCCAATAGATTCGATGAACCGATTATAGAAAAAGACCCCTCAAAAGCTATCGAAATAGCAGAAATCATGTCGAGACAAGCTGGTTGTGATATATCGGCGATGGGTAGTATTTATCTTGTTGGAGATTTACTGAAATTTGCTGTGCAAAGAAGTGACGGCGACCTTTGGGAACACCTTCGCGTACATTGAGAATCAAAAGGGATGACCCACTTCGGAGGCCAAGTATGACATCCAAGGCAGAGGACAAGCTGGAAATTGTTGTCCAAGTAGAGTCCAAGGACACTAGTTCCAAAGTCATCCTAATTATGCTGATTATTGTGCTAGTCGGGTTAGTAATTGCAGTAATGATAAGTGGGGGACCAGATGCACTTCTAACAAGTGGTGATGACAGAGGTGTTGGAAATTGTGGGGATGGCATAGACAATGACCAAGGAGGTCAATCAGACCGCGATGACCCTGATTGCTATGCAAATCCAGAAGTTTGGGAGGGATATGACCCGAGTCGTACAGAGGCCAACCGAGATAACGACCCTCCCGGTGGGAGACCTTGAGGTGGAATGATGAGTTTGAAGTGGGATGCACGTTTTCTTGACCTTGCAAAACATATCTCAGACTGGTCGAAGGACCCTTCTACCAAGGTTGGCTGTGTTGTGGTCGGAGAAGATAGAGAAGTTCGTTCGACCGGATTCAATGGATTTCCAAGAGGAATCGAGGATACCGCTGCTAGGCTGAACGACCGTAGTCAGAAGTATCCAATGATTTGTCATGCCGAAGAAAATGCAATCATGCACGCTGCTCGAATCGGTATTTCACTCAAGGATTGTACTGCTTATGTTACTTGGCCACCTTGCTCTCGGTGCGCTCGTTCTTTGATTCAAGCCGGCGTTCGTGAAGTAGTGTATCCTGAAGATTGTGAGATTCCCGAGCGCTGGGAGGAAGATTTCGCAATCGCAAACAGTATGTTTACCGAATCTGGAGTAAATTATCGCTCGGCCTGATTTATTCAGAAATCATAACCCAGAGTTCCTCTAGGTCAGAATGTAAGTCATCAAGGCTTCCATCGTTGACTAGTACGAGATCCGCCAGTGCCGCAGTCGCATTGAGGGCTTGACCAGATTCATCTTTTGCAACAGCTTCTTTCTCTTCATTAGCGAAGAAAGTCTCTCTGTCAACAATATCTCCTGTTCTCGCACGAGCCTGTGCTCTTTGCCAGCGCGCATCCATTCCTGCACGAACTTCGATAAGAATGAAATCATCACGTTCCTGCAAAGCCTCGACTTCACCGGGTGTTCTTATCGAATCGATTACTGCATTCTTTCCATCTAACCTCTCAAGCAACATTTCAGCGAGAATACCAGGTCCACCGCTTCTCCGTAATTCATTCCCACCATCGATTAAATTCTCTCGAGATTCTTTGATTCCATTCTGTTTGAGGTGAGCACGTATGGAATCTGAGCATGATTCACTTGCCAACCCCTTGGATACAAGAAAGTCGACTACGGTTGATTTACCCGAAGCATAGCGTCCAGTCAGCCCTATTAGCACATGACCCCGAAAGGTTGGCATTCAATATCGCTTTCTAACTCCAATAGCGCCGAGTCTTAGCATATTGCAGCTCTGCATTATGTATGGCGCGTAGTAATGAGACCCGGTTTCCACGAGATAGCCCTCTAAGCAATCTAGTTGCGGTTTCCTCACCAACACCCCTCCCCATCAAGGCTAGAACAGCATCGTGTCCATGGGTTTGAATTAGTTCGGCATTCTTCTGCATCCTTCCACGTTCTTTCGGATCATCGCTAGTTACCCACCCGGTTAGCATAGATTCCATGCGCTCAGGAGAGCACGCTCGCATAGTTCCACCACATTTTCCACAGGGCTCGATTCGCTGCTGCATGCGACCAACTCTGCCTCGAGACTTCTCTTTGCAATTGAGACAGATTAAGACTGCCCGTTCAGCTAGCAGCCGAGTCTCCAATCTCTCACGAAGCTGTGCATCTGACCATGCAGGTAGCAACAAGTCTCTTTCAGATTTTGCCGATAGTCCAAGCGGCCCACTAGGAGTGTGGAAAATCTCCAATTCTCCTTGTTGAATATCTCGAATTAAATCCATTGTTCCTTCAATATCCATTCTTTCATGGAATAATTTTGATAGGGCTTCCTCAACAACTGGAGTACCTCGATATCTCTGCATCAGACCTTGCATATTGACTCGACGTGGATCGGCTGCCTTCTGCAGAACTCCCATTTTCCTAGCCACTTGTACCATCCTCCATCTAAGTGCTCTGCCATTAGGAATTGTCATCCTAAGCACCGCTTCAAGAGCATCTGGAGAGGTTGTCGTCAACCATTCAATAACATGAGCAGCGGTAGTTCCTGGGACTTGGAACGCTATTCGATATGGGTCGATTAGGGTAGTTCCCATCTTACCTTCGCGCATCGATCCCATCGCTTGAATGAAGTGAGCCAAAGTCTCGTTTATTTTACTTCCTCGACAGGTGTTCAAGACAACAGCACTGTCTCTACTTTCGATAGTTAAGGTGGTGTCGGTAGGCAAGTTTTCCGTCGCATCTATGTGTTCCGCAACTGCATTCAGTAAGTCTGCTCTGGCGACCTCAGATAGAGGGTAGTTTTCGAAATCGACGTCTCCTTTCCTTGCTTCCATTACTCCAATTGCAGTTGCAGCACTTCTCCTCAATCTGCCAACTTCTTGAGCGACTTCGATTGGCACTGGGGGCAATTCCCCCGCCCATACCGGCGCCTCTCCAGTATCCTTTACTGGAGCAACCAACAATTCGCTTTGTTCGGGGTCAGCATCGACAATCATCCAAGTTCGACCAGCCATAACGAATCTTCTTGGCCGACCTGCATCATCTTCACCTACATCATTCAGTGAAAGCACAAAGGCTTCATCGACAGAACCCAAAATTCGCCTAGTTACGGCATCACGGACCTTGTAAGAAATTTCGTCAGGAATCATAGAGATATGTTCGGTACGATTTCTACCTAATTTTCCGGCGGGTGAAAACCATCCAGAACTAAGAGACTCCGGCAAGTGTAGAACCATTGCTCGTCGCCAACGCGACTTCTGAGCATCTTCATATTCCTCATCCCAAGGAGGCCTCTCCTCCGGTACTAAATCTGCAGGTCTTGCACCGACGTTTGCTTTCTTAGCCAACCCTTTCCATAGTTTTGGATGCCAAATTGTTGGATCAGATTGCCTTGGCTTTTCGATTAATCTAATTAGCCACCTATCGTCTAAAACTCGTAGTACTGCTAGTGTATCTTCTTCAGTCCATTGTGGGAAAATAGTCGATCGTTTTAGTAATTCAGTAGCCTGAGATAAAGAAACAACACTTCTTTCCGCAGCCATTTGAAGAAATTGATTCGCAGCGACAATGGCCGGATCATACCTCCATTCTACTCCCTCTAATTCACCAGCCATTGCACGTCTTGCAATTACTGCACATTCTGCGATATCGTCTATTTCCCAAGCCAATACATCTCCTCTTCCTGTCCCTCCTAGATGATGCTCAGCTCGCCCGACACGTTGCAACATTCTGTCAACAGCCTTCGGGCTGTTCAATTGGTGGACTCTTCGAATGCTACCGATATCAATACCCAATTCAAGGCTTGAAGTGCAAATTAATCCATGTAATTCACCGGCTCGAAGAGCTTCTTCCATCTCCCGCCGAGTTTCTGCTGCAAGGCTTCCATGATGGACACCAACTTGGATTTCAGGAACAATCGAAGCCAGCCTTTGAGCAACCGTTTCCGCGGTAGATCTTGAGTTTACGAAAACTAGGGAAGGCGAGTCTTCAATGAGTGTTTGAGCAAGATGTCGTAATGCGGCAATCGATTTTGGAGAAATCGCCCACTCACCTGCTAATAGGTCATCTTCGGCTGTCGGAGTTTCTCTATGTACGATTACCTTGGTGGTTCTCGGTGCCGGGCCAAAAATTGGTTTTGCTCCGGCCGACATCCAATTCGCAACCTCGTCCGGATTGCCAACAGTGGCCGAAAGACCAACTCTCTGGAATCGACCGCTGCTTCCCTCCAAGGCAGAAATTCTCTCAAGTCCGATCAGAAGTTGTGCTCCTCTCTCACTCGCGGCTAAATCGTGAACTTCGTCTAGAATAACAGCCTTTACTCCAGCTAAGTGCTTTCTCAAACGGCTTCCCAGCAACATTATCTGAGCAGTCTCAGGAGTTGTGACTAGCAAATTTGGAGGATTCTTAGATTGCTTAGTTCTCTCTTTTTGACTGGTGTCACCGTGGCGTAGTCCAACACTTATCCCAAGCGGTTCGAGCAAGTTGGCCAATCGTCTGTCGATATCTCGGTTTAATGCTCTAAGTGGTGTAATATAGAGTATCGAGAGAGAATTCCAATTTTCTTTTAGGGCTCTCGAAGCGATTGGAAGAACCGCCGCTTCAGTTTTTCCACTACCCGTTGGTGCGACTAAAATTCGGTTCTCTCCCTCAACTAAATCTGCGGCTGCAGCCTCTTGCACTGGAGTTAATTTCCAGCCTCGATGCTCAACTAATTCCCGCACTTGCGGGTGAAGGAGTTGAACAGCCGGGGTGGGCATTAGGCCGAAGGCAAAGACCGACCAACATGAATAGATTGGTTTTAGGTAGGTATTTTTTTGTTAGTAATACAAATCAAGGGTGAAGAGGGCTTTCATCCGTCCAGTGTTCCATTTTATTCAGAGTTATTGTAACATTCGTCAGTTCTCCTTGTTCCCAGTAATCAACTGCAATGAAAGTAGGTCTATTTCCAACCTCCTCCCAACATAACAAAGCCCTATTCAGCAGAGTTTCGTAATCGTTCACCTGTGCTGCTTTATTTGCATCAGCAAGACCGAAAGTACTCAGCCAGTTATTCATATGCCAAACCGGTTGGGCTGAATCTCCTCTCCCTAGATTGCAAGACATCTCCTCTTGTTCAGACTCGCCATAAGGCGTATCCCAAGTATGTTTCCAAGCCGGTAATAATTTAGAAAAATTTTCTTCGTATTCAAGCTCAATATAGATTACAACATCGATTTTTGCTAAAGCCATGTCACCGATTGATGGCCATGGAGTGCCTAATTCATGGATGAATGCTCTATCTAAAATTCCGGTATCATTGAAAAGATATTCTAAATGTTCGCCGGGAACTCTGTGATTTTGAATTAACAGACTGACAATATCCCCGGTGCTGTTGTTGTGCAGAGATCCTAGATTCCTCAACCAAGAGAATGCATCTACACTTCCAAACAAGCACGGAGGCGCATTTGCGACACCTATGGCATGACAAAACACAATATCTTCCTTATCATTTTGTAATTCAGAAGGGTGATATGGATCTAGCATAAATGCTCTTATGCCATCATTCCATTGACTTTCTAGGCCAGTTAGATGATTTATTCCCGCAATAATTCCATCTTCAGGTGTGGAAAATGAATTGTGTGATTCTGCAAATGTGAAATCATCATAGGTCCTAAGACAATATTCGCTTCGTCCATGGCAGGTGATTTTGCTTTCCGCGTCCCGCGGATCAAAGCCCCTCTCTTCTTCCCAATCGTTGGGTAAACCATCTCCATCAATATCCAAATCTAGAATATCACATATGCCATCGTTATCAATATCTGAAGGAATGGAAGTGTTTTTTTCAGGGTCACTATTGCAATTTATCTCTAATGTGTTGTTGAATCCGTCTCCATCAATATCTTGATCCTCTTCGTCAGAAACCCCATCATTATCCATATCAGGAGGGGATGGCGATGTGCAGCCAGAAATAAACAAGACTAGAGCGATTAATGCAGCATTGACTGTACGATTCATGAGGGTACGGCAGATTGATTTAAACATGAATCCATTGGAACGTAACGCGACAAGGAACATAATCCATGAGCGGAACCCAGCGGGCGATGGCAGGGCCGCTCAAGCTTCTGAGAACCACCTTCCAACGATGGTGGATGGGTCAGAAGGACAACCATTTCCGAATAGTTTCGTCTCTGACAGTTCTATCTCTTGCCGCAACAATTTGGGGTATTCTATTCTTGTTTGTCTTAGGTGGTACGACAGACGACTCAAAGGAAATGTGGGTTCCTTGGAGTTGGATTGGTTTAATCGTTGGAGGTGCTCTAGCATTTTGGATGGTTCCAGAATTTATGATGTACCTCGGTCACAAGGCTGCCCTTGACGAAATACTCCTGCTCGATTCACGGCCAGAGGTTCTCAGGCGCCGTAAGGAGGCCGAGGAGGCCGCAGATATGCTTGGGCCAGGGTATCAAGCCCATCTGGTGACACTTTACAATGACTTGGGGATAAAAGTAGGCTCAAGATTTAGGCACATTAAACCCCCAGGGGTAAGGATTAGCGAATCTAGTATTGAGGCGGACGAAGATTTAGTGGAAAGTGTAAGTGAGCCTTGGGATGAAATTTCTATAGAATCTAATTCAAATGATTCTTCCAAATTTAGTAGTTGGTGGAACACCAAAAATTCTCGATTATCGTTTTTGCTCCCTGGAGCTAAAATTTTACGTGAGGCGGATGCAAATCGCGCAATCCTAGGATTCACTTCTATTAGTGCCTCACTCTTACTTTACAATATGATATTTGGCCTCGCAAAACAGGGAGATGGACCTCGTGAATTCACTGTAGATCTAACCCTAATGCTTACTGGAGACTCCACAATTCACGCCACTGCTCCACATTTTGATGGTGTTAGTGGCCTCTTAGCCGTCGCCTCTCTAATGATGTTATTTTTGACTAGACCTTCTAATCAAGAAAGTCAATCCCAATCGAAAAGCAGCAAGACTTCGGCAGACATTGAGGAGGAGTGATTGTGGACATCCAAGTCCTAAAGCGAGAGGCAAGTCTTGCAATAGGATTGGTCATACTTCTATTGGGTTCGATGACGATTGCAACCGGCACTTATCCACCGATGGTCGTGGTCGAATCTGGTTCAATGATGCACGACCCTGAGCAAGGTTCGGTTGGAGCCATAGACCCGGGAGATTTAGTCCTAGTAATGTCCCCCGACCGTCATCAAATAATCACCTTTGCAGAGGCTACAGAAATTGGCGGTAAACACGAGGGTTACGAAACTCACGGAATGCCCGGTGACGTGATTATATTCAGGAAGAATGGTGGAAGTGATACTCCCGTAATCCATCGTGCTCTACTCAAAGCCGTAGAGAATCCAAAAGGAGGCTGGGATGTACCAGGAACTGATATTGTGGCTGCTGAATCGATCACTGTGGAATTGAATTACGATTGCTACCATGGTAACTCGAATCTTACAATAATTAATTGGATACCTCAGCATGAGGGATACATTACTACAGGCGATAATCGATGGAGCAATGGCTGCCAATACGATCAGCAATCTCTTACCGATGAAAATGGCCAATTGGTGACCGCAATCAAGGACGAGTGGATTATTGGTGTCGCTTCATTGGAAATCCCTTGGGTAGGTGCTGTGAAACTCCATGCTAGTGGCACAGCCGGTCAAGTCACTTCTAATTCTTGGAGTAATCTTGCTGTTATGGTGGCTATAGTAATATCAGCTCCAGTCATCATTGAGATGATTACAGACCGCTTAAATGGCAAGAAAGAAAGTCAATCCGATGAAGAAGAATAGTCCATTCTCTCAACTTACCAATCGAGGCAAAATGATTGGAATAATTACAATGAATAAAACGAGTAGACTACTCATTGAACTCAATCTGTTTGCCGCATTCTCAATTCTAATAGGGTCTCCACCGCGCATAATGAATCGCATAGTTGAGTGAGCGGCATCCCTGAAGATGTGACCTCCATCGAATGGAATCATCGGAATTAGATTGGCGAATCCTAATAGGAAGTTTATCCAAGCTAACCAGAAAAGGAAATCAAAAGCAGCCAACATACCTTCCGTTCCGATGTTTGAAGCGATTATCCCGTCACCTGCAATCAACATCGCTCGCTCTTCTAAAGGCATTGTATGTCCATCATTTTGAATAGGGACACCTAACAAAATCAACGGCGCTACTAGCAATACCAATCCTTTCTGAAGCCCGCTTAAATCATCATCAGCCAGGAACCCCCAACCATCCACTGCTGCTGTGTTTGAGCGAAGATTACTAACTCCTAGAAATGCATCGCCTTGTTCAATTTCTAGTGTATCCATCAATACTCTAGTTTCTTCCATATCACAACCAGTGGTTTGTTGGCATTGGTCCATATGATACTGCCAACGATCTGTAAAGGTGATTTCGATGACCCTAGTTTCAGCGTCATTATCTTGAGAAGAAATTACAGTAAAATTAGCAACCTCCCCTGAAGAATAATCCTTCATTACCTCAGTGAAATCATCGCGGTCAGTTACTACAAAATCGTCTATATGAGTAATTGTCTCATAAGCCATTAGTCCAGCATCTTGCGCTCCTGTCTCGCCAATAATACCAGTCGCGTGAACTCCAGGATTTTTTGCAACAAATCCATTCGCGGTTGCAGATAAGAGTACTAAGACTACAAATGTAGCAATCAGGTTGATTGAAGGCCCAGCCGCGAATAATCTCATTCTTTCTCTTCTAGGTGCGCGAGACATTTCTTCATACTCGGGTTCAGCAAACGCCCCAACCGGAAGTAAACCAGCCAGAAGAAGTCCGAAAGATCGAACTTGCATACCATGCGCTCTGGCTTGTATTCCGTGACTATATTCATGAATTACTAGTGCAAAAATCAGAGCAATAATAGGCCACCAGAATGGAACAAAACTAGTCACACCGGGAATAAGAAGAAGGTCAGAAGCGGGTAAGACCTCTTGTTGTGTAGGAGCCGCAGCGGTTGCCAACGCTGCAGCGATTATCAATAGGATTACACCAAACATCACGATAAAGCATAACCAAATAGAAAATTCCCCATACGCTCTCCAAAATCTGCGCGGTTTAGCCAACTGTTCAAGGGCAATCTTACCTCTACCAGTTCTTACCATTAGGATGATTCCGAGAACTCTAGTCGCATTCCATTTGTCTAGCGTTCCATTCTGTTCGAAATAAACCAAAGCAAAGTACCAGCCTGCAATCAATACGAGAGCCCATATTGGAGCCCAACCTCTAACTCCGGCCCAAGCCAGCAATCCCACAAAGAGAATCTGATTTAGGCTCAGGCCCCTTTCCATGAGTCTCCGCCTTTATTCCCCCCACTTGAATTCTCGTCAATGAATCCGTAACTGACTTGACCTGATGATGCCTCGGATTAACATGGCTGAGAAGGGCGATATGTCTGAACGCAAGCAATCTAGAGAATTAGATAGCCTACGTCGTGACACAGCCGCAGTTGCTAGATTACTCAGGCAGGCTAGATTGGATGAAATCCATCAAGACCTCAAACAGGCCAAGGCAAAACTCGATCACGCTGAATCGAGATTATCCGGTGATTCCACAGATATCGAATAGTCGTCTCATGAGGCGCCCAAATATTCAAGCATTCACAGGTTTATCATGTAGTGTGATCTGTTATGGTTCAAGAATGCCAAGACTGAACAGAAACTCTCTATGGACACCGTAATAATTCCATAGCACTCTTGAATTTGAAAGTCTATCTCGTAGAATCAGATTTCTCAATAGCCCTTGCTCCATCAGATCGACTGATTAGTGCTAGAAATCTGTGTAAAGGCATTCCATCGTGCCAATTTAGGTACGGAGAACCATTTCTCGTAAGTGGTACATTCGGGATACTTCTAGATAGGACTCGAAGTTTTCCTGTTAGCCCTTCTACTGGAACTTTCATTACTCTCCAACTATCTCCTCTTACTCCCTTAAGTCGGAAAGCGTAAAGTGGCTGAAGGCCACATTTCTCACCGGTGCTTTTCAGAGCATCGTACTGATATTTCGTACGACCAGAAAGATAGATTTTGTCTGTTTTTGAGGATTTTACTTCAATTGGCATGCACATATCTCCTCGAAGGGCGAGAATATCCCCAGTACCTTCAGAACCACTACCTGGTGCTCTCACAACTAAGAATGGGCGTTGACAGACCTGCATGGCCCGTGCTCGCTCAACTTCTGTACACGAGCGGGTAATTGCAACTACACCCTTGCGCTCGCCCGCGAGCACTGAGCGTAATTCCCTCTCGTAGACCCCACTCATGTGCATAGCGCATTGTCAGGGTTCTTGACGACATCGCTTGAGCCAGCCTCGTAGTGATACGTTTCGAGGTTTCCAGATTATGTTGGCCCATATCCTGCAAATGTAAGCAAATTATAGCAATCCGTGACCTAAGAATGGCAACGATTGAAGGCGGAGTGCAATTGAGTCCTATCGTGCCAGAGGTTGCAGTCCGTACTGATGATTTCCGCTTGGCCTACAGATTACTCGGTCGTTTGCGTGACTCTGGTATCGAACATATGCAACTTGATCCCGAAAACCCTGTGCCTAACCGTGTTGATTTCTGGATAGCATCTCATGCTGAAGTGGGGCAAACAAATGATACAAGAGGAATAGGTTGTGCAGTAGATGAAATTGATTCAGTCATTTCTTCGATTATGAATAAAATTGCTGTAGGCGAAAAAGTCCAACGCATATGTTTCGGTATCGACCCAGGCCCACGGCCAGGACTCTCTTGGATTGCCGATGGGCGACCTGCAGGATCTATGCAAATGGAATCTGTGGATGCCACCGTCGACCATGTGATGGCAATTCTAAATGATTTCATGCCACCTGAATCTGTAGTTAGAATTGGCAATGGTTCGCCAACTATATCTTCCAGAATTGCCAATGTTTGTTTGGCTAGGGGCTTGGCAGTCCAATTCGTTGACGAGACCTCAACCTCTAGAGGGTCGCGTCATGACCATGTTTCAGCCGCCCGAACAATTTGTTCAAAGGAAGGAATTCCCCTTACAGAGCGTCTACAGGTAATCCCTACAGAGGGGGAGGTTCGCGATATTCAACGGCGGAGTCGTAGCATTTCGGAAGGTAGGCTGACAATTCCTTCAAAGCTTGCCCGAGCCGTTGCTGTTGGGAGGCTAACTCTCAGTGAAGCTGTAGAACTTCACATACGGACACTCGACCGCTGAGAGTTAAGAATCAAGCATATTTTCCTTTTCTATATGCACGAGTCTGATCAATACCAGGGAATCTGTCCTCCGATTCCCGATACACTGTTTTCATATTATTGAGGAAGTTATTGTCATCGGTAACGATTAGCACTTGGTCCACACCAGGGTCTTCGCCTTCATCCATCCATGCAAGTACTATTTCCATAGTCATCCTAGCTCCTTCTCGATTTGGGTATGCAAACACATCCATACTAATCGGCGGCATAACTAGGGTTTTCCGTTTCTTCACATTTTCAATTTGCTCAAACAGAGATGCGTATGACTGCTTCAACAAATCACGTCTAAAATTATCCTGGTTTGGACGTCGGCAATCCGGTCCAACAACATGAACTAAATTTTCGAATGGTAGATTAAATCCAGGGGTAGTAACCGCTTCCCCCACTCCGCAAGGTTGCAAATTTTCCTTACGCCGTTCTACTGCGATTCCATGACAGAACTCGCGAAGTTCATTTCCAGCTTTTTGGTGTATTTTTTCATCTAAGCCTTCTCTTCCCGCAAGACGATTATTGGCGGTTGTAACTAGAAGATCTCCTTCCACTCGTAGAATGTTACCATAAAGAACTCGAACATCACCATATTGGCATTGTCGGACAATGACAGTCTCCGCCATACAAGTGCGAGATGAGGCCGTCCGCTTTCACCTCTTCGTCGGTCAATTCCCTAATTTCGTCACCAACAAAGGGTTCATTCCCACAAAGCCACCCCAGCAAAATACAATGTCCGTCGGGTATGTGCTAATCAATGTCGAACCAGGTGCTGAATACGAGGTTTACAATTCAGCCTCAGAACTACCCTTTGTCGTCGATGCGAATCTATTGTTTGGAGACCACGATTTAATTCTTAAAATTGAGGCGGAAAACATGGGTGTAATCGCACGATTAGTAGTCGATAACATACGTTCAATTGACGGGGTCCTCAACACAAAAACCCTTGCTTGCGCCGAATTATGAGCCTTTTTTTAGTTCAGAAAACGCCTTGGATTTCCCCAAAAGGCACCTAGAGCGGCGCAGTAATGCGATTATTCGCCTCAAACTTCATAATCTCCCCGAGTCCCCCTCTTTGCGGAGGTAGATAATAAAATGTCTAAGAAATACTTCGTGTTAATGGAAGGAGGAATGGATACTGCTCAGGTGTTTGTAAGCAAGCAACCACGCGGTGCCGCTCTAAAAGCAGCCACACGCGGTCACACCGACATTCAGCTGCGCGAGCGCGGTACGAATAAGGTGCACATGTTTACAGGCTCGACCGCAATGGTCCCTAAGCCTGCGAATGGACCAGCATGGCTTCCTGACAAGATCAAGAAGGCCAACGTGAAGAAAAACGGCATCAAGCACCTCTGAGTGACTCAGAGTGCGCTGTTTTTCGTTCACATGCGCTGAATTATGTAAACCCGTCCGTGATAGCTTAGTGGATGCGCGGACGGGCGATTTCAATTATGACTTCAATCCCAATTTTCGGGCAATCATTGCTAGGGGGTCATAATATTCCGTTACTACCCTCTCTTTCAGAGGAATAATTGCATTATCTGTAATATTGATTCCAGCTGGACATACCTCAGTACAGCACTTGGTGATGTTACAATATCCAATTCCAAAGTCCTCCTTGATTTCTGGTATGCGACTTTCAGTATCCAAAGGATGCATTTCTAGACCTGCCATTCTAACGAAGAACCTAGGACCTGCAAATTCGTCAAACTTCTGATGTTCACGAAGAACGTGACAGGTGTTGACACAGAGCATACACTCGATACATGCTCTGAATTCCTGTATACGATCTGCTTCTTCTTGTTTGAATTCCCAATCAAGTTCTTCTGGCCCGTTAACTGGAACCATTTTCTTGTTCATTTCATATGCCCAAGACAAATCGGTGACGAGATCCTTTGTGATAGGGAAAGCCTGCATAGGCTTGACAGTTACCGGTTCTCCTTCTGGAGTCTCTTCCATTATGTCCTCCATTCGTGTCATGCACATCAGTCGAGGCATTCCGTTAACTTCAGCGCTACAAGATCCGCACTTACCGGCTTTACAGTTCCATCTACAAGATAGATCAGGAGCATGCTCTGCCTGAATCCGGTGTATGACGTCTAGTACAACCATTCCTTCGTCCATTTCGACGGTATAGTCAACCATCTTTCCTAGAGCCTCGCCATGGGCATCTCCAACACCGCGAAATACTCTGAAGGTAACTTCCTCTGACATACTCATGCCTCTTCCTCGTGTAGGTCTTCTGCATCAAGTAGTGCTTTGAATTCTTCATCTATTGGCGGATAACTTGTGTGTTTTATGTTCATTGAACCCTCTTTGGAGAGGGAAATGACACTATTTACCTTGCCCCAATGACTATGATCGGGTACAGGATAATCATCTCGAGTGTGTCCTCCTCGAGATTCTTCTCGTTCTAGCGCGGCTAGAGCGCACATACGAGATACATCAATCATAGCACCCAATTCTAGAGCTTGATGCCAGCCGGGATTGTATATTCTTGATCCTCCTGGGCTAGTAATCGCTGCACGGATCTCTAGTTCATCAAGATCTTTGAGAGCCTCTTGCAATAATTTGCCGGTTCTAATAATTCCTACTTTTTCTTGCATCGTCTCGCGTAGATCTTCTACAACGGCAGCCGGATTTTCCCCGTCTTCACGGGCGAACGGTGCTAGAGTTTCAGAAATTACATCAGCAATTTCATCTTCTGGAATTTCTGTGTATCCATTCATTGCAGCGGCTCTAGAAGCCGCGTTCTCACCGGCAATCTTACCGAATACGACAAGGTCGCTTAGGGAATTACCACCAAGTCGATTTGCACCATGCAGACCAGTTGCTGCTTCTCCAGCAGCATACAATCCAGAAATAGTCGACTCTTGGGATTCGGGGTCGACTTTGACTCCTCCCATGACATAGTGAGCAGTTGGCCCGACTTCCATCTTGGTAGTAGTAATATCAACCGCAGCCAATTCCTTGAATTGATGATACATACCTGGAAGTTTTTTCTTGATATCTTCAGGACTCCTCCATGAGATGTCTAAGTATGCACCACCATGCTCACTCGATCTACCTGCATCGCGCTCTGAGTTGATTGCCTTAGCAACAACATCTCTAGTCAATAATTCAGGAGGTCTTCTCCTGGTTGCCAACTCCCCCGAAATAACTTCGTCTACCCATTCAAGTGCTTCTTTTTCGGTATCTGCAAACTCGTCGGCATACATTTCAGGGATGTAATCGAACATGAATCTCTTTCCTTCTGAATTGGTTAGCATTCCGCCTTCTCCACGCACACCCTCGGTGACGAGAATTCCCTTCACGCTCGGCGGCCAAATCATACCGGTTGGGTGGAATTGAACAAATTCCATATCTCCAATTTCCGCACCCGCCCAATAGGCTAGAGCATGACCTTCCCCTGTATATTCCCAAGAACCGGAGCAAACCGCCCAACAGCGAGTAATTCCACCGGTTGCAAGAATAATCGATTTCGCTTTGAAAAGGTGTAGAGATCCATCGTTTCTATCGTAGGCGAAGCAGCCGGTAACCTCTCCGTCTTTGGTGAATAATCTTCGAACTGTGTATTCCATGAAAACGTCCATTCCCATGTGAACTCCCTTTTCTTGTAAGGTTCGAATCAATTCTAGACCAGTGGCGTCACCAATGTGTGCTAATCTCGGATAAGTGTGGCCACCGAAGTTTCTCTGACTGGTCAAGCCCTTCGGGGTTCTATCGAATACGGCTCCCCAAGTCTCAAGCTCACGAATCCTATCGGGCGCTTGCTGAGCATGAATTACAGCCATACGCCAATCATTGAGATATTTCCCTCCCTTCATGGTATCTCGAAAGTGAACTTTCCAATTGTCTCTAGGATCTTTGTTTGCAAGGGCTGCTGCGGCACCGCCCTCAGCCATCACGGTGTGGGCTTTTCCTAACATAGACTTGCAGACTAGAGCAACGCTTGCACCTTCTTGACTAGCGGCGATTGCTGCCCTTAGGCCAGCGCCTCCTGCACCTATGACAACAACATCGTGCTCGTGGGTCGTGTAGGCCTCATCGGAGATATCGTAGCGCATTCACAAACCCCCCCAGATAATCATATCACTCCATCCGAAGAATGGATCGGTACATGCGTAAATATAGAAGTCAGCAAACATGACCCAGAATAGAGAATATAGGGCCCATTCTTTGTGTTGCTCGTTGAGTTTAGTAGATAATTTCCAGAGTTTGTATTTTATTCGATTCATTGGTGTGGACGACCAATCTTGCGAAGCACCCCCAACAACATGTCTGAATGCATGGCATCCGAAAGTATAGCCAGTGAGCATGATTACATTGACTAAGAGAATTAGGCTACCAACTGTTACACCGTAAGCATGAATATCTCCCTCATGGAAATTTAATGACAGCCAAACATCGAACGAAAGAAGTGGAAGATATGCAAGCATAACGTACATGAAATATCGATGTAAATTTTGGATAACTAAAATTCCATTTTCTCCTGAATATTCATCCCAGGGTTTTGACACCGCACAACCAGTTGGTTGAGCCATGAAAGCACGATAGTACGCCTTTCGGTAGTAATAGCAGGTGGCACGGAATCCAGCCGGGAAAATTAGGATGAACATTGCGGGACTTAACCACTGGAGTTGTTGAGGAACCCAGGAATGTTCTCCTGGTACGATTAGAGGCGAATAAAGAGGGCTAAGGACGTGAGATCCTGTGTCTTCAATTGCCATAGTGCCGGCGCCGTGCCCGACTCCTGCAGAAAGTCCGAAATCTGAGAAAATCCAAAAGTCGGCTTCCATGAATCCTCTCCATGTTGCATAAAGTATCATAAAACCAAGATAAGCAGCCATTGCAGTGGGCCCTTTCCACCATTTATCGACTCTATCTGTAGCTCCAAATCCCTTCTTCATCGGGAGTGGGAAAGTGACGCCCTGACTCATACACGCACCTGACGGTCTAAACGCGCAGTTCGACAGCAATAAGTAATTGCATTCCACCACGTCGGGAGTCTCTTGCGATTGCTCAAAATCCGTAGGTTCAATACACCCCCCCTTTGTGGCTAGTTGAGGGAGTTTAGCGAGATGATTGATGACCTAACCAGTTCTATTTGCCTCAATTGTGGATATATGCCGGGGGCATTCTTACCAGGGCTACCATGCCCAGAATGTGGTGAATTAATTTTTCCTTGAATTATGTATTTTCAAAACACTCCTTGAAATGTGGCGGGGCCCTCAGGATTTTATGGATGCAATGACATGTTTGCTGGTCTCTGACCCGAAAAGAAGGATGCAACGATCTTCGGGATTAAAGAGAGGCTTGCTCTGATTACCAAGGATATTTCCAAACCCAAAGGATTCCATCGTTGATGATCACTTGGATTGCGAGCATTGAGGCTCCAACGAATGGTAGAATTGAGCTTCCGGATGCATCGCTTTGCCATGCACTCCAACCAAAAGACATCAGCAACAAGTTTCCAGTCACGACAAGCCATAAACAACCAATTACCAACCACTGCGACCAAACTGAATCCATCCGTATGTGAAGGGACGTCAATTCGAGCCAGAACATGGAAGGTATCAGCACTAGTAAGAAGGCGACCAATAGTCTCTGATGTCCACCATCAGAAACTTCTCCACTCCAAGGCCATCCTACACCTTCAACAACAGAAGATTCCCATCCAAACAGAAGTTGATGGAAGACGACGAGGAATCCAATAGCGGAGATGAACATACAGGTGACATTCAGGGTTCTCCACGATTCAGGTATACCACCCCAAAGCGCCATTGGGTCATCTGCGCGACGTAATCCTATGACGTAGGATGCAAGTACCATCGGCCCTAGAACAAGTACAACAGTGCGAACAAATTCTCTCGAAATTTCCATTTAGATAGCCCCCCAATCAAGAAAGTGCGCCGTAATCTGCGTCCGCTTCTTCCATCTCGATTTCATCAACATCCATCTGAGCAAGTTGTAACTTTCCAGATAACTCATCATTTACGGCATGCCAGTAGGAGTAGGCTTCGATTACCCAAATTCCTGATTCACGAGTTCCGTTTCCACTACCCTTGACTCCTCCAAATGGTAGGTGAGCCTCAGCTCCAGTTGTCGAGTTGTTAATTCCAGTCATACCGGCCTTAATCCCAGTCTTGTAGCGATAAGCTTCGAGTCTATCATTGGTGTAAATTGCAGAGGACAATCCATATGGTGAAGCATTTGCCAAGTACAGTGCATGTTCGAAATCACGGGCCTTGACGATAGTTACTAGTGGTCCGAAGATCTCTTCATGGAAACACTCCATATCCTCTGTGACATCTACATAGACATGAGGCCACATGTAGATGCCTTCGCTAGCATCACCATGGAAACTATCTGGCTTGTTGTCATTTGTGATCCGACCTTCTCCCCAAATTTTGTTAGCACCACTATTTTCACACATATCGACACCTTGAATGAAATCAACTGCATATCTCTCGGATAGCATTGGACCATACAGTACTCCATCATGACGCATTGAATCACCAATCGAAGTGGATTTCACCTTCTCCATAAATCGTTCAACAAACTCATCATAGATGTCTTCGTGAATAATCAAATTTCCTAGGCTAGTACAACGCTGTCCTGCAGTTCCGAATCCTGCCCAGTAGGCTCCCTCAACAGCATTTTCCATATTTGCGGATGGCATTATTACAAGTGGGTTTTTCCCTCCTAATTCTAAGGAGGCGCTAACAAGATTACGACCACAAGTTTCTCCAATCATCTTACCGACTGCGGTACTACCTGTGAACGAGATTTTGTCTACCATCCCTAAATCGGCAGAATCAACTAGTGCTTGACCTGCTCCACTACCATTCCCATGTATCAAATTAATTACACCATCTGGTAATCCTGCTTCGTGCATAATACGCGCCAGAGCGAAAGAAAGCAGGGGTGAGTCTTGAGGGGACTTCCACACGCAGGTATTGCCGCACATAATTGCTGGAATCATCTTCCAGAACGGGACTGCTGAAGGGAAGTTGCAAGAATTGATTATTCCACAAACCCCCAATGGTCTACGGTAGGTGAACAATTCTTTGTTCGGTAACTCTGAGTTGACTGTCTGACCATATAGTCTGCGACCTTCCGATTGGAAGAAGAGACATGTGTCAATAGCCTCCTGAATTTCACCACCACATTCTTTCAATGTTTTACCAATTTCACGAGCCTGCAGACGAACAAGGTCGTCTTTGTGCTCCATCAATAACCTACCCATGTTACCGATTATTTGACCTCGAGTTGGAGCAGGTGTACCGGCCCAATCAGGGAATGCCGCACGAGCAGCTCTTAGAGCATCGTGTACATCTTCTTTGGTTGAGAGAGGGAACTCTCCTAGACAATCATCTAACCATGCTGGATTAGCGCTTTCGTAAGTTGCCCCATCAGTAGCGAGAGTTAGCTTGCCGTTGATTATGTTGTAACCTCTGACCTTTGGGGATCCATTCGGGTTATTCGCTTCCATGTATTCGAATCCAGTCTCGAGAATGTGGGTCATACTTCGCGCGAATCGAGAAGTAGCAATGAAACCACCGCATCGCTATTCGTGATTCCGATAACCAAATTACCAGATTTGACAATTGGTAATTGGGGGGTTTAACTACCTCCGATGTCGACATCATGTTACGAGGAGGGTGAATATGGCAGAGGAATCCGACAAAGAATTGAAACTCAGAGTAGCCAAAGCAATCCCTAGCGACGTCGGTCATGGCAGAGCAAGAGTGCCTTTTGACAACGAATTGAACCTCAAACCCGGAGATATAATCGAGATTGAGGGTGAGCGTTCTACCGCCGCAATAGTTTGGAGGTGTCGGCCCGAAGACGCGAACCTTGGCGTAATTCGAATTGACGGAATTATCCGCAAAAATTCGAGTGTTTCTCTAGGCGATCGAGTCACAGTAAGAAAAGTCGAAGCTCAGCCATGTACACGACTCATACTAAGTCCAGTTATGGCCAAGCAACAAAAGGTTCGATTTGGACCTGGAATCGAGGGATTTGCCCGTCGAGGGTTGAACAAGAGACCTGTAGTATCTGGCGATCGAATATTCATTCCAGGAATGACTCTGTTTGCTGAAGCATTGCCCTTCCAGATAGTCCAAACAAGTCCAAAGGGTATTGTCCAGGTGTTACCCGATACTGAGATTATCATCAAAGAAGAGGCAGTCGACGAGGGTGAAGACGCCGAAGTCTCAAGTATAACATACGAGGATATTGGAGGCATCGGAGATCAATTACAAAAAGTTCGTGAGATGATTGAGCTTCCACTGAAACACCCTGTTCTATTCCGCAGATTAGGAATCGACCCTCCAAGGGGAGTTCTATTGCACGGGCCCCCCGGAACCGGCAAGACTCTGATTGCGAAAGCGGTCGCTTCTGAAACACAGGCACACTTTACATCGATAAATGGGCCTGAAATAATATCGAAATATTATGGAGAGAGTGAAAAACAACTGCGTGAAATCTTCGATGAAGCCACCGCAAATGCTCCGGCAATCATTTTTATCGATGAATTGGATTCAATTGCGCCAAAGCGCGAAGACGTCTCTGGTGAAGTTGAGCGCAGAGTTGTCGCACAGCTTCTCACTCTTCTTGATGGAATGCAGGGCCGAGATAATGTAGTCGTAATCGGTGCAACAAATCGACGCGATGCAATAGACCCTGCTCTGAGGCGCCCAGGTCGATTTGACAGGGAATTGGAAATTGGTGTTCCCGATAAGAATGGTCGAGAGGAAATTATCAACATTCATACTAGAGGTATGCCAATCAGTGACGACTTCGATATGGATTGGTTACTCGATAATTCCTATGGATTCGTCGGTGCAGATATCTCTGCCTTAGTTAGAGAAGCGGCGATGAAGGCCCTGCGCCGATATTTACCAGAAATAGATCTCGATGAGGAGCAGATTCCTGCCGAAGTTCTAGAAAAGATGGAAGTCAAAATGACGGATTTCCGCGAGGCAATAAAGGAAATTGAACCAAGTGCTCTACGTGAAATTTACGTAGAGGTGCCAGAGGTATCTTGGGAACAAGTAGGCGGTCTAGAAGAGGTAAAGGAGCGCTTGAAAGAAAGTATCGAATGGCCACTAAATCAGCCAGAGATGTTCGATCATTTCGGAATCAATCCTCCTCGTGGTATCGTATTATTCGGAGCACCTGGAACTGGAAAAACATTGATTGCGAAGGCAATTGCTAACGAAGCAAAGGCCAACTTTATCTCAATCAAAGGCCCTGAAATGGTCTCTAAATGGGTTGGAGAATCAGAAAGAGCGGTACGCGAGGTCTTCAAGAAAGCCAAACAATCCAGTCCTTCGATTATTTTCCTAGATGAATTTGAGAGCATTGCAGGAGTTCGTCGCACAATGTCTGGTGAAGGTTCAGATGTGATGAATAGAGTAGTAAATCAATTACTATCCAGCATGGATGGTGTAGAGACGATGGAGGGTGTGATCGTAGTTGCTGCGACAAACCGACCAGAGATGATTGACCCCGCTCTGCTCCGAAGTGGGCGCTTCGAGAGAGTATTACACATTCCACCACCCGATTCAGATTCTCGGAAGCAAATTCTGCGAATTCATACCAAGGATATGCCGTTGGGCAAATTCGACATAGATGATCTAGCGGGCCAGCTTGATAATTACACTGGGGCCGATATAGAATCGATTTGTCGAGAGGCTGCTCTAATCTCTATGCGAGCCGGAAAAAAATCAGTCTCGAAGAAGGCCTTTGAGGAAGCAATTGCTAGAGTCAGACCTACAATCACCGATGAGATGATGGAGTACTACGGTCGCATGGAAGGTATGCTAACCAGTGGTCTTGAATCGGTACGTCGCCGACCAGACACACTTTCTGGTATTGAAGCGGTTTGAGGTGAAGAAATGCCGACAACTTTCGGCCGAGAAATTCTTGGACGAAATGTTGTCGATCAAGCATCGGACAAGCTCGGGGTTCTAGCCGATTTTAGAATCGATATGTCTAGCGGAAGAATCACTTCTATACTGGTTAATCTTGAGAATGATTTGGATCCAGCAATGCTACCTTGGCCAACCATAGAAGGCCTACTGTCAGTTCCAGTTGAAGAGATTGCAGAGGTCGGCGTGAACATCCAACTTGCTCGTTGAGTCGATGCACGGTCCGTTCAGCGGTGAATAACGGTCTTAAGTCGTAGTTGAGGCTCGTCAGACGTTCCTTAGGAACGGTGGCTTGCAGCATGGTGAATTCTCGCGTATGGATGAGGAGGCTAACGTCGAGACAATCTCGACGTCTTGCAATCACCACAGCATTCTGGTTGATGCTAGGGATTCTTCTATTTTCAATTCTGCAAACCTACATAATAACCGGGGAAAAACAGCAGTCTGCATATGGTGATGACTGGAATGATTTGAATGGTTTTAGAGACGAGGTATCGAATCTCGGAATTGAAACTACGGCATTAATTTCAAGCCCGCTTCTTCTTACAGAAATCGATAACCCAGAACAGTCGATTTTCGTTATCTCTGGAGTGGAGAGAGATACTATTTCTTTACCTAAATTTACTGGGGACGAGACCATAGTCGATTTCCGAGAAGCGGACGGTTACACCAGTTCGGAAATTTCTGCAATTAGGGATTTTGTTGACGCTGGTGGAACACTTCTGCTGATGGATGATTTTGGTTATTCTGCAAGTCTTGCCGATGAATATGGTTTGACTTATTCAGGACATCACCTATACGACGGGGAAGCATGGGCTCGAGAATTAGACTTCAATTTCGTTTGGGTAAACGAAACTTCAGCATTCAATTTTACTTCTACTTCTGGTTCAGTTGCAATGGCAATGCATCCATGTTTGCGTGATGTTGATTTCGATGGAGTAATCGATTTACTTGACGATGAGCCATATGATCCGAATGTTGGGGGCGTAATTACCGAGCAAAATGTTGGTCTATGTGCCCATAGATGGAATCAGGAAACCGGTGAATGGGACTTTACAGAAAACTACAACCTACTGACAAATTCTCCATCAGCCTTCGAGAAGGATGGATCCTTCAATCCCGCTGAGAATCGCTACGCCATTAGTGCTAGCACCCTTGATTCATATCTCGATACAAATGACGATGGCAACCTAACTGTCGGCTTTGAGGCGGCAGGAATAGCAGGCGATGAACAAGGTCCGTTTGCTATCTATGTCAGATATTGTGTGGATAGAATGTGTCTAGATTCTGATAAGGGGAGAGTTCACTTCGTCAGCGACGGTTCGGTGCTAATCAATTCCCTATACAATGCAGGACCTGATAGTCCGTACGCTGACTCTGTTCCACTAAATGATAATCGCAAGTGGGCACTGGATATTATCGCTGAAGCTCTACTTCTCGGAAATACAAGTACAAATGCCGGTGAAGAAGCCATCATTATATTCGATGAATCAAGACACCAGCAGGAAACTCCAATGGGAGATACCTACAATCTACTATACTACATTCTAGTCTACTTTACTAATGATTGGATGGCTATGCTAATTCTATTCCTAACTCTCTTCATCGTACTAGAGGCGGTCCTCATTCGTAAGGATGATCCAGATGACTGGCGTCATGTATTCCGTATTATCTACTATGGATTCGGTGATGCTCGGAGGTATGAATACTATCAGAGGCCTCAGAAAATCAGGCAGGTGTTATTGACACGGGTTCGAAATCTCAACACGCTGTCTCGAGAGGAATTCGACGCATTACCCGCTGCTGAGTTGCAGCGTATAGTCGATGATCCAGTTTTAGTACAATTCATCTTTGAAGATAGACGATACAAGCCAGACGAGTTGGTTGGAATAATCAAACGAATCAGCGCTTGGGGTCAAACTACAGAGGAGAGTGATGCCTAATGTGGACACGTAAGGCCGCAATTATGCTGACAAGTGGCATTTCTTTGATATTGATTGGAATGATGATATCTCATTTCCAATTGATGATAATCGGTCTAACATTCATCGCCTTCTTGGTGATTAACGGCTGGGTAACCGGTCATTCAGACCTTGAAATCACTCGAAATATTTCTGCACAAAACGTCTACAAGGGTGACGATATCCTAGTCGAAGTCACGGTCACCAATAATTCGTATCGCCGTACCCAATTGCTCGAGGTATTCGATAATGTCCCTCACGAGATGAAGATGAGGCGAGGAATCAATCAGATGAGAATGAATCTAGGACCTGGACAATCTGCTACAATGCGATATACAGTTCGTTGCCCACTCCGTGGTCATTACACCGTTGGGCCGGTATCTGTTCGTCATCGTAACGCATTCAATCTCTTCGTTAATGAATCGAAAGTCGACGATCGAACCGACATTACCGTATTCCCTCAAGTTCGAGAAGTTGAGGAGGCCTTACTCCGCTCCAATGTGCCTAAAATGTACACTGGTGCAACTACTCTGAAGACTCCTGGCCAAGGAATGGAATTCTATTCTCTGCGAGAGTATCTTCCAGGAGATGCCTTCCGAATGATAAACTGGAAAGCATTTGCTAGAACCGGCGAATTGATGGTTAATGAAAAGACACGTGACGCTGTTACCGATGTCTTCATCATTTTAGATACAAGAGACGTTGCAAGAATAGGAACTGTTCTCAAGAATCCATTGGAGATGGGTACTGTAGCGGCGGCTTCGATTGCAAATTATTTCATTCGCCGCCGCGATTCTGTATCTATTGTCACCTTTGGTGACAAGATGAACTACCTGCCACCAGAAACCGGCGACAAGCAATACTACAAGACTCTCAGCATGCTTGCGGGTGTAACATCCAAAGGTAGTATGCCATTACAGGCTGTGACCAATGCGATGAGCTCTCGAATTAGTAGAGGTTCTCCAGTATTCATCATCAGTAGCCTCGAGGGAGATGGCACAACTCTTCCAGCAATTCGAAATCTTGCAGGTAAGGGTCACGATGTTATCGTTCTGTCACCGTCAAGTATCGATCTTGAGAGACTAGTAAGCCGAATACCAAGAATGTCCTATGAGGTGCTAAAGCTAGAGAGACAGAATAGATTGACGGCAATTTCTGGATATGGTGCAAAGGTCATCGATTGGATGCCAGATATCGAATTATCACAGGCTTTGCTCCAGGTAAAGACGGTTTGAGGAGGTTAAGATATGGCAATGGAAACTGTACCACCAAGTCAGACATTACATCTTCCTCGCTTACGCCGTCGTTGGCAAATCCTATTCCTTCAGGTAATCGCTACAGTAGCGCTATTGGCGTTATTATTCAGAATGACAGAAGTATACGGACCCTGTGATGATGGATTCCTAGAAGACGGCAACAACTGGTGTCCCTCTTACGAACATACTAGAGGTTTAATGTGGGTCAATGAACAACCTTCTTTCCAAGATAATGCACTCTCTGGAAGTGATGGTTTGATTCTGCCAAGAGAATTAGTTGGAATTGATTCAACCGGATTCGCTAGTCAAGTGGCTCCACTTACAGTGTGCTTTCTTCTGGCAGGGTTATGGATGTTCTACCAAACCAGAGGTGAGAAGGTAAAGCTGTGGACTCGCAGAGGGTTTACCGGCGCGGTTGTACTGTGGGCCCTTGTACCATTCACTCTAAATTGGTTTGATGAGATTGGAGTTATCGGTTTTCACCTTCCCTTACAACACATAGGATCTTTGTTCCAACCGTTACAATTAGCAATTGAGATATTCTTTGTTGGAATCGTCTTTGCACCCATATTGTCTGGACTAATAGGTATCTGGAGCCTCTCTAGAAGGGCGCTTACTTGGGCAGTGAGTTTCTTCTTGATGATTATAGGAGTACACGCATTACTGACCTTCCAAGGAATAACAGATTCAGTGGCTGGAATCGGCCTAAAGCCCCTACCAGCACAGATTGGGGAAGCAACACTGTATGGCGGTCTAATTTCTCCTCTAGCACTTGACTTACTTGGTATTGCTATTCTAATACTACTATTCCATGAGGCAGGTAACGCCGTAATTGGCCATCTTGAGTATGCGGTTATGTTGCCTGATGCTAGTAAATCAGATCCAGAATACGTACGTCAATTCAACAATGTCGTTAACAGTCATGTTTTGCATACAGTTTCGATAATTGGTGGGGTTGCACTTACAACTGCACTCGCACTAGAGTTCGATGCCCTAATGCTCGATATAGTGGCTGTAATGGAGGGTGGACAGTGGAGCGGACAAGTCTCCGAGTCACTAGAGTTGCAACTGACATACGGGAAGGTTATCTCGGCTGGATTATTCCTTCTAGCGGTGGCTGGAATGAGATACGTTGTACCTTGGCAGAGAGTTAGTGGACTAATTGAAGCAGGAATTGCTAGCCTACGGGGTACAAGATCAGAATCCTAACTTTTTCATCTAATTCCTTGTAATTTCTCAATGATTAGAACTACTTTACTCGCAATGAAGAGAGTGGTTAATCCGAGGAGGGTGACCGCAACCGGATTAGCCCACCATCCTAGATGAGATTCCATCGCAGAGATTACCTCTTCACTTATTTGCCAAGCTGCGATTATACAGGCTAAGAGGACGAATCTATCCATCCAAGGCGATGTCTTCTTTCCGGCTGTGGTAGCCCTATCAGGTAGGTTGCCAACCTCGCTCATGGCAATGGTGCGAAAAATATCGCCAATATATGCACCGATTGGCCTCATTCCCATTCTACATACACTATCAGTGGGGTTCAAGCCACAGAGGTCAGCCCGAAGACCATGGCCGCAGGTATTGACGTAGAGACTTGCAGTCGCTGTAATAAGCCTGCAATATTGCATCAAGAATACAGTGGACAGCACTTCTGTGCCTATCACCTTGGACAATCGATTAGAAAGAGAGTATCGAAAGATTTGCGTAGTCAATTGGTCCTTCCAAAGAATGCTAATCATGAGGATGGTCGACCATACACAATCTTAGCTTGCGTTTCCGGAGGTAAAGATTCAGCAGTCCTTTTGGATATGTTGGTAGATATTATTGGAAAGCGACGTGATGTGAAAATCATCGCCGGTTGTGTTGACGAGGGAATAGATGGATACAGATCTCCTTCATTGGAATGTGCGAGGGATTTAGCAGAATCATTGTCTATCGAATTTGTTACTTTGTCTTACGAGGAAATGGGTTATGAAAGAATGGATGAGGTTGTAGAAAGAATGCCGATTATGGCTGAAAATCATGATGAGGCAAAGGGAATGATGCCTTGCTCATATTGTGGTGTTTTCCGCAGACAAAGCCTCAACGCCCTTGCTAAAAAGATACAAGCGGATGTTATGGCACTAGGGCACAACCTCGATGATATGGCTCAATCGATACTGATGAATTTGCAAAAGGGGGAGATTGAACGGAGTGTTAGACTTGCCCCGCACACAGACACACCAATCGAAGGATTGGCACCACGCATAGTACCTCTTCGTTGGGTGCCTGAACAGGAAATTCACGCCTATGCCTTCGCAAAGGGTCTTCCTATTCATCATGGAGACTGCCCTCATGCACCAGGCGCAATGAGGCAACAAAGCCGTGCAATTGTTGCCTCTTTAGAGGCCCAAAGTCCGGGTGCTAGACACGGATTACTACACGCTTTGGAACAGATTAGGGAATTGTACCGAGAGGCGAGAGGAGACCATCAGTCGGATGTCACAAATTGTCAGCAATGTGGAGAAATAACGAGCCGTAAAATTTGCCAGTCCTGTACAATGAAGGAATGGTTAGCGAAATCCTCTTTGTGAAAAATTAATTGTGAAATCGATGAGGACTTGATACGTGTTTTATCCCTAAAGTGGAACTCAAAATACCTCTTTCAATAGAATGTGGGTCTGATAACGCTTGTTTGATTGAATTAACAGTGGCGCAGGGAATCCCATCGAGTAAAGATTCTAATTCACTTGATGTCAATTGTTTTACAGATTTTGAAATAATTGCATCGACCAATTTTCTCTCTTCAACACGTTGCGAATTTTTCGACCAATCCGAATCTACCGGTATTTCTAATCGTAGAGCCCCAGCCAACTTTTTCCATTGCTCATCTGAGCCAACTGCAATAACAAATTCACCATCCAAAGTTGTGTACGCTCGATAGGGCACTAGATTTGGATGAGAGGTCCCCATGGGTGCAGGATTTTTTCCTGAGATTATTGCGTTCTGAGCTTGATTTACTAACAAATCAAGAGCACAATCCCATAGAGATAGCGTCAGTTTTGCGCCGATCCCTTCTTTCTCTCTCCTGTAAAGGGCTGCAATAATTGCAGAACTAGCGTGTAATCCGGTTGCAACATCGATTACTGCTACTCCAACTTTTGCTGTAGTTCCATTTTCGTCACCGGTAATCGACATCAACCCACTACGGGCCTGCATAACGATGTCATAACCTCCTTCTCGAGATCTTGGGCCCTCATTTCCATAGGCACTGATACTGCAAACAATTGCCCTATCAGGCCACGGGTGAAACCATTCTTCGGCTTTACCCGGCCGGAAATTTTCGATAATAATGTCTGAATCCGAAATTAATTTTCTAACGTCTTGTAAATCGCTTTCTATCTTGAGATTTTTTCTTATCACCGATTTTCCTAAATTCACAGAAGTCCAATATGCCGCAACTTGTTCATCTTCAATCTCAGTAAATGGAGGCCCCCATCCTCTAGTATCATCTCCCCAAGGTGCTTCAACTCTCAGCACAGTTGCTCCTAAATCAGAAAGTAGCTTTGCGGTATATGGTCCTGCTAAAACTCTAGATAAATCGAGTACTTGCACACCTTCTAAGGGTCTGAACATAAAACTCGCTTGATAGGAAAGTGCATCAATGGTTGTGTTCTAAGGGCTTACAAAGGGGTTAGTTCTCAGTAGAATTTGACTTCCACTTCCATCTCTTCACTAACTGATTTGTGAACAGGACAAGCCATCCCCCGCTTAATTAACCAAGCCCTATCTTCGCTATGCAACTCTGTAGGTAGGGCGATTTCAACCTCTAATTTTGATACTCTCCGTGGACCTGAAGCCATGTGTTTCTCTACCGAACCTCTCATTCCACTAACGGTCACTCCCCTAGAATCTGCGGCTATAGCAATAATTGTCATCATACAATTCAACATAGATGTGGCCAAGAGGTCAGTAGGGGAAAATGACTGACCCTTTCCCATGTTGTCCACGGGAGCATCTGTGACCAATGTTTGACCTGAAGGAATGTGTGTTGCAGAGCATCTAAGATTACCGTCATAGACAGATTCGATTCTTACCATCCGGAGGCCTCATAGGATTGATTCAGCCAAGTCATCAATCGATTGAGAGCGACCGCAATATGAGCATCTTAGATCTAAGGGGCTTGCTGACACCACTCGTAGCTTGTGTGGTAGTGGTTCTCGTGAGTTTTGCGTAATACAATTCCAGAATGAACATCGAGCGATATTTACCAATTCTGAGCCGAGCTCGATTTGCCGTTTCTCAGCAACGCTGTAATTTCGAATTATTGCAACCGAAGCGTTTGGAGCGATCAACGCAAGCCTATCTAACTCTTCCTGTGTAAGTTCGCGGTCTTCGATTTTCAATACATCCTTGCGACCGGCTTTTCCACTCGGGACATTCATCACTAGACTAATTGGATTAGATCGGCCAATATCCACCCTCAGCATTTGCATTACTTGGAGTGCCTTTCCCGCTGGAATGTGATCGACTACTGTTCCATTGCATATTGCAGTAACACGCCTCATCTCACTCATTCGCCAACCTCCTTTGGAACATCCACTCCGAGACTTCTACAGAGTAGAGCCATTCTGGTTGGAACACCATTGAAGGCTTGTTGGAAATATCTAGCGTGTTTTGTCGAGTCGACGCTCGGATCTATTTCGTCGACTCTAGGAAGTGGATGCATGACAATCATTCCCCCCTTGGCTCCAGCCAAGTCATCCGCAGTCATCTTGTAGATCCCAGCAAGCTTGGCATATTCATCCTCATCTGGGAATCTCTCCTTTTGGATTCGTGTCATGTAGATGACATCGGCTTCTGCAATTGCTCCAGACAGATTCTCACTCTCAATAACTTCACTACCATGAGATTGCAAATCGCCAACGATTTCAGTGGGCATCCGCAGACTATCGGGAGAGACTAGAGTTAACTTGGCTCCGAATCGAACTAGTGCATGTGACAAGGAGTGTGTAGTTCTTCCATATCGTAAGTCGCCGACTAGCACCACGTTCAACCCCTCAATAGTCCCGTGGTCTTGTCGAATTGTGAATAGGTCAAGCATAGTCTGCGTTGGATGATTTCCGGCCCCATCCCCAGCGTTGAGAATTGGAATTCCAATTGCATCTGCGCTATACTGTGCCGCACCTTGACGAGGATGTCGAATTACTGCTATGTCTGCGTAACCATCAACCATTTGCATAGTATCGTAAAGTGTCTCTCCCTTTGCAACACTAGAACCGACTGAACTGAGGTTTACTACCTCTCCTCCAAGTCTCTTCATTGCTGATTCGAAAGACATTCGAGTTCGAGTTGAATTCTCAAAGAACAAGTTGCCGAGAACCTTCCCTTGCAACAAAGGAGCGTAAACATCTCCATTTGCAACCGGCAACAACCTTTCAGCCGCATCGAGTATCTCCAAGATCTCATCATTGCTAAGATCGCCCATAGTAATCAGGTCGCTCATACCGTGTCCTCTGACGAATCCCAACGCCGACATTTGATAGCCCTTACCCTTGGTAATGTTGATTCAAACCGCTCTCCGTCGTCTTGAAGTCGGATGCTTGCGCCGAGCGGTTGATGATTATCTCGCGTACGCCAGTACGGGTGTCTTTCTGCGGAGGTGGAACCGATCTTGATTGGTTCGCTAATTCCGAGGAAAACGGTGGACGCGTCACCTCTTTAGCGTTAAATCGTCACATCCATGTGACCGTAAACGCTCGATTTGACGAAAAGGTCCGAGTATCTTATTCAAAGATGGAATTAGTGGATAATTTTGAGGATATTGAACACGAATTAGTCCGTGAAGCCATGAGAATGACTGGAGTCACCTCAGGAGTAGAGATTACCACTATTGCCGACATACCATCACGCGGAACAGGTTTGGGCTCGTCATCTACTGTAACCGTGGGTCTTCTAAACGCTCTACACAATTTTGCAGGAAGGCAAGTATCTGCAGAACAATTAGCAGAAGAAGCTTGCAAAATTGAGATCGATATTCTAGGTCAGCCAATTGGGCGACAAGACCAGTACGCAGCCGCTCATGGGGGTATCAATTCAATTTCATTCACCTCTCAGGGCGTAGAGGTATCGCCCCTCGCCCTATCAAGTGAAGTTATTTCTCAATTGGAGTCGGAATTTACCCTAGTTTTCACTGGATTAACCCGTAGCGCAAGTTCGGTCTTATCGGAATCTCCCGAAGATGAATCTGACCGCCTGCAACGATTGAGGTCAATTCGTATGCAGGCTGATGAAGCAAGAATAATGCTCGAAGGCGGTAAATTGTCTCAACTCGGGGAATTATTAGAGTTGACTTGGCAGGCTAAGCGAGGGATTACTTCAGGCGTTTCTAGTCAAGAAATCGATGATTTACATGATAGGATCATGCAAATCGGTGCATCTGGAGCAAAATTGTTGGGCGCCGGAGGAGGAGGGTTCTTCCTAGTCCACGGCGATGCAGATTTACGAACCAAAATAGAGAACGAACTTGGTGGAAGTAACCGAATTATTCCACTTGGAGTTGATTTTGACGGCTCAACCATTATTCACAGTGGAGGTGAGTGAATGTCTAGAGGTTTAGTTACAATTTTTTTGACCTTATTCCTAATTACTTCTACAACCCCATTAAGCAACGCAGATGCACATGTAATCCCTCATGATGTGGATCCATACAACGGCTATGCGGAGCTGATAATCCATGATGAGCTACTTCCAAACTCAAACATCACTGCAACATGGACTCTAAACATTTCAATTTCTGATTTTCTTGGTTCGGGTGAATTAGTTCATCCTGGGATTGGAATCCGTCACCAAATAGATCAGTATCTCGGTGATAATGATGGCAATCTCAACCAATCTGAAGTAGATGCCTTCTCTACATTTTTACTCAATCGACCTTGGAATAATTCGGAATTAGCAGGCTGTTGTATCCTAGACCACGAGGCATTTGACGCCAACAATGTAACAATCATCCCTAGACCTCCAGCACCAGGTCCAGTAGGTGAGCTCAACGGGACTTGGGGTTGGACAGAAATCGTTGAATTGGTAGGCCAAACAGATGGACGTACCAACCGTCTTATCGACGTGCCAAGAGTTGGAGGCTTGATTGAGGAAGTCCCTCTGACTATCTCTTTACCAACACCCTACGAATACAGATATTCTGCCATGCAGGATGTAATCGATGGCGCACCAAATCAATTCACAATTAATAGAAGTGCAGTCCCAGTTGCTAGCGACATCAGGATAAGTGTTGGAACAAACATGCCCCCAAACATAATTGCAAACCGTTTGGGTAGTAGTTCACAACTCGCATTAGATAGAGCAACGACTTACGAGGTAAATTGCGTTGATAGTCATCTAGATGATACTGAAATAAGTTGGACATTTAGCAATAATGGCTCAATCGTCCTAACTAGTGACCAACCTTTCGTATCAATTACTCCATCAGAGTATAATTACAGTCATGGAGATGTACTCAGCGCAGTGGTGCAATGCGCAGATCATTTTGGTTCAACTAGTCAGTGGTTCGAAAATATCGTAATCGATGGAGTATCTCCAACTTGGGAAGCCTCGTTTACTACTCAATCAACAAATAATGTAGAGATTACGATTGATACTAGTGACGGCATCATTGAAATCGGAAGCGAGGATATTTTGGAAATTAACATCTCAGCGTCAGACGATTCAGGGTTGGATACGACAATTGAGATTACTAGTAATCGAACCAGTGAATGGAGGCACGTAGATTGGAATCAAATGTTTGCACAGAGTCGCTTCCCTCAAGGCGAGAATGTCAACAATATGAATCTAGAGATTGAAGATCGTCACATGTCAAAACCTGCAACAACTTACTCTCTTCATCTGATGGTTGTAGATGATGCAGGTAACTCAGTACACCACGAGTGGGTAATTTTAGTCCTTGACGGAGCAGGCCCAACAATTCTACCAGACATTTACTCAAATGAGGTTATGATTTCCGCTGAACAACCCGCTAGGGCGGATGAACCAATTACAGTTAATCTGACCAATTCTTATGATGACTTGGATTCAATTTATGATACCAGATGGACTTTCATATTAAACCAAGAAGAGTATTTTGAAAACCAATCATTTTCAGACATCAAAACCTTTGAAATCAAATCACTGGAAGCCGGTAGTCATTGGTTCATTTTGATGGCATGGGATTCTAAAGATAACATGAATGCACTCTCATTTTCAATTGCGGTACAACCTGCTCCGGGAGTGAATGTCAGTATTTGGAACGTGAGTTACGGTGGCACCCCGACTGTTGGGGAAAATCTGGAATTGTATGTAGTGGTACAGAATATTGGAGGAGACCCTGCAATCGGTAGGCTGTGCAGCGGAGAGCTTTGTTCGGATTACATCAACGTACCATGGGCTACCTCTACTGGCCCCGGTGTAGTTGGGATTTCATTAGTAATTCCACTTGATAGAGCCGGAGAATTACCTCTTCGCTTCGAGTGGGAAGGTAGTGAAACACAGAAGAATAATTCACTCATTATTGATACTAATATTATCGTTAATCCGGACTCAGGCCCACTTCAAGTAATTCTAGGTGTGTTCCTAGTTCTTGCAGGGTTGGCTATTGGAGCCCGTATGTTGTGGGGCCCCGAGCGTTTTGAGGGCTAAATTAGCCTCGTAGTAGGATTACTCTCTAGGTCCAAACAACCGCTCGACTCTTGACCTATACACCTTGGTGAAGAGGTATGGTTCTACCACCCGACCACGCAGATCGGGTAATCGCCCAGCATCGTTCGAGGGTCGAAAAGGTAGCAATGACGGGGACTTTGTTACTGATTACCTCTGCTGGTTGGTGGTTATTTCCAGCAATGGACGGTAGCGTAGAACTACTCCCCCGAATGGGTCCTGTAATCGCAATGTTCGTTGCGGCTCTGATGTTGATGGATTTAATCGACCATGGGCCAATTGAGCGCTCTAGAATCGCTATTGCTAGTGGCTTTGCTTGGCCTATGGTAATTGCTATGGCAATCGATTCATTTGGGAAAGGAGATATGGCACTTGCATCTGCTATTTTGATTCTAGTCGCAACAAGCCTTCTCCTACATTGGCGAAACGCTCTAGCTGGCTCACTTTCTACAAGGAGATTACGAGCATTCTCCGGTCTTGGCGGAACTGCTTTGGGGATTGCAATAGTAATTTCTCTAGGTCTTGAGTTATTAATTGCGGGAGTATTTGCAGTAGCTTGTATTGGAATGGTAACTCCAGACTTAATGGCTAAAGACGACGTTCATGAAGAAAGGAAAAAATTTGCCAACAAATTAGACGACGCTGAAGCAAGAATGCTTGAGTTACGCTCAAAGAATTCTGGCCTAGAACAAGCCTCCTCTCTGATTCAACAAGCGCGTGAAGCCGGTTGGAAAGATCCAGCACGCGGAATGGTGCTAATCGAAGAAGCCGAGAGAGAAGCCAAGCGAATCATGGAAATGGCAGTGGATATCGATGCGATTCGTAGAGATTCGCTTTCAGCGGTCGAAAAGGCAGAAGAAATTGCCCCTGTAGTCCAAGGTCCGCGTAGAGCATTCACAATGGGAGATAGAGAGGCGGGACACGGCTCACTTCGAGAGGCTGAAAGCCTTTATCGCCTATCCAAAACAAAGGCAGGGGCCATAGAAGAATATTGGCAAGCCGCAACTGACTCGATAGCCAGCGCTGAGAAGGCCATAGCGGCTAAGTCCGGTACTTCTTCCGACTCGGTTAGAGGCATCCTAACAACAGCAAAGGAAGCAATGGATGCAGAGGAGCCAGCCGAGGCACTGCATATCGCAAGTTCGATACCTGCGCATATCTCGAGCCTCGAGGCTTCCAGCGGTGAGGCAGAGGCCGCAATTGCAGATGCTGAAGCAGCACTTCAATCGGCTGAGGGTGAATTGCCCTTAGCCAATGTAGAACGCCTCACTGAAGCCAAGGAGGCCTTTGCTAAGGGTGACGTACCTCTAGCCAAGGGTCTGGCGGATAGTTTAACACGCGAGGTTAGAGAAACATCGGATGCGATGCAAGAAGTTCAGCGAGCATTACGACAGAAGAAGCAGATTATAGCTAGATTCCCAAGTGGCCAAGCCAGTCACGTTTGGCGATCAAGGCTTGAGGAAGTGGAAACTGCTGCATCATCTGGGTCATGGGTTAATGCCTCACAATCTCTAACTTCGTTAACCGACGATTTAGCAACCTACGAGTCAAAGGCGAGCGAAGCCAAGGAATTGTTGGACTTTGTACAATCTGAATGGTCTGAATTACGCCGTCGTCTTGATTCGAGTTCTATTGCTCCAACCGACGAATCGCGTAGGGCAACTGAGGCGGCTGTGAATGAGGCTGCACAGGCTTTAGATTTCGGAGAAATCCAAGACTGTTTGACCGCTTTGGGAAACGCAGACGAGTTACTTGAGGGTCTACGTAGAAGAGTTGTCTGAGACTATTCTGAGGCAGGAACTAGACTCAATGTTCTCTCTCGATTTGTGATTTCAGCGAATAAGTCGGAGACGAATTGATCCAAAAGAACCCCGTTGCACTGGTCGCCATTCCGCGCTCGAATCGAGACGGTTTGATTCGCCGCCTCATCCTCACCAAGAATCAACATGTAAGCAGGTCGCATTTTTCTATGCATTCGGATTTTCTTACCAATGGTCGCATCAGAATCGTCAACTTTGACACGAACTCCGGCAGATTCCAAAGCTGTTTTTACTTCTGCCGCATATTCAATTTGTTTCTCTGAAATAGTGATTACCTGAACTTGTATTGGTGAAAGCCAAGTAGGGAAATTACCAATCCAATGCTCGGTTAAAAATGCAACAAATCTCTCGTGAGTCGATAAGGGTGCCCGATGAATTACGAAGACCTCGCCATTTTCCTCTCCATTCTCATCCTTGTAACTCAACCCGAAGCGGTCCTTCGCAGCGAAATCCAACTGAATCGTCGACATCGACTCCTCCCGCCCGAGCGCGGTCGTAAACTGAATATCGATTTTCGGTCCATAGAAAGCCGCCTCACCGATCTCCTCAACGAAAGGCACACCCATATCGACGAGAATAGACCGCAAGTGTTCCTGAGTTGACTCCCAAATTTTGGCGTCGCCGATATACTTCTCAGTATTTTCAGGGTCCCACAAAGATAGACGCAAGTGAAAATTCTCGAACCCGAAGGTTCGGTAGTAATCGTTGACCATTTGCACATTCGCACGCACCTCATCCCCTACCTGGTCTAGCGTACAGTAGATGTGAGCATCATTCATCGAAAGCATGCGAACTCGGAGCAGTCCAGCGAGCGTTCCGGATAGTTCGTTGCGATAGACGGTACCGTACTCAGCAATGCGAATAGGAAGTTCTCGATAACTTCGCTTTTTGCTGGAGAAAACCAAATGATGCATTGGGCAGTTCATTGCCTTCAGATAGTATGTTCCGTCATCCATTTCCATTGGTGGATACATTCCATCTGCATAGTGCGGAAGGTGACCACTACATTCGAATAATTCTTGCTTTGCTAGAACTGGAGTGGTAACTCTTTGGTACCCATAGGATTCCTCTGTTTCTACAGCATATCGTTCGATTTCGCTTTTGAGAATCTCCCCATGAGGTAACCATACTGGCAATCCCTTCCCAATCATTTCGTTAATCATGTAAAGTTCCATTTCTTTACCAATTTTCTTGTGGTCTCGTTTTTCTGCTTCCTGAATTTGCCTTTGACGTTCTTTCAGACCTTCTTTGCTAGCATAGCACATTCCATAGATTCTGACGAGCGATTCTCGCTTGCTATCAGCACGCCAGTATGCTGTACTTGTGCTAGTAAGTTTGAACCAACGTAGATGAGAAGTAGAAGGAACGTGAGGTCCACGACATAAGTCTACAAAGTCACCCTGTCGATAAACTGACGAGCCAACATCATGGCCAACTTTGTCATCCATTATTTCGATTTTGAATTTATTTTCTGAGAACATTTCTCTCAGGTTTTGATTGTCATATTCCTCACGAATCATGGCGTGATTAGCCCGAATGTGTTGATTCATTTTTTTCTCGATTGCCTTTAGTTCCTCATCACCAATCGGGTCCATGTGAAAATCGTAGTAGAATCCATGATCGATTGGTGGTCCAATAGTCGGCTTGGCATCAGGGAACATTTCAACAACTGCTTGTGCCAAAAGATGAGCACAGGAATGGCGCAGAATGTATAGTCCAGCCTCGCTCTCCCCGTTGATTGGCTCGAGACTGCAATTAGAATCTAAAATGTAAGAAAAGTCACGTTCGACGCTGTCTACTAATGCCGCGACTGCCCCAGAGCGCTTGCCATGAACGTTGAGAATAACATCTCCTACTGTGATTCCAGAGGCATATTCGTGGGTTCCGTCACCTCCCAAATCTACCGTAATCATGCTCATGGCGCGTCTCTCCGTCGGCTATGCCGATGATTCGCCACTATGAAGGGCTTGGCTTGTAATTAGGTCATTCGATGACGAATTGAGTCCCTGCGACTCCCGCCACCATCTTCGGTAAATCAGCCAATGACCCAATGACTGCTCGCTGTCCAGTCCGTCTCACGAAGTCGCAAGCGGCCTTGACTTTCGGCCCCATCGACCCCTCCTCAAATTCATATTTCTCAATCTCATCCGGATTAGTGGTATATATTTTCTCAGCAGAATCAGTCCCCCAATTTAGATACACCCCATCAGCATCGGTGGCCATGATTAGCAAATCAGCCTCCAACTCAAATGCAAGTAGAGAACTCGCTCTATCTTTGTCGATCACGACCTCAACTCCCTCTAGATTCCCTTCGCTGTTGTAAATCGTTGGGATTCCTCCTCCACCAGCGCAGATGACTATTGTTCCATGTTCCAAGAGCCAATGAATAGGTCTCATTTCGAAAATTCTGTGAGGCTCGGGAGAGGGCACTACTCTTCGCCAATAATCCCCATCGGGTTTCATTTTCCAACCTTTCTCAGTCTCGAGAAGTTTAGCATCTTCATGTTTGTAAATAGGTCCAATTGGTTTTGTTGGGTTTTGGAATGCTGGGTCTTCTGGATCAACTTCAACCATTGTAAGAATTGTAGCAAATGGTACTTCGATTGGAAGCAGGTTTCCGAGCTCTTGCTCAATCATGTAACCAATCATTCCCTCGGTCTGTGCACCAAGCACATCCAATGGGTACGCCTCAACTTCTTCGTATGCGGCAGATTGTAGTGCGAGAAGTCCAACTTGTGGTCCATTTCCATGGCTAATTACCAACTGATTTCCTTCTGTAATCGGTGCGAGAGCTTTAGCAGCAATTCGAACGTTCTCTCTTTGATTTTCAGCAGTCATTGGTTGCCCTCGCCTCAGTAGGGCATTACCACCAAGTGCCACAACGATGCGCATTTCGCTAATTGGTAAGACTGTGGAGATATTAACGCCTGCCTGCTGCGCGGGGTATGACCCGCATTGGGCTACTTGTCAACCCTGATGCAGGGCTTGGTGGGCGATTGGGTCTGAAGGGCTCAGATGGACAAGCAGAATACGCCCGTTCACAGGGTGCAGAGGACAGAGCAGGCCCAAGAGTCAAAGATGCTCTAGCACATTTTGCAAGGCTAAGAAAAGATACCTCAGAATTGCAGTGGGTAACAAGCGAGGGCCGAATGGGTTCAGGTTGGATTGACTCAGAAATTGGTAGTATATCCACTCCCCATCAGTCATCGGGATTAACTTCCGCTGAAGATACTACAGGTTTGGTTCAGACCTTATTAGATGCGGAAATTGAGTTACTGGTCTATGGTGGCGGTGATGGAACTACTCGAGATATTGTAGCCGCCCTAGAAAAAATGGGACGTGGTGACTTACCTCTGATTGGAGTTCCTTGTGGAGTAAAGATGCATTCTGGATGTTTTGCTGCTTCACCAAAAGCAGCAGCGGAAGTACTCTCCGCTTGGCTAGATGGTGAGTTATTGGTCGCAAATACCGAAGTTCTAGATCTCGATGAGGAAATCTACCGTGAGGGACGTTGGGTTGTAAGAATGTACGCCGAAGCGATGACTCCAGCAAGCCCTCGATGGATGCAAGGAACCAAGCAACGCGTGGAAGCTTCCGGTGAAGAAGAAATTGTTGAAGGTCTAGCAGACCATATTCGTGAAATTCTAATGGTCGACAATCGCCTACTAATCTGGGGTTCAGGTGGAACACTTCGAACAATAGGGGAAATGGTGGGAATGAATCCTACCGTTCTTGGCATAGATGCGAGTATTGGTAGTAAGCAAATTGGAACGGATTTGAATGAATCAAATTTACTCAAATTACTTTTTGAACATGATGGTGATGTTATGATTTTACTTTCTCCAATGGGTGGACAAGGCTTCCTAATTGGTAGAGGGAATTTACAACTCTCCCCCGAGGTTTTGAGAACTGTAGGGATTGATTCTGTTCTTGGAATATGCACCCCAGCTAAGCTGCTAACAGTGCGTAGACTACGAATAGAAACTGGCGATTCAGATTTGGATGCGGAATTTGCTGGAAAGCGCTACATGAAAGTATTACAGGGATATCGTACAACTAGAGTTTTACCTGTTTCAGTCGACTAAATCTTTATTCTATGCTATGCAACTCAAGGAGATGGGAATACTTCGCAAAAATTACGTCATGAGATGGTGGGAGGAATTTATTATCAATTTCATTTTCATGTTAATTACAATCCCTTTGTTATGGGTTGTAGGAAATATTGATATTGTTTGGTAAATTTTAAAAAAATAAGGAAGGATATGAATGAAAGAAGAAATCGATGATTATGATGAACACCCGGAAGATGATGAGCCCGAGCAGGAAGATGAGGCGCTATTTGGCAGTGCGAATTTCGAATTTAATTTCGGTGAAGGAAAGGAAGTCCCGACTACGGTTTACATCGTTGCGGGGCTGATTATCATGGGCGCCTGTGCAGGTCTGTTCACCTATACCGAAGGCTTCGGCGTCACTGATGAATGGAATTCGAAGGATTGGGTAAGGGTTGATGCTAACGTTGATCGAGATTCACACTACATTAACCAAATTCGGCATCATACATATGCCTACAATTATACAGTAGATGGAATCGAATATGACGGTGAATGGAAATGTTCTGAGGAGGGTTCACCTAACTGTATTTATCATTATAATAGCTATACTCACCATGAAGTATCATACAATCCAGACGATCATTCTGAATCAGATTTCCATCCTGGATTCACACGACAGATATTCTGGGAATCAGTTCATTGGTTGGGAGTTATTGGTCTTTTTACTCTAATTGGATTATTGCTTTTTAGTACAGGAGTTGGAAAAATGCTAGGTATTTCAATGCCTATTCACATGGACGAAGATGATGACGAAGATGATGATAAAGAGCATGACGACCCTGCAGCACCACGTGAATCGGATTTTCTACCTTGATTAGAATGACTTATCTGTACGGTTTCCATCACTAAACGCATGGGTACCCCATCCATCCGTATACGAAGCAAAGGGTACCCATGCGACCACAGGTAATCGCAAGGGGGCCCAGTCAATCACCAGTGGTCGTGTGGGTTCCTAGGCTGACCCAACTCATGCGCTCTGAGGGAGGTCACGGCACTCAATGATGCCGATTGGTAGTCACCGCAACTCCCAGTATCGTCAGGATGGTCAGTGCCGCTCCTAGGGAGGGGAGAGCCTCTGTGACGCTGGCCAGCCCACTTTCCTCTGGATACTCCTGCAGCGTTATCACCGATGTTGCAAACTCAAACTCTGAGATACCTGTGACTCGCACCGAGAACTCACTTGTCGCCTTCAGCCCCACTGAGTACCAGTATTCCGTGGTCCCGTTGCTAGTTGAGGTTCCGCCCTCTAGGTAGCTGGTGTCATCAGGAGCCTCCAATATTATTCCGACCCTCTTAGGAGGGCCTCTGGACTCTACCTGCACCTTCGTTGGTGACATCAAAGCAACCCAACCTGCGTCATTCAATTCATCCATGAACTCGAGTTCCAGCAAGAATGTGTCCATTGCGTTCCCATCGTTGTAGACGAGGAAGCTAATTGTCATCTCCTCCCCCATCTCCATTGTGACCAAAGGCGCCTCTGCTTCCACCCTGAGCCTAGCGAACTGGTTGATGATGGCCAAGACATTCACCTGAGAGTCCGCTTGTGTGGGTGAGGGGAACCCATTGACGGTGTCGACGTAAGCATTGATCTGGACTTGGATCTGTCCCTCTGCCATCTCTGCGTTCGCATGTACCTGCACCTGGAATTCCTCCTCCAAACCAGGTCCGAGGCTCACTGAACCAATCCCGCTAATCACTAGTGGTCCTGCTTGGTAGATAATGTTGATTTCCTCATAGTGAACGCTCGGGTTGCTTACCGTGCAGGTGGTGTATCCTATCCTGGTCGCACCTGGATACACGTCAATTGGTATCGAGGCAGGTGAGCAGGTCAATTCGACTGCGGGGGTAATCGATTGGGCACTGGTAGATTGCATGCCGCTGGCCATCGAGAGAAGCAGCATTACGAAAATTAGCAGACCTCTCTTAGTCATGAGGGTTCGTCTGGCCGTTCTTTGAAGAATCTATGGCCGGCACGATAGAGGTAGCACCAGTCTCCTGCATTCCCACCGAGTGACTGCTCGGTAGTGGATTCCCTACCCATGCGACTAATACTCAGGAGGGAAACTGGAACATATGGGCCGGGAAGAAAATCAAGGCGGGGTCGCGCCGGAATTTCCTGAGGAGGAGATAGTGAGTCAACGTCGGTTATGGGGTATTAACCGAATATTCAATCCGGAAATGCAATCCTTAAGTCGTTTCTCCGATGAAGAGTTACAGGACCCTTCGGTCCAGTTGAGGCTATTGCTGGAAACGATAATGGGGACCTCAGCGATAGAGCTGAAGTTACTCTCCCTGGCAGTGATAATGATCTTCTTGGTCGGCGTGTCTCTAACAGGAATCCCCCTCATTATTTTCGCGATATTATTGGTTATCGCGGTGTTGGTTATACTCGGTGCGACCATGGCAGCTGTCTTTCTAGTGATAGCGGGGTTGTTTCAATCTCTGTTCTTGGAAGGGAGTAGAGAGGATAGATACAGGGACGTGCTCGAAGGAAAGACGAAGAGGGAGCTTCGCGATATTTGTCGTGAGCAGGGGCTGTCGGAATCCGGGAGAAAACACCAGTTGGTCTCTAGGGTGTCTGAAAATTCCGCTTCGCCTTGGGGTGCTTTCATGTATCTCAGTTTGTGTGTTCTAGGTGTGCTGGCATATGTGGCGCTTCAGATTCTCTTCTTCGTTCTCATCACTATGAAGTAGTTGGATGGGTAGCGTTCCGACTGGCCCACTGAACACCCTTCAAACAGGTTTTGGAAGTTGTAAGGGTAATCGGATAACCCCATGCAACCTATCCGAATCAATTCGTTGATTGTTCAAACCGAAACTTCTGTCTTCGTCCGCTTCTTAATCTCGATTGTTTCTAAATCGATAGGAATTAACTGTTTCAAACCTGATGTTAGGTTTTGTGCTTCAGCCCAATTATTGCAAACTACTGAATAAATTGCCACTCCCCATTTTGGCTCACCATCAAGCATTGCATAAGCTCTATCAGATGGCCCATTGACAATGATTGATACAACTAAGTAAGTATCAGGAAGATTGGTATTTTCTGAATGATTTATTTGTTCATGTATGGCCAATTCTTTCACTTCATCCCACATTTTTTGTTTCACAAGGAGGCCACCCAAGTTATGCCATGCAGTCGTTAATTCCAGACGATCTTCATAGATGCGAAGAACACTTGGTCCACGACTGGTGAACAAAAAACCAATTCCACCAATTGCAATTAATGAAATGCCAAATATTGCAGGAGGTTCGCTGATAAATAATAGTCCAGGAATGAGGAATCCAAGGGGCACAAGTGTCAGGATTATTCCAGCAAAACCCAATTTACCTTTTCGTTGTATACAGTCCCCTGTAAATACAAATTTGGAATCATAGAAATCCGATTTTTCGAATTCTCTAAATCTGCTTTCCAAATCTCTTGTTTGGGACATATTAGAATCCCGTTGGATTTGGTGTATAACTCTTGACCCGATACCCATCCGATACCCATGCGTGAGACGCCTGTTGGAAGGGTACCCTTTGATTCGTACGTTATGATGCCGGGAAAACCTTCATTTTCTAACTCAATACTCAATTATCATGTTAGAAGGCTCTGTCGACCAGTATTCAATCCCTCAGCAAGAAAACCAAACATCTGCAATTAGCATGATTGTTGGAACTAGTGTTTTGGCACTACTATTGCCCACTGCGGCTATTGCCCTGCTAGAATTGTTAGATCAGATTGAATATGGCGAATTTAGGTGGCTCATCTCTTCTATGCTATTCTCAATAACCATAATTTCGATATTGCTGATTTCAGGACTTAGTTTAGTTGGGTTCTTGAAGTCTGATAATCTAAAAATGGGAGCAGGAATTTATCTAATATCCATCAGTATGCTAAATCTACTCATGAGAATGAGTAATCTAAACTATGAGAGAGAAATGTGGGGGCAACCATGGTTTGATTTCATGCAAGCACCGTGGTATCACGAAAAATTAGAACTCGCCATTATGGGCATTATAATTGGAGCCCTAATCATGAAGAAATGATTACCCTCTAATTGCTTTGCTAATGGACCACAATCCCAATGCTGCAGCTGCAAACCAAGCAACTTCGAGAATGAAGAATGCCCACTCATCAATGAGATATGCCCTTACTGCGAGGAGCCCAGACCCTAGCGCCATGAGAATTAGATATGGCCATTCTTTGCTGTTCAAAATATCTCTAGTTTCCAAGAAAAAAGCGCTTAGAATCAGTATCATTCCAGCATAGGCCACAATTTCGTTATGGGCTAGGTCAACGATTTGTTCCCACATCTAATCGCCTGTTTAAGAAATCATATTTCTTGTCCAACAGCCGCCTTAAGCAGACCTAGGAAAGGCGGACTTGGTCGGTTTGGTCTGGACTTGAATTCTGGGTGATATTGAGTCCCAACGTAATATGGATGATTCTCCAATTCCATAATTTCACACCGCTGGCCAGTCTCATCTTTACCAACATAAACCAGACCTTCGGCTTCTATTCTCTCTATCAAATCTGGATTGACTTCGTAGCGATGTCGATGTCGCTCATCAACATGGTCAACACCGCCGTACAAACGCCTAATTTTACAATCATCAACTAGGAATGGGGTCGGCTTTGTTCCAAGTCTCATAGTTCCACCCATGTGAGTCTTGGAAATTTCTGGCATGAAGATCACTGCTGGATTTGGCGTATTCTCATCAAACTCGGTTGAGTTTGCATTTTCTAGACCCAAGACATTGCGACAGAACTCGATTGTTGCAATTTGCAGTCCAAGACAAACCCCAAGGTAAGGCACGTTGTTTATGCGAGCATAATTCGCTGCAGCGATTTTTCCTTCTACACCGCGATTACCAAATCCACCCGGAACCAGAATTCCGTCCGCTGCTCGAAGTAATCCCCAAGCCTCATCGTGCTTATCAGTAACATTATGTGGGTCTAGATCGGTAGACTCAATCCAGTCAATTACCAGTTTTCTATCAACAGCAAATGCACTATGCTGTAAGGCCTTGATAACAGAGAGATAAGAGTCAGAAAGACCGGTATATTTGCCTACCATTGCGATGTGAACATCTTCTTCTAATCGGTCGACTTTGTCTGCCATCTGTTTCCAATCATCAAGCATTGGCAAAGAATCAGGAACCTCAAATCCAAGATGGTTTGAGACCTTATTCAAAACCGATTGTTGGTAAAGTGAAATTGGAATTTGATAGAGGTTCGAAACATCGTGAGCCGAAACAACAGAGTCTGTTCCAACGTGACAGAATGCCGCCAATTTTGCCCTAGTTTCTTCTTCTAGTGGTATCTCTGAACGACAAACAAGTATATCTGGAATTATTCCTAATCCTCGTAATTCCTTCACAGTGTGTTGGGTTGGCTTTGTCTTCTGCTCGCCAACAGGCCCCATCACCGGAACAAGACTGACGTGAACGAAGCAAACATTCTCTTGCCCTACTCTAAATTGGAATTGTCTCAGTGCTTCAACGAATGGAGCGCTTTCGATATCTCCAACGGTTCCTCCTAATTCTATCACACAAGCGTCTGGAGTTTCTCCCGATCCATCTGCACTGACGTGTGCAACACGCTCAATCCAGTCTTGGATTTCATTGGTTATGTGAGGTACAACCTGCACAGTCTTTCCGAGATAATCACCTCTGCGTTCCTTCTCAATTACATTTGCATAGACCTTGCCTGTGGTTATATTATTCTCACGAGTAAGAGCAACATCGAGGAATCTTTCGTAGTTCCCAAGGTCAAGATCTACTTCTCCACCATCATCCAGTACGAAGACTTCTCCGTGTTCGAATGGCGACATGGTTCCAGCATCGCTATTTAGATAGGGGTCAATCTTTACCGAAGTGAGCCTCAGTCCAGCGGTTTTCAGTAGAACTCCTATGCTCGACGCTGTGATTCCTTTGCCTAGTCCAGATAGGACCCCGCCCGTGACTACGACATACTTCATGCAATCAACGGGATTTGAAGCCGACATGTCTCGCATATCAACATTGGCTCTTACATTACAAAATTTCACGCTCTATCGCTCGTCTCGCAAGTCTAAGAGTCGTCTTACTTTCGAAGGGTCATGGCCGATGCGACAGACTCACGGATTTTGGTCACCGGAGCGCTCGGCCAAATTGGAACTGAACTGGTCGAAGCACTACGCACTCGCTACGGCGCAGATGCAGTCGTCGCTAGCGACGTTCGAGATCTCCCAGATCATCCGTGTGTAGTTGGAGGGCCTTACAGAAATCTGAGTGTTATTGATGCTGATGCCTTCGATGAGGTAGTAGTTGAGGAATCGATTGGAACCGTATATCACTTGGCCGCAATCCTAAGTGCAACCGGAGAGAAAAATCCCGAGTTGTGTGAAAGAATCAATGTGGGTGGTACAGTTACGGTTTTGGAAGCTGCTCGTAAACACGGATTGAGAGTTTATGCACCATCATCAATTGCAGTTTTTGGCCCCGATGCTTCAAAGCACGCTCCTCAGGTTGGCCCACTTAACCCTACAACCATGTATGGTAAAACCAAGGTGACTGGAGAGCGTTTGGCAATGAATTACTGGAAGCAATACGGAGTTGATGTTCGAGGAATCAGGTATCCGGGTTTAATTTCTTACAAGGCTCCTGCTGGTGGAGGTACTACGGATTATGCAGTAGATATATTTCATGCCGCACTTGAAAACGGGCACTACGATTGCTTTGTTCGTGCAGATACTCGCCTACCAATGATGTACATGGACGATGCTATACGCGCAACTATCGATTTGATGGATGCCCCTCTTGAGTCAATCGGTGAATCTCGCGGAGGTTACAACCTCTCCGGTTGTTCGTTTACAGCCTCTGAAATCGCGGATGCGGTTGCAGCTAGAGTACCAGGATTCACTTGCGATTTCAAGCCCGACGTAAGGCAGGAGTATGCCGACTCTTGGCCTGATTCGGTTGACGATTCAGCTGCCCAGCAAGATTGGGGATGGAATGCTGAGTATGATTTGGACGCACTTTGTGATGCAATGATTTCCGGACTTCAATCCTCATCAATCTGATTTGACCAATCAGGAGTACTTGGCTCGACATTTGCCCATAGAACATCATCGATTCTCAATACGGTAATTGCCGCTTCAGTTGCGCCAATAAAGGCTTGTCGAGCAACGAAAAGAGGGTCATGAATTCCTAATTCCCCCATATCTGCCTTCTCTCCACTCATCGCATCAAGTCCGTGCCATGAGCCGTGTTCTACTTGTGCCGCTGATAGAGCCAAAATCTCATCGATTGGATCTAGTCCTGCATTCTCTGCTAGAACACGGGGGATTACTTCTAGAGCGTCTGCAAAGCCCTCAATTGCCAATTGTTCCCTCCCTTTCTGAGTTGTAGCATAGGAACGAAGGTGACGAGCTAAATGAATTTGAGTCCCTCCCCCGCCGGGAAGCACCTTCGGCTCACGAACCAATCTGAATGCTACGCCAAGAGCATCGTCGAATGTTCTGCTAACCTCCGCGCGCATTGTGGATGTAGTTCCACGTAGAAGAGCGGTCATAGCACAACCTTCACCATCGATTCTTACGTGCCAGGCATCGTCTATCTTATCCGCTGCACGCTTGGTGTAAGTTCCTTCGTCCCCAGCAGACATCCTATTCGCGTCTCGAACCATCTTCGCTCCAGTAAGAATCGATAATCGTTCCAGATCCTCTCTTTCAAACCTACGATAGGCGGTTATTCCAGCCGCTTTCAACAAGGGGGCAGCCTCGTCGGCTATCCCATCTCGGACGCAAAGCAGGTCAATTCCTAGTGAAGAAAGGCCGGCAACCTGTTCGGCTAATTTTACTCTCTTCCTCTCTTGGAATCCCGAAAGTACACCAGTGTTTCGAATCTCAATTTGTGCATCGAACTCTAATTCTCGATTTTCAAACCCTCCATCGATAATGGCTATTTTACCTCCATCAGAATGACTTTCTGTGGTGGAATCAAGTCGTTGTTTCTTGAGCATTAAGCCGTGAATGATTTCAGATTCTGCAGCGCCACCACCAGCCATTTGTAGGCGCTTAACTCGAATCCTCTCAAGGTCGTCACCCCCCTCTTCATTTTCTAATGCACGAGCTGCTTCTAGCGCTAAAACAGTCATTTTCTTAGCCAAGACTGTATCAATCTTGCCAGCCATAGTAGTCGCTGTTGTTGTAATCAAATCATCATCTGAGGCATCTCTAGAAATTTCTTCTAACTGACAAAGCGACTCTTCCGCCGCAATACGATATCCATTCATTATTATTGTCGGATGAACTCCTATTCTCGATAGTTCCAGCGCATTGCGCAATAGTTCTGCCGTTAGGAGGACGGAAGTAGTAGTCCCATCTCTAGCAATTCTATCTTGAGCTGAACTAGTAGCGATGAGAAGATTAGCAGTGGGATGCTCAACCTTTGCAGTCTCAAGAACAGTAACTCCGTCATTGGTGACGACAATCTCGCCATTCTCATCGACTAGCATCTTGTCCGAGCCTCTAGGCCCTAAAGTCGACCTAACAGCGCCTGCAAGTGCTATGGCCGCATTGGTGTTGTTTACCAACGCAGAGCGCCCCTCTATACGGTCGGTATCCTGCAAGGCAACATCCTGCTCGGACTCGACCATGTGGATTGCGAATCAAAGGCCCGTTTTCAATGCGATGTTGCCGATATCGGAACGTAATCACGCCTCGTGTGTGCACCCCGCACCCTCGTGCGCGAGTGCCCTAGTTACCGTTTGATTCAAATATGGCAGAATGCTCGGACTATACAACCTCGAGTTGAGTAGTGGTATTATGAGCACACCGGAAAGAGACGAATTCGAGGAGAGAATGCTCGAACAGATGGCCAAAATGTTCGCGGACATGGGCATGCCAATCGATGTCGAATTGCTTCAAAATATGATGCGACAGGTCCGCGATCAATTTGAGGAGATGGGCCTTGATCCAGAGCGTATGGCTTCGACTGAGATAAAAATGGGAACCGATGTAGATCCTGAAGAGTTCCGAAAGCAGATGGAATCCATGCTCAACGGCCCAGGTGGAATGGGTGAGATGTTCCGAAATATGGGAATCAAAGTTCAATTTGAAGGTAATACACCTGCCGAAGTCCCTGAGATTGAGGTCGAGGAAGAAGTAGCTGAAGAACCAGATAATGATCTGCCATTGGAAGATATATTCATTCATGAAGATAGAATGTGCATTACAGTAGACATATCCAGATTCACCGATCTACAACAAGAAGAGATCGAGCTTAACCTAACCAGCGGCGGTGAGATATTACAACTGATGAAGACAACACAAATGCGCCCTTTGAAGCGCTACACCCTTCCTCATTCGGCAGACAATATTGTGGAATGGGACCTAAACAATGGAATTCTTGATGTTAAATTCGACATCAATTCGGAGGCTACAACAGCCGACGAAAGTGAGTGAAATCTCAATGGAGTGAATGAAATGAGTAAAGCAGTAATTGGAATAGACCTTGGAACGACGAATAGTTGCGTTGCTACTCTAGAAGGTGGTAAGGCTACAGTAATACCGAATTCAGAAGGAAGTAGAACTACCCCCTCAGTGGTAGCCTTCACTAAAGATGGAGACCGCCTTGTTGGAATTACCGCAAAGAGACAAGCGGTTACTAACTCAGAACGTACAATCATGTCTGTCAAGAGAGAAATGGGTACTGATTGGAAGCAAACAATTGGCGACGATGAGTTTACCCCACAAGAAATCTCAGCATACGTACTACAGAAGCTGAAGGCCGATGCTGAGGCATACCTTGGACAAGAGGTAACACAGGCTGTTATCACTTGTCCAGCATACTTTAGCGATGCACAAAGAAAGGCAACTCGAGACGCGGGTAGAATCGCTGGTTTAGAAGTACTACGTATAATCAACGAGCCTACTGCAGCTGCATTGGCTTATGGTGTCGACAAGGACGATGATCAGACAATTTTGGTATACGATCTCGGTGGTGGTACCTTCGATGTCTCAATTCTAGAAATTTACCTAGTAGATGATCAACCCCAAATCGAAGTAAAGGCAACTAGCGGAGACAATCGATTGGGTGGCGACGATTTCGACGAGGTCGTAGTCGAATGGATTCTATCCGAATTCAAGAAGAATACGGGAATTGATCTGTCAGGTGATATACAAGCCATGAGTCGTCTACGAGAGGCTGCTGAGAAGGCAAAGATCGAGTTATCCGGAACCGGAACAACTCAGATTAATCTGCCGTTTATCACCATGCGTGACGGACAGCCAGAACATCTTGACCTATCGCTATCTAGAGCGAAATTCGAGGAATTAATCGCCAATCTAATCGAGCGAACAATGGCTCCTACCCGTCAAGCAATGAAGGACGCAGGAGTGTCCAAGGGAGAGGTCGACAAGGTCATCCTGGTCGGAGGCTCAACACGTGTTCCTGCAGTACAGACAGCAATCGAACAGGAAGTTGGTAAAGCTCCATTCAAAGGTATCAACCCCGATGAGGCGGTTGCTGTTGGAGCCGCTCTTCAGGCTGGAATCATCGTTGGTGATGAAGGAGTAACCGATGTGCTACTTCTCGATGTTACTCCACTAACTCTCGGAATCGAGACCTTAGGTGGCGTGACTACGATGATGATTGAGCGCAACACCACAATTCCGAGTCGCCGTTCGGAGGTATTCTCTACCGCCTCGGATAACCAACCAGCTGTAGAGGTCCATGTCTTACAAGGCGAGCGTGAATTCTCTAAAGACAATACAACGCTGGGGAGATTCCATCTCATGGGAATTCCACCTGCTCCACGCGGAATTCCACAGATTGAAGTTACCTTCGATATAGACGCAAATGGAATCGTTAATGTATCGGCAAAAGATATCGGTACAGGGACTGAACAATCGATTAAGATAGAAAGTCAAACTTCTCTTTCAGAAGATGAGATTCAATCAAAAATCTCCGAAGCTGAGGAGTTTGCAGAGGAAGACAAGCGCCGTAAGGCTAGAGTAGATCTACGAAACCAAGCCGATAGTATCGTTTACCAGACTCGAAAGATGATGGAAGATTCAGGTGAGAAATTGTCTGATGACGACAAGGCTCCAGTCAACGAGAAGTTGAATGAACTTGAAGAACTCATCATGAATGAAGGTCAACCTATCGATTTCGAGGAACTTGATGAGGCTGCAATACAAGCAAAGATGGCTGAATTGGAAGAGGTCATGCACGGTGTCTCAACCAAACTCTACGAGGCTGCTGCTGCGGAAATGGCCGAGCAACAGTCCGCAAATGAAGCGGCAGCGGATAGTGATGGTGTTGTCGAAGCAGATTTCGAAGTAGTCGATAGCGACGATGGCGACGAGTGATTCATCCCTGAGTAATCAAGCGATGCAAGGTTCGTACGTGAACACCCGTTCCACCGTGTGCCACACATGCGTTGGTATCGACATTCCAAGCAGTTCCAGCGATGTCTAGATGAGCCCATGGGATTGCCGATTTATCCCCATCCTCATCTTCTCGCTCCTGAATGAATTGCTTTAGGAAGGCAGCAGCTGTATTTGCCCCTCCATAGCGACCCTTTCCACCATTCCTAACATCTGCAAACTTGGAACTTGTCATTTCTTTTTCAAAAGCAGGCAGTAATGGCATTGGCCAAGCCAATTCGTCTACTGAATTACCGGCTTGATGAATACTTTCTCTCAACTTATCATCATTGGACCAAAGTCCAGATGCCTCTTGGCCTAATGCAACAACACAAGCCCCTGTCAAGGTAGCAAGATCGATGATGTATGAGGGGTCTAGTTCTGCTGCTTTCCACAATCCATCAGATAGCACATTTCGACCCTCTGCATCAGTGCTGAAAATTTCAATCGTCTTTCCGGAGTAAGTGTCGATTACATCTCCTGGTCTGTAGGCTTCTGCGCTTGGCATATTTTCAGCCATGCAGGTTATTCCATTTACCCGCCCTTCGTGTCCCGTAGCCCAAAGTGCTTGGAAAAGTCCGAAAACGGTTGCTGAGCCGTGCATATCGTACTTCATGTCCCACATGCCTTGACTAGGTTTTATCGAAATCCCACCGGTGTCAAAGGTGATTCCTTTTCCGACTATACAAGGTACTTGATCGCCTGTTTGTACGTTTGGATTTAATCGGAAAAAAACCATACAGGGTTTGCGAATGCTACCTTTTCCGACAGCGATAACACCATGCATACCTTCTTTCTGTAGTCTTGCATAATCCCATACTTCAACCTCGACATTATTCTTGCCTTCAGCCCATTCGAGCGCTCGGCGACCAAATTCCTCGGGGTACAATCGGTTTGCTGGCTCATTTGCTAGGTCGCGACTTAGGTGAACACCGGTTGTAACAAGGCCCGCTTTCTCGATAGATTCACTCAGAGCTTCGAGATGGCGGTCGTGTGCTTGACATTCTAATGTCCAACCATCGTAATTCTTTTCTTGGTCCTTTTTCTGATATTTATCAAACTCATAATCTCTCAGCATCATTCCTTCAGCGAAAGCAGTCATATTTTCTGTTGACCATCCCGAAGTAAAGCGAATCACGATGTCATTACCAAGGTCCTTAGATAGGCTTGCAAGGCACTTCGCAGCAGTATCTCGGGCAACTTTGTGAGTGAGGTTTTCTTTCTTCCCGACACCGATGAAAATTACAGTGCAACCCTTGGTCCAAACATTCAGGGATTCTCCTGCCTTACCTGAAATCGCATCGCTCGCTGCTGCGGCCTTAACAGCAATACTTGGTCCACGTCCAAGGCCAACCGTAGTGTTGTTCGGAGCCTTGTCTAGACCCTTGAATACGGGAATAATCATAATCTCTCCAGTCCGGTCAAAATTAGCGCAACTTGCCTTCATAGATTATGGGAAAAAGTTCCAATATACAAAGAATATCTAAAGAAATTCTTAATTTCAAGACATCTTTTCATAGTATATTCTATTTTTCTCATTAAAAATCGGTATTTTTTCTTCGTCCTGCAAAAGTCGCCAGAAGTATTGTAAATAAATGAATAAACATTGAAGGCGCGGGTAAGAATCCTTCTTTACCCTCTGAAATTTCTACTATAGAATCCTCAATATGTTCTTCCACCCATTGAGAAGCATCGATTACTCTCTTTTGGTAATGTATACTCCAGGTGCCATCTTCGATAAGGGTTAGATTTCTACCATCTAAGGTGATCTTGGTTTGATTTGTGGCATTTACTCCAAATAGGGGTGAATGCCAAAGTAATTCTCCACTTAAATCAGAATACTGTAAGGTGGCATTCGATGTACTCGCTCTTCCAAGATTTACCACATGAGCATCGACTTTATCACCATTTATCTCGATGCTTTCCACAATCAGTCGAGCACGCCAATACCAGACATTCTCGATTAGATATTTCATTACATCCAGCTCCTCATCGAGTCTTTGAGATAATGGCTCTATCGTTCCAAGGAGAAATTGCTCGTCGTCGGTCTCAAAGGTGAAGGTTGGATAACCCATCACTCCATATCCGTAATCACGACTAGTTCCACAATTGGGGTATAGTCCTTGGTTAGCGTTACGAATAGGTATGTCTGAAATATTGGAATTCACTTCATCCTTAATGTAATGAAACATCTCCCAGTCCGACGGCTGTTCAGGCCACTTACCCCATGGATAAAGCATGATCCAAACACCTGTATGCATGGTGATGTACAGGTCGGCATGTGGCACAACTTCGTTCATGTAAATCGAATTTGCAAGAGTTTCAGATTCGCTGAAGGCACTACTTCCAGGTTGGGTGGTCGGGCAGGTATTCCAGTAGTGGTCGTAATTTCTGTTTAGATCAACTTGGTTGATATTCCATCTTGTGTCGAAGTCATTACCATCCGCGTTTAGCATAATCAGAATATGTAATTCAGTCGTCGATAATACATCCAGAACGTCTTGTTCTCCATCAGTCCAACCCTCGATGTAATACTCAGCAACTAGGAAAGCAAGTTCAGTCCCAAGATGTTCATTTCCATGATGTCCACCATCGATGTAAACAACGTCTTTTTCATTTCCATCTGGTTTGGTTTCTTGACTCCAATCAGAAATTTGCAACATCCAAAGATTCCTTCCCATTTCGGTTTGACCTACAACTAGAAGGTTGACGATTTCGGGGTAGTCATCCGCCCATTCGTTTAGGTCTAAGGTTAGAGTGGCATAGGAATGATACCAATGCTCTTGGATAATATCTGGCTGCCCAATCTGCGCGGTAGCTACAGGCGAAGTGGAGACAGTGAGCATTGATGCTACTACCAATACCGTTAGCCAGCGGCGCATGCGCCGCTGTAGGGGTTCTTACCTACAATCATTCGCACGATTTGTATACAAAAATGAATCAATCTCGATCAGCGATGTGCGCGGCAAGAATTTTCGTTGCGATTAATGCAGCGTTAAATTGCGTTAAACGATCATCACCAGGTGCGATTTCATTGACATCGGCTCCGATAACCTCAGCCTCGCTGGCAAATAGCTCTTGTATGATTTCCACCGCACCCCAATGAGTCAAACCACCGGGAACTGGGGTGCCTGTATCGGGAACCAATGAACCATCCAGCCCATCGATATCAAAAGTCAACCAAACAGGTCCACTTAACTGGTTAATCCGTTGAATTAGATTGTTCCAAGCCGTCTTTCCAGCAGAAGGGCTGAAGAGTTCTTGAGCATAGAAGGTCTCAACTCGATTTTCAGTTTCCGCGAACTTTTCTTCATCAAGTGAATATGCACGTATTCCAATTTGCAAAAGGCCGCCAATACCGCAATCTAAAGATCGTCTTGCAGCAGTGCCATGACTGAATCTCTCTCCATTCAGTGAATCTCGCAGATCGGCATGAGCATCGATCTGAACTATGGTTAGTTTCGACAGATCACCAGCGATAGCGGGGTGATTTCGTAAAGCTTCCACAACCGGTGGTAGAAGCCCATGCTCTCCACCTAAAATAATGGGAAATTGCTCTGCATTAAACCATGGAAAAAGATAATCACGAATAGAATCTAATTGTTCTCTTAGAGTCCCTGCCTCAGAACCCCAAGCCGAGGCAGTATGAAATGCAAGTCCACAAGGGAACTCTTCTTCGAGCAACGGGTCGTATAATTCGACCTGTGAACTCACCTCAATTGCGGCTGCCGGTCCATGTTCAGTCCCTTCTCCCCAACTAGTAGTCATCTCGAATGGAATAGGAAGAATTACCACATCCCAAGGCCCTTTTCGAGACTCGGAGAGCCCGAGGAAAGTAGGGTTAGCCTCCTCGTTCATGGGTTGTGCCGAGTCATTATTCGATTAACCACTTCGGGTCGAAGCCATAGGATTCGTGGACTCGGTGTGCGATTGTTGATAAAGAACGGGCTTCCATATTCTACTACAGGAGGGGTATGCGATGGGTATGACGCTAGCAGAGTTAACTCAGGCTATCCGTCGTAAAGTAGACTCAGAGATGGAGGTAATTGTTGCCGAATCGATTGCTGAGCACGCATTAGGTTTCTTCGGATTCTCAAATCGTATTATCGACAATGCCCTAGAACCCACCGACCGTAACCTCTTCTACCAACTGCAAGACTATGAATTGCTAACAACGGAATCTGAGGAAACCACGCTTTGGGACGGTAGGGAGTGGAGAATTCACTATTGGAAATTCAAAGCAGATGCTAGGGAATTTGCAAGAAGAGCAATGACAGATGCTGAAAATAAGGAAGACGAAGACCCCTATGCAGGGATTTACGAGGATGTACCAACCTCTCTTTGGAAAGAGAGGATGACCGACGAAGACGAAGAAGATGACTGGGAAGAGCCCCTGTTCTAATTCCATTAGCCCAATCGTGACGGGCAAATGTACAAACAATATTACTGAAGGGTATGAGCGTGCACAACCGATTCCAGAGTGCCTTGTTGCTGACGCTATTGCTCCTTGCACCGTTGGCTGGCATGGCGGTAGCCGACGAAGCCGCGCCCGCTCAATCCTGTGAAATCCTAGTAGATTGGGACTATGATTGGGCACTGGATGAAAACGGAACATGGCAAGAAATAGTGATTCACCGTTACAAAACCACCTTTCAGCCTGCTTTCCAAAATGGAACTTCACCAAGTGGTGTAACCATTGATGTTCAACATATCAGAGAGGGGCAAATAATCGCTACTGAGGCTGATTCAAGCTACGTTGTAGCGGGTGGAGAAATCGATGTTGTGTTACCCGATGAGCCGGAATTCCTAGATGAGGTACTTATCGAAGTCAGTTCTACCGAAACTACCTGTTCCCGATCAATGGATATGACAATTTGGAATCAACCCTCCGCTGACCACGAAATCACTCGTGAAACCACTTGGGAGTTACAGAATGACGCAGATGGAGGTTCAAGCCTATATTTTGAAGGGCGGGGTTGGCAAAAGCGAACTGGTGAAAGTTTGAGTTCTAGTGAATTAGGAAACGGCTCCTTAGTTCTCGATTTAGACACGGGAACCGACCAGATGTACCTGACGCTTGATTTGCATAATGTTTGGATGAACGAAACATATGATGGAACTGAGATTTCACGTCAAATATTTGAGATGCGTGGCTCAGGTAGCCTAGAATTCGTAAGTGATTCAGAGGACTCACTAATCGATGTAGAAGCCAATGTATACCAAGCCTACATACTCAGAGATTGGGAAGATGGAATATTGACCGAGCGACTAACTCTGGAAGCGACTGGGTCCATTTCTTACAACGGAGGTACAAACAATAGCACTGAAGGTGGCTATGGAGAATTGTCGGTATTCTATATCGAAACCTGGGATGAAGATGGTATTCGTCGTTTATCAGATACTCAAATTGAGGCAAATCTAAGCATTCGTCTCCAAACTCAGGATGAAGCATTCTCTATCGAATTGGATGAATTCCGAACTAGAGAAAAGTGGCTCGACGGAGTTCGTGAGGAACAATTACTGAAAATCAAAGGTTCTGGAGATTTTGGTTTCCTTATTGATGATAGTCAATTCCAAGTTCAGGTTAATGGCACAGTTCCAGACATTCATTATGAGGTAGTTGGTGGCGAGGTTATTCAAGATAGGATAATTGTCGATGGCCAATATTCAGGTGATGCTAGTGGTTCATTCGGTTATGTTCGCCAGATAGACAAATCCCTAATTCAAGCGAATGCTATTGGAGATGAATTCGAAGTTGATGTGATTGAAAATGAAGTATGGTTCAATATTTCTGGCACTCCAATCGGCCCGATAGGACAAGAAATCGAGGCGGAACACAATCTGACCTACGAATACACAGTTCCACAGACAGATTGGGCAAATCGAACGATCCGCTACCTATATGTCGAGGATAATGGTACTACAAGTAATGAATACCCGGAAAACTCACCGATAATTTTGGAGCCGCAGAGACCTCAGTATGATGGTGATATGAATATCACGGGTTTCAGAGAAACTGGTATTGTACCTGACAAGTATGTAATCGGCGATAATTTCCCAACCTCTCGTGACGGAAATGGACAGACGATAGAAATTATAGGCATTAGAATGGGTATGGCCGATGGCCATGAAGTCGAGTTGGCTGAGTGGCAAGACACCGAATCTCTAGACAATTTCACTGCATATGGAACGGTAATCAATGAGGGATTACTGGCTGGTATGCTTCACGAAGTATATCGAATAATCGATATTGGTTTACCAATAGGTGACAATAATGGTAGCGAGTCAGAAGTCGTTAGAGTCGTCGAACATCAGACGCTCGAGAGGGTACTGTATCCCTCGGTAATAACTGCCGCAGAAAATACACCTCCTGCCTTACAAAGTCTAAGATTTAGAGAAGGCGTCCTCTTCACCGAAGGTGGTATGGCTCACCTTGAGGCTGTGATTGAGGACTTCGACACCGACGTGGTTGGCGTTATGGTAGACCTAAGTGAATTTGGCCTAGGCCTAATCACTCTTTCAGACTCAGGTCTAAACGGCGATGAGGTAATTCAAGATTCGGTTTGGACTGCGAGGATAAATCACGACGGTTTGGAGTTTGGAAATTTATCCGTTCCAATAAAGATGGATGATATCTGGACGGACGTCCAAACAACTGCCTATGTTGAGATTTCAAATGCTGCTCCTCGAATCACCTCGCGTGTGTATTCACCTGATTTTGCATATCGAGGGGAATTAATTTCTGCAAGCCTCAAGGTGGAAGATGGACATGGGGTGGAATCAGTAGTAATCGATTTACTAAGTGCCGGAGGAGATTTGACTCCACTAACTTTAGACTCTAACACTGATCGATGGGTAGGCCAGTTTATCCTACCGGAATCGCTGACACCAGGATTGCGTACGATTCCAATTCAGGTAGAAGATAACCAAGGTGCCAGTGCCCTCATCGATGGCGGCGCGGTAGTTCAGGTGCTAAACGAAGCACCAGAAATCATCAACGTCTCGTTCTATGATGAAGGAGAATGGGCCCCGAGAATTGAGATTCCAAAATCGGGTGAGAAAACATACACGATTGAAGTATCAATTACAGATCCAGATGGAGTATCCTCCGCCCAAGCGAAAATTGGTCGTCTAGCACCAATTGGAAAATCTGAAACATGGCTATTGTTGGGGGATGATGGCCAGAATGGCGACAGAGTCGCAGGAGATGGCATATTTTCGATGCAAATCGGCGTCCGCTCTAGTTTATCTGAAGGCGAGATGAATTTCCTAGTTCGAGCATCCGATATCTTCCAATCAATTACACCAGTAGAGTCTCAGACATATACCATTGAATTGGTCGATGAGAAATCTTCCGCAGTAGGAGGTGCAAATTGGATTTCAGAAAATTCCACCACCCTCGTTCTTATTGGATTACTAATGCTACTCGCCTTAGGTGCTACCGCAATCATTGTGACAATGCGAAATGCCGATTTTGAGTAGGAAACACGACGGGCGAACCTCCTTATCTCACCATGCAGTCTCCAATGATGTGAATAGAACCTCAGCGGTAATCCTATCAGCCATCGCTTTGAGCGCATTAGCCTCTCCAGTAATCGCAGCATCATCCCAAGACGGTTCCTCGGGTATCACGCCTCGTTCGATTACTGTTGACTTGGATTACACTCCAATGGATGGAGATTATGTCAGACTAGATGCCCAACAACTTTCTGTATATTTCAAACAAAACATAGAGAGCGATCCATTTTGGGACCGAGTGGTCATTCATTCAGTAAGAAGCGATATGGGTTATTGGACTCAAGCTGATGAGTCGTGCTCAATAGGAACCTTCACCGGCCAATGTAATGTTCGAGATGCCCGTCAAGGAATGCATTTTACAGCCTACAATGATGTCTATGGTATCTCTATCGATAGCGATTGGACCTACGACGACACAACTTACTCGGCAATTGGAGATGATTGGTATGAAATTGAATCTGTTTACTTCGAAGATTATTACATTGATTACGGGACATTGGCTGATGATGAAGCAGGAAGATATTGGGAAAATATCACAATCGAAGTTTCTGAGAGTAGTACTCCCTCTTCAATGACTGTTGGTACAATATTCACAATTAGTTCTGAAAATCGGGAAGATTGGTCTTGGGTAGATCTCAATGACAATGGAAGTCGAGTTGAGGATTCTGGCTCAGAATATTGGATGGAAGATACTTCGTTAGAAGGCATGCAGGAATTGTCGATAGAGTTTGAAGGATACAATGAGGCAGATTCTTCAGGCTCATCCCCCACAACACTTTCTGTTTTGCAAGTTGAGGTTAGAAACGTCTCTGATGGTGGAGAGCTTGTCGATTTGCTATTATTTACAGAGTGGGGTGGTACTGCAGGATTCTATTATGATGCTGAAAACGCTACAGATTTGGTTCCAATGACAATGTGGAATAACCAGGCGGGGGGATTCCCTGATGCTGATGGAGACGGCTGTCCCGATGAAGAGGATGCATTCCCTGATGATGCTTCTGAGTGCAGTGATTTTGATTTAGATGGAATAGGTGATAACGCTGATACAGATGATGATAATGACGGCTGGGACGACATCGAAGAATTATCATGTAGCACGGATCAATTCGATTCTAGCTCATATCCTTCTGACGTAGATTCCGACGGATTATGCAATGGTTTAGACCCAGATGACGATAATGATGGTTACGACGATCCTATTGATGATTTCCCAGAAGATCCAACTGAGTGGAGTGATAACGATAATGATGAGATTGGGGATAATGCAGACTTGGATGATGACAATGATGGATTTTCTGATATTAATGAGCAAGATTGTGCGTCTGACCCAATGAGCGTATTCTCCCAACCACTTGATACAGATGCTGATGGAGAATGTGATGTATTGGACTCAGATGATGATAATGATGGTTGGGACGATGACCGTGATAGTTTCCCGAAGGATCCTACGGAGTGGTTAGATACTGATTCGGATAGTATCGGCAATAACGCCGACACAGATGATGACAATGACGGCTGGATCGATACAAAGGAGGTCGAGTGTGGGACCGGTCCTTTGGATGCACTAAGTTATCCACAAGATTTTGATGGTGACTCACTTTGTGATGCCATAGATACTGATGACGATGGAGACAAATGGTCAGATAGCGTGGACGTATTTCCTCTCGACCCGTCAGAATGGTTTGATACCGATGGTGATGGAATAGGAAATAATGCAGATAACGATGATGATGGAGATGGTTGGTCGGATGTCGCTGAGGAAACTTGTGATGGTGACAAGGATGATTCTTCGATTGAACCAACTGATTCTGATGGCGACGGACTTTGTGATGGTATGGATCCAGATAGGGATGGAGACGGCACAATCAATGACGATGACGCATTCCCTGACGACCCGAGTGAGAATCTAGATTCAGACGCTGATGGAGTCGGAAACAACGCCGATTTGGATGATGATGGGGATGGTTTGTCAGATCTGGATGAAGCTGCAGCCGGTACTAACCCCTTGAACAGCGATACTGATTCAGATGGTTGGAATGATGGATTTGATGCCTTCCCATTGAATACCGCTGAGTGGAAGGATTCAGATGGCGATGGCGTAGGTGATAACTCAGACGTGTACCCTAATTTTTCTCTTTGGCAGACCACAGGTGACATGATATTGAGTGTATTAGTCATCGCCTTATTCATCGGATTAATTGCTGGTGGAGCAATTTTTGTTTCTGTATCGCGAAAGAAACCAGAGGCTCAACAATTTGCACAGGATTATTCACACGAAGTAAGTCCACCAAGCCCAATTGCAATGTATACTGATGAGGAGTTGCAACAAGCCGGTTGGAGCGACCAACAAATCGCCGAACAACGTGGTAAGTGAAGCGGTTTATCTTGGTACGAGTGCCGGGATTTGAACCCGGGTTCAGGCGTTGGCAACGCCCGGTGATAACCACTACACTACACTCGTGCGAAATTGCCGAATCAAGACTCACTTTTCTAAGCGTCGGTGGTCTAAGCAGAAAGCCTCTGTAGGTTCTCGATGATTGTATCTCGTGTACTTCGATAGACATCGATAGGTAATCCAACTGGGTCCTCAAGCCCCCAATCCTCTGCGATGGGAAGCATTGGGCATTCAACTCCACAGCCCATGCTGATTATCATATCCCAGCCTTCAGTTTCTATGTCGTCAACAGATTTTGGTTTGAGACCAGAGGTGCTAACTCCCATTTCCTCCAATACTGTTAGTGAATTTGCAGCCACACTCATCCCTGGATGCGTTCCTGCCGATGCTGCTTCATGGCCAAAACTTCGAGCCAATGCTTCTGCCATTTGGCTTCGACAGGTATTCCCCACACAGACAAAAAGTAGCCGCATATACCGTCTGTAATAGCCAACCTACTTGAAGGAAACACCAATAGAATACAGCCTAAAGGGCTGATTTTTGCTTAGAGTTTGTTTTATTTTCACCACGCAGGCTTGAAGTAGGCCTCACCTCGCCCTTTGAATCAATGTCTGATTCGCCAATCTCTCACCATCCCGGCGGCGGTCTTCCAATGGCTGAATCACAAAACTCATCAGAGGAAACACCTGCCTCACCAGAACAGAAGGCGCAAATGGAGCAAGCTTACGCCCAGATGCGCCGAAAGATGCGCATGACCCAGTTAGACGAGGAGATCAAACACAAGGTAATGGTTCTCTCTGGTAAGGGCGGAGTAGGCAAATCGACAGTGTCGGTTGGGCTAGCTCTTTCCCTAGCCAGAAAAGGAAAAAAGGTCGGTCTAATGGATATCGACATCACCGGCCCTAATGTACCGAAGATGCTTGGCATTGATGATGCTGAATTACATGTAGAAGAAGGCCAAATTTTCCCAGCGATTGGACCTCATGGCGTCAAAGTAATTTCTATGGCCTTCCTAATCGAAGATCCTGATAAGCCGGTTATTTGGCGCGGCCCAATCAAACTTGGAGCAATCCAACAATTCATTGGAGATGTTGCATGGGGTGAATTAGACGCCCTAATCATCGACTTCCCACCAGGCACCAGTGATGAGCCACTTACAGTATCACAGAGTCTTCCGGGTATTGATGGAGTAGTAATCGTAACAACACCTCAAGATGTTGCTTTACTGGATTCCCGAAAATCAATTAATTTCGCCAAAACAATTTCTTTGCCATGTCTAGGAGTTGTGGAAAATATGAGTGGTTATACAATCCATGGCAAGGCCGAGCCTAAATCAGAAATCAGTGTGATGGGACCTACTGGAACCGCTATTGAAACCACCACTGATGAGAATGGAGATTGGTCTGTTACCCTAGACGTCTTCAAGTCGGGCGGAGGAGAGGCCGCAGCAGTAGAACTTGAAGTTCCATTCCTTGGTGCTCTACCATTTGATCCAGGTATTGTCAGAGGAGGCGACGATGGGGTGCATCGCATTATTGCTGAACCAGATGGTGCTACTGCCGTCGCCTTCGATGAGGTGGTTGAGAATGTCTTGGTCGAATTAGAGGGAAGTAGTGGCCCAACCGTCCGAATCTCTTAGATTCGGATGAATTGGGGTTGTTTCGTCGGTCTTTTTCCTTAGGGGTGGATTCTTGAGACATTGGTTACCTCGATGATTTAGGGGAGTGTAGAGAGGCATGGCGGGTGGCTCTGGAATCTACATCTCTTGGTTGATGGGTGCTATTCTGCTATCCGTCGCCCTAATGCCTCTGATGAAGCCACCCTGGGCCAAAATCAGAATCCAAGGCTTCGTCGATATGTTTCGTCGTTACTGGGCTCACATGTTTGTGGTATTCTCGGTCTATCTTTGGAAGGATCTTCTCGACCAAGTTGACCGTATTTTGATGGCCAATACTCAAATCGATATGACGCCATATGTTTACGCTATCGAGGGCGATATCGTACTGTGGATTCAGGATGCTTTCCAAAACGACCTACTGTCGATTGGTCTGACTCATTTCTATGTCATGGGTTTCATGACAGCAACCTTTGCATCATTCGTTTACCCGATTTATTTCGATGATCGTCATATGGCTGACAGAGTCTCGTTGTCGATGTTTTGGGTCTATGTTTTAGCAATCCCGTTCTACTTATTTTTCAACGTTAGAGTAACCGGAGATCATATTCCGGCAATGGAAACAATCGCCTACGATTTGACTCCAGAAATACACAATTGGTTCACTAGAATCGACCCTTTCACTAATGGCATGCCGAGTCTGCATATTGGCCTGCCGTTTGCAGTATGGTTGACGTATCTGAAGTGGGATGAAGATGGTCGCTGGGCCAAGTTTAGAACCGCTCTTATGGCATTTATCTTGCTAACAGGATTTACTATTCTGTATCTTGGAATACATTGGGTTGTTGACATAATTGGTGGTATTCTAGTCGCAACCCTCGCCGTAAGGTTAACTGAAAGAACCCATGAGCCCGTCTGGCGATTTGCAGACGAACGTCTCTTTACACGGCGATTAGCCAGATTCATGAAAGATCCAAGGGCTTGGTTTGGAGGTTTCAAAAAATCTCTAAAGAGACAGATTGACCCCTACAGAGAGCCATCGAAAACCCAAACAGGGGCGGTGATTGTTGCAATCCTTATTGGAACCGGATTGGTTCTCCTTTGGGATGCAACACACCAAGATTTCCCTGTTGAGGGAGTCACTCCAACTTACACCGCCGGTTCAGGAGATTGGTTAGTTACTGTACAAGAAAATGATAACGGAACAGTGGACTTTATTTCTTGGAGCTCTGAGTATAGGAAATTGGACACAGTTTCTACAATAATTCTTGGAGAAGAAGGGTGGACTTCTGTTCCAAGAGTTTCGGCTTCAGAAAAGGGAGTAGTTATTTTTGATAATCAAAAGTTAGAATTTTGGTCATTTAATAATGAAGATCAGACATTCAATCTAGATTGGTTAAGAGTAGAAAATAATCCTAATTCTGATCCAATAATCAATGTCATATTAACTCAAAATGCCGAACAAGAGGCTGTTATTGTAGTAGTTTATTCCGATGAGTTAGTTTATCGAGATAGAGAAGGTCTGATTACAGAATATCCCTCACTAGAAGGCCCATTCAATATTGTTGCCTCATCAGGTTCCCAAATCGCTATTGCAAACTCTACGGAGAGTGGTCCAGCCTTGGAAATCCTTTCTCTTGCTACTCAGTTTACTGCACGTATCGATATCGGAGATACGACTGATGAGGATGTTGATGAATTTCTTGAGGATTTATTTGAAGAACCTGTAGATTATTCCAATTCAACAATAGTAGACCTTGTAATGGAAGATGACTATATCGTCGCGGTAGTCGATGTAGGACCTGTTAATCGCACAATTCTAATTGATTTGAGGACAGGAGCACAACTATTGCTTTCAGATCCAGTTTGGCCTTCTTCCTCACCAAGTATCTTAGGAGGAACTGTTGCATTTCTTCAAATCCCTAGATTTGACCCAACTGCCGAAGACGATGATTTACTAACTGCTAGGGATGTATTCCTTCACGATATAGATGAGAATAGAACATTGCAGTTGACAATTGATGAGGAGGTTGACCAATCTAACCCCCAAGTCCTGAACTCTAATGTTGCGTGGATAGAAAGTCAGGAAGACGGTGATTTGGAAATACGAATGTATGCATTGGAAGAAACCTTTGAGCCCTATTCTTCTGTAGTCTTACAATCCTCGATTGTACTACTCATTCCAATGATGATATTGTATGCCTTCCAATCGGCAAACGAATCATCAAGATTTAATTTTCGTCGAGAAAATTGAATCACTCTGCAAGCCTGAACATTTCGTCTAGACTTCTTTGAGCACGCTGTATAATTTCCTCATTAAGTTCGATGATTTGTGCCGGCTGAGGATCTCGAAGTGCCTGAAGTATGTCCTCCAATTGGGTCATTTTCATGTAACGGCACATAACACAAGTCCCGATTAGATTCAAATCATTTTCAGATTCAGCTCTAACTCGATCAGCAGTACCACATTCGGTAATTAGCATAATATCGGATTTTCCTTCTGAACCTAGCCTCAAAGCCTCTTCTCGCAGTACTTCACTACTACCAACAATGTCGCTTTCTGCAATCACGTCCGCATCACATTCTGGATGACTGAGGACCTGTAATACGATACCCTGCTCAGCGGTTCTCTCTCTCCATGAGCGTATTTTCGCACCAGTGAATGTGGCGTGAACATAACATTCACCATCGTAATTGATGACCTCCTTACGTCCAGCCAGATGTTCAGCCAGATGTTTACCCATCAATTGGTCGGGGACGAAGATTAATCTGTCACCAGGGAGTTTCTCACAAATTCTGAGATAATTACTACTGGTTACACAAACATCAACCTCTGCTTTCACCTCGGCGCTTGTATTGATGTAACAGGCCACAGGAACTCCAGGATAAAGCGACTTTAGTTCACGGACATCCTCTGCAGTTATGCTATCAGAAAGCGTACATCCGGATTCCGGAGATGGGTGTAAAACAGTCTTGTGAGGGCTGACTATTTTTGCGGTCTCGGCCATAAATCGTACACTGGAGAATAGAATAGTTTGCTGAGGTGCATCTCTAGCGGCCTTCGATAGTGAGTAACTATCCGATACCGAGTCGGCCACCCCATATACGATATCTGGAGTTTGATAAGAGTGAGCGATAAGAAAAACATCGTTCTTTTTCTTTAATTGATTAATTTCGAGGGTTAAAGGTGCAATTGTTTTACAGGTCTCGATATCCCACAGTCTGCCTTGATTGATGACCTTTTGTAGTCGAATAGCCTCAGTTTCAATTTCTTCCTCTGAATATGACTTGGGAGTCACTGAACCCCGTGGTAAGGGGGCCGACGGCATCTGCATTGTCATCTAATCTCGCTACTTCGTCCTGTGCAACCGCTTTCAAGGCATCTCATCTCGGAGGGACATGGCCGAAGAGGCGATTCCGATGTGGATAGAGGACTCAGTTCTTCATATCGGAGCAGAAGCAACTGCAATATCTGGTTCATGGATGGGTAGGGAAGCAGTACTAAAAAAGCGTGAACCAAGAGACTATCGGCACCCTTCTTTAGACAGGAAATTAACCCGACAAAGATTGGCTGTAGAGGCTAGGATTATTGCACGATTACAAGATATAGACTTCTCTTCTCCTTTACTACTTGATGTGGATGCAGAGGGTGGGTGGATATTGATATCAAGAATCGATGGAGTGCCTTTGTATGATGCATTACAGAATGGGGATGCAGGGCTACAAGAAATCCGTAAGTTCGGAGAATTGATTAGAGAATTGCATGAAAATGATATCGCTCATGGGGACTTAACTACACACAACGTACTAATCGATGAACATGGAAATTTGACCCTTATTGACTACGGTCTTGCTAAAATTGCCCCAGAAATCGAACAACTCGGATTAGACTTACAGGTCCTAAATGAGTGCCTAACAGCCAGCCATTACAATTTCGAATCAGCAGTTAAAACAATGGTTGAGGGTTATTTGTCCGCTGATTCAGGAAACTCAATGGCCATTTCCAACATATCCGCAAAGGAAGTAGTTGAGCGATTCAATGCTATTCGTGGCCGAGTCAGATACCATGCTTGAGTTGAGCTCATGAGAATCCTCTTTGCAACAGGTAATGAAAATAAAATTGTAGAAGTCAGAGAGGTACTAGAACCTCTTGGACACACCGTCGAGGGCTTGGTAATAGATGGAAAAAGGCCGAATTTCAACGAGCCAAAGGAACTCGGATTAGAGGGGGTAGCAGAATCAAAAATCCGACAAGCACTCGATTTGATTCAAGGAAGCGAATTAGAGGGAAGCGCAATCCTTGTCGAAGATTCAGGCATATTCCTAGATGCATTTCCTGAATGGCCTGGTGCCCAATCTTCGGATGTAGAGAAAGAAATTGGTCTTGAAGGAATAATTGATCGAGTTAATGAATCCGGAAATAGCGGTGCAGAATATAGAGCGGTAGCGATTCTCTCAAATGGTAATCAAGTATGGAAATCACAGGGAATATGCCGGGGTAAAATATCCAACCAACCAAGAGGTAGTAATGGCTTCGGATATGACCCAATTTTCATCCCAGAAGAAGGCGGTGGAGGGACCTTCGGAGAATTGGGTAAAGAGATTAAAAATCAGATTTCCCACAGGAAAAAAGTCATGGAAGGGCTCTCAAATCTTCTCAAATCCCCGTCAAAGTGAATAGAGACCAGCCGCTGTGGTAGCCGAGGAACAGACATGGTTTCGTACACCCGACTCTTGCTTCTATTCCTTCTAGGACTAGGAACACCTCTGTTCTTACTCTTCCAAGGTTCGATGAATCTTGGTCAACAAATCGCAGCGGGAACAGTGCTATTGGCCTTCCTCTCTCTCTTCGTATTTTCAGGCAGAAAGCCACTTCCCTCAACTCCGAAGTCTCCTGTAGTCGAGATCGAAGAAGAGGATGAGGAACCCGAATCTGCACCAGTACCTGAAGTAGTCAAGGCGGAAGAGCAAGAAATTCGTCGCAGTCGACGCCGAGTTGCAGACCCAGTTTCGGCACCCCCTGAGCTCCCACTTCCTCCAATTGCTATGCCAAGTCCCGGTGCACCAATGCCGGCACCGAATATGCCAATGCCCCCACCCATGCCTTCTCCACAAGCCCCTACTATTGCTGGAGATGGAGAGAACGTTGCTCAGCGTCTAGTGGTCTCTCGAGATGCCCAATCAGAAATGGAAACTGAAATCGAGGGTTATGTCGAGCAACAACGTGAGAAAAGGGCGGTTATTCGTGGAAAAATCGACCGGCGTCGTCGTATGGCACTAGCTGAGAGAAAGGCGGCTAAAGTCAGAATGTGGACAGAGTTAGAGGATGGAGAAGACCTCAGTGCTTTACTGAATCAAGTAGATCATGGGTTAACTGTAATTGAAGAAGACGAAAGCCCCGATGACTCGTCTCCATTAGGTGTATCATATGTTAGAATTGACGAGTCTAGAATACTCAAAATCAGAGTTCCATTGAAGATTCCAGAGAAGGCAGTAAGTAAACCAGCCGAGGAATTACCCAAAGTGGAGGATATGCCTCCTCCGCCTACTGGTTTACCACCAATGCCGCCACCACCTGGAATGCCTCCACCTCCACCTCCTGAGTGAGCGTATCTTCAAGCGGCGGTGGCTCCTCGGACAACCATGAGCGAAGACGTGCTACTGGTCGAAAATGTTCCAGTCAAGGGTTCAAGTCCAGCAGGTGGAGTGATTTCTGTTTGGACCTTAAATCGCCCAGAGAAACTCAATGCCTTGAACAAAGCATCGCATACTGCTCTCAAACAAGCCTGTGCCGAAGCGGAGTCAGACGACAACGTCCGAGTAGTGATAATTCGTGGTGCTGCGCCTCCTTCAGCCCCTGAGGGTGAGCGTCAGAAACCAGCCGCTTTTGCTGCTGGGGCTGATATTTCCGAGTTTGCAGGAAAGAACTCCGACGACGTTAGGCCATTCTTCGAGGATAATGCATGGGAGAGGGTTTGGAATTTATCAAAACCAACTATAGCAATGGTCGATGGATTCGCTCTTGGTGGCGGAACAGAATTGGCCCTTTCCTGTGATTTACGAATCGCTAGCACGCGTGCAAAGTTTGGAACCCCTGAGATCAATCTTGGACTTATTCCAGGAGGAGGTGGAACTCAGCGTCTTTCAGATATATTGGGGTATGGCAAAGCAATGGAGATGGTAATGACCGGGGAAATGATAGGCTCGGAAGAGGCTCTAAGGCTAGGACTAGCCAATGATGTAGTAGAGCCTGAACAGCTTGAGTCTCGTACAATGGAAATGGCAGAAAATATAGCCAAAAAATCGCCATACACAATCAAGGTAGCAAAAAGAGCAGTTCGCTCTGCCCTCGATCTTGGAATTTCCGAGGGAATATTAGCTGAGAGGTCTGAATTCGTTGCACTCTTCGACACCGAAGATAAGGAAATTGGTGTTCAGGCCTTCCTTGAGCGGAAGGATGCTGAGTGGAAAGGTTCCTAATGGAAAAACAGTAATTCATAATCTCTGATGAATAGTACGGCTTGTGTCCATAGTTGACTATCTATTTGCTCCGAGATTAGATCGTTTTGGCTCAAAGACTCCTAGTGAGGCATCTAGAATATTTTTCTTAATTGTCATTCTATCTGTTTCTTATTGGGCCTGGCAGGTTTCAAACGGCATAGTCTCAATTTGGTTCATGATTGTAATATTCGTTTCAACCCCAATCCTTTCAATTGGATGGTGGGTACTTTCCTTGATTTCACAAAACCGCCCAGAGAAGGACTTATTCTCCAAATGACTACATTATTTCCAACGAAATTTCACCTATTGTATCCTCTGATTTCGTAACATCAATCACCAACCAGCCACTATTTTTTGCCGATCTAACCATCTCCTCCTGAATCTCCCGAATTCTATCTATATGGTCTAGGTAATGTCGAACTGGTCTACCATTGTGTTTAGGTCTACCTGCAATCATTCGCACATGCTCCTCAGCATCCTCAACAGCCAAAACAACTCCACAAGCATCCCCTCCGGCGGCTCTCCATTCATCGATTATAGCAAAATTTGGTACGAAATGTACTCCTTCCATCAATAGGTCTCCTCCCCTCTTAATTTCACGGCTAACTATCGCTTGTATTGCACTATTAAGGGGGGTAACGGTATCTTTCCAATCCTCGATAGTATTCGATTGTCCCGGCTGAAATGAAGATCTATGCAAAGCAGGCATTTCTTCTATAGGAATTTGGGTTCTCAAAGTCTCTCGAATAGTGTCCGTTGATACAACTTTGTCGAATTCTAGAGAGGCGGCAATCCTAGCGGTAAGCGTTGACTTCCCGACACCACTTGCACCGGTTATGACCAGCAACCTGCCGACCATTTGTACACCCCTAACGCTGGATAGCCTTCACTTCAAGGAATTCTTCTAACCCTTGAATTCCGAGTTCACGACCGTTACCAGATAGTTTGTAACCGCCAAATGGAGCACTGATATTGAATGCGCCACCATTGATACTCACCTGTCCAGTTCTCATTTTCCGGGCAAATTGCAAAGCTCTATCTTCATCGCCAGACCAGACGCCTCCAGACAAACCATATTCTGAATCGTTAGCTAAGAAAATTGCTTCTTCCTCTGAATCGTAAGTCGTTATCGAGAGTACAGGGCCAAAAATTTCCTCACGGAAAATGGTCATTTCCGAAGATACGTCCGCAAACACGGTTGGCTTGACGTAATATCCTGAATCAAGCCCTTCTGGCAGTCCTTCACCTCCAGCAACAAGTGTTGCTCCCTCCAAAATTCCTGAGGATATGTAGCCGGCGACTGATTCTTGTTGTCGCGCTGAAACCATCGGACCGCACCGTGTCGATTCATCCATCGGATCTCCTACTGAATAACGAGCCATTGTTGCAGCGATTACCTCAACCACTTCATCACGTGCAGTTGCTGGAACTATTAGCCGACTTAGGCTGGAACATTCCTGACCTGAATTGTTGAAGCAAGCGTAAACAGCCATTTTGGCAGCCTTTGCAATGTCGGCATCATCGAGGATTACATTTGCACTCTTTCCGCCCAATTCCAGAGTTACTCGCTTAACAGTCGGGGCTGCGGCTTGTGAGACACTTACACCAGCACCGGTTGAACCGGTGAAACTGACCATGTCTACTTCTGGATGTGAAGAAAGAGTCTCGCCGATTTCTCGCCCATGCCCCGAGACGAGATTGAAAACACCAGAGGGAAGACCGATTCCATCGATGACATCTGCTAGAATAAATGCGTTTAATGGAGCCTCTTTTGAGGGTTTGAGAACCATTGTACAGCCTGCAGCCAGTGCAGGGGCTACCTTACCGATGATTTGGTGAAGAGGAAAATTCCAGGGGGTAATCATACCCACCACTCCTATTGGTTCTTTGACAATCAATGAGTTGCGGACTTCTTCTTCCCACTCAAAGGAATCGAGCATCTTTGCGTAAGATCGTGATACAACTCTTGGAGTTCCAACCATCGCCATGCGGCTGTAATTGATTGGTGTTCCAACCTCTGCGGTAATTAATTCGGCGATTTCTTCTCCTCGCTCAGCGATTGCTGCTGAAATCGCATTGAGGTAGCCTTGACGTTCCTCAACACTCGATTGTGACCAAGAGGGGAATGCAGCACGTGCAGCCTCTACGGCGGTATCAACATCGCTAGCACTTCCAACAGGCACCGAACCGATGCATTGCTCAGTTGCAGGATTGACTATCTCAATATTGCCTTCTCCACTTGCAGGAACCCACTTTCCGTCGATGTATATGTTCTCGCGCGCGTGCATGTAGTGGGGCGGAACGGCGCGACTTATCACATTCATGCAGTTCAAAAGTAGAGGCGACATCGCCCCATCATGGGAATTGTAGTGGAACGCCATGATGGTGGGGTCGCCGTTGTGACCCTTTCAGAAGAGGCTGCTAGGAATGCCTTATCCCGAACTTCAATACATAAAATCTCTACAATTATGGGAGATTTACTAGACGATTCTTCCTGTAAGGCAATAGTACTGACTGGCTCAGGTCGATTTTTTTGCACAGGAGCGGATATTGACGAGTTTGCGGACTCAATTGACGATGGCTCAGTTGGAAATCTCGTTGACGAATTAACCAGTGTTTTACACCCACTTGAATTACGCTTACGACGTAGTCCAACTGTATTCATCGCAGCAATCAACGGTTCGGCGGCCGGCGGCGGATTTGGTCTCGCGCTTTGCGCCGATTATCGCCTATGTATTCCAGAAGCAAGACTTGCAGCAGCCTTCTTCTCACTAGGACTTTCACCAGATGGAGGCTCGACATGGCTTCTTCCACGCTTGGTTGGATATCAAAGGGCTCGCCGATTTTTCTTCGATAACGAAGTTTGGACAGGCGAGCAGGCACTTGAATATGGAGCAGTAGATGAATTAGTTAACTCTGAAATCCTCCTAGAGAGAGGCATTGAGATCGCAACAAAATGGGGTTCTTGGGCAGAGGCAAGTAAACAAGGCACTAAGCAATTACTAGACGCTTCATCGACAACCTTCATGGAGACCCAGCTTGAATTTGAAAAGGCCCTGATTACGGCCGCTTCTTTGACTCCAGATTTTGCAGAAGGGGTATCTGCTTTCTTAGAGAAAAGAGAACCCAAGTTTGGGGCTTCATCAGAAGAGGAATGAATCAATCTCCACGTCTTAATTTCAAGACACCTACAATTATCGCAATAATACAGGACAGAGCAGCAATATTTGCTAGAGTCATTGCTACTGAGCCAATTACAATTCCATAAACCAACCATAAGATAAGTGAAGTTGAAACCAGAGTGAAGGTTGGTAGTGAAATCCCTTCGTGTTTCTTTTCAGACCATACTTTTTGGATTTGAGGCACCCACGCAATTACACCTAGAAGTCCTGCAAATATTCCGATTATTTCAACCCAGAATGGAATCAGATCATCCACTCCTCATCAATCACAATGGAAGATCTTCTCTATCAGACTTTTCTCCAGAAGTCCAATCGTAAATTCCTTTCCCACTTTTTTTGCCAAGACTTCCTTCTTCAACCAGGGAGTCAAGTAATCCATGAGGACGATATGAATCGTCGTCAAATGCTTCTGCCAAACTATTGAGAATATCCCGTCTTACATCTAAACCGACCAGGTCGGAGAGTTCCAAAGGTCCCATAGGGTGCCTGTAACCTAGCCGCATTGCAGTATCGATATCACTAGCAGAAGCCACTCCCTCGGCAAGCATCTTAACTGCTTCATTTCCGAGAACCACCCCCAATCTACTGGTTGCGAATCCAGGTACGTCATTGACAAGAATAGTTTCTTTCCCCATTGCAGAACCGATTGATTGCGCCGCTAAAATGCTGTCTGTAGAACAAGATTTATGACGAACAATTTCGAGCAGTTTCATTATTGGGACTGGATTGAAAAAATGCATTCCAATTACTCTTTCTGGACAATTAGTCGTCTCTGCGATAGCAGAAATTGGTAGACCCGAGGTATTGGTCGCCAACAAAGAGTGAGATGGTGCCATCTGCTCTAATTGAGCGAAGATTTGCTGTTTCAATTCCATTTTTTCTGGCACTGCCTCAATAACTAAATCAACACCTTTGACCGCCTCGCGTAAGTCAGTATATTGACTGATGTTAGCCAACCATTTTACTTTCTCTTGTTGTGTGGTTTTTCCTCGAGCGATTCCTTTTTCCCAGAAACTATCGATCGTGTCCATCCCCTTTTCGAGACCTTCGGAAAATGCGTCATAGAGTCTGGTTTCCCAACCTGTTTGGGCGCAAACTTGAGCTATTCCTGCACCCATCGTACCGGCGCCGATTACGGCGACGGTACGAATGTCCATTGTTTCACTCCCTACCATAAGCTGCAAGGGCTGCTTGGAATAGCCGCTGTCGCGGCACATCATGCTCCAGGAAGCAGGTGAATGGTGCTACGTCTTTCAGCAGTTCTATTGCTGAGACATAGGCGCCGTAAATGAATGGGTCAGCGACTTCTGTCGCTGGAATATTAATCCCCAATTTCACCAAACCTTTGCGAGTATCCTCATCCCAAATTGCATAGGTATGTTGGGTAAAGTGTAGGTATGCTGAGAGTCTGCGAATATCCGATCTAGCCTTTTCTGTGAAGGAGTCGATAAGTAGAGTGTCAGGATAGCGAATAGCATACATTGCTAATTTCACTTCTCTAGCAGTTTCTTCTCTCCAATCCCGCTTGTCTAACCCCATCCAAGAATCCACCATATCGAGCATGTCGTTGCCATATGGTCTGTAAACACGATAAAGTAATTCCTCGTATCCCTCAGGGTCTTGTTCCGAAGAGTGGTGATGTTCATGGAATAGCTCTGTAAGTCTGTCAAAGAATGGCTTACAGCGTTCCTTATCGAAGGCAAGTAGCGCTAGATGTTGCATCTTCAGTCGCCCTTCCACTCGCGGTATTGGATCCAATCTTGTTGCATGTATTCATTCATTAGACGGTCTTCGTCTTCATCAGTCGGTAGCACATTTACAAGGTAAGCATCCCAATCAGCATCGCTGCCTTCGAATTTTTCACCTTCCAGAGTGTATTTATTTCCTGCATATTTTCCAATTCCACGGTTGAATTTATCTGATGGAATTGTCAACTCCGGCTCACCATCTTTTCGGGCCTTTGAAATACGTCGCATTTCATCTCTCAATTCTTGGAAGTAGAGTTCTCTGCTAGCCTCGTTCAGATGACCTCTCTTGGCTTCTTCTTCCGATTCTCTTTCGTCGTAGCGACCCTTTATTCCGTATACATAGGCCCACTGAGCGCTGCTGGAATCATCAGTTCCAAACAGGTCCAAACCTGTACTGACCCACTTGTTGAGGTATTTCTGTAGTAGTGCACATGGTATTACTCCTTGCTTGACAATCCTTCGTAGTCCATTGGCCCCTGTCCCAAGGTGAAATGATTCCTCCTTCAGCATAGGACCCATAGATGCGGCCAATGGTTGGAAAGAAGAAGTGCTGAGCATCTTCAATTGGTACTTTCCGTCACGATCGATAAAGTGGGTGAAGCAGAAGAAATCGAGCCAATGATCGATAGGTGCATTGAATGAACCCAGTATTCTAGTTCCTTCTTGAGCATTACGTTCGAGTAACTTTGCAGCCTCCCTTACACCATGTTCTCCAAAGTAAGTGCAGAGGAGATATGCCATTTGCCATCCATGCCTCTGCTCTTCGCACATGATTCTCAGAGCAGACTTTTTGTCATACTCAGTCGGTGCTGTTTCTAACAGGTGATTTTGTTGTTCCACACTAGCAAACTCGGTGTCTCCTTGAACACTGACCATGGAAATGATCGCATCTCTGATGTTTTGTTGAGGGATTTGCATTCTCCTTTCCCACTTTGGCATTCCTTCAAAATCTCCAAATTCGATGCTTTGTCCTGCGGTGTCCCAATCGAATTTGATATCGAATCTGTAATCCCCCAACCACGATGGGTCGAAGCCAATTCGAGTCTGCCATTCTTGGAAATCGCTAATCCAGGCTTCAAAATTTGGAGAGTAGTCCTGAACAATCTCTGTCTCGCTCATGCTTGAAGCCAAAAGTATCCTGTATATCAATGACTGCTTCTAAGACGTAGTCTTAGTTCGGCGGTAAACAAAATCACTTTCCTTCAAAGCGAGGAGTTCGGCGGTCTACATAAGCCGCGATTCCCTCTTTTGCATCTTCACTGTTGAAGAGGGCTGCTTGCAGCTCTCTCTCAAGCGCGAGATGGTACTCAAACGGCATTTCAGGTCCGGATTGAACCGAGCGCTTGATGTTTCCAACAGCCAAGGTGGCCTTGTATGGTAGAGTAAACTGTCCTGAGTAGTCTAGGATATCTTGGCGAAATTCGTCAAGAGAACCATCCCAAACATCGTTGATGAGATCCATTTCCTTAGCCTTCTCAAATGCCATCAATTCCCCACTGACCATGTATTCAAGAGCTCTTGATTTACCTATGATTCGTGATAGTCTAGCTGTACCTCCAGTACCTGCTAGAACACCGAGATTGATTTCAGGAAGTCCACACTTTCCACTATCCTTTCTTGCGATTCTAATGTCGCAAGCCATTGCAATCTCTAATCCTCCACCAACTGCGTGCCCATTTATAGCACAAATTACCAATTTTGGAGTCTGTTCAAGCCGGCTTAGAGTTTCATTTGCATGAAGGCAGAAATTGTACTTGAATCCAGGAGTAACTGAGTTTAGCATCTGAATTGATGCTCCGGCCGAGAAGAACTTGTGCCCATTACCGGTGATTAGAATCACGCTAACATCATCATTGAATCGGGCCTTTACGACGGCGGTGTCGATATCTCTCATCATTTCATGAGTGTAGGTGTTCGGTCCTACCTCGTCTCCTTCTATGGGAGCACCAGCGGAGTTCGACGCAAGTTCGATGATTGCGATACCGTTGTCAGTTACTCCGTAGTTCACTAGGCGGTTGGGCATTGGCTCTAGGTCTGGCCATGACGTCATAACTTGCCGACCGAAGGTCGAGATATGAATCAAACGGCTGAATGGCAGTGGTGAAAATTCACGCTTAATCCTCAGATTCGTTGAATGAAATGGCGCCCCCGCCTCTTTGAATTTCCTTCCATTGTCGACCGATTTCTTCAGCCCGAACACTAGGTTCCCAAACATCTCGAGAGAGAGATTTTCTGAACGGCATTCTTGATACTGTTCTGCCATCATCCATCCTTTTTCTTCTCAACATCCCTAGGCGAACAATAGGCCAAAGTGCTCTTCTGAGAATTCCTGGTTGGTAAACCCACTTCATGAATTCTAGGCCGTCTCCCTTTCGGGCTTGATGCCGCATCCAGTAACTTGTAACCATCTTGAATCCTCTATCGCCCAAACGATTCATCAAGAACCGATTTATTGCGCTCACCTTGATCAATGGTACTAGGTGATTACGAACTTTTTTCTCATAGTCATTTTGACCCATTATGGAGTGTGCAGCGTATACTCCACTGGTGATGGCGTAGCGCATACCGAAGCCCCACATGAAGTCCTGTAAACCACCGGCTTCACCAACGTAATGGCGCCCATCGTGAATGTAACGATCGGGAATAGAAAAGTCACCTTTACCCCCCACTCTCTTGATTGGTTTCCTATTCAATTCGTAATGCTCCTCATACCAAGCGATGGTTTCGTTCAGATACCTACCAGACTTCTTTTGTTTTCTCCAAAGACAGGTGCAAATTAACCCAATTCCATCTATGATAATCAGGTAAGAATATGCCCCAGGTGCTAACTTGTCGTTAAGTTGGAATGCGACGATATTTTCATGGTCAGTATGGAAAATTTCTCCAAAGGCAACTGCGCTTGAATCCTTAGGTCCGGCCGCTATAATCTGACACTTGTCCGGTTCTTTTCTTGTACCATAGTGGATAGTTGCCCCTGCATCAAGTGCCATTCTCTTGAATCCTTGATCAATACAATGTTCATCAGTTCCTCTTTCTACAACTCTGAACGCAACTCCGTCAGTAATTGGATTAGTTATTTCATCGTCTGGATGAATTAGATCCACGATACTGAATGCATCAGATTTGAACTCGTCAGGATCTAACCCCCATTGACGCATTTTCTCAAAAAAATCGACATCGCTTGTCCAGTTCTCAATGCCTTGAAAATCTCCATCAAATCTAGCACCAGAGTCTTTACGAACCTCATGTACGTGAACATCATAACCATTGCGCGCAAGTATAGTAGCAGCCGAGAGTCCCGAAAGGCCCGCTCCTAGAATGTCCACGCGTTCAGACATAATCTACCCACTCAGATGCCGTGTTTTGAATGGTTCCTCGCTAAGTCGAGGCATTGAAGCACTATGGGTGTATGGCAATGTATGGCCCGGGTGGTGGTGCGAGTGGAAGAGGGTACTATCAATCCTGAAGCACTCCGCGATCAAATTGACACCGAAGGTTGCGGAAGCGTAGTTACATTTGTTGGATTAACTAGGGGGATGGAAGACGGAGTAGAAGTTGAAAAATTAGAATTCGACGCTTGGGAAGAGATGCTTCCCTCCGTTCTCCAACGACTTGGACTGGAGGCTGTGGAAAAATTCTCAATTCATTCTGTGGTGATGGCTCACCGGACCGGAGTTGTACACCCACAGGAACCGATAGTTTGCATTCACGTCGGTAGTCCTCATCGTACAGAAGGATTCGAAGCTTGCTCATGGCTGATTTCAGAGTTGAAATCACAAGCACCTCTTTGGAAAAAAGAGGTCCGTGCCGACGGTGAAATTTGGAAGTCTGGACTCGGCTAGTTTCTATCTATCGAATTAATCGAATCCATCTTTTCGAAGGGGATTACTGAATAAGTAGTAGACCCTCGGCATTTCTGAGGTATGAGGAATGGAGGATTCGTTCACTGGAATCGTCGATGTAGGGTCAAAACCAATTATCGCTCGGGAAGCTGTTGCTACAGGTGTCCTTAGACTATCACCAGAAAGCTTGGATATTGTGAAAAACGGTCGCTCTCTAAAAGGAGATGTTCGAGAAGCATCCACAGTCGCGGTAATTCAAGCTGTAAAAGAAACACCTCGTGTTCTCCCCCATTGCCACCCTATACCAATTGAAGGATGCACAGTCGATTGGTCCGTTGATGATGAATTTTTGAGGTGTACCGTTTCCGTACGTACACACTGGACAACCGGTGTTGAAATGGAGGCTTTATGCGGAGTTAATGCTGGCCTATTGTGTGCTTGGGACATGCTAAAATCGGTGGAAAAAGATGCTAATGGTCAATATCCAGCCGCTCAGATAGACGGAGTAAGGGTTCTCAGAAAGAGCAAGGGCGACCCGCATGATTGAAGGCTGAACGCTATTCGAGGTCTTCATGGCGACCATCGATTTAGAGATTCATTTTCTTGCCGCGACCGAAGCCGCTGCTATTGCAGCGGCCGCATGGCGAGGCAAGGGAGACGGTAAAGCCGCTGATGGTGCAGCAGTAGAAGCCATGAGAGCAATCTTTGATCAGGTTCCATTCGATGGCAGGGTTGCCATAGGAGAAGGAGAGCGAGATGATGCCCCGATGTTGTGGATTGGAGAGCCACTCGGGTCTATGCAAGGTAACCCAGATGTCCCCTCTATAGATATTGCAGTAGACCCTCTAGAATGCACAAATCACGTGGCACTTGACCTACCAAATGCAATGGCGGTCCTTGCTGCAGCACCACGTGGAACTCTACTTCATGCACCAGATTGTTACATGAACAAGATTGCCGGACCCGCTGAGTTAGAGGGTGTAATCAGTCTCGATGCTTCGACTGCATACAATGTTGAGGCCGCTGCCGCAGCCTTGGGAAAGAAGGAGTCTGAACTCAACATCGTTGTAATGGATAGACCTCGGCATGAGAAACTTATTGCTGAATTAAATCAATATAATGTAAATGTTGTATTAATCGGGGATGGAGATGTTTCAGCGGCGCTAAACGCCGCCGATCCCAAATCGGAAATAGATATGCTAATGGGAATTGGGGCTGCTCCAGAGGGGGTAATCACAGCCACTGCTTTGAGAGGTTTATGCGCTCCATTCGAGGGGCGACTTGTGTTCAAGAATGAGGGGCATAGGGAGCGCGCTGAAGCGATGATTGATGGCGACATAGAGAGGCTTTGGGGTAGAGATGAACTCTGCGCTAGCGAAGATGCAGTATTCATTGGAACTGGAGTTTGTCCAGGTAGAACCTTCGGAGTTGAAGAATTGTCAGATGGTCGATTTTCAGTCCAATCGGAGGTTATTGATGTAGCAAGTGGCAATCACAAGTTCGTCGATAACATACGCTCAGCATGAAGTAAATTCCATACTTTCCCATCAAAGGATTCTTTGCCTAATCCCACCACGTCCGGTCGAGGTTCGACAATGGACACCGAACTACTTGAAAAAACAGCGAGAGAACTTGTAGCGCCTGGGAGAGGGATTCTGGCCGCGGATGAGAGCAACGGAACAATGTCAAACAGACTCGAGGCAGTGGGGGTCGGGCCATCCCCGGAAACTCGTCGGGCTTACCGGGCAAACATCTTCTCCACACCTGAATACGAATCTGCCATTAGTGGTGTGATACTCTTTGATGAGACCATTCGTCAAAAAATGGATGACGGTACGCCAATACCCGAATATCTTGCAAGTCGCGGAATCCACCCTGGAATCAAAGTAGACACAGGGGCTAAGGAATTGGCCCATCATTCTGGCGAGAAAGTCACGGAAGGATTGGACGGACTACGTGAGAGGTGCATGGAGTACTTCGCTATGGGTGCTAGATTTGCAAAATGGCGAGCAGTAATTCGAATTGGAGATGGGATGCCCAGTGAGGCAAATATTTCTACAAATGCACATGCTCTTGCTAGATATGCTGCGATTTGCCAGGAACAGGGCTTGGTTCCAATAATAGAGCCAGAAGTGTTGATGGACGGTAACCACGACTCACAAACATGTTTCGAGATTACCGCAAGAATTCTCGATAGTACCTTTGCAGAGTGTAAAGCCCAGGGCGTCCACATCCCTGGGGCTTTACTCAAGCCAAACATGGTCCTACCTGGAAAATCCTGTCGAGATCAAGGAACTAGAGAAAAGGCAGCACAAATGACAGTCGATTGCCTTACCGCACATGTACCACACGAGATTCCAGGTATTGTATTCCTCTCTGGCGGTCAGTCAGATGAAGATGCAACAGCACATCTCAATTTGATGAATGGTATGGCCGTCGAACATCCTTGGCAATTATCTTATTCTTATGGTAGGGCCCTGCTAGCGCACGCTTTACAGACTTGGTCAAGCGGTTCAAATGAAGAGAGTCAAAATGCATTTGCTCACAGAGCGGCAATGAACAGTCTAGCTCGTAGCGGCGACTGGTCTACGGAATTAGAAGCCTGATTACCAAGGCTTAACTTCAATTCTCGCCGTCTAAAACTCCAGGTTTCAATGTCCAAACACAAATTTCGTAACGGCCGGAGAGTGCGCCGCCACGCTTTGTTGTGGCAATCTTGAGTATGTCCCTGTCCTTTGATAGAACGTTTCCAAGTTGTTGAGGTGTTGTTCCATGCCTCATGGTGGAGTTTACGTGTTCGAGGATTTCTGTGGTATTTGCCTCTCCTCGATCGTTTAGGAATTTCTTTATTTTTTGCCGTAGTCTTGTTGTTCGCATTTTTTCATCTCTCCTTTTTTTGCCCGGACTCATTTCTCTGATGATGTTCAATCCAACTATTGGATGCCCATTCCGACACAGGTGATTCAGCCAGCCTCATTCCACTCTTACGAACAGTACCTATTCGGGCGATATGATCGTCCGATTCTAGGATTCTCGTTATGTCCGAAGGGCTGTTTTCAGAATCTATCTGATTAGCTAGCCAAACAGAAATCTCGATTGTATTTCGCGGTCGCTCTGAGAGATATTTTCGAATCAGTTCACGCAGGTTCTGCGAGTCCATTTCTGTCTATTCCTCCAAGTCAAACCGACCCCATATCGAGTCCGTTACCGACAGGACGGCAGGCGTTGATATAACAGTTCTGCACCTCACAGCCTCTCTTCGTTACAAATAGTTGCACAGAACCGGCTAGATTTCACAATCAAAGTCGGTGCAAAAATAAAAGTGTTACTTTTTCCATCAGAAATGTGTAATGAAATGTAACTAAAAAGGATAATTTAAGTAGGGGAGTCGAACTAATTGAATTAGGAGAGGGCAATTAGTGTCGGATGAACCACAAATCGTTGAATCGTCTTCCGATTCCCCTGTTCTCAAGAGAATTCGTAGTGCACACCGTCGTAGATTGCTAGATCGATTAACAGACGGTGGGACAACAGTCAGTATTCTCGCTCGCGATACAGGATTGAGAATCCCCCACGCTTCTGCTGAACTAAGAAGGATGAGAAACGACGGACTGGTCGCAAGTGACCAGGCAGCGGGTGCACGTGGTGCACGTCTACATCTTACGCAATCTGGTTGGGAGGCAATACGTTCAGACGAATTGGCGAGGGCAATTCAGGCACTGCCATTACCTCCCCCTTCTGACAATTATTGCTTACTTGCTAGAGATGGGGAAAATATTCTGTTGGGGCTTCTTGCCCCTATAGGCTCTCCACTTGTTCTAATCCCTGACCGCCCTTCGAGAAGATCAGTTGGCGAAGGACCTTCCACAGGAACCGAAGGGGTCTCATGGACTTGGGCGGTCTTGAGAGAGAGATCTCCGAGGTGGTTTGATTTAACCAATATGGAAATGTTACTAGAACCTCCCTCAACTCATAATCCAGAAACCATTTCATCCTATGTTGGAGAAAATCATACCCTTGGAATAGTTAGAGCACGATTAGTAGATCCAGATAGACCGGTAGCACTGGCTCCTGGGATTTGGTTTGAATCTCCATCACGTCGTCCGGATCCTCCTCTCCCAGAAGTTAGCCACCACAGAGGAGCATGGATTCTTGGCAATTGCCATAACCAATCACCGGATATTCGGCCAAAAGACCCGGTATCTGCAGTTATGGAAGAAAGGTTACCTCGGAGCATGCTTCTGCGAACTGCTAGATCCAACGCAATGGTAATTGCGGATTTGGGAGGATTAGATTCTGATGGCCAGGATTATCCGATTTCTTGTTTGGATTCATGGATAAATCGAGCACATCCCCGATTACCCCCTTCTGAAAGACGTCGTAGGCTGAATAGTTTGAGGGAACGCTTGACTTCTACCCGAAGAGTCAGAACTGAGGAATCAACTTGGCGACGCTTTAGGAAGGATTGGAAGGACGCAACTTTCTCCACAGAAGAAAGCGGATTGAGGTTTTTTGATACCCGTGGCTTATCAACCACGGCAGCGACTTCGTTAATTGAATGGGCAGTATCCGAGCAAGATAGACCCCCGTTAGTTCTAGAAATTCCAGATACAATCCCTGATGACATCCTTAGCGCTGTAATTTCTCATCCCAACTTGAGATTAACACTTTCATCTCAACCTCGCAGGTCGCTAGAAATTTTCGATCAACTTATTGTAGACCCACTAAGACCTCTACCTTGGCTAAGGCTCCGTACTCTTGGTGGTAGAGATATGCCTGTGCGATTGGTAGACCCCGTGCCTACAGCACCTGAAGTAACTGAGGGCGAGGTAGTGGCACCTTCTCCATGGATCATCTTAGGTTTAGAAGATGAAAAACCCTCAGGCAGGATAGAGGTTTCATCAATGATAGGTTCAGCAGTTGCACAATTCCCCGAAGGAAATGAAGATTGGTCGAACATGATGGAGGCGAGTTATCCAATAGCCGCTTGGATTGCATCTCCTCCAAAGACACGATGGCATCGTTGGCAGAGATTACGGTCCAGACTTGATTCTGAATGGATCGCCCTACTGGATTTGGAATATTTACCACTTGAGAGGCTTGCAGAAGTAGCTGATGAAGCACCTCCAAGAGTATTGGAGATTTTTGCTGATAAACTTCGCTCACTTCTTCACAATGATTCTGAAATAGCCCTTCGTACACGCCCAGCCACCGATCCAACAAATGCATCTCCAGGTGCCTCTTGGGTCGCAGCCCAGCTTCTCAGTAATGCAGCATGGTTGCCCGAAGATATGCAGGAGGACCTTATCCGCTGGGCATTGGAGGCTTGGCTTGTACATCCACCAAGTAATTCTCTAGCCGCCCTTCAATCCGTTGATTGGATTTACACAAGTCAGCAGGCCGATGTGACTAGTTATGGTCCTGTTTTGCAAGGGATTTTGAGAAGGGCAAATGAATTCCCCATCGACCACGACCTCAAGATATGGTCTTTATTGGTAGAAATAATTCGCGATTCCAAAAAACTGCAGATAGAAGACTTGGAACTCATAATTGCCAATTTACCATTAGACTGGTGGGCTTTATTGGCTCCTGAGTTATTGACTAATCTTCTATCTGAGGAATCTTCTCTGGATTGGTTGTTTGATAATCCAATACCTTGGAGTGCTGCAATCCTAAGGCCAAAAGGCGAATCTAGTGGTGCACCAGGGCTAAGTGATAGGTATCACCCTGGATGTAGCCCTGAAATTCGTAACTCGCTTGCTAGAAGACTTAGGTCAAGGAGTGAAAGAGGAACCTTACCAGAAAGTGCGGCCCCACTTCTTGACCTGATGGAATCGCTTGATACAGTTCTAGAGGGGGGGTCACCAACTACCGGTAGAACTCACCCAATGGTTGGTTGGTTAGCCCAACCACTCGAGAAATGGCCACCAATCAGTAATGAGGTCGCAATGCAAGGTGATTCCTATATTTCTGAGAGAATCATATTACGGACTTCCGGTTATCATGAGGGATTATCCGGTGCACAAAGTCAATTGTGATAAAAATTAGTGAAATAGTCAAAATTAGTGAAATTATCACTCTTTTCTATTCTAATTTCTATGCGAGGGGTTCATCAAGGAACCCCATGACCCAGCGATGCCCGACCGGCAACACCGTGCCGACGAAAGCCCCACGCCGGAGTTAGTAGGATGAATCACGGTACCACGGAACGGGATTTACCGTATGTCGAAGACCGACGTGACCCACTGCTGGGGAATGATCTTCGGTGCAAAACATGCGGTCGGATTGTGATGGGTCCCCGGATGACCGAGAACGGAAGAGACCGGAATGACTTACGGGACAACCCCACAGTCCAACAGACGTCCCGGGGTGGGTCAGGTGCCCGAGCATCGCTATGAAAGTCACCGTTACGCCCCGGGGCACACACTTTTTCCAAAGGTCTCAAGACTTGATACACTGGGTGGTTAACGATGCACTCACTAGGACTGGTTGGCGGAACTTTCGATCGCTTCCATGCTGGGCATAGGGCACTGATTGAGTATGGACTCTCAAATTGTGAAAGACTTGAGGTATGGTTAACCAGCGATCAAATAGCTCAGACAAAAGACCCTCGAATCGAATCATGGTCTGAAAGATCACTAAAATTTGTCGAATCTATTGGTGAAAAATCCTCTCAAATCTCTATTCATTTACTTGAAGACGAAGATGGACCTGCACCTTGGCACGAAAATGCTACAGCAATATTGTGCACACCAGAAACAGCATTGGGTTGCCAGAGAATTAATCAAGCGCGAGAGAGTAATGGCTTAGCCCCTCTTGAAATTCTCAAGGTCGAGCATGTAATCGGTCACGCTGGCAAACCAATTTCTAGTTCTAGGATCCGCCAGGGTGAGATAGACAAAGATGGTCAATCCTATCTTCCGGCGAATGTGGGAGAAGCCGATTTTATCTTGACAAAAGAGGTCGAAGCTAATCTCAAAGATCCATTCGGTGAATTGTTTGAGGGCCCAGAGGAAGATACAGGCGTAGCAATACGCGCCGTTTTAGAAGAAATATTTGGTAGCCACGGCCCAATTATCGCAGTTGGAGATGTCACGGTCAAAGCCTTGCAAGATTTCGGAAGTCCAGCTGATATCGCTTTAATCGATGGTAAAACTAAGCGGCAGAAATGGGAAGAAGCTTCTACAATCGATACATCTCTTTACGATGAAAGACTCACCTGTAAGAATCCAGCTGGTCAATTAAATACCGATTTATTCCATGCTTGTGCAGGTGCATTAGAAGCTTGGAGCAATGAAAGAAAGACCACTTTAATCGATGTAGACGGCGAAGAAGATCTTGCACCTTTACTTCTCCATCCAATGGCCCCGTTGGGTGCTGTCGTCCTCTACGGACAGCCAAACCGAGGAGTCGTACTTCGGTGGACTGGCTCTGATTCCAAATCGCGCTGTCGAGAACTTCTAGCAGCAATGGATAGAGCTTGAGATGAATCTCAAGATTCGGCCTTATCCAAGATATTTAGGCCAAAACCGAACATGAACAGAGTTGTAGTAACAGCGTATACTCCAACGTCCACCCAACCGGTGTAAAGTGCTGACCAAGAAAGATAGAACACAATCCCAGACACAATCATCCAATCTGCAACAGTCTTTCTAATTCCATGTTCACCTGAAAATAGGCCAGACATACAGGTTGGAAGGCCTTTGATTGCAGAAATAGTACCACCTTCGACGGCTTTATTCATTCCTAAATGACCCAAACTGACCAAGATAACCCCTAGAATCCCGAAGGCAATATCGTCGACTACAACTGAGATTTCATCGTGGTCGGTATATACATCACCGAGAGATCCATTGCTGAGGAATCCAAGCCATAGTGCCTTGAATCCTGGAGAATATGCACCAACTGTAACGTTGACAATCGTGAGTAATAGAACCCATCCTCCTAGCAGTAGCATAGCTGTCGAAGCTGTTCTACTTGGGCGTGTTAGCGCCGAGTACCAGTCGTTGTCAGAGAGCGACATCGAGTGCGGCGACCCGAGAACTCGGTTTAACCGTTGAGGCCCTAAAGGGCCTCGATATTTCTAGCAGAATAGGTCAAGAAAACCATCGAAAAGTGAATTTTCTCACAAATGACTCTGTAATCTATAGCGGCAACGAGCCGCTTCAGCGATTAGTGGGTCTGCATCACTCATCGTGGTTATTGCATCGACCGTCTTTGGGACTGCAGAGTTGACCTGCTTACTGCGTCCACCTCTTCCCTTGCTTACATTGCGAGCCATAATCATGCCAAGTGTATCTAATTCATTTAACAAGGTAGAGATTCTCCTTGCAGTCAATGGCTCGACGTTAACATTCAGGCAAGCATCGGAGTATGTTCTGTAAACTTCCCCAGTCGAGATGTTTCGCAGTCCATTGTCTTCGTTTATTCTGATTGCGAACAGGACTAACTTCTGATGAAGTGGAAGAGTCTGCAATACAGGTGTGACTTGGTCGTGCTCCAATTGTGATTGTGCGAGACGTACATGTCTTGGATCCACCTTTGTCTGAGAGCGTTGTTCAGCCTTCTGAACTGAAATTCGTAAAAGGTCCAAAGCTCGACGTGCATCTCCATGTTCTTGTGCAGCCAAGGCAGCGCAAAGTTGCACAACTCCCTGTTCTAGAACTTCTTCTCGCAGACCAGTATTGGCTCTCTCGGTCAGAATATCGGTAATTTCGGATGCTCCATATGGGTGAAAAATTAGGTCCTCTTGACCGAGTCGACCAGATACTCTTGGGTCGAGTAGTTGTGTGAAGTGCAAATCATTACTAATTCCAATAATACAGCATCGAGAGCGTTTGAGAATTGTGTTCAGGTTGGTTAAATTATACAGCAGATTATCCCCCACGCGTTCCACTAGATTGTCAATTTCATCGAGCACAATGATGTGAACACCTCCAGCACGGTCCATCCTTTCGATTAGTTGTTCTAGGACTCTGTCGGTAGGCCAGCCAGTAAATGGAATTGGTGCATCTCCCCGTTCAGACAATTTTGTCGCCAAAGTCTGTACAACTCTGTAGCGGGTATCTACTTGCCTACAGTTGATTTCGTAGGTGCGCACAGGCTGTCCCATTTCCCTTCCCTTTTGTCTAAGTTGACCCAAAACGAATCGTGTTACCACCGTCTTTCCAGATCCTGGAACGCCATAGAGGAGCATGTTGGACGGAATATGGCCGTTGAGAGCGTCCACTAAATTTCTCACAAGCGCTTCGACCTCGCGATCTCGGTGAGGTAGTGTGGTAGGTTCGAAAGCGTGGTCGAAGGCTTTTCTATCGAGGAATAGGGAATCTTGCCCCAAAATCTTCTCGAAAATATTTCCTTCCATTTTTTAACACACAACCGCTTATCATTCCAAGTTCACTAACTCGTCCTGTCTCAGGAGTCATCGGAAGCAAACGCGGATTCTTCACGAGGGCGTTGGTGGTAATGAAAGTTGTCGGACCTATGGTGAAGAAATGCCTAATTATGTTGGTTACCAAAATGCTTAATTATTTTTCTTTCAAACAATAGAATTTCATTAAAATAACATTTCAGTAAGCCTTTAATTGAATTAATTAGCTAAATCAGTTTATTTTTTTCACCGATTAAAATGGCGTGGTTGTTAATTAGATTGAGTGGAATTGAAATTATCTTCTAGAGATTGGTAAATTACAGGGCAATATTCGTTGTGTTTCTAGAATATTATGTTCCGTTTTCTCCTTCTTCATATTTATAGAAGATATTTTTTTACTATTATTTTCTAACATAAAATTTTTCGCCATTTTCTTCAATGACCAATTCATCCCCATCCTTAAGTTGAATGATTCCCTCATCCAATTTTGGAGTCGGAAAACCACCTTCTTGATCTACAGCATTAGAGTAATTATGAGAGACTAGAATTGTTGCATGCGGCTGCCGTTCGGCAAGTGAGTTAACTTGCTGAGGATTGTGATGATTAGGGCTGTCGACAAAATCCGGAACTCCCATTTCGATTAGAATTGCATTGGCTTCTGTAGCCCGATCTTCAATCTCCTTGCAAGGCCCTGAGTCGCCACAATGTAGTAGTTTGAACCCACTCTTATGAGTTAGCATGTAGCCATGCGGGTCGGTTTCGGGAGTGTGAACCACTTGGAATCTTTCGAAACTCCAATCGGAATTTTCTATTTCTCCTGATTCTTTTTCCAGCCAATTAATGTCATCGTTCAGAACTTTGTTCAAGCTTCCTGGAAACCCAACATGACTGAGGTTGGAGAGAATCTCTTTACCCCCAGGTCTGAGATAGACATTCAAAGGATTCTCAGCATTGGAAACTACCTTTCTTTCAAGGATTAGGAATGGAAATCCAAACATATGGTCTGCATGCCAATGTGTAAACAATAGGTGTTCAATTTCGTCGCTAGAAACTCCTACACGTCGTAATTGTGGTAGTAGGGTTGGTGGTGCATCTACCAATATTTTTCCATCGATTAAAGCCAGTGCATGCATTCTTCCATGGGGAGTAAATGCATTCCCGGTGCCTAGGAACTGCACGCGGGGCATGACTCTCCATGCGGCGTCTATGACTTGAGCCATTCGGGCGAACCTTTGCCCCTTGTTTTCATAAACGGACTTTCGCTCGGTGGGTTGCTGGTGAGTGCTATGTCCGATTGGAGTGCAAAGAATCCGTACAGCTCTAAGTTAACGGAAAATTACGTCCTCAATGGAGAAGGTTCGAGAAAAGAAACTCGCCATGTAGTATTCGATTTGGGAGATTCTGGTCTAGAATACAAGGCTGGAGATGCACTGGGTGTAATTCCTCGTTGTCCTCCTGAGTTGGTTGAGCAATTAATTTCAACAGTCAACTTTAGCGGAGATGAGTTGGTTGAAACTCATCTTGGCGAGGCTACCCTGAAGGAAGCCCTAACCGACCATTTGGAGATTCACAGAATTTCAAAGAAATGGATTCAAAATCTTGGCACTAGAATGGCTGATGATGGACCCGTGGAGATTAGAATCGCTCGTAGACATCGAGTTTCAACTGAGGATGGTTCTCTGCTCGTAGATTGGTCCGGTTCAGGAGAAGACGGAGATGTTCCAGAAGGCTACGAAGAAATCGGCGCCGCCTGTGACCCAGCTGAGGTACTTTGGAGAAGCCTAACAGGCGATGCAGATGCAATGGAGGACTACATTTGGTCTCGCGATTATATCGATGCCATGGCAGATTTTGGACACATTGGATTTACTGCCCAACAATTTATCGATGGAATGGGTCGATTGAAGCCACGTCTGTACTCTATTGCTAGTAGTCCAGAGCATGAGCCGGGCACCGTTCACTTGACTGTGGGTATTGTGCGTTACTCTCACCACGATCGAGACCGAACCGGCCTCTGCACAGGATTTCTTTCTGACCGCTGCGAGACCAACGATACCGAGATTGGTGTATTCATGTCTCCAACTCGTTCATTCATTTTGCCGGAAGACGGCAACACCGATTGCATAATGGTAGGCCCAGGAACCGGAATTGCACCTTTCCGTGCCTATCTTCAACAGCGCGATATAAATGGCGACCAAGGACGTAATTGGCTATTCTTTGGCGACTGGACCGAAGAAGGAGAATACTACTACCGAGATGAAATGGAAGATTGGAAGGAGCGAGGCGTTATCGATCACCATGACTTAGCATGGAGTCGCGCTGGAGACGAGAAGGTATACGTTCAACATCTAATGGCAAAGCATGGCGAAGAAATCTGGAATTGGATTGACGGCGGAGCCTACTTTTACGTCTGTGGAGATAAGAATTACATGGCTAAAGACGTACATTCAACCTTGATCGACATATGTGCAAAACATGGTGGAATGTCCCCTGATGAGGCCAAAGAATTCGTAGAATTCGGAATGATGAAAACAGACAAGAGATATCTTCGAGACGTCTATTGATTGAGAGAATTCTTCTCTTCTCGACCGCCTACGGCGGTCGCCGAACCCTACATAGGATTCAACCTCCAGCGAGGTTTGATGTTCCGCAGGGTGCTGATTGCAAATCGAGGCGAGATAGCCTTGCGAATTTTGCGTTCTTTGAGGACTCTAGGAATCGAGGCTGTAATGATTCACGGTCGCGAAGATCGTCTGACAACACCCGTTCGCCTCGCTGATGAGGCGATTCACATTCCTAGAGATGACCCTCTAGCGTCCTATCTGGACATTGAGGCAATTGTGGCTGCCGCCAAAGAGGTCGGAGCCGACGCAGTACATCCTGGATATGGATTTCTTGCAGAAAATCCAATTTTTGCTGATAGGTTAGCCGAGGAGGGGATTACATTCATCGGTCCAAGTCCAGAGGTATTGAGAGTCCTCGGTGACAAAATCACTGCTAGAGAAACCATGTCTAAGGCGGGCTTACCAATTGCCAAGGGATCTCCTGGGCCGGTATCTGACCCCAAGGAAGCCGAGGCAATTGCCGATGATATCGGCTTCCCTGTAATCATCAAGGCGGCCGCTGGTGGTGGTGGAATCGGTATGCAAGTGGTAGATTCCACCGATGAATTCGAATCGGCTCTGAACCTATGTCAAGGTCGAGCACTTTCAGCCTTCGGTGATGACAGAGTCTTCCTAGAGAAATTCATCGAAGGCGCTCAACACGTAGAATTCCAAGTCCTTGGAGATGGTGAAGATGCAATTCATTTTGGTGAGAGGTTCTGTTCAATCCAACGCCGTCACCAAAAAATCTTGGAAGAAGGCCCTTGGCTTTCTGATGACGTTAGAGCGGATATAGGCGCACGAGTCGTAGCAGGAGCCAAGGCAGTGGGTTACAAGGGACTAGCAACTTTCGAGTTTCTCAGAGATTCTCATGGAGAGTTCTACTTTCTCGAAGTTAACCCTCGAGTTCAGGTCGAGCACACGGTTACAGAGATGATTACCGGATACGACCTAGTATCTCTTGGAATTAGAGTCGCCTCGGGAGAGAGTCTACCAATCTCACAGGATGGTGTTGAGATATCAGGCCATGCAATTCAAGCTCGACTCAATGCTGAAGACCCCAGAACTTTGGAACCATCTCCTGGCCGTCTTTGGGAATGCCATTGGCCGGCAGGACCTGGTGTCAGGGTCGACACCCATGCTCACACAGGATACGATATGCCTCCCTCATTCGACTCCTTGCTCGCTAAACTAATCGTTTGGGGGAGAGATAGACAAGAGGCGATTAGAAGGCTCGATGCCGCTCTTGCGGAGACCATGATTTTGGGGGTGGAAACCCTAATTCCATTACACAGGGCAATTCTTTCAGAAGATGACTTCCGAAATAGAGATGTAACAATCAGGTATCTTGAGGAACATCCGGACCTGCTTAATTGAGGTGATAGTATGGACATGGTAATCGTCGGTTCAATTGGATATGATGACATCCAAACTCCGGCTGAAAGTGGATCCGACCTGCTTGGAGGTGCGGCAGTGTATTCCGGACTTGCAGCCTCTTTTCATCTTCGAACCAAGGATGAACAGCCAACCAAGGTTGGTATAGTCGGTGTCGTCGGAGATGATTTTGCTGTCTACGATCAAATGATTTTGGAGAAAGCCGGATTGAATTTAGCCGGAGTTGTACGTGCTGAGGGGGATACATTCCGATGGTCTGGTAAGTACGAAGGCGCCATGGAATCCGTGGAGACATTAGCAACCGAAGTAAATGTTTTAGGTGATTTCAAACCAAATTTACCAGAGGTTTGGGAAAACCCAGAAGTTCTCTTTTGTGCCAGTACTCATCCTGACACTCAAGTTGCGGTATTGGACCAATGTCCTGGAGCGCAATTGACCGTATTAGACACCTTCATGCTATGGATTGAGACTGAGTTTCAGACATTAAGTGAAGCCATGCGCAAGGTCGACATAGTAGTGATCAATGAACAGGAAGTCTGCGCTATTGCCGGGGATGAGATTCTACCACGCGCTATGAAATCAATAATCTCAGGTGAGGCTCTGCATGGTGGTTCAGCGGCTGGCTCTGGTCCTCGTTGCTTAATCGCAAAGCGTGGAAGTGGTGGAGTCATTGCAATGCTTCCAGCGGGCACACTATCACTACCTGCATATCCAACCGATGAAATTGTTGACCCCACAGGTTGTGGCGATTCATTCGCCGGCTCATTAATTGCATACCTTGTGGGTAGACAGGGCGTGTTGAGTGATATTGAAGCGATTAGAAATGCGCTGGTTCACGCCACTGTAACCTCTTCATTCACTTTGGGTGGACTCGGTACTTCTGGTATTGCCTCAATTGACCGTGGTGTATACCACGCCCGTGTAGACAGATATAGAAGAATTGCTGGAATAAAGTGAGAATTCACTTCAATTGACGTATACCGGGTAATCGATTATCTCCTTTCTGTGTGGTTGGACGAAGTTGAGAAAATCGTAATTGCTCACTCGCTGATTTGCTGATTGTTTCTTTCTCTTCTCCAGATGCTACCCGAGCCACCACATTTTCTAGTACGTCTCTGGCTGATGAGGGACTGTTTGTTGAGGCAATTTCTCTAGACCTTGAGGCCACATCCGCTTGGTGATCTTGATCAGAGCGTAACCTGAGAAGTTGACTAGACCTAAATCTCGCTTCTCCACTATGAGTCTCGCCATCTTCATCGCCATAAACATCGGCATATTGCCTCCTAGGCTGAGCCGGAGAAATTAACGAAGTAAGCCAATTTTGTTTTCTTGGTGTACCCATTGAACTACGAACCCGACCACTGGTCATACTATTGGCAAGCTTCGACACTGCAGGAAATTCCTCTTCGAAGTGTTCTGGGTCGGTTGTTGGAGCGGATAATGCTCGACTTTGGTTTTCAGTTTGCCAAGCGGAACGTGCCTTTGCGGTCTTTACTAATCCTGGCTTACATTCTTCACGAACAGCATTTTCTGTTGGACTTGGAAGACCCCATGTCGGAGAATTGTTTGTTTGTGATTGAGCATGAAGATTTCGTGCTGAGCGAATCATCTGTGAACTTGACAGTGGCCTATCGGGATTCGTCGTAGCGGGCTGGGAATATGAGGTCGGTGTTGTGATGCCTGATGTTGTGGGTTGAGGAGTTGTAGGTGTATCATCGAATAGCGAGAAGTCCATACTAGGTTCAGACTCAACGTAATTTGTTGGGTTCGCATTACCTGTAGGCGTATCTACTCCAAATAGCCCTCCTTCTCCAAACATATCGAATGAACCCATAGCATCTGAGAAAGCCTCGTCAAGTCTATCCTCCTGCGAGGGGCCCTTTTCCTGATACCATTCAGGTGATTCTTCGCGACCCCAAGCTCTCTCGTAAGCGGAGCGAGAATCTGTGGTTTCAGTAGGATAAGTAGAGATTTTAGATGGAGTTGGTTCCAAAGCATCTAGGGATGCAAAAATACCACCATCTTGTCTAACAGGTTGTGTAAGTTCAGGTTGAGCCACAACAGAAGTCATGGGGATTGAGGGATTTGTTTCTGTCGATGCATATCTCGAAGAAATCGGTTCAGCCTGAAAAATTGTAGCCTCTGAATTATCTATGGTGTCTGGTGCGTTGAGAAGAGCCTTTGGCTGGTTTTGAGCAAGCAATCTTTCTCTCTCTTCCTCCAGTTCTTGTAGACCCGCTTTTGCCTCTTCGATTGTACTTCCGTGCATAACACGGTCGACCATCATACACAATCGAAGTAATTCCGACTGAGTGCCCGAAACTAGATATTTGTCTCCAGCATTAGTCTCAATCGACAATACAGGATTCTTCAATCTAAGATAGCTAAACACAGAAAGAGCACCTGTTGCGGCTACTGCCCACCCAATTGGAGGAGTGATTACAGTAGCACCTACCCAAACTCCAACAGCACCGATTGTTAGGAAACTATTCGGTAATTTTGCTAGGTTGATATTTCTTAGAGTTGAGATATTGGAGAGATTGATTCTGATTCCATATCCAGAGTAGTCCTCGAAGGTCAGCTGTCGCTTTGTGAGGATCCCGCAAAATCTCCCACTTATACCGACTAGATTGAGGTTGTCGAATAGTTCCGAATCTCCTTCATCCAGTCGGGCATTACGCCCGGCTGAGTACATCCCGCTTAACCGAGCGCCTCCTCGAGGCTATAACTGCTCGGGATGTAGAGCAGTGTTAGGAGCAACTTGAGCGCGCGTGAGGAGTTCGCCGAAATCTCCAATGCTATACCTTAGAATAAATGAAATTAGGCTTGTTCAATAGTTTCCACACTACCGATAATTCTCATAGGCATAGCGTCGAGTTGTGTGATCAATATCTCGGGTGAGCCTTCGGCTCTAATCCAAAGCGGATTTTCCCATTCGATAGAAATTAAGTCACCGTCGACTCGCTTTATTCTACCAACGACAAATTGCAAATCAACTGCTGCATGGATTACATCTTCATTTGTTAATTTCCTCTTTTGGAATGGCGCCGTTTTGATTTTTATCTTTGAATTATCATGGCGAATAAGCGCCTGCGAATCAGGATGAATAATCATGCACCCCCGGTGTAATGATTCCTCTCTTAAGTTCCTCAATGCGACTCCGACACGATCACCTGCAACAGCCGAATTAACATCGTCATCCATTACCTGTAGAGACCTAACTACACCAGTTTCGTTTGCTGGTAAAATTACTACCTCGTCATGCTTGTTTACAGTGCCTGATTGAACATAACCAATTGCAACTAAGCCAACACCCTTGACATTGAAATGTTGGTCAACAGGCAATACCATATTCGTGGAGTTATTTTTCGAACCTACCGTATGCATGTGTTGAAACAATTCCTCTCTTAAATCATGTGAATCAGGAACCGATTCATACAATTTCCAAGTCTTAAGACCAGCTTGTGAGAGAATCATATTGACTTGCTCTGAATCTACCCATTGACCCTCGGCAGGGTTGATGATTGCGATTCCTCTTTCTATTCCTGCCGCGCCAAAAGATACCAAAATCTCCCCCAGTGCTGCATCGACATTTGTGATTTCGACAATACCGACCTCGGCAACATTGAGAACAGAGAGAAGAGGTCTAAGTCTCTCTGGATGCCTCAGTGGGCGAAGTAAAGACAGAACGCAGGTTTCACCCTCTCGCTGTTCTTTGTAAACATACGATTCAATATCTCGAACATCGTTAGACTTCGCTAATGTTCTAGCAAGTTCTTCATTGCCGACAAAGGCGACATTCAACACCGACATGGATTGCTCGGACGAGGTTATAGTCATCAATTCGACGGGTGGAAATGGTTGGCAATGAGTTCATATCAGACACGATGTATGGATAATCATGGTAGGAGAGCGCCCAGAACCTGTAATCCTTAAGCAAGGAACTAAATCGGATCGAAGTTTAGGGTCACTTTCCCATATTTTAGGACCCTTTGTAGGATTCTTAGCACCTTTGATAATTTACATAGTAAAGAATGATGAAGCGAGTCAAAATGATCCTCTCCTTTCTTCTCATCTGAAAGAAGCTCTCAATGCTTCCATTACTTTCCTGATAGCTTCATTTATCCATGGTATTTTGACGATAGTTTTGATTGGTTGTTTGACCCTATTAGTTCATTGGATTCTCTACATAATTTGGGCATTCAACGCTAACTCAGCACTCCAAGCAGGTCAAGAATATCGATATCCTTTCACATTTCGGTTTCTTGATTAGCGCATAGCATCTCTTGCTCGCTGTGCTTGAGCCCAGAGTTCTTTCTCTTCGTCGCTGGTTGTAGTGAATTGAGGAACTTCCACTGGTTGCATCGAGCCATCGATTGCAACCATGAAAAAGAATCCAGAACAAATCTCCTCAGGATCCCAATTTGACCGTGTCATTCTGCATGACCTCACCAAGACTCCAACGGTCCTTCGACTGGTCCAGACAACCCTTGCTATTGTTCTAATTACATCGCCTTGGTAAGCGGGTCTCTTGAATTTCAATGCATCAACCGAGACAGTTACAAATTCATTGTGAGCGAATTGGCTAGCCGCCATTCCAGCGGCCGTATCCATAATTGACATCAAGCGACCTCCAAATAGCGTATCTAGGGCATTTGTATCTCCAGGAAATACCTCATTCAGTAGCACAACGGGTTCAGAGGAGCGCGGTTCAGCCATCTCTCTCAGATATGGCCGCACACTCACCCTCCTTCAAACCAACCACCATCCGATGGGCTCTGAAAGCGGTTATTTGACCGTTCAAGTCAAGCCATGCAGACGTTTCGGGATACTATGAGCGCAGCTAAATTGGCTTGGGAACCGGTAATTTTCGATGATCCGGATGGCGGTAGAGTTCTGCTCTGGCCTCACCTACCCTGTGTACGTATGCCAACTGTACTCCGAACTAGGGGACATTTTGACGGAATTGCTCTATTGGCCTCCGAGGATGAAATCAGAGGGTGGCCACAAGAGGAAAAGGAAGACCATGAAAGCCCTGGAGTACATGTGGCTGCTGCTATGGCTTCTGGCACAGTTCTTGGCCGTCTATTGGATGACTTAACAATCTACGAAATTGATGGCCCAACAATCCCAGATCCAGAACCTATGAGATTACTACATCACGCAAATAATGCTCGTGGAGGTCTACCAGTATACGCATTGGAACCTTCTATGGAAGACGAGGAGTGGGTAGATTGGATGACTCGTGCTGCCGATGAGCAGGTGTCTATTTCCTCTCTAATTTCTAGCATTACAATTGGTAGGCGTTGGAAAAAATTACGAAGCTCAAACGCAAGTCGTGTTGAGGCTGCAAAGGGAGTAGATGCTGAATTAGGTGCTGCTGCAGCCTCTAGCGCAACATGGTGGCAAGAGGAAAACAAAGGCCTTACTGCTGAATTAATCTCTGAACGATCATCTCGAATTGTCTCTAGAATTAGAGGCGCTCTTGCAGACCTTAGAGAGGGTAGAGTTGATGACTCCAATACAACAGGACCATCCCTGATGATTCCGGTCCATCAACCACGGCTGCCCTCGCTATTGGTGGCCTTCGATGGCTGTCCAGATTCCGAAACCATACAACCGATGCAAACTGAGGAGGCCTAGTTTTGGATGAAGATGTTAGGATTAGGGTCAATGTTGAGACTCAAACATTCCGCTTCATTCCAGGCAAACCCATTAGCCATGACGATGCAGTTAGACTTGCGAAGGGAATCAAGTCTGGACCATGGGTTGTGATTAGTCACAAGGAACCTAGGGCAACCTTCGTTGTCGAAGATTCAGGTAGTGTTTTAGTTCATGGAATTGCCAGATTGGAAGTTGCTCGTTTGGTCATGCAAGAACTCCTACTAAGCCTCGGAATGTCCGAAGAAGGATTGCACTCAGAAGCAGGAGATATGCTGGTCAGTTTCTCATTTGGTCGAGCGGTTCTACTAGACTTGGCAGCGGCCCGATTTGCAGATGTAGAAAAAGATCAGCGAGTCAGTTGCATTCGCATAGATGCAAATAGACACAACTGCAATCTTCTGGTATTCAATAACGGTCACGGAGTTGTAACCGGGCAATCCTCCAAACGAGTCGCCGAGATGGCAGTTCGCCATTGGGCCGCTCAGTTAGACGAGGAAGGCGCATTGGCATGAGCTTCATCGTCGACGGGCACTGGACAGGCCCTGTCGTCGATCAACATATCCATTTAGATCGCTCGAACCGATATCTTTCAGCAATAGAAGAATTTGTTCGGGTTGGCGGAACTGGAATAATGTTGGTTCACAAACCAGGATTTAGTGGAGCGTTACCTCTAGACAAAGAAGGCTATCGTAAAGCATATTCTGAAACTATTTCGATGGCAGATGAGGTTAGAGAAAAATTTGCAATTAAGGTCGGAGTTGTACTCGGCCCCCACCCAGTTGCTTGGGAACGTCAAATATCTGAGTTGGGGATAGATCGGGCTAGCGAATTACATCTTGAATCTGTTGACCTCGCTCTAGATTTAATTGAGCAAGGAAAGGCACACTGCTTAGGGGAAGTCGGAAGACCACATTACGAAGTTAGCGAGGAAACATGGTCGAAAGCAAATGAAAACCTATCGCAAATTATGGCTGAAGCCGCAATTTCGAAAATACCGATTCAACTACACGTTGAGGATGCTGGCTTACAAACCTACTCTGAAATTTCTCAAATGGCAATTCAGGCAGGCTTGCCTCTTTCCCAAACCATCAGGCATTACGCCCCACCAAATGTCTCTTCCGATTTCACCCATGGTCTAGCCTGTACTGTCAGCGTTGGTCGAGGAAGTGTGGAAGGATTAGTGTCGACTTATGCAAATGCCTCAGCATCATGGGGCATGGAAACCGATTTCCTGGACGATCCTCGGCGACCCGGTGCTGTTCTTGGACCCAAAACAATCCCCAAAAGAACAAATGAATTATGTTCTGCTCTGCTTGCCGAAAATAATCCAAATGATGTTGAAAATTTGCTCTTTAAAATACATTCAGAATGGCCAAGCAAATTATACGGTATAGAATTTTAATTGCCTCTGTCAAAAGGAGACTTTAGTTCCGGAGTAAATGTCAACATACCCCCCAAAACAAAAAATCCCAGGAATCCGAAGAATAGTTGTAAATCACCCCAAGGTAGGCTGTTATCTAGTAATTCAAAGACCATCTTCCAAAGTGGTACATTGATTGGTAAAAAGATGAATAACATCGCTATACCAAGTCTCTGCCTTAGAAGCATAAGAAGGCGAAGCATCCTTCCCTTTTGAAATTCAGCGGTCGATGTGGCTAAATTGATACACCGAATCGGTCAAAGACTAGTCCTCTTTCGGCGGGTTGCGCGTTCGTGGTGTAGGGGTAGCACAAGAGGTTTCCAACCTCTTTGCCCGGGTTCAAATCCCGGCGAGCGCACCAAACAACTCAAGATAGTCGTGCAGACCGTAGGTCTGCACGCTTGTGAAGCATTCATAGGTCGGCGACATGAGGGTTTGGTCAATGACGCAGGCTATGGCGGTTGGCATCGCCCGAGATTCCTCAGACACAGAGGATGAGACACAAATAGTCGGACGCCAAATCTGGAAAATCTTTCCCTATGTGACTCGCTATTGGCAAAGAGCAGTGGGCGGGATAGTTGCGAACATTGGCGCTCGAGCATTTGATCTGATTCCATTCATTGCAATCGGAATGGCTGCGGATTATTACAATCCGAATAATTCCCAGTTCACAAATTCGATTATAGAAAAAATAGTCACATCAAATTCGATTCCTGAGGTTGGCCCAATCGGTTCAGTAGAACTGGGTTTTGGAATTTTAATTTTCATCTGCTTTGCAGCCTTGTCTATTTTCCAAGGTTTAAGCAACCAATTATGGCAATCTGTTGCATACAAAGCTCAACATGACATCAGAATGGATGCGACCAAGTCATTGATGGAAATGGAAGCGTCCTATTTCGAGACTAGACAAACTGGAAATTTGATGTCGGTGCTTTCAGCAGATGTTGCTCAATTAGAGGATGTAATATCAGATTCAAGCACTAGTATAATTAGAATTGTTACGACATTTATTACCGCCTTTACGATTTTATTTTGGATGTCTCCTACCCTTTCAATAATCCTCTTCGCACCACTAGTTTTGATTGTACCAATGGTAATTTGGTTCTCTACAAGAGTTCAAAGGAAGTATCGTAAACAACGTGAAAGCACAGGAGGGATTGTTGCTATCCTAGAGAATGTTCTTTCGGGTATCACTGTGGTTCAAGCCTACAACGCAACAGCCTTCGAAAGAGAAAGAATAGATGGTCAGAGTGGCGATTATAGAGATCAAGCAATCCAAGCCGCATTTATCAGAAACCGCTTCATCCCGGGAATTTATGTTGTTGCAGGAATTTCATTTGGACTTCTAGTTTCAGCCGGTGGCTGGGTAATGAGCTCCGGAGAAATCAGCGTTGGACAATTCGTCACCTTCCTATTGATTTCCACAAGGATGACAATGCCGATGTTCATTCTAGGAATGTTGCTTAACCAATTACAGAAAGGCGAGGCCGCTTCACGCAGAGTATTTGCAATCATAGATCTTGAACCCTCAATATCAGATTCAGATGATGCTAAAGACTTGGATGAACCAATCATTACAGTTTCATTCGATTCCGTAACTTTTGCATATCCAAGTACATCGGTCAATGTGTTAAACAATGTTTCTTTCAGAGTCGATTCAGGGGGCTTCCTAGGAATTATGGGCCACACAGGAGCAGGAAAATCAACAATTCTGAAATTAGTTGAAAAATTCTACCAACCTCAATCAGGTCAGGTTAAAATCAATGGCAAAGACATATCAGAATTCACAATACATTCAGTTCGCTCACGAATTGGATTTGTCAGCCAGGATCCATTCCTATTTTTTGGAACAGTCAGAGACAACGTAGCCTATGCTCGCGAAGCTAGTGATAATGATGTAAAGATGGCACTTGTAACGGCTGGTGCTTGGGAATTTGTTGCAGAAATGGAGGATGGGATGAATACCATGGTGGGCGACAGAGGGGTCAGACTTTCCGGCGGTCAACGTGCTAGAATTAGCCTCGCCCGAGCTCTCCTAATGAATCCTGATGTTCTGATTTTAGACGAGGCGAGTGCGGCTCTAGATGCAGAGACGGAGAAGAGAATTCAGCAATCACTATTCGGAGGAGGAAGTGGTTCTAATGGGAAAAAGAGAATCACCATCGGTGTTGCTCACCGATTGGCAACAATTCGAAACGCTGAAGAGATTATTTCCATGGTTGATGGGGCGATTGTTGAACGCGGCACTCATCAGGAGTTACTTGGCAATGACAGTGTCTATGCCTCACAGTGGGCAATCCAAACCGGCCAAATTGATTCAGAGGATTGAGTATGTCCGTCGAATGGGTCCCCGTTGTCCCGGGGAGGGCCGAGATTGGAAGTGATAATCGTTCAATCTTATTCGGGGGGATCGGACCAAAACATATGGTTGAGATAAGGCATCGATATTCAATCTCTAAGCATCCAGTAGCAATCTCAGAGGCTGAAAAATTACTCGATTCAAAAGAAGCAAGTTTAGCCAGTGAGTCAGAATGGAAACTGGCCTTAGATCAAGGAGCAATATTTGGAGATAAAGAGATTGAGAAACTTTCAGATTGTTGCAAAGGATATTACTGGGGTAAAGCACTGGATGGGCGGTCTTATTCAGAGGATGATTGGACTTTCCATATTGCAAAACAATGGTCTTCAGGCAAACCAACTACCAGACTATTAGCAAAAGGTTCAAAGGAAACAAAATTTGTTCGGCTAGTTAAGGTAGAAGATATTACTGAATATATCACAAATCCACAGAGATTACCTCCTAATGGGGACACTGCAAGGATACTGAAGGAAGAAATTCTAATCGCTCTATTCGTCGGAATCATCCCTTCATTTGTTTGGGCTTACTTCAACGCGAGTGAAGGATACATCCAAACAGGCTGGCCTGGATTGGTTTTTGGTGGATTAATCTTGGGCTTATTCTCAATGATTTTCTGGCGTCCGAAAACCACTTCCTATCGACTAGGTAGAAATTGTGGGATGGTCAAACCAAACCGTGGTAAGTTACTGTGATATCATCAAATTGTATCTACAGAATTCGTCTTCATCATCGGATCCAACCCTACGGACTAACACACCACTTTCGGAATTGTATCTTTCTGTCAGGGCACCTTCAATAATCCCGTCATCGAGTGCCCATAGCGGAAGACTCTCAGAATCTGATGAGTTATTCGAAAGTTCTACTTTAATATGGAATTCAGGGTCTAAATCGTAACTGAGTTTTCCAAGTCCTGCATATTCCCACCAGTCCATCATCTCATTTAGGAATTCGATATTTCCGTCGATATCCTTCAGACTAAATGCTAATTCTTGACCGATCCGATTACCGACTTGTCGAAGCAGAGATGTTAGTTCGATTCCGAATGCACTGAGGCTCTGAATCCCTCCGGTTTCTAGAGCTCTTCGTGCCTCATTAACCTCTAATCCAGAGGCCATGAATGCATCAGGATTGAATGGAGTGTCGGTTTCTGGAAGATTATCGTTTATTTCCAAGACTTCACGAATTCTCTCAAGGAAAGACATACTATCGAGAGTTAGTTTCAGGGGGTCGACAATCTTCTCTTCGGTGAATCTCTTTGATGCGGTATCGAAAGGAATTGCCTCTTCCCAAATTGCGTCGATTAAATTCAATTGAGATTCTGCGAAGGTTTCTGACTCGACAAATAATGCAGCATCCTCTTTTCCTCTTCCCACAGGATTTTCTTCCATTGTAAGGTACTGTATGACCTCTGTTGAATCTACCACCGCACCCTGAGCGTCTAAGTCATCTGAGTGCTTTACCTCAATTAGATCATGCAAATCTCCATAGAATCTCGTAGTTCTTTTGTCCAATTGAGCAAGAACACGGATTAGAATCCCTCTTTCTGCAGCTGAATTAACTTCAGCAAGTGCAGGATTTCTGCATAGTTGCAATATTCCAAATTTTCCTAAAACTAAGGTAAGCCTCTCATCGGCATCCTCTGCCATTTTTTCTAATCTCTTTAGTATGTGTACTCTTTCTTTGAGTACTGCGAATTTAGGTTCATCCAAAATTCTCTCCTGCTCAAAAGAAGAAGTCTTTTTTCCTGAGATCAAGTTATCATAACTTTCTTCCATTCGGCTAAGTTGTTCCTTATTGATTTCAATCAAATGAGATACTACCTCGTTTATCGAAGGGCTTGAAAATCTCATTGGGCGATCAGCGGTTGAGGTAACGATACCAATTCGTTGTAACCTTTCCAGAGAGTTGTATGCGTCTAGTCTAGTTGTACCTATTTTTTTTGCGATCTCACTCGCCTTCAGATTTGGTGTACTGGACAATACCATCACAGTATTTACCTCTCTCTCTGAGAGGCCAGCATCCATCAGTAGTCGTTCCCAACTCATCGAATCAACTCGTTACGCTACTGAGCGAGCGAAGAATCTTAGCCACGTGTTGACGAGGTCGAAATAGCCAATCGTAGACAAAGTGAATTTTGTTATCAGGACCAATAACAAAGGAGGACTTAGAAGGAAATCTTCCAAGATGGACTGGAACTCCGTAACTCTCAGCAATATTTCGGTCTGGATCTGAAAGAAGGATAAATGGAAGTGCCAAATCTTCTTTGAATTTCTTGTGTTCGTCAACAGTATTTTGGCTTATACCGATGATTTCTGCAGGAGGCTCTAGGGAATTGAATATGTTGTACTGTTCCTTGAATGATAGACAACCTCTCTTGCAAGTCGGTGAACCATCTTCGGCGTAAAAGAACAGAACTTTCCAACGGCCATCTAAATCGCTGAGACTGAACTCATCTCCCTCACTCGTCAGGGCCGAGAAGTCTGGTGCCGTTGTTCCCACTAGTGACTGCATAATGTGCTCCCCCTTGGATTCTGATTTAATCTAATTCTAGAAGATGCCCCATTCTAGCACCCTTGGTTGCGAGATACTGACTGTTGAAATTCGAGATTCCTGCTATGTGCTCGAGTCTTTGTTCTACCTCAATTCCATTTTCTCTCAATCCGTTTATCTTCAAGGGATTATTCGTCATCAACCGAATTTTACCGACGTCCAAATCTTTCAGCATCTCTGCTGCTACATCGTAGGTTCGCCCGTCTGCTGGCAAGCCTAGGAGCAGGTTAGCATCCAAGGTATCATGACCTTGATCTTGCAAGGCATAGGCTTGAATTTTGGAGTAAAGTCCGATGCCTCGACCTTCCTGGCGCAGGTAAATGATTGCTCCACATCCCTCTTCCTGAATCCTGCGCATTGCCGCCTGTAACTGAGGCCCACAATCGCACTTTAGTGAGCCGAATGCGTCTCCTGTAAGACATTCGGAATGGACCCTAATTAATGGAGTGTTATTGGGGTTAGAAATATCTCCAGTGTAAAGTGTAGTGTGTTCTTTTCCATCAGGTCCGACGAACACCCTGATTCTGAAATTTCCATACTCGGTTGGGAGAAAAGAATCGGACTCAATTGATAGAGGTCTAATATCGTCAATTTGTATAGTCATTCGATGGTCGGGTATCAGCATCGCCTTATCAAAGAATGTTTTTCCCAAATTTATTTCGTAAACACTCAGTTATATAGCGCATGTTTGTCTTATGGCTCGATGAATGATAGTTCGGTTCTACCAGACGACGCGTTCTGGTCAGCTTTGTCTACCTCCATCTCCAGAAACCCCCCCGAATCTACAGGTCGAATCAGTCGCCTAAACAGCCGTGAGATCAACCCACGCGGTGAATTTGTCCTCTACTGGATGACAGCCTCCAGAAGGTATCATCACAACTCTGCGCTTGAACATTCGATTTCTCTGGCCACAGAATTAGGAAAGCCACTATTGGTCGTTGAACCAGTTTCCATTCGACACATTTGGTCCAGTGACCGGATTCTAACCTTTTTTGCTCAGGGAATTATCGATAACAATGCCATCTTTGCATCTAATCGACTAACCTACGTTCCATGGGTAGAAACGCACAAACAAACTGGAAATAGCCTATTGAAAAATCTGTCCAAGAGGTCCTGCGCGGTCGTAATCGACGATTTTCCAACTTACCTACCAAGAGATGTAATGCGCCGGGCATCCAAGTTTTGCAGAGTCAGATTGGACGCAGTAGATTCCAACGGAATATTACCTATTGGATGGGCAGATCGTGCCTTCCCCTCTGCATATTCCTTCCGGAAACATATGCAACGAAACCTAATGAATGCTCTAGCAACACTTCCGGCATTTGACCCCATGGAAAATGTCCAAACCGATTTACGTCTTTCCAACACATATCTGGAGAACTTATTTTCCAAAGCGGGTAGTCCAATCACTCCTTACGAATGGTTGTGGAGAGTCGCCCAAGGAGGAGATATTGGCAAGGAAGCTTGCGCTCCGTTAGATATCGATCACGATGTTCTTCCCGTTGATTCGAAGAGAGGTGGTCGATTCGAAGCTATCGCAAGACTCGAAAGGTTCCTCAAGAATGGATTAGGCAGATACAATTCAGGTAGGAATAATCCTGATGATTCTGCAAGCAGTGGCCTATCTCCTTGGCTCCATTTTGGTCACATTTCTTCCGTCGAGGTAGTCAAGGCAGTTCTGGACCGCTCCGGTTGGAATCCGAATAAAATCTCAATCGAAGATACTGGAAGAGGTACAAGAAGTGGTTGGTGGGGTGTTCCAGAAGCACACGAGTCATTCCTAGACCAAATTATCACCTGGCGTGAACTTGGTTTTAATTTCGCACACATCAGGGAAGATCATGACTCTATCGAATCAATTCCTAATTGGGCTAAAACATCTCTCGATCTACATTCTTCAGATCCACGGGAAGATTATACATTCGAACAAATTGAAAATGCCGAAACTGAAGATGAAATTTGGAACGCTGCCCAGAGGCAATTGGTCCGCAGCGGACACATCGACAATTATCTCAGAATGCTCTGGGGAAAGAGAATCTTAGAGTGGGCTCCAAATCCTCAAAAGGCAGCAGAGTGGATGATTAATATCAACGACAGATGGGCCCTTGACGGTAGAGACCCTAATTCCTACACCGGGATTTTCTGGGTATTGGGTAGGCATGACCGAGCATGGGGTCCAGAGCGGCCAATATTCGGCAAAGTCCGATATATGTCCTCACAGAATACGAGGAAGAAATTACACCTCGAGAGATACCTTGCTCGTTGGGCAGAAGAAGCCCCAATTCCAAAGTGAGGATGGATTAGATGTACAGGTACGAGCACAATACAGTTGTCGAATCGAATATTGAAACTACATTCGATTGGTTCGAGCACGAAGGCTCTTTTCGCAGACTAATGCCTCCATGGGAAGTAGCCGAAGAAGTAAGAGCAGACGAGACTCTAGAAGTAGGCTCTCAGAGGATTTTCCGTTTCCCAATGGGGCCAATGAAGATGACTTGGGTAGCCGAGCACACCGCATACGACCCGCCACATCATTTCGCAGATAAAATGGTCAAAGGCCCATTCTGGCGCTGGCATCATGATCACAATCTTAGCGAGGCTAATGGTGTTACGACAGTAACGGATGAAGTTAGTTACCAAGTTCCATTTGGTCCATTTGGTAATCTGGTTGACAGAATATTAGGAGGTGCATTAGTTCGAAGTCGCATTTCTCGAATGTTCAAAGCTAGAGAAATACGTCTTCAAGGCGATTTACAGCAACATGGTAAATTCGCGAACCAATCTAGAAAGAAGGTATTGATTGCTGGCTCATCCGGATGTATAGGCACTCAGTTAGTAGCATTCCTAGACACAGGCGGTCACGAAGTTTGGAGATTGGTACGCCGACCAGCAAATGCGGGGTCACAGGAATTGGAATGGTACCCTGACAAGCAAGAAATCGATGCAAGTATACTCGAAGGATTTGACGTAATCATCCACCTTGGGGGAGTTGGGATAGGCGACAAGCGATGGAACACGCGAAGAAAAAAGATGATTCGGGACAGTCGAGTAAATAGCACAAAATTACTTGCTGATGCGATATCTTCCCTGAAAAATAAACCAGAATGTCTGATGCTAGCTAGTGCTGTTGGCTGGTATGGTGACAGAGGGGATGAGCAATTAACAGAAGATAGCACATCAGGAGAAGGATTCCTTCCAGACATTTGTAGAGAATGGGAAGATGCCGCCTCAGCCGTAGAAGAATTGGGAGTAAGGACGGTTTTCCTTCGAACCGGAATAGTCCTAACCGCAACTGCAGGAGCTCTCGGAAAGATGCTATTCCCTTTCAAGATGGGAGCCGGAGGTCCAATTGGAACGGGTAAACAATGGATGTCTTGGATTTCTCTTGACGACGAGATATATGCAATAAATCATCTAATGATGAATGACGATTCCAAAGGAGTTTACAACTTGTCCTCTCCCAACCCAGTCGAGCAGAAAAAATTTGCAAAGACTCTAGGAAGAGTATTGAGAAGGCCCGCCTTTGCTCCTTTACCGAAATTTGTAGTCAAGATTCTATTTGGCGAGATGGGTGAGAAGCTAACTCTCGAGAGTCAAAGGGTGTTCCCAACTAGACTCACCGCAGAGGGATATCAATTCGTTCACGAAGACCTTGAGTCTGGCCTGAGAGATACCCTTGGTCTATGGAAATAATTTCAGATCGGAGTTCTAAACCCAAGTGCTCTTACAACACACCAACCAGTGCGTCCTTCGAAAATAGCAAATGCCCCTCCTACGAATGCTCCGGCCGGCACAATCCAAGCCAAATCAGGGGCGCTAATTAGCAAACATCCTACTGCTAAACCGAGTGAGGAAGCAACTCCCATTAGGCCCAATCGAAGCCTAACCGCTTTCCCTCTGGAATCGATATTACACTCCAGTGCCATAATAACCCGGCAGTAATGCAGGATATTAAGGCCTGTTTTACAAACTAATAGTCCTTAATTGCGAGAACGATCATCGATTTGTAGACCAGGCCGGCCACTGAATATTCTCCATTTGCCGCGCAGTACTCCAATTCCATAATTCCAATGAAGGGAATAAGTGACAATTGAGGAGAGAAAAATTGTCCAAGCGGATTTACTTGGTGAATTTCCCTTAGCAGAACCATACCAAGCGAGGAGATTGTACAAAATCATCAGAGTTGGAAGAGTGTGAACTGCGATTCTCTCTGGCCCCATAGGGACTCTATCTAGACTGATGTCCCAGAAATCGGGCCACGCCAATCCTCCATTCATAGCACCCCAAAAAAATAATCCAAATGCCGCAATAACTATTGGAGGAAATGCTGCTACCATTGAATGGGTAAATGCATGAAGTTCGCGATATTGGTTACTTGCTAAGGTTCTGACAAGTCCGTAATTGCCGATTTGTTTTTTTACGCGCGCGAGGTTTCTACGTCGGTGCCACATAATCGCAGTTCTATCAGTCCACAATTTATGACCGGCTTTTCGAATTCGATGATCGAGCATAACATCTTCTGCTCCGATTGCGCCCTCATCAAAACTTCCTACTTCTTGCAAAACCGAGCGCCTATAAGCGGAATTAACTCCGGGTAGTTGAGTTACTTCTGATAATTCTGAATCCCCTATCTTTCCATAATTCGTACCTGCGGTATAGATTGTAGAACAGAACGCGACATCGATTACACGTTGCCAAAGAGTGGATTCTTCAACAGGAGCGAAATTAGGTCCACCAACTCCCGCAACATCATCTCGCTCAAACCATCGAACTAATTTCGCTACCCAATCCTCAGGTACGATTACATCATCATCTGTGAAGAAAACCAAATCCGAGGATGAGGCTTCTATTGCAACATTACAAGCATCAGCCCTAGTCCTAGAACCAGAGTCATCTACAAATCTTATTCCCTTACTTTCTGTAACTGACTTTGCAGGGTCGTTATTTGGTCCAACTACAATTATTTCTAGTGGCCCAGTATAGATTTGAGTGGCCAATCCATCTAATGTTATTGCCAGCTCTTCGGAATTACGAACACTCGGGATGATTACACATACCGATGGCTGACTCATGATTTGGCCGAAACCGCTCTCGCTTTCAACCACACTCACAATATGTCTGCGTCGAATGTAATCATGGATCATTACTGACACGTGGCGCTAGGAAGTATGTCCATGACGCGCCGCCTTCATTAGAATTCCAAGAAAGGCGCAAAGGATAGCGGTCTTGGAACTCGACGGTAACTTCCTCGGTTAGACCGCTAGCCAACTTACGGCTAAGGGGGTCAAGGAATTGTAAAGAATAGGTGGAGGCAGTTGGCTTCGGAGCGACCAACTCGGACATTTCCCCTGCATCGAAGCGGACATTTACTCCCTCGCCAGCCTCTACGGTAACGGATACAGTCATCTGATTCTTATCGAGACTCAAATCGACTAACTCTCCAACAAATTTCGCAGCGCGGAGAGCTCTAGAGAGTCTGTCCGCGCTTAGGGTTGCTTTGCATTCAAAGTCCAAGTCGGGTTGCCGGGGCTCGTTGATTGAACCCGTGTCAAGTCCACGGAGAATCCGATGAACTTCGCCGACACGGACATTGATTGCACCGGTCGCACCATCGTAATCCAATTCAACCAAGTCGTTTGGACCAGCCAGTGTAAGAAGGTCTCGAAGCTTACCAAGTTCTAGGCCAATCTCAACAGGCTCTACTTCGTATGTCTCGAAACAAGCATCTGCTACGGTAACCGATAGCAATGCCACATGGGAGCCGTCAACGACGGTCGTACTCAAGCCATTTTCACCCCAACTTAGTTTGGCTTCTTCGGTAAGAACCGATAGCAGATCGACGATTTCTCGCATCAGTTGCTGTTTGGCAGTGACTCTAAGCATCCCAACACCTACCTAATACTCCCCCAACGGGGGGTTCTTCATGGTTCGCTAATGTAAATCCTGACTATATTAACTGATTACGACCCACGTAGTGGGTCGCTAGAGCAATCATTGATACTCGCGGAATCTATGACCACAAGCCTCGCAGGTGCAAATTTTTGTCTCTGGTTCATCGCTTGAACGAGTTTGCATGAGTACCACGAAAATTCGGTCCCCGTCACATTCAGGACAACGATAATCACCGACCCAAAGAGTTCCTCTGGCGACTTCTTCCTCGACGACTTCGGTGAGATGCTTGAGGTCCTTTACAGATGAAGATGCGGTTGTTTTCGACAAATCAATGATTTCTCCGGTCATTGGATCTGTAAATTCCGCACCCTTTCCATCATCCCCACTAAGTGGTCCCTCGTAGCCGCATTTGTAATCTGTACATCGTATATTCCCATTAGGTGACATGAATCCTAGAGTACCACAATCTGGACAGAACATTCGTAATCCTCCCTTTGCTGCGTCTGAGTGACCTACCAGCGCTAGTCGGATACGTACTTCAACATTCGTAATCAATTATTCCTGTTTAATCATGCAATTATCGATATGGAAAAACGCCAACCAAGCCAAGCCAAAGTAATACTGCCGAGGATAGTTGTAGTAATCATTATGAAAGTAGATGATGCATCAGTTTCTGCTAATCGAATGGAATCAACAGCGAATGCCGACATGGTCGTAAAGGCTCCCAATACACCGGTTCCAAACAGTAAAACGGCCTCGTCACCAATTGTTGCTCCAGCAGCCACCGCACCTAGTAATATGCCAAGGAAAAGTGATCCAACGAGGTTCGCAGTCATAGTCCCCCAAGGTAAGGAATCCGATGGTAGCCACTGTTGCAAAATATAGCGAGCCACCGCCCCTATCGCACCGCCGGCCGCTACTAATGCAACAAGTCGCAAGTCCATGCCTTTGTTACGTAGCAATTCGGTTATTGACCGCTTCCCGTGAATTTTCTGAATAGCGCGGGATTCAAGCGGAATGGACTTCTCGCGGTAGTCATGAAACTACATTACGACTGGCGGCTGGCCCGCGTTGTCGATGACCAGGGGGTCATCCATGACGAGTTGGCTTGGTCTAGTAAGCGCTCGTCTGGGGCCGTTGCTGACCGCCTCTGGGACTTGCAACGTGGGCGTTTGAGCCCAGAAGCTCGCACCCTATACGATCGATTTCCAGAAGCAGTAATCGATGCACTTGGTGCAATGTCGGACGACGATTGGCCCGAACTAGATGATGAGGAATCAAAATTGTTTGAGACGGCGACCCCAATTCTAGCAAAGAGAGGGGTTGCAAATGCTGCTGGTGATACAGATCGCCGATTGGATATGCTTGTGTCCTCAGCGGCTGAACTTCGCGCATCTTGGACTACAAGCGAGGCACGTTGTGTTGAATGGACAGGTCTTTTCCTCTCGGAAGTAGACTTAGATGCTCAACGAAATGATATCCCTCCTACTATAGCAGAATCAAATTCAATCGAAGAGGCTGCAAACACACTGGGAGTGGAGTCCCCGGCCCATTCACCCTCTGATGTCGAATGGCAAGCATTGCGAAGTCATGCTATCGGTGTGGTGGAGATGACTGCTCGTCTCGCTTCACATGAGGGGGCTATCCGCGATTTAGCCGAGCAACATGTACCAAGTCTTGCAGCCTTAATCGGGCCACTAGGGGCTGCCCGAATGGTAATTTTAGCAGGAGGTAGAGAGAGGTTGGCTAGAATGCCATCTGGCTCTCTACAGGTATTAGGTGCACACGCGGCTATGGCTGCACATCGGCGTGGAGCCGCGCCACCAAAGCATGGAGCAATACTCTTCAGTATGCCTCAGATTTCGCGTTCACCTAGATGGGTACGTGGAAAGATTGCGAGATTTCTCGCTGGAAAGGCCTCAATCGCGGTCAGGTGTGATCACTTTGGTGGAGAACCTTGGGACGAGGATACTGTTGCTGAGATTCACAAAGAGACCGAGGCGATCAAGGCCAAGTTCCCTAAGCCACCCAAGCGGAAGTGATAGATTTGCCAAAACCCGTCAAGCTCGCTTGGGGTATTCGTCGCGAACGTAGAAGCCTTTGGTCTCGTAACGCAGTCAAAGGGGTATCAGTTAGAGGAGAGAGACGGAAAAGAGACGGCAGAAATGAATGGCGTCTTTGGGACCCCAATCGCTCAAAGGTAGCCGCCAGCGTTCTCAAGACTAAGCGGGATGCATCCGCACTATTACCCGAAGCCGCCTCTACTTGCCTCTACCTCGGTGCTTCTTCTGGTGGTACCGTAAGTCATATCCATGACAATGTCTGTGGTGCTGGAAATCATCACGGTGGACAGGTGGTCGCTGTGGATATTTCTCCTAGGATGATGCGTGATTTGGTCAAGTTGGCCGAACTCCGCCAAGGACTAGTTCCGGTCTTAGCCGATGCACGCAATCCACTTGCTGTCGCACCATACATTAGAGGTAAGGCGGATTGGTTGCATCAAGACCTCAGCATAGGTCATCAAGCGGAGATATTCGTCAGGATGACTTCGGCATTTCTCAAAGAAAGTGGAACCGCTCTCCTATCTCTGAAAGCAGCTAGCGAGCGGTGGATGGAAGGTGGAGATGATGCTAGATTTGAGCACACAAAGAGCATCATAGAAGATTGTCAGCATCTAGAATTGCTAGAGGTAATCGATATCTCGGTATTTGAGGAACAGCACACTGTGTTTCATTGTGTTAGGATATAATCAGGCGTTTTCTGCGCCTGCTGAAAGAGCGATGGCGAACACAATAATTACGGCATAAAGCAACATAAATACAATAGTGAGTATAATTGAAACCCAAGAAATAACATTCGCCGCCTTTGCCATTCCTGCGTCTGGATGCCCTGGATGTTGTCCGGCTACTTCCAAAGCAGATTTTGCAAGTATCAAACCAGGTATTGCAGTACAGCAACTAAATCCCATTAATCCTAAAATTCCTAGAACTAGTGCAGCAATGGCTTGTGTAGGGGGATATTGCCCTACCGTGGCTGGATTACTTACTCCTTGGACATACAATACTTCAGGCCCCTCGAGGTTAGGAGTTGCTTCTGATTGAGAATTATCATCCATCATCATTCACCTCGGTTTTAGAATTTCAAGCAAATGCGCCTGCGCTGCCCATCAATATGAAGAAAACCAAATACAAACCAAGTCCGAGTAATGCTCCTATTAGGCTAATGATATTAATTACATTTGAAGCATTAATCATACCACTATCCGGATGGTGTGCACCGTCAATATTTTTCTTATCAGTACTTACTAGAAACATAGCTGGGATCGTAAAGCAAAGGCTAGGTCCACAGCATAAAGCGGCCGCTCCTCCTAATAGAGTTGTAAGTCCTAGTATGGCAAGAACTAGTCCAGCAACCGCATTTGTTGATTGCATTTGACCACCCATTACCTGAGGTCCTGCATTGATGTTAATTGTTGTAGGTTCTCCGGAAATTTGTGTCTCACTGGAGTCCTCAATCATACCAATTGGTATGTGAATCTACCCTTCAATGCTTTGGACGTATAGTCTAACAATGGATAACATCATTTTCTCAGACACACTGCCGCGTATATGCCGGAGATGCCTGAGGTAGAAACGGTCCGTCGTGGTCTCATTCCTCATTGGGTAGGACGACGAATTAGCTTTGTCGATTTACGCCGTCCTGATCTACGATTTCCATTCCCATCAAATCTTGAAGAAGCGCTGACAGGTGCGAAGGTAGTAGAGATTGGACGCGCCTCAAAATACCTCTTGATTCGCCTAGACAATGGAAATACTTGGCTAAGTCATCTGGGGATGACTGGAGTCTGGACAATTGATTCACCAGGCGATGGGAAACACGATCACGTCTACGTCGAGTTTGATGACGGCGCTTTAACCTCTACTTATTCCGACCATCGTAGATTTGGCATCATGGATTTGATGCCGACATCCTCTGAAAGTGAACATAAACTACTTTCAGGGTTAGGCCCGGAACCGCTTACCAATGATTTCACTCTACAATCGCTTAAGGAGGGTTTACACAGTCGTCGTAGTCCAATCAAAACAGTTCTACTCGACCAGCGAGTTGTTGCAGGATTAGGTAATATCTACGTTAGTGAGATTCTCCACCGTTCAGGCATTTCTCCTATGAAAACAGCGGCTGAAGTGGCGGGTAAAAGTCAACGTATTGTAGTCGCAGTTGAGAGAATTCACAAATTTACCAATGAGGTAATTTTCGATGCCATCGAAGCCGGTGGCTCGACGATTTCAGATTTTCGAGGTGTTGATGGATCGGGTGATTTAGGCTACTTCCCTCAACAATTCATGGTATTCAACAGAGAGGGAGAAACCTGCAAGCAGGAAAGCTGTGAAGGTATAATTAGACGTATCGTTCAATCCGGTCGATCGACATTTTACTGTCCGAGATGTCAGAGATAATTACGACATGAGTCTCTTTACAACAGCTAAATTTAGGCTTATCGGAATCAGCCTGTTTGCATAGGGAATTGGCTTGTTCAACAATCCAGGGATTACTTCTCTTCTGCCTTTACGCATAGCTTTGACCGCGGTCTTGGCTACCTTCTCTGCTGGAACGGCTCCAGATAATTCTAGAGCGCCTAAATCCATTCCAGCAACCTCTTGGAAGCCGGTCTCAACGAAACCGGGGCAGAGGGCAGTTACCGATACTCCACTTTTCTTCAACTCAGAATGTAAAGCGCGTGTGTAAGATAGAACGTAGGCCTTTGTTGCACAATATACCGCCATTTTTGGCCCTGGTTGATACCCTGCAATTGAAGCAACGTTCAGTATCTTCCCCGAACCCTGTTTTTTCATCTCTGCTCCATAATGGCGAGCTAAGTGAGTCAAGGCTCTAATATTCAGGTCAATCATGTTGAGTTGCCCCTCTTGGTTGAGGCTCAAATGCTCACCGTTAAATCCGAAACCAGCATTATTGACGAGTATGTCAATCTCTCCGGCGTCCCTAATCAAATTCTCTACCCCTACCTGTTCAGAGAGATCAGATACGACTACTTTTACTTCGATAGAATGTCTATCAGTCAACTCTTTTGCAAGAGATTCTAGTTCTGCTTTTCTTCTAGCGGTAATCACTAGATCACATCCCTGTGAACCCAATACTCTCGCAATTTCTCGGCCTATTCCGCTAGATGCACCTGTGACCAAGGCCTTCTCCTTCTGAGGTGATAACATGATCTCCGAATAGATGACTTAGTAATCAACTGATTCGTCCTCTTATCCAGTGTAATTATTGCATTGTTGACACTCTAAATGAAATTATTGATAAACCCTCAATGCTACTGTATGTGTTACCTCTGCGCGGTTTTGATTAGACGGGTAAAATACCTCCTTTTTGGATTTTGAACAGTTGTTCAATTTCAAACGAGCCGCCTAATGGATTGACTAATTGGGAAGGAAAATTATGGTTACAAATACAATTGGAAGACAAAGCTGGACATTGACTGTTGTGCGCGACTTCAAGTCGTCACTTGACGAAGAAATCGAGTGGGAGGAATTCTACTATGGAAGAACCTCAGAAGAATTGGAAGACAAAGAAAGAACGCCTAAGCATCTCCCATCAGGATTAGTATATTTGCTTACAAGAGCGAATTTGATATCAGAAGCATTAGAATCTGGATTCGTTGCAGAAATGTCCTCGTATCCTAAAATCGGTGACGATTGGCTTCGTTTCGAAAGGATAGCTATGGCTTCAATAGTTCCCCCGTTTGGTCCTACCGTTGCTCGCTATGTTGTTGAAGATGGAGAAGATTCTATTGAAATGGTCGAATTAATGTGTAGGGGAGAGTTACTTCCACTCAAACTTTGGATTCGTGTATTAGAATTAGATTGCTCAACAATGGCCTGGTTAATTGAGTCGGAGCTATCTGTTGGAAGACACAAATCCCAAACTACTCTTGATGATTGGTGTGAAATCGGAGATGTTACTAGGGCTGCAAGATTCAAACCATGGATGCGGAAGCAACTACCTCTACCTGGACCCCCTCAAGAATCATACAAATTCCGTTGAGAATATTGATGGGCGTTCGATTTTCGGGACAATACATGTCTGAGCACTCACAACAACAGAAACTGATCGCCGAATTCATTGGAACTTTCTTCCTTGCCCTGACAATTTGTACCGCCGCCGTACACGGCTCTGCGGGAGATTATGCCCCGTTTGCAATAGCCGCGACCTTGATGGTAATGATTTACGGAGTTGGCCACATATCCGGAGCCCACTTCAATCCCGCTGTAACCGTTGCAATATGGTTACGAGGTGCCTGTGAGAAGGACGATGTTGCTCCTTACATCGCAGTCCAGATAATTGCCGGAGCATTGGCTGCACTTGCATCTGAGAACATATTGTTTGCAGAAACTAGTGTCACGGCTCTAGAAATGGATACCACTCAAGCTCTCGGTGCTGAGTTCCTCTACACCTTCGCGCTTGTCTTTGTTATCCTCAATGTCGCTACTAGTGAGGCAACCGAGGGTAACGGATACTATGGGGCTGCAATCGCCTTCGTGGTACTAGCTGGCGCATTGACAGTTGGTGGAATCTCTGGTGGATCCTTCAATCCGGCTGTAACCGGCGCTTTATTCGTATCAGGGGTCGTCGAGGTTGCCGATTTGTGGATACATCTAGTGCCACAATTCATTGCAGGAATATTGGCAGTTCAGGCATTCAAAGCGACTCAATAAACCATCTAGAATAATCCATATGTGTCATCTAGGAAGTACGCTAACAGCCCTAGTGGGATTGCATAATAGAGAATTTTCAGTATCAATCTGATACCGGAAGGTATGTCGCTGTAATTTTTCATTATTTCATTAAACAGAAGGCCAATACCCTCAGCAATTCCACCTGGCACGCCTAATCGAATTGATACAAGGCTTTCAAAGAAACTCAATAATTATCTTAGATTAACCCGAAAGTGTCATCCAGATAATATATCAAAATTCCAAGAGGAATCGCATAAAATAAGAAATTCAAGAGGAATTGTACTGGTCTAGGTAAATCCTTGAAGTTATTGAACATATAATCCAAAACTGCTGGGATTATCTCCTGTATTGGCATATATATCACATATTCCTACGGAACTTTCCACCTGTCTCAAACAAAGCCTGAGTCACTTGACCCACGGAACAAAATTCGACAATATCCATCATTACTTCGAAGAGATTTCCACCATCTCTTGCAACCTGCTTTAGTCTTGCCAGACCTTCCTCGGCTTTCTCCTTATTTTCTTCTTTGAAGGCTTCATTCCGCTCGATTACCATCTTCTTTTCGCCTTCATCCGAACGAGTTACATCCATGTCGAATGAGTCAGCTTCATCCGCTGAAAGGCTAGCAGCATCCGGATTAGTGAAAGTATTCACTCCAATTATTGGTAATTCACCAGAATGTTTTCTGTGCTCGTAGACCATCGATTCGTCCTGGATTCTGTTACGCTGATAATTGACTTCCAAGGAACCTAAGACACCACCTCGTCGGTGCATCTCTTCAAAGATTCTCAGAATTTCTTCCTCGACTTTTTCGGTTAACCAAGTAGAGAGGTGAGAACCCTGCATTGGGTTCTCGTTGGCTAGCAATCCATATTCCTTGGATAGAATCATTTGGATTGCGATTGAATCCCTAACTGTTTCTTCGGTTGGTGTTCCAAAGGCTTCGTCACGTGAGTTAGTATGGAGAGAGTTGGCATTATCTGCTAGAGCGTAGAGCGCCTGAAGTGTAGTCCTGTAGTCATTGAACGTAAACTCCTGTGCGTGTAAACTTCTACCACTGGATTGAATGTGATATTTTAGTTGCTGACCACGATGACCTACTCCGTAAATATCGCGCATCGCAATTGACCAAATTCGACGAGCGACCCTACCAATTACGGCGTATTCGGGGTCCATTCCATTCGAGAAGAACCAACTAAAGTTTCTAAGGAATTTATCTGGGTCCAAACCTCTTGCTCTGAATAATTCAACATAGGTTAGCCCATTGCTTAGAGTAAGCGCCGCTTGTGTTATGGGGTTGGCTCCTGCTTCGGCAATATGGTACCCTGAAATCGAAACAAAGTAGTGATTGCGGATGTTGTTCTGAACGTAATATTCGGCTACATCACCCATCATTCTCAGTGCAGTATCTAGATTGAAAACAAGGGTATTCTGCCCCATTGATTCCTTCAGTTGATCAGCCTGAACAGTACCTCTGACATTGTTCAATGCCCAGGCCTTTAGTTCCTGATACTCTTCTTCATTTGGCTCTCGTCCGTTTTCCTTCTCGAACTTACGAACTTGCTGTTTGATTGCTACATTGAAGAAGGCCGCAAGGTGCCACCAATAGTTTCCATTGATGGTTTTTGATGTCGATGTGTTTGGGGCACAAAGGTCGAAGCCTTCGAACAGCGTATCCATCTCATCTACGGTGCTTATGCTGACGCCCGATTCGCAGACCTTTCCAAAGATATCCAGTCTCGTTTGCGGGTCTCTACCATACAGAGAAGGAGAATCGAAAGCCGTACTAAGTCGATTGAATGGTTGGCCTTCGGAAAGGAAATGGAATCTCTTGTTTGTTCTCTCGGCGCTACCTTCTCCCGCAAACATGCGCAAAGGAATTTCATCTTCGCGCTTGAATGGGAAAACTCCAGCAGTGAAGGGAAATGCTCCAGGGACGTTTTCAGAGCGAACCCACTGCATCTTATCGCCCCAGTCATCTGAATCAGGAAGGGCTACGCGTGGTAGGTCGAGACCACTGAGGGTTTCAGTGGTAGTTTCGACTGGAATCTCCTTGTCTCTTACGGTATAGGATGCATTACCTGAACGATAAGCCGCAGCCCGTTCGTCGAATTCTTTCAGCATCTGCCAAGCGGAATCTGGTACCCGCTTGCGGATTTCTTCGGCTTCTGCCGTTAAGTCAGCGGCTGAAGTTAATCGGTTTGACTTACGCATCTGTTGAGCGGCAGCATCCAGTTGCTGAACCAGTCGTACATTTCTGGAGGTCTCTTCTGTTCTAGCATGGTAATCTCGAACAGATGCGGCTACCTCTGCTAGGTATCCTTGTCTTTCAGGTGGTATTGGTGCAGATCGATGCGGTAGACCATCAGCACCCAGTCTCGCCTCAGCCGCATCGAATGATTGTCCATGTTCTTGGTTTAGCAAGCCTGCTAATTTTTGCCAGAGTAGATCTACACCTGCATCGGCAAACTGACTAGCAATAGTCGGTATAACTGGTAAATCCTCATTCTTTGCATCCCACATCTCTCGATTGCGCTTGAACTGCTTTCGAATTTCTGTTAGCGCATCTTCAGCCCCAGGTCGATCGAATTTGTTTAGCACCACTAGATCTGCGAAATCAAGCGCTGCAAGTTTCTCCAATTGGGAGGGGGCGCCGTACTCTCTAGTTGTGACATACATCGACAGATCGGCTACCTCTGTGATTGCATCATTGCCTTGGCCTATACCACTGGTCTCGACTAAAATTAGGTCGAAGCCGACGGCTTGACAGGCTTCAATTGCCCTACCTATACAATCTGCAATCTCTCTTCCACTAGCTCTGCTAGCAAATGAACGCATGAACAGATTATCATCTGCTAGACTATTCATTCGAATTCTATCGCCAAGTAATGCGCCACCGGTTCTCTTACGAGTTGGGTCGGTGGCGAGAAGAGCGACTTTAGCTCCTGGATTATCACGTTGTATACGCAACATCAACTCATCAGTAAGACTCGATTTACCTGCTCCACCGGTTCCAGTCAATCCCACAACGGGGCATCCTGAATCAGCATCAACAGAACGAACCCTCCGTAGAACCGCTTGAAATTCTGAATCCTCCGCATTTTCAGCCATTGTTAGCAACTTCGATACAGAACCGTGGTCATCAGCGCTAATTGCCTCACTTAGCGAATTGAATCTAGATTTCTCAAGTAGATTGATTTTTCCAGCTTCTTCGATTGCGTTTCCAACCATACCGGTTAGCCCCATCTCTCTACCATCGTCCGGAGAATAGATGCGAGCAATCCCTTCATCTCTGAGTTTCTTTATTTCCCAAGGGAGGATAGTTCCTCCTCCGCCTCCACAAAGGAAAATGTGATCGAATCCAGCTTCATCCAGTATCTCTTTGGTGTGAGCGAACATTTCCACGGCACCTCCTTGATAGGAAGTAATAGCGATAGCGTGCGCATCTTCTTGGATAGCCGCTCTTGCAACCTCATCAGCTCCGCGATCGTGACCCAAATGGATGACTTCACAACCCATAGATTGGAAGATTCTGCGGAAGATACCAATCGCTGCATCATGGCCATCAAAGATGGCCGCAGCCGTAACTACTCGCAGCGGAGCATCCTCTGCCATGGTATGTCGAAGAATAATTCACTCATCAATCAACCGACATTCGATGAGCATAGATTAGGAACTAATTCTTGACGGTTTTTTGCGGAATTAGGCTGTTTTCTTCACTGAAATCGTTGTATTCAATACCTATCGAAGAAGCCTTTCGTACTGTATCTGACAAACTTTGGTAGTAATTCGTGTTTTCATCAACAGCGTCAAAGAAGTAGGGGAAATCCACGTCATCAGCAACCTCTGCTTCAGTAATCGCTTCAAAACTTCGAAGTCTCTTGTTGATTTTCCAAATTGTTCTCTCATTCGAAGGCCTCTGAAGTTAGATTGATTCGGCCAAAATTTCACCTATGACGGGTGAGTATTGAAGATATGAAGCACAGTCGAAGAAATATGTCTGGAGACACTACGGGGTATGTTTGCCCTCGTGATGGCACGAATTTGGTGCCTCCTTCAGCATCCGAAAGGTCAGCATACATTCGCAATGGTATTCATCACTGTGACACCTGCTCTGGAATGTTGCTAAATGCCGATGCAGCAGCCTCATCATTTTGCTCGGAGAAACTGCAAGAGATGCATGAGGGATTCGTCGAAGAAGGAACGCCTGACGATATTGATTGTCCATTTTGTGAATCTCAAATGAAAGTTCGAAGCTTCTCATTTCGACGCTTGGACGGCAGTCTAACAGAGCCGATTGAAATCGACGGCTGCCCTAGTTGTAGCTCATTTTGGTTGGATGCTGATGAACTTCATCGCCTTTCTCCTCCATCAAATGGGAGCAGTGACGCCAAAGTTGAGGCAAATGCGCTGGCAGTTGTGCTGGAGATACTTCTACAATTGCCTGTTGTTTTTGTGTAGTTTCATAGATAATCGATGTACAAAAGTGCAGCGAATAAAAACATCAAAATCCCCATTGCCGCATCGATTCTTCGAGCCTGAGCACGTAGTTTCGAAACCCCATCCCCCCTCGTCAATAGGGTAGCCACGGTGACATACCAAGTTCCATCTATTGTCATCCCCAGAAGTCCCATGCCAAACAGAGTCTCAGTGCTGATATTTGCTTCAATGAAGGGAGCGTAAAGTGCCAACATCCAAGCGAGAATTTTTGGATTAAGCAAGGCGATAGCAAAGCCTTGTAGGAAACCAGCTCGATCAGATGGTCCATGATCCTCATCAGTGGATTTGTAGGCTTCGCCCATTGAAGCCTTTAGGAAATTATACCCGAGCCAAAGCAATAGTACGATTCCTCCCCACTTCAGAATTTGCTCGGTAGAATCGTGCAAAGACAATGCGGTGGCTATGCCAGCAGCAGCTAGAAATGCGTAGATTCCAAAGCCAATTCCATGACCAATCCCCGTCATTACTCCTTGTCTTCGACCCCCTATCATGGTATTACGTAGAACCACTGCTAGGCTAGGGCCGGGGCTCATCGCCCCTAGCATAAACACGGTAGCCAAAGCGACCCATGCCTCGGGGTTCATTGAACCACCGATTATGCGCCTGCGTACATCTCTTCGATCTCAGTCGCCCAGTTCTCACGAATCTGCTTTCTTCGAATCTTCAGAGTAGGTGTCAACTCACCTTGGTCAACTCCAAGATCACGAGGTAAAACTGTGAACTTCTTAATTTGCTCTGGGTTGCTGAACTTCTTATTCAGTTCCATAACTGCTTCCTCGAGTTGATTGTATATGTCACTACCAACCGCGGTGTACTCTGACAGGTCATGACCTAGCTCAGCTAGCTTGGCCAGTTGCTCTGCAGGGTCCTTCGGGACTTCAGTTGCTCCATCTAGGCCGTGAACATCCCTGAGTATGGCTCCCACGTCGAGAGTGAATAGGGCGCTGCAGTACTTCCTGTTGTCGCCAACAAGCATGCACTGTGAAATAACTGGTATTGACTTCATGGTCTCCTCAATAACAAGAGGCGCGATGTTCTTTCCTGCGGAGCTGACATAGATTTCCTTCAGTCGACCAGTAACGTAGACGAAACCATCCGAGTCGATCTTTCCAAGGTCACCTGACTTGAGCCAACCATCCTCGGTCATTGTGTCAGCAGTGGCTTCAGGATTCTTGTAGTAACCCGCCATTACGTGCCTTCCTCTAAATTGGATCTCTCCATTGCCTCCCTCATCGGGGTCAGCAATCCTAAGCTCAGTGCCCGAGAGCGGTTTTCCGACAGACCCAATCTTGTTAGCGCCGGCATGTCCGAGTGTGGCTCCAGCCGAGGTCTCTGTCATACCATATCCCTCGAATATGGGAATGCCCAGATCCTGGAAAAGATGCAAGATGTCGGGGTTGATTGGGGCCGCACCAGTAATCGCGAACTTCAGATTCGTGAAACCGATCTTCTGCTTCGCCTTCTTCCTGACTATGTTCCCAAGGATTGGTAACCTCAGCCAACCAATCTTGCTCCCGAGTCCCGCAACTAGGTTGGAGTAGACCTTCTCGTATATTCGAGGTACTCCGATGAACAGGTGGGGGTTGACTTCCTTGCAGTAGTCTATCGAGTGAAGTGGGTTGTCCACTACTCTCATGTGTATTGCGTCGCGAATCCAGATATGGTTGTCAGCTAGCTGACCGAAGACATGGGCGCACGGCAGCCAGGAAACATACCCTTCGCCTTGGTTGAAGGTGACCAGCTTGTGGACTTCTCCAATCTCGAAATCCATGTTGTCGTGGGTCAGAACCACTCCCTTTGGGTTTCCAGTTGTTCCGGATGTGTAAATCAGCGAAGCCACATCATCGGGCTTTACAGCAGCGATTCTTTCCATCACAACAGAGTCCGCTAATCCCGCACCCATTGCTATGAATTCGGCCCAAGAAATCGCCTTGGAGTGGTCCATTTTTACTCCATCCATGACAACGGCCATCTCGACCTTTTCAAGCCCATCAAGTACTGCACTTAGCCTGTTTGAGCACATCTTCGAAGGGTCGCCACCGTCCATGGGATTGCTTCCTACAAAGACTACCTTGGAATCAGAGTTCCCAACAACCCAGTCAACTTCCTCTGGAGAACATGTGTGGTAGACACCTACCGCAGCCCCTCCTGCCATGTTAGCAGCGGAGTAGGCTGCGTACCATTCCTTCCTGTTGTATGAGTAGATACTGAGGTTATCTCCGCTTTCGAAACCCATTGCGATTAGTGATTTCGCTACGTCCATTGTGTAGGCGCTAAACTCGGCCCAGGTGGTAGTGTCCCAATTGCCAGCTGAGTCCTTTGATGACAGAGCAGGCTCATTGGCATATTTCTCGGCGTTTGAAAGTAGATACTCCGGCGTTATCATGGCGGACATGAGACTTGACAATGGATATCTTGACTTAATTGTTTACTAGTGTAGTAATTGGAACCTAGTAAGTTTCATTACACTA